>NZ_VIVC01000003.1:0-740431 GCF_007828705.1 Pseudomonas sp. SJZ131 | reverse complement strand
ACTCGGACATTCAGATCTATACGGCTGCGCCTTTCGAATCCTGAGTTCGACTCAGGCTTTCAGGTCGATGTAGCTCCAGAGAACAACACGGTCAGTCTCCTCGTCCCTCTGGAAAGAGGGGAAAGGGAGCCGATTCTCATGCTTTTCAAATCCTGAGTTCGGCTCGGACATTCAGATCTATACGGCTGCGCCTTTCGAATCCTGAGTTCGACTCAGGCTTTCAGGTCGATGTAGCTCCAGAGAACAACACGGTCAGTCCCCTCGCCCCTCTGGGGAGAGGGTTAGGGTGAGGGGGCGGTCCAACTGACACCCCTCTCACCCTGCTACCCTTTGCGCAAACTCCCACCCGAGAGGACCCATGGCATTCCCCAGCCGCCATTCACTCTTTCCTTTTCTCAGCTGGCTGCCGCGCCAGACACGCGCCAGCGTTGGCCGCGACGCAATCGTCGGCCTCAGTGGCGCGATTCTCGCGTTGCCACAATCCATCGCCTACGCCCTGATCGCCGGGTTGCCACCGGAATACGGTTTGTACGCGGCGATCATTCCGGTATTGATCGCTTGTTTGTGGGGCTCGTCGTGGCACCTGATCTGCGGTCCTACAGCGGCGATCTCCATCGTCCTCTACGCCAGCGTCAGTCCTCTGGCCGTGCCCGCGTCGCAGGACTACATCACGCTGATCCTTTTGCTGACACTGCTGGCCGGTATTTTCCAGTGGTTGCTGGGTTTGCTGCGTTTCGGCGCGCTGGTGAATTTCGTATCGCATTCGGTGGTGCTCGGTTTCACCCTCGGCGCCGCCGTGGTGATTGCCATCGGGCAGATGCCGAATCTGCTCGGTCTCGACCTGCCGAACGAAGCCACGGCGCTCAACAGCCTGATGACCCTGATCACCCACCTCGGGGCTGTGGATAAACCCTCGTTGGTGTTGGGGATCGCCACGGTTGTCGTCGGCATCGTGCTGAAAATGCTCCTGCCGCGCTGGCCGACATTGCTGATGACGCTAGTGCTCAGCGGTTTGCTGGTGTGGCTGTGGCCGTCGATGTTTGGCCACGTGCATCTGGTCAGCGCATTTGTCGGGCGTTTGCCGCCCTTCAGCGCGGTGCCGCTGGACCTGGAATTGATCCTGCGTCTGCTGCCGAGCGCGGTCGCGGTGGGCATGCTCGGTTTGGTGACGAGCCTGTCGATTGCCCGCTCGCTGTCGGCGCGTTCGCAGCAATTGCTCGACGCCAATCAGGAAGTCCGCGCCCAGGGTTTATCAAACATTGTCGGGGCGTTCTTTTCCGGTTCGCTGTCCGCCGGTTCGTTCACGCGTTCGGGTCTGAGCTACGAGGCAGGCGCCTGCTCGCCGCTGGCCGGGGTGTTTTCGGCGCTGTGGGTGGCGTTGTTTGCGATTTTCGGCGCGGGTTTGATCGCGCACATTCCGATTCCGGCGATGGCCGGGAGCATTCTGTTGATCGCCTGGGGATTGGTCGACCATCGCGGCATCCGCGCCTTGCTGCGGGTCAGCCGCGCCGAATTTGTGGTGATGGCGCTGACTTGTGTCGCGACGTTGCTGCTGGAATTGCAAACGGCGATTTACGCCGGGGTGCTGGCGTCGCTGTTTTTCTATCTCAAACGCACCTCGCAGCCGCGCGTGCAACATTGGCGCGATGGCGATGAAGACATTTTGCGTGTCGGCGGTTCGATATTTTTTGGCGCCAGCCATTACCTGCAAGTGCGTTTGCAGCGGATGCACGGCGCGCGCGTAGTGATCGAGGCGCAGCAGATCAACTTCATCGACTATTCGGGTGTGGAGATGCTGCACCAGGAAGCGCGGCGGCTGCTCAAACAGAATCGCAGCCTGACCCTGCGCGGGGCGCGACCGCCGGTGGTGGAGGAACTGCGCAAGTTGGAAGGCGCGGAGAAATGCCCGATCCGATTCGAAGATTGAATTACCACCACTCCTTGTAGGAGCGAGGCTTGCCCGCGAAGGCGATATTTCAGCCGACATCTCTATCGAATGACACGGCCTCTTCGCGGGCAAGCCTCGCTCCTACAAGGGCAGGGTTATGCGGCCAGCTGTCGGCGCAATTCGGCCAGCACCGGCGCGGTGTCGGGGCGTACGCCGCGCCACAGGAAGAACGCTTCCGCCGCTTGTTCGGCGAGCATGCCCAAACCGTCCATCGCCACTGCCGCGCCTTGTTCCCGGGCCCAGCAGCAGAACGACGTCGGCTCTTTGCCGTACATCATGTCGTAGCACACCGTCCGACCCGGCTCGACCAGACTTCCGGCAATCGGCGGTACATCGCCTGACAGGCTGGCCGACGTCGCGTTGATAATCAGGTCCACCGGCTCCTGCAACCAGTCAAACCCACTTGCAGAAACCGGCCCCAGATCGGCAAACAATTGCGCGAGCAATTCGGCTTTTTCCACCGTGCGATTGGCGATGATCAGCGACGCCGGTTGTTCCGCCAGCAACGGTTCCAACGCCCCGCGCACCGCGCCGCCGGCACCGAGCACGAGAATGCGTTTGCCGGTGAGGCTGAACCCGGCGTTCACCGTCAGATCACGCACCAGCCCGGCGCCGTCGGTGTTATCGCCGAGCAGCGTGCCGTCTGCGAGTTTGCTCAACGTGTTCACCGCGCCGGCCCGTTGCGCACGGGCAGTCAGGCTGTCGGCCAAACGAAAAGCGTCTTCCTTGAACGGCACGGTGACGTTGGCGCCGCGACCTTCGACGAAAAATGCCTTGGCGAAGTCGGAAAAGTCGTCGAGCGGCGCCAGTGAGGTGCTGTAGTCCAATTGTTCGCCGGTCTGCTCGGCGAACAGACGATGGATCATCGGCGATTTGCTGTGGCCAATCGGGTTACCGAAAACAACATAACGATCCATCAGATTTCCTCGTTCAGGCCTCAGCCAGCCAATCGCGATCTTGCAGGAAGTACTCGGTCAGCCGCGCTTCTTCGCTGCCCGGCTCGGCTTTCCAGTCGTAGCCCCAGCGCACTTGCGGCGGCAGCGACATGAGGATCGACTCGGTGCGCCCGCCCGATTGCAAACCGAACAGCGTGCCCCGGTCGTAAACCAGGTTGAATTCGACGTAACGGCCACGGCGAAATTCCTGGAATTCACGCTGCTGCGCGGTGAACGCAGCATGCTTGCGCCGCTGCACGATCGGCAGATAAGCGTCGATGAACGCATCGCCGATGGCGCGCATGAACGCGAAACTGGTGTCGAAATCCCACTCGTTCAAATCGTCGAAAAACAGCCCGCCGATGCCGCGCGGTTCGTGGCGATGCTTGATGTGGAAATAACTGTCGCACCAGGCTTTGTAGCGCGGGTAGACGTCGGCACCAAAAGGCGCGCAGGCCTGTTCGGCGATGCGGTGCCAGTGGATGCAGTCTTCTTCATTGCCGTAATACGGCGTCAGGTCGAAGCCGCCGCCGAACCACCACACGGCCTCTTCACCTTCTTTTTCGGCGATGAAAAAGCGCACGTTGGCGTGGGACGTCGGCACATGCGGGTTGTGCGGGTGAATCACCAGCGACACGCCGAGGGCTTCGAAGCCGCGCCCGGCCAGTTCCGGCCGATGGGCGCTGGCGGACGGTGGGAGACCGCTGCCAAAGACGTGGGAAAAGTTGACGCCGCCCTTTTCGATCACCGTGCCGTTTTCGATCACGCGCGTCCGACCGCCACCGCCGGCGGGGCGGGCCCAGGCGTCTTCGACGAAACGCGTGCCGCCGTCCTCGGTTTCCAGAGCGGCGCAAATGCGATCTTGCAGGTCCAGCAGGTAGGCTTTTACGGCGTCGGTGCGGGTCGTCATGTCATCACCTTGAATCGGGCAAAACTACGCGGCGCTCCATCGGAGCGGGGGCCGGCGCAAATGGGCGCGTAGCATAACATTGCACGCGGGCACGCCGCAGTTGACGAAGATCAAGCTAAGGAGTCCGATAGGCAGCTTCACAACGACGACGAATGGAGAAGGCAAATGGCTAAGCGTATCCAGATCCGCGCCCATGGCGGCCCCGAAGTGCTCGAGTATGTCGATTACCAACCCGCCGAGCCCGGCCCGCAGCAAGTGCGCGTCGCCAACAAGGCCATCGGTCTTAACTTCATCGACACTTATTACCGCAGCGGCCTCTATCCGCTGCCAGCCTTGCCGTCGGGCCTGGGCTCCGAAGGCGCGGGGATTGTCGAAGCGGTGGGCAGCGAAGTGACCCGCTTCAAGGTCGGCGATCGCGTCGCTTACGGCAGCGGTCCGTTGGGCGCCTACAGTGAAATCCACGTGTTGCCGGAAGCCAACCTGGTGGCGTTACCGGACGCCATCAGCTTCGAACAAGCCGCCGGGGTGATGCTCAAGGGCCTCACCGTGCAGTACCTGTTGCGCCAGACCTATGAACTCAAGGGCGGCGAAACCATTTTGTTCCACGCGGCGGCGGGCGGCGTCGGCTCCCTCGCGTGCCAGTGGGCCAAGGCGTTGGGCGTGAAGCTGATCGGCACGGTCAGTTCAGCCGAGAAAGCCGCGCTGGCCAAGGCCAACGGCGCGTGGGAAACGATTGATTACAGCCACGAAAACGTCGCACAACGGGTGCTGGAATTGACCGACGGGAAAAAAGTCCCGGTGGTCTACGACGGCGTCGGCAAGGACACTTGGCTGACGTCGCTGGACAGCGTGCAGCAGCGCGGTCTGGTGGTGAGTTTTGGTAATGCGTCGGGCGCGGTGGACGGGGTCAATCTGGGAATTCTCGCGGCGAAGGGTTCGCTGTACGTGACCCGGCCGACCTTGGCGACTTATGCGAACAACGCCGAAAACCTGCAGCGCATGGCCGATGAGCTGTTCGAGATGATCAGCAGCGGCAAGCTGAAAGTCGACATCAGCCAGAAGTATGCGCTGGCCGATGCGGCGAAGGCGCAGAGCGAATTGTCGGCGCGGCGCACGACGGGTTCGACGGTTTTGTTGCCTTGACGGACGCCATCGCGAGCAAGCTCGCTCCCACATGGATTATGTGTTGATCACAAATCTCCTGTGGGAGCGAGCTTGCTCGCGATGGGCCCAATGCGCTCTCAGCCCGGGCGTACCACATTCCCGGTCGCCAGATCGCGGATCACGCTCGGGTTCTTGCGCCCACCGAGATTGCCGCCCAACACCCCATCAATCTGCCCACGGAAATACTGCTCGACGCGAATCCGCGTGCGCGCGGCCGGGCGGCCCTGCGGGTTGGCGGATGTCGACACCAGCGGCCCGACCAATGCGCACAAATCGCGCACCAGCGGATGATCGCTGACGCGCAGCGCCACGGTTTCGTGCACCCCGGTGATCCACTGCGGCAACTGATTCTGGTGCGGCACCAGCCACGTGTTCGGCCCCGGCCAAGTGCTGGCCATGCGGTCCATCCACAGCTCGGGAAAGTCTTCGAAGAGGAAGTCGAACTGGCGAATGTTGTCGGCCACCAGAATCAGGCCCTTATCCACCGCCCGCCCCTTGATCATCAACAAACGCGCCACCGCTTCTTCATCCCACGGGTCGCAACCCAGACCCCAGACGGCTTCGGTCGGGTAGGCGATTACCGCTCCTGCGCGAATTGCTTGCGCGGCTTGCTGCACACGCCAACTGTTGACCATGAAAAACTCTCCGGAATAAGGCTCTGCGCAGTTTACCGATTCTCCTTATAAAACCTAGCTCACCCGCGCAAACCAGCGACCGCTTTCGCACACCGCACGGCCAGCCATTTCCAGCTCGGTCAGCGCCACCAGCACTTTCGGCAGCGCCCAACCGCTGCTGTGCGCCAGCGCTTCACTGGTGTGCGGCGCCGCGTGCAGCAGCATGAGCAGCGGGTGGGTCGCCGGCGCAGCGTTGATCGCCAGCGGCAATTGCTGCCAGCCACGCAAGGCTTCGAGGATGTGCTCGATGGTTTCCACCAACATCGCGCCGTCGCGGATCAGTTGATGGCAACCCTTGGCGCCGGGGTGATGAATCGAGCCAGGAATCGCATAAACCTCGCGCCCCTGTTCCGCCGCCAGCCGCGCGGTAATCAGCGAACCACTGGCGACGCTGGCCTCGACCACCAGCACGCCGAGCGACAAACCGCTGATGATCCGGTTGCGCCGGGGGAAGTTGCTCGCAGTCGGCCCGGCGTCCAAAGGGAATTCGGAAAGCACCGCGCTACCGCTGGCAATCATCGCGTCGGCGAGGCGGCGATTGCGCTGTGGATAAAACTTTTCAAGACCCGTGCCAAGCACCCCTACCGTTTGCCCGCCAACGTCCAAAGCGCCCTGGTGCGCGGCGGCGTCGATGCCGAGCGCCAAGCCGCTGGTGATGACAAAACCGGCGCCGGCCAGACTTCGTGAAAACGCCGCCGCCGTGTCCATTCCCGGTCTCGATGCACGGCGGCTGCCGACCATCGCCAGTTGCGGTTTATCGAGGATGCCGGGGTCGCCAGCGACAAACAGCAGCGGCGGCGCATCGCTGATTTCCGCGAGCAGCGCCGGGTAGTCCGGTTGGTCCCACATCAGCAAATGCTGGCCCGGACGCTCTAGCCAGGCCAATGCGTGACAGGCGCCGTCGCGAATATCCTCCGTGCGCCGCGCCTCGGCGCAGCTTGCCGGCAAGCCCAGCGAACGCCAGGCACTGGCCGGCGCGCTGATGGCTTTGGAGGCCGAGCCGAAGGCTTCGAGCAATTTCTTGAAACGCACCGGGCCCAGATCGGGCAAGCGGTGCAGGCGTAAACGAGCTTCCAGTTCCGCAGGCGAAACCGGTGCAGCAACCGCGATAGTCATGGATCATCCTTGATCGTTATAAGTCCCGTCGAAACAGGAACAAGCTGTGGATAACTCTGTTGGTAACTTGTGAAGCCAGCTAAGGATTTCGCACCTTGTCCATCACCGCCAGCGAGCGCGAAGCGGTCAGTACCAAGCCATAACTGAGCTTGTCGTAAGTGCGGAAAACCATCAGCAGACCTGCACGTTCGTCGGTAATTTTCAGCGGCTGACCGGTCACGCGATCACGCACGGTTTCGCCGGTTTTCATCACCACCAGCACATTGCCTTCGGCCAAACCGTCGCGTTGGCCCTTGTTCAGCGTGACCACGTCCATCGCGCCAATCTGCGTGACGCCGCGCGGCACATCGATGATCAAGCCGTCGACCGGCGATTTCGGCGCGCTGGGCATGAACGTTGAATTGATCGCGCGTTCTTCGCCGCTGAACAAACGGTCGCCGAGGCGCACTTCCTGGGTGGTGCGTTGCAGCGCCAGCGTCGCGACATCACCTTCGGTCGCGACAATTTCGCCGCCGCCAATGTCGTCGGCGTTGATCCCGAGAAATTCCTTGGTCTGCGGATCGGTGTAGACCTTGCCCTGGCGGAAGATCCCGTAAACCGGCTGGTTCGGGTCGAAATGCCCGCGCGCGAAAATCCGGTCGCCGGTGCCGCTGAGCACGCGTTCGGCGTCGCCGGCGACGATGTAAGGCGCGGTGTCGAAGTCCTCGACCTTGTCGACGATGCGGTTGCTCAGCAGAAAACTGTTGATCGATTGCAGTGGAATGCTCGGGATCGCATCGGCCACCGGGCTGCTGCGCACACGCGGCGAGAGCTTGATGGTGCCGCGCGACGCGCCGCGATTGAGCATCAGGCGCGGCTGACCGTCGACATAAGTCAGGGTCAGCAAGTCGCCGGGATAGATCAGATTGGGGTTCTGGATCTGAGGATTGACCTGCCAGAGTTCGGGCCATTTCCACGGTTCACGAAGGAATTTGCCGGAGATGTCCCAAAGTGTGTCGCCCTGTACCACTGTGTATTGCTGCGGAAAACCTTCCCTGAGTTGCACTTGCCCGTGCGCCAAACCAGCCGAGGCCAGAAGGAGCAAGGCGAGTAGTGATTTCCTCATGCGGTGAATCCCTTTATTATGTGCGTTCGCGTAAAACGCCAGAGCCCCCGTGGCTCGCTCCTCGCTCTTCACAGAGAAAGGAGCTACGTTTTACAACGGTAGCCTGCATCCTCGGACCCGCCAGGCCATCGACCCGACTTTACCTCACATGTGCAGCAATTAAGCTTATGGCCATTTTAGACATCCTCGAATTTCCCGACTCGCGCCTGCGCACTATCGCCAAACCGGTGGCCGTAGTGGACGACGAAGTGCGTCAGTTGGTCGATGACATGTTTGAAACAATGTATGAAGCGCCAGGCATCGGCCTCGCCGCGACCCAGGTCAACGTGCACAAACGTATCGTCGTGATGGACCTTTCCGAAGACCGTAGCGAGCCTCGGGTGTTCATCAACCCCGAGTTCGAAACCCTGACCGACGAGATGGAGCAATACCAGGAAGGCTGCCTCTCGGTGCCAGGCTTCTACGAAAACGTCGATCGCCCGCAGAAGGTCAAAATCAAGGCCCTGGACCGCGACGGCAAGCCGTATGAACTGATCGCCGAAGGCCTGCTCGCGGTGTGCATCCAGCACGAATGCGACCACCTTAACGGCAAGTTGTTCGTCGATTACCTGTCCAACCTCAAGCGCGACCGAATCAAGAAAAAACTGGAAAAGCTCCATCGCCAGAACGCTTGATGCCCTCCTTTCAAAGGCTTGCTGCGGCAAGCCTTTTTCTTTTCAGACTGCTTTGTAATCGAGAGCTTCCATGACTGAGCCACTGCGCATCGTCTTTGCCGGCACCCCGGAATTCGCCGCCGAACACCTCAAGGCCCTGCTCGCCAGCCCTTACGAGATCGTCGCGGTCTACACCCAACCGGACCGTCCGGCGGGCCGTGGGCAAAAACTGATGCCGAGCCCGGTCAAGCAACTGGCTCTGGAAAACAACATCCCGGTGTTGCAGCCGCCGACCCTGCGCAACGCCGACGCCCAGGCTGAACTGGCCGCGCTGAAGCCGGATTTGCTGGTGGTGGTCGCGTATGGCTTGATCCTGCCGCAAGTGGTGTTGGACATTCCGCGCCTCGGTTGCATCAACAGCCACGCATCCTTGCTGCCACGCTGGCGCGGTGCGGCGCCGATCCAGCGCGCCGTCGAAGCGGGCGACAGCGAAAGCGGCGTGACCGTGATGCGCATGGAACTGGGCCTCGACACCGGGCCGATGCTGCTCAAAGTCAGCACGCCGATCACCGGCGAAGACACCGGCGGCAGCCTGCACGACCGCTTGGCCGAAATCGGTCCGCCAGCGGTGCTGCAAGCGATTGCCGGCCTCGCTGTCGGAACGCTGGAAGGCGAAGTGCAGGACGACAGCCTCGCGACCTATGCACACAAATTGAACAAGGATGAAGCGCGCATCGACTGGAGCCGTCCGGCGGTTGAGCTGGAACGTCTGGTCCGCGCCTTCAATCCATGGCCGATCACCCACAGCACATTGAACGGCGAAGCACTGAAAGTGCTGGCCGCGAAACTCGCCGAAGGGCAGGGCAATCCGGGGGAAATCCTCAGCGCCAGCAAGGACGGTTTGATCGTCGCGTGCGGTGAACAGGCGCTGTGTCTCACCCGTCTGCAATTGCCCGGCGGCAAGCCACTGAACTTCAGCGACTTGTTCAACAGCCGCCGCGAGAAATTCGCTGTCGGCACCGTGCTCGGCCAAGCGGTGGACGCGCAATGAATCCGCGTCTGGCCGCCGCCAAGGCACTCGCCGCTGTGCTCAACGGCAAAGCCTCACTCAACAGCTCGTTGCCGACGCAGATGGACAAGGTTGAAGACCGCGATCGCGGCTTTACTCAAGACTTGGCATTCGGCACCGCGCGCTGGCAGCCACGTCTCTCGGCGCTGGCGACCAAGTTGCTGCAGAAACCGTTCAAAGCAGCGGACGCCGATGTCGAGGCGTTGTTGCTGGTCGGGCTCTATCAGTTGCTTTACACCCGCGTCCCGGCGCACGCCGCGATTGGCGAAACCGTGGGTTGCGCCGACAAGCTGAAAAAGCCTTGGGCCAAGGCCTTGCTCAACGCCGTGCTGCGTCGCGCGCAACGCGAAAGCGAAGCGCTGCTGGCCGAGCTGGAACACGATCCGGTGGTGCGCACCGCGCATCCGCGCTGGCTGCAAAAATCCCTGAAAGCGTTCTGGTCAGAGCAGTGGGAAGCCATTTGCGCCGCAAACAACGCGCATCCGCCGATGATTCTGCGGGTCAACCGTCGCCATCAGAGCCGTGACGCGTACCTCGCGTTGCTCAGCGATGCCGGCATCGCCGCCAACCCGTGCGTCTACAGCCGCGACGGCATCATTCTCGACGTCGCCGCCGACGTGCGCAGCCTGCCGGGCTTCGCTGAAGGCTGGATCAGCGTGCAGGACGAAGCCGCGCAACTGGCCGCTGATTTGCTCGACCTCGCGCCGGGCCAACGCGTGCTCGACGCCTGCTGCGCGCCCGGCGGCAAGACGTGCCACATACTCGAAGCCGAGCCCGCACTGGCCGGCGTGGTGGCGGTGGACCTGGAAGCGAAACGCCTGGTGCGCGTGCGCGAAAACCTCGCGCGCCTGGGCCTGAGCGCCGAATTGATCGCCGCCGATGGCCGCGACACCGCCGCTTGGTGGGACGGCAAGCCGTTCCAGCGAATTCTGCTGGACGCGCCATGCTCGGCAACTGGCGTAATCCGTCGTCACCCGGACATCAAGCTGACACGCCAGCCCGATGACATCGCCGCGCTCGCGGTGCTGCAAGGCGAATTGCTCGACGCCATGTGGATAACTTTGGAGGTTGGCGGGATTCTGCTTTACGCGACGTGCTCGACGCTGCCGACCGAAAACACCGAAGTCATCGAGGCCTTCCTCGCCCGCACGCCGGGCGCGCGGGAGCTGGACCTCGCTACCACGGCCGGGCTCAAGCAAACGCATGGTCGCCAATTGCTGGCCCAGCAGGGCGGGCACGACGGGTTCTACTACGCCAAACTGATCAAGATTGCCGCCGCGCGCGGTTAACCGGATTTTCAAGGGAGTGACCGGATGAAAATCATCATCCTTGGCGCAGGGCAGGTCGGCGGTTCGCTGGCGGAACATTTGGCCAGCGAAGCCAACGACATCACGGTGGTCGACACCGATGCCGAACGCCTGCGCGACCTCGGCGACCGTCTTGACATTCGCACCGTGCAGGGCCGCGCGTCGTTCCCGACAGTGCTGCGTCAGGCCGGTGCCGACGACGCCGACATGCTGGTCGCGGTGACCAACAGCGACGAAACCAACATGGTCGCCTGCCAGGTCGCCCACACCTTGTTCCACACCCCGACCAAAATCGCGCGAGTGCGCGAAGCGGCGTACCTGACGCGCGGCGGTCTATTCAGTAACGAAGCAATTCCGGTCGATGTGCTGATCAGCCCGGAACAAGTCGTGACCAATTACATCAAGCGCCTGATCGAGCATCCCGGCGCGTTGCAGGTCATCGACTTCGCCGAAGGCAAGGCGCAATTGGTCGCGGTAAAAGCCTATTACGGCGGGCCGCTGGTCGGTCAGCAACTGCGGCAATTACGCGAGCACATGCCGAATGTCGAAACCCGCGTCGCGGCGATTTTTCGCCGCGATCGGCCGATCCTGCCGCAGGGCGATACGGTGATCGAGGCCGACGACGAGGTGTTTTTCATCGCCGCCAAGGCCAATATTCGGGCGGTCATGAGCGAAATGCGCCGCCTCGATGAAACTTACAAACGCATCGTGATTGCCGGCGGCGGGCAGATTGGCGAACGCTTGGCCGAGGCCATCGAAAGCCGTTATCAGGTGAAAATCATCGAGATGAACCCGGCGCGCTGCCGCCATCTCTCGGACCACCTCGACAGCACCGTGGTCCTGCAGGGCAGCGCTTCGGACCGCGATTTGCTGCTGGAAGAGAACATCGCCGACGCCGACCTGTTCCTCGCGCTGACCAACGATGACGAAGCCAACATCATGTCGTCGCTGCTGGCTAAACGTCTGGGCGCGAAGAAGGTGATGACGATCATCAACAACCCGGCTTACGTCGATTTGATCCAGGGCGGCGACATCGATATCGCCATCAGCCCGCAACTGGCGACCATCGGTACGTTGCTGGCGCACGTGCGCCGTGGCGATATCGTCAGCGTGCATTCACTGCGGCGCGGCGCGGCGGAAGCCATCGAGGCGATTGCCCATGGCGATGCGAAGTCGAGCAAAGTGATTGGCAAAGCCATCGGCAATATCGGCTTGCCGCCGGGGACCACGATTGGCGCGATTATTCGCGATGAACACGTGATCATCGCCCACGACGACACGGTGATTGCGGCGGGCGACCATGTGATTCTGTTCCTCGTGGACAAAAAGCATATTCGCGATGTGGAGAAGCTGTTCCATGTGGGGTTGAGCTTTTTCTGATTCGAAGGCCTCTTCGCGGGCAAGCCTCGCTCCTACAGGTCGAGTCGTACACACATGATGCGACTCATAACCTGTAGGAGCGAGGCTTGCCCGCGAAGGCAATCTCAACCTTTCCACATAACCTGAAGGTGCCAACCATGCTCGAATCACTGGAAAAAATGCTCGCCAAGGGTGTGGATAACTCCTTGCTGCGCTTCGGCCTCGGCAAGGGTTATCTGGATTTGGGAGAGAACGCCAAGGCTGCCGAGCATTTCCAGCGTTGCGTCGATTTCGATGCGAAATATTCGGCGGCGTGGAAGTTGCTGGGCAAGGCGCACTTGGCACTCGCCGATCACGCCGCCGCGCGGCAGGCCTGGGAGCAGGGCGTGGAAGCCGCCCGCGCGCACGGCGACAAACAAGCGGAAAAGGAAATGACGGTTTTCCTGAAAAAACTCGACCGTCAGGCGCGCTGATCAGAGATAGCGCAGGCCAATCCCTTCGGCATCCACCAGCACCACTTCCATGCGCACTCGCGGCGCGCCTGTGGGTAAATCCTGCACCTGCCCATAAACCACAGCGCCGGTGGGCAATGCCGACAGGCGCGGATGCTGCACGTACACGCCAGTGGTCGAGAGATTGCGGGTCTGTCCCAGACACTCGCCGAAACTCTCGTGGCTGATCTTGATGCGGAATGACTTGCGGTGTTCGGACATCTTCTGCGCCCTTGCGTGAACAATTGTGGATAACCCGACCTGTGTAGGAGCGAGGCTTGCCCGCGAAGCTTTTGGCGTTTTCAAGGACGCCTTCGCGGGCAAGCCTCGTTCCTACAGGTTTGGGTTATCCACAGAGTGTGCCAAGTTCTTCAATACCAGCGTTCTTCGCCCGGTGGACGTTTCTTGAAACGTTTCATGCTCCACATGTACTGGCTCGGATAAGCCCGCACATAACGCTCGACCACTTGGCTCATCGCCGCGCAGGAGGTCTCGGTATCCGTGCTGTACATGGCTTCCGGCGCCGCTTCGAGAATCACTTTGTAACCAGAGCCGTCAGGCAAACGCAGCGCATGCAGGAATACCCCGACCGCTTTGCCGCCCGCGAGCATGTTCGGCACAAACTTGCTGGTCAGCGCTTGCGTGGCGAAGAACGGCACGAAGATCCCGGCGGATTCGGCCGGTTCCGGGTCAGCGGGAATGCCCACTGCACCACCCTTGCGCACTTCCTTGATGACACTGAGGATGCCTTCCTTGGTCGAGGCCGCGACGCGGTTGCCCAACTGCACGCGCTGCTTGCGCAGCAGATCGTCGACCGCTTTCAACTTCGGTGGACGATAGAAAATGATCGGTTTGCACTGGCTGCAATAGAAGTGGTTCAACACTTCCCAGTTGCCGAGGTGGCTGGTGATTCCAACCACGCCTTTGCCGGACGCCAAGGCCTCTTTCAACACATCGAGGCCTTCGACTTCGCGCACCAGATCAATCGAACGCTGAGCCGGCCAGATCCACGCGCAGGCGCTTTCGGTGAGGGACTTGCCGATGTCTTTCAGACTCTGGCCGACGAGGCGTTCGCGCTCGGCCAGGTCCATGTCCGGGAAGCACTTGGCCAGGTTGATCCGCACCACGTCGCGGGAACGGTTAGGGGTTTTCCACATCATCCAGCCAATGGCTGCGCCGACTGCCTGCACGGCTCGCCACGGGAGCAGGGCAAACAGCCGCAGAGCGCCTACCAGCAAGGCGCCTTTAAACTTATCCACAGGTCACTCCTGATCTTGTGCGGTGTCCGAAGGCGGCCATTCTAACCGCCGTTCGCCAGCGTCGCGTAGCGATCGCAATCCTGGGTGTGGTCCATGACCATGCCCGAGGCCTGCATCAGCGCATAGCAAATGGTCGGGCCGACGAAGGTGAAACCGGCCTTTTTCAGGCCTTTGCTCATTTCCACGGCAGTCGGCGTAACGGCCGGCACTTCGCTGCGATCCTTGAAATGATTGATCACAGGCTTGCCATCGACGAAGGACCAGAGAAACGCAACCGGATCCTCCAGCGCCAGCCAGGCCTGGGCATTACGGCGGGCGGCGTTGAGTTTGAGGCGGTTGCGGATGATCCCGGGGTCGAGCATCAATTCATCGATTTCGGCATCGCTCATCTGCGCCACGCGCTGGACATCGAAGCCGAACAGCACCTCGCGGTAGCGCTCGCGTTTGCGCAACACGGTGATCCATGAGAGGCCGGCCTGGAACCCTTCGAGCAAAAGCAACTCGAACAATCCCTGCGCATCGCGTAGCGGCGTGCCCCACTCTTGATCGTGATATGCCATGTACAGCGGATCTTCGGAACACCAAAAGCAGCGTGGCATAAGGCTCCAGGGGGCGTGCGCAGCAACGAATCGGGTATACTCCCGCTCTTTAAATCGCAGCCCAAGAAACAGGTGAATTTCGTGAGCCAGCCTACGCCAGCCGTGCGTACCTTCCAAGACTTGATCCTCGCGCTCCAGCAATACTGGGCCGAGCAAGGTTGCGTGGTACTTCAGCCCTACGATATGGAAGTAGGCGCCGGCACTTTCCACACAGCCACGTTTCTGCGCGCCATCGGCCCGGAAACCTGGAACGCCGCTTATGTGCAGCCCAGTCGTCGCCCGACTGACGGCCGCTACGGCGAAAACCCGAACCGTCTGCAGCACTACTACCAGTTTCAGGTCGTCCTGAAACCGAACCCGGACAACTTTCAGGAACTGTACCTGGGCTCTCTCAAGCACGTTGGCCTGGACCCATTGGTCCACGACATCCGCTTCGTCGAAGACAATTGGGAATCGCCGACACTGGGCGCCTGGGGTCTGGGCTGGGAAGTCTGGCTCAACGGCATGGAAGTGACGCAATTCACTTACTTCCAGCAAGCGGGCGGCATCGAGTGCTACCCGGTGACCGGCGAGATCACCTACGGTCTGGAACGTCTGGCGATGTATCTGCAAGGCGTGGATTCGGTCTATGACCTGGTCTGGGCTGACGGCCCGATGGGCAAAGTCACCTACGGCGACGTGTTCCACCAGAACGAAGTCGAGCAATCGACTTACAACTTCGAACACGCCAACGTCGAGAAGCTGTTCGAGCTGTTCGATTTCTACGAAAGCGAAGCCAAGCGCCTGATCGAACTCGACCAGCCGCTGCCGTTGCCGAGCTACGAAATGGTCTTGAAGGCGTCCCACACCTTCAACCTGCTGGATGCGCGCCGGGCAATCTCGGTGACTGCGCGTCAGCAATACATTCTGCGCGTGCGCACTCTGGCGCGTTCCGTTGCGCAAGCCTACCTGCTGGCGCGCGCCAAGTTGGGCTTCCCGATGGCGACCCCGGATCTGCGTGATGAAGTGTTGGCTAAGCTGGAGGCTGCACAATGAGTGCTCTGGATTTCCTGGTTGAATTGGGCACCGAAGAACTGCCGCCTAAAGCCCTGAACACCCTGGCCGACGCGTTCCTCGCCGGTATCGACAAAGGCCTGCAAGCCGCTGGCCTGAGCTACGAAGCCAAAACCGTGTACGCCGCGCCACGTCGTCTGGCTGTGCTGATCACCGCGCTGGCCACCCAGCAACCGGATCGCAGCATCAACCTCGACGGCCCGCCGCGTCAGGCTGCGTTCGATGCCGACGGCAACCCGACCCAGGCTGCCCTGGGTTTCGCCAAGAAGTGCGGCGTCGACCTGAGCGAAATCGATCAGAGCGGTCCGAAACTGCGTTACAGCCAGAGCATCGCCGGCAAACCGACCGCGAGCCTGCTGCCGACCATCGTTGAAGATTCGCTGAACGACCTGCCGATCCCCAAGCGCATGCGCTGGGGTGCGCGCAAAGAAGAATTCGTCCGTCCGACCCAATGGCTGGTGATGTTGCTCGGTGACCAGGTCATCGATTGCACGATCCTCGCGCAGAAGTCCGGCCGCGATTCCCGTGGTCACCGCTTCCATCACCCGCAAAGCGTGCGCATCAGCGCGCCGGCCAACTACCTGGCCGACCTGCGTGGTGCTTACGTGCTGGCCGATGCCAACGAGCGTCGCGCACTGATCAGCAAACGCACCGAAGAACTGGCGACAATGCAGGAAGGTACGGCCATCGTGCCGCCAGCCTTGCTCGACGAAGTGACCGCGCTGGTTGAATGGCCGGTGCCGCTGGTGTGCTCGTTCGAGGAACGCTTCCTCGACGTGCCGCAAGAAGCGCTGATCACCACCATGCAGGACAACCAGAAATATTTCTGCCTGCTGGATGCCGACGGCAAGTTGCTGCCACGTTTCATTACCGTGGCCAACATCGAAAGCAAAGACCCGCAGCAGATCATCGCCGGTAACGAGAAAGTGGTGCGCCCACGCCTGACCGACGCCGAGTTCTTCTTCAAGCAAGACAAGAAGCAGAAACTCGAAGACTTCAACCTGCGCCTGCAGAACGTGGTGTTCCAGGAAAAACTCGGCAGCGTCTACGACAAAGCCGAACGCGTTTCCAAACTCGCCGCGTTCATCGCTCAGCGCATTGGCGGCAACGCAGCCTGGGCCTCGCGCGCCGGCCTGCTGTCGAAATGCGACCTGTCGACCGAAATGGTCGGCGAGTTCCCGGAGATGCAAGGTGTCGCCGGTTACTACTACGCGCTGAATGACGGCGAGCCGGAAGAAGTCGCGCTGGCGCTGAATGAGCAGTACATGCCGCGCGGCGCTGGCGCTGAACTGCCGACCACGCTGACCGGTGCGGCCGTGGCCATCGCTGACAAACTCGACACGCTGGTCGGGATCTTCGGTATCGGCATGTTGCCAACCGGCAGCAAAGACCCGTATGCCTTGCGCCGTGCAGCCCTCGGCGTACTGCGCATTCTGATCGAGAAGAAGCTTGAGCTCGACCTCAACGACGCGGTCGCATTTGCGGTGTCGGCGTTCGGCGGCAAGATCAAAGCGGCTGGCCTCAACGATTCGGTGCTGGAATTCATCTTCGACCGTCTGCGTGCGCGTTACGAAGACGAAGGCGTCGATGTCGCGACCTATCTGTCGGTGCGTGCTTTGAAGCCGGGTTCAGCGTTGGACTTCGATCAGCGTGTGCAAGCGGTGCAAGCCTTCCGTCAATTGCCGGAAGCGGCAGCGTTGGCGGCGGTGAACAAGCGCGTTTCGAACCTGCTGAGCAAGTTCGAAGGCGCGGTGCCGGCGGTGGTCGAAGCCAAGTACTTCGACAACGCCAACGAGTTCTCGCTGTATTCGGCGATCCAGCAGGCTGACCAGGCTGTCCAGCCAATGGCGGCGGCGCGTCAGTACAGCGAATCGCTGGCACGCCTGGCAGCCTTGCGCGAGCCGGTCGACGCGTTCTTCGAAGCGGTAATGGTCAACGCCGACGACGCCAACGTGCGGGCCAACCGTTATGCCTTGCTGTCGCGTCTGCGTGGGCTGTTCCTCGGCGTCGCCGACATTTCGCTGCTGGGGTAAGACGGTTTGAAACTGCTGATTCTCGATCGGGACGGGGTGATCAATTACGACTCCGACGCTTACATCAAGTCGGTGCAGGAGTGGATTCCGCTACCCGGCTCGATCGAAGCCATCGCGCAGTTGAGCAAGGCCGGCTGGACGGTAGCCATCGCTACCAACCAGTCGGGCATCGCTCGCGGCTATTACGACATCGCCACTCTGGACGCCATGCACCAGCGCTTGCGTTCGCTGGTGGCGGAGCAGGGCGGCGAGGTCGGGCTGATCGTCTATTGCCCGCACGGGCCGGACGATGGCTGCGATTGCCGCAAGCCAAAACCGGGGATGTTGAAAACCATCGCCGCTCATTACAACGTGTCGCTGACAAACTTATGGTTCGTCGGCGATTCTCTCGGTGACCTGGAAGCCGCCAAAGCCGTCGATTCTCAGCCAGTTTTAGTTAAAACCGGAAAAGGCGAAAAGACTCAGGGCAAGACCCTGCCGGTAGGCACCTTGATTTTTGACGATCTGGCGGCGATTGCCGCAGAACTTATCCACAATTAGAGCGTTTCGAGATTCCTGACCAAGGATTGATCGGGATTGCGCTTTATATAGACGGGCAGAGCCCGCACGGTAAACGTCACCATGTCGATACTGCAGGCCATCAGAACTTTCCTCTTTTATCTGTTGCTGGGCACCAGCTCTTTGCTCTGGTGCAGCCTGAGCTTTTTTATCGCGCCGTTTCTGCCGTTCAAGGCGCGTTATCGTTTTATCAACGTCTACTGGTGCCGCTGCGCACTGTGGCTGAGCAAGGTTTTTCTCGGCATCAGCTACGAAATCAAAGGCGCGGAGAATGTGCCTGAGCGCCCCTGCGTGATTCAGTCGAACCACCAGAGCACCTGGGAAACGTTTTTCCTCTCGGCCTATTTCGAACCGCTGAGCCAAGTGCTCAAGCGTTCTTTGCTGTTTGTGCCGTTTTTCGGCTGGGCCATGGCGATGCTGCGACCGATCGCCATCGACCGCGATAACCCGAAAGCCGCGCTCAAGCATGTGGCGAAGAAGGGCGACGAATTGCTCAAGGACGGCGTTTGGGTGCTGATCTTTCCGGAAGGCACGCGCGTACCGTACGGCACTGTCGGCAAGTTCTCGCGCGGTGGCAGCGCTTTGGCGGTCAACGCGGCGCTTCCGGTGCTGCCGATTGCACACAATGCCGGCAAGTTTTGGCCGAAAACCGGTTGGGCAAAGAAGCAGGGTGTGATCACCGTGATCATCGGCGAACCGATGTACGCCGAGGGCACGGGGCCGCGCGCCGTGGCTGCGCTGAACGACCGGGTTCAGGCCTGGAACGAACAAATGCAGCGCGACATGGGCTCGCTGCCACCGGCGCCACAAACCCCGGTTGAAAACGATCAAGTGGCTGTCTGAGATTCTGTGGATAACCTGTGTACCGTTTCTTCCGAAAACAGCCATTTCTGCCTTTAGGCTTATGATTTATATACATATTTCCTAAGCTCATAAAACGCCGGAAAAGGTGCATAAGTTTTTTTCGGACGTAAAAAAACCGGCTGATATAGCCGGTTTTTTTATGCCCGCGATTTACTCCTCGACCAGCGGGAAATACAGACTGAAACGCGTGCCTTTGCCAACCTCGCTGGCACACTCGATGCGCCCGCCGTGGCGATCGACCACCGCTTTGACCATCGACAATCCCAGGCCAATGCCATCAATGCCCTGGGCGGACGAGAAGCGTCGATATTGGCTGAACAACTCGGGCAGCTCTTCGGCACCGATGCCTTTGCCCTGATCGATCAGCTCACAAATCAACCAGCCATCAACGCAGCGAACCTGCAAACGGATCAGCGTGCCGCTGGCGCTGTACTTGATCGCGTTTTCCACCAGGTTGAACAATGCGCGGGTCAGCAGCCCCTGATCGGCCATGATCAGACTTTCCTGCGCCTCGTCCTGCAAATCATGGACGAGCTCGATGCTTTTCAGCTGCGCGATGCTCAGCGCTTGATCGAAGACATCCAGCACCACCATCGCAAACAGGCTGGGCACGAACTGATAAGCCTCAGACTCGGCCCTGGCCAATTGCACGAAGCCGTCCGTGAGATCGAGCGCCCGACGCACTTGGCGTTCAATCTGCTCGAACAACGGCGTGTTTCCACCCATCTGCTGACGGTGCACGTCGAGCAGGGCGAGGATCGCCGAATGGGGTGCGCGCAGGTCGTGGGAGAGAAAGCGCAGCAGCACGCCGCGTTGCTCTTCGGCATCGCGCTCGACGCTCAGGTCGGTCAGGCTCAGCAGCCAGCCGATCGGCGTTTCGCCATCAACGGGCAATAGTGCCGCGCGCTCCAGACGCAAGCTGCGGCCCTGAATGTCTCTGAACTCGACTGTCGCCAGGTTCGCCAACGCGGGCCGCGAACCATTGAGCAACTCGGGATGACCGAGTTGCGTCAGCCGCTCCAGCACCTGATCACCGACCAGATCGCCGCCGAACAAGTCCCGCGCGTTGCGGTTGCCGAGCAGGATCCGGCCTTGGGGGTCGCTGATCAGCGTGGCCACCGGCAGATACTCCAGGCCATCGGCGATGAAGCGCCGGGTATCGCGGGTTCGGCTCATGGCTTGTTCGAGCGCCATGACTTGGCCCTGCAAGCGATCGCCTGTGGGAAACTGCGCGCGACGACGTTCCGGAAAGACCTTGGGTTCGTTATCCAGCCGCGCCAGCTCCCAGCCGAAATAGGTCAGCACCACGCTGAGGCGCCGCCAGTTCCAGATCAAGTAACCGAAGAGCATCCCGAGCAGACTCGCGGTGGGCGACCACCACCAACGTTGCTCAGCCGAAAAAGCACTGACCAACAAGGTGCAGCCCATGCCGCCCAAGGTTATCCACAACGCCAGACGCGGTCGCAGCAACAGCAAGCCGAGCACGCAAGCGACCAGAGTGACTGACAACAGCGCGCCCAAGGCTTCGTGTTTGCCCGACTGCGCGCTCAATGAATACAAGGCCGTCAGCGGCAGCAGAATCAGGCTGATCCATAGCCATTCACGCACCAATTGCCGAAACAAGCGCTGGACCTGAGTCGGCTCGCGACTTTCGTGGCGGCGTTGATTGGTCATAAAAATGACTGATAGTGCAGGGGAGGGGGAATTAGCGGCATAAGTCACTGGTCAGATTGGAAGATTTCAATTGCAGAATCATAGCGGACGAACGACCAACGGAGGGTCGAATACTTTCGCGCATTGCGCCGAGTCGCTATCGTTCATTTGCCAACCGGCCATCAAGGAATTACCGCACATGCGTGTCGCGATACTGGACGATGAACCCGCTGAATTACGCCGGGTGGAGCAGACGCTGCGGCAAATGGCCGAGCCGGGCGAGCAAGCCTGGTCGCTGCACAGTTTCGAGCGCGCCGAAGACCTGCTGCGGCAACTGCGTCGGGAAACTTTCGACCTGCTGATCCTCGACTGGCAACTGCCCGACCTCAGCGGCCTCGCGCTCCTGCGCTGGACCCGCGAACACATGGACGCGCCGCCCGCCGCGATCATGCTCACCAGCCGCGACGCCGAAAGCGACATCGTCCAGGCGCTGAATGCCGGCGCCGACGACTACGTCAGCAAACCTTTCCGCCCCAACGAACTGAAGGCCCGGGTCGCCGCCGTCCTGCGCCGACACAGCCAACAACGCGCCAACACCGGCGAAGTGCTCAACTTTAACGACCTGGTGTTCGACGACGCGGAACAAACGGTCACCCGCGCGGGTACGCCAATCGGCATGACCGAACGGGAATATCGACTGGCGCGGTGTCTGTTCACCAACCTCGGTCGGCCGCTGTCGCGCGAATATCTCTATGGACGGTTTTGGAGCCATGAAGAAATGGTCTCCTCGCGGCCGCTGGATACGCACATTTACCGACTGCGCAATAAGCTGGGTCTGACGGCTGATCGCGGTTGGCAGCTGTTGACGATTTATGGCTACGGGTATCGATTGGAGAGTGTGGGGGTGTAGTGGGTCAGGCTATGCAGCGCGGGCCGATCTATCCCCCGAGATTTCGTGCAAACAAAAACGCCGCTCAGTGAGCGGCGTTTTTTTAGCAAGCGATCAAGCTCGGCTTGATGCTGCGAGCCTTAAGCGTTGCGGTTCCAGGGGCGGTCCCCATTCTCGTCTTTGATGCGGGTCGGCAGACCCATTACATCCAGTGCGTTGAGGAACGGTTCCGCCGGCAACTCTTCGACATTGACCATGCGTTGCACGTCCCACTCGCCGCGCGCGACCAGCAGCGCTGCGGCCACGGGCGGTACGCCAGCGGTATAGGAAATGCCTTGGCTGTCGGTTTCGGCGTAGGCCTGCTCGTGGTCGGCGACGTTGTAGATGAACACCTCGCGCGGTTGACCATCCTTGGTGCCTTTGACCAGATCGCCGATGCAGGTCTTGCCGGTGTAGCCAGACGCCAGCGAGCCCGGATCAGGCAGCACGGCTTTGACCAATTTCAGCGGCACTACTTCCAGGCCTTCGGCGGTCTTGACCGGTTGCTCCGAGAGCAGACCGAGGTTCCTGAGCACCGTGAACACATTGATGTAGTGCTCGCCGAAGCTCATCCAGAAACGCACGTTGGGCACGTCGAGATTCTTCGACAGCGAGTGCACTTCGTCGTGGCCGGTCAGGTACAGGTTCTGCGAGCCTACAACCGGCAGGTCGTCGGTGCGTTTGACTTCGAACATGGTGTTGCTGGTCCACTGGCTGTTCTGCCAGCTCCAGACTTGTCCGGTGAATTCGCGAAAATTGATTTCCGGGTCGAAATTGGTCGCGAAATACTTGCCGTGGGAGCCGGCATTGACGTCGAGAATGTCGATCGAATCAATGCGGTCGAAATGCTTTTGTTTCGCTAGCGCGGCGTACGCGTTAACCACGCCTGGGTCGAAACCGACGCCGAGGATGGCTGTAATGTTCTTCTGTTTGCATTCATCCAAGTGCTTCCACTCGTAGTTGCCGTACCACGGCGGGGTCTCGCAGACCTTGCCCGGCTCTTCGTGGATGGCGGTGTCCAGATAGGCCACGCCAGTATCGATGCACGCACGCAGCACCGACATATTGAGGAAAGCGGAACCGACGTTGATCACGATCTGCGATTCGGTTTCGCGGATCAGCGCCTTGGTGGCGTCAACATCCAGTGCATTGAGCGAAAAGGCAGAGATGTCGGCGGGAACCTTGAGGCTACCCTTGGCCTTGACGCTGTCGATGATGGCCTGGCACTTGGAGATGTTGCGCGACGCGATAGCAATACGACCGAGTTCGTCGTTGTGCTGCGCGCACTTGTGGGCCACCACCTTAGCGACACCTCCTGCACCAATGATAAGAACGTTCTTTTTCAATTGCTTTATTTCTCTCTTTTTGTCCGTTTTACGAAAGACTGGACAGGTAGTCTTGGAAACCAAATTCGCGAACCACTTCGACTGTACCGTCGAGTTGTTTCACTACGATGGATGGCATTTTCAGGCCGTTAAACCAGTTCTTCTTGACCATGGTGTAACCCGCCGTGTCGATGAACGACAGTCGATCGCCGATGGCCAGCGGACGGTCAAATTGGTATTCACCAAAGATGTCCCCCGCCAGGCACGACTTGCCGCACACCATGTAGGTGTGATCACCCTCGCTTGGCGCCAGTTTGGCGTTGAGGCGATAAATCAGCAGATCAAGCAGATGGGCTTCAATGGAACTGTCCACCACCGCCAGATGCTTGCCGTTATAGAGGGTATCGAGCACCGTTACTTCCAGCGAAGCGCTGTTGGTGATCGCCGCTTCGCCCGGTTCCAGGTAAACCTGAACGCCGTACTTTTGCGAGAAGGCCTTGAGCCGCGCGCAGAATGCGTCGAGCGCGTAGTCCTCACCGGTGAAGTGAATACCGCCGCCCAGACTGACCCAATTGACCTTGTGCAGCAGTTCACCGAAGCGTTCCTCGATGGTGCAGAGCATTTGGTCGAACAGGCCGAAGTCACCGTTCTCGCAGTTGTTGTGGAACATGAAACCGGAGATCTGATCGATAACGCCTTCGATCTTTACCGGGTCCCATTCGCCCAGGCGGCTGAACGGGCGCGCCGGGTCGGCCAGCAAATAATCAGAGCTGCTCACTTGCGGGTTGACCCGCAGGCCGCGGACTTTGCCTTCTGAACGCTCGGCAAAGCGTTGCAGCTGGCTGATGGAGTTGAAGATGATCTTGTCGCTGTTATCGAGCATCTCCTCGATTTCGTCGTCGGCCCAGGCCACGCTGTAGGCATGGGTCTCGCCTTCGAATTTCTGGCGACCGAGCTTGAGCTCATACAGCGAGGACGAGGTGGTGCCGTCCATGTATTGCTGCATCAAGTCGAACACCGACCACGTAGCGAAGCACTTGAGCGCCAGCAGGGCCTTGGCCCCGGACTGTTCGCGCACGTAAGCGATCTTCTGCATGTTGGTCAGCAGTTTTTGTTTGTCGATGAGGTAGTACGGCGTTTTGATCATTTCGAGGCCCCCGGCAAGGCCGGCCAAAAAAGGATCCGCATTGTGCCTTCACTGACGACATATCGAAAGAGCAAAAATGACGGCGCGCGGCGTCATATATTCACGTGATCCGGGCAATCAGGACGTTACCTGCTGACTGCGCGGTGCGGAGCCGACGAAAGGAATAAAACACGACTCAACTATACGGTGCTTCACACGTCGGTTGGTTCCACGTGGAACATGGGGGGCACGTCTGCATGCCATCGCAAGAATCGAAGTTGGGCTCAAAACAAAAAAAAAGGCCAATTCAATGAATTGGCCTTTTTACTATCTGAATTCGTCGATCATCCATTTTTGGAAATGATCAACTGATTGGCTGTACCTGTACTGAATCAGAAGTCCAGGTTGGAAACCGCCAACGCATTGCTCTCGATGAAGTCACGGCGGGGTTCGACCGCATCACCCATCAGGGTGTTGAAGATCTGGTCCGCGCCAATGGCGTCTTCGATGGTCACTTTGAGCATGCGGCGCTGAGCTGGGTCCATAGTGGTTTCCCAGAGTTGATCCGGGTTCATTTCGCCCAGACCTTTGTAGCGCTGAATGGTGTGACGCTTGGTGCTTTCAGCCATCAGCCATTCGAGCGCTTCCTTGAACTCGGTGACTGGCTTCTTGCGTTCGCCGCGCTGGATGTACGCGCCGTCGTCGAGCAGGGTGCTCAGTTGAGCGCCGAGCGAAACCACGGTTTTGTAATCGTTGCTGCCGAAGAAGTCGCGGTTGAAAGTGATGTAGTTCGACAGACCGTGGGAGATCAGTTCGACCTCCGGCAGCCAGACGTTACGTTCACGGTCTTCACGCAGGCTGGCTTTGTAAACCAGACCGGACTTCTCGCCGGTACGCAGGCGAGTCTCAAAACGGGCCATCCAGTCTTGCATGGCGGCGTGATCAGACAGTTGCTCCATGCTGACCGCAGGCAGGTAGATGAAGTGCTCGGTCAGTTCCTGTGGGTACAGGCGCGACAGACGCTTGAGGGTCTTCATGACCAGACGGAAGTCATTCACCAGACGCTCGAGCGCTTCGCCGGAAATGCCCGGGGCGTCTTCGTTCAAGTGCAGGCTCGCATCTTCCAGGGCCGACTGCGTCATGTACTCTTCCATGGCGTCGTCGTCTTTGATGTATTGCTCTTGCTTGCCTTTCTTGACCTTGTACAGCGGCGGCTGGGCGATATAGATGTAGCCGCGCTCGATCAGCTCCGGCAACTGACGGAAGAAGAAGGTCAGCAGCAGGGTGCGGATGTGCGAACCGTCGACGTCAGCGTCGGTCATGATGATGATGTTGTGATAACGCAGCTTGTCGATGTTGTACTCGTCGCGGCCAATGCCACAGCCCAGCGCGGTGATCAAGGTGCCCACTTCCTGCGAAGAGATCATCTTGTCGAAACGTGCTTTCTCGACGTTGAGGATCTTGCCTTTGAGCGGCAGGATCGCCTGGGTGCGACGGTTGCGTCCCTGCTTGGCGGAGCCGCCAGCAGAGTCACCTTCCACCAGGTACAGTTCGGAAAGGGCAGGGTCCTTTTCCTGGCAGTCAGCCAGTTTGCCCGGCAGGCCGGCGATATCCAGCGCGCCTTTGCGACGAGTCATCTCACGAGCCTTGCGTGCCGCTTCACGAGCGCGCGCGGCGTCGATCATCTTGCCGACGACCAGTTTGGCTTCGTTCGGGTTTTCCAGCAGAAAGTCCGAGAAGTACTTGCCCATTTCCTGTTCGACCGCGGTCTTCACTTCGGAAGAAACCAGCTTGTCTTTAGTCTGGGAGCTGAACTTCGGATCCGGCACTTTCACCGAGATAATTGCGGTCAGGCCTTCCCGCGCATCGTCACCGGTAGTGGCGACTTTATGCTTCTTCGCCAGACCTTCCGCTTCGATGTAGGTGTTGAGGTTACGCGTCAGTGCGGAACGGAAACCCACCAGGTGAGTACCGCCATCGCGCTGAGGAATGTTGTTGGTGAAGCACAACAGGTTCTCGTTGAAGCTGTCGTTCCACTGCAGGGCGATTTCCACGCCGATGCCGTCTTCACGCTGGATGTTGAAGTGGAACACCTGGTTGACCGGAGTCTTGTTGGTGTTCAGGTATTCAACGAACGCACGCAGACCACCTTCGTACTTGAACAGTTCTTCCTTGCCGCTGCGCTCATCCTTGAGGACGATGCCGACACCGGAGTTGAGGAAGGACAGTTCACGAATCCGCTTGGCCAGGATGTCCCAGCTGAAGTGGATGTTCTTGAAGGTCAGGTCGGATGGCTTGAAGTGAATCTGGGTACCGGTCGTTTCGCTTTCGCCAACGATTTTCATCGGCTCTTTCGGAACACCGTGGACGTAAGTCTGTTCCCAGATCTTGCCGCTGCGGCGAACAGTCAGGATCAACTCTTCGGACAAGGCGTTCACAACCGAAACACCTACACCGTGCAGGCCGCCAGAAACTTTGTAGGAGTTGTCGTCGAATTTACCGCCGGCGTGCAGCACGGTCATGATGACCTCGGCCGCCGAGACGCCTTCTTCTTTGTGCACGTCTACCGGGATGCCACGACCGTTGTCGCGAACGGTGATGGATTCATCCGGGTGGATGATGATGCTGATGTCGTCGCAGTGGCCGGCGAGAGCTTCGTCGATCGAGTTATCGACCACTTCGAACACCATGTGGTGCAGACCGCTGCCATCGTCGGTGTCACCAATGTACATACCGGGACGTTTGCGTACGGCATCCAGGCCTTTCAGCACTTTAATGCTCGTTGAGTCGTACGTATTTTCTTCGCTCAATGCCTTCACTCCCGATGGTCGTGGGTCTGGGTGATACGGCCCTGTTCCACGTGGAACAGAGCGACTGGCGTTTCCGTCTGCCAGCCTTCCCTCAATAATTCGTGATCTACACAAGTGATGAACACTTGGCAGCGTAAGTCTTCCAGCAAGCGGCAAAGCGCGCGGCGGTGGTGCTCGTCGAGTTCGGACGGCAAGTCATCCACCAGATAAATACACTGGCCGCGTCGGGCCTGGCTGACCAGGTGCCCTTGGGCAATCCGCAATGCGCAGACCACCAACTTCTGCTGACCCCGGGACAATATGTCCGCGGCGTTGTGTGCGCCCAATCTAAGACGCAAGTCAGCGCGTTGTGGTCCGGCCTGGGTGTGGCCCATTTGCTGATCCCGTTGCAGGGACCCGGCGAGCACCGCACTCAGCTCGCGATCCTTGTCCCAACCTCGGTAATAGCTGAGCGTCAAACCCTCAAGCTCAACCAGTTCGCTCAAGGTCTGTTCAAAGACTGGTTTCAAGGCTTTGATATAAGCGCGGCGGTATTCATCAATTTCTGCGCTGGCTTGGCACAGTTCCCTGTCCCAAACCGCTTGCGAAACGGCGTCAAGTGTACCATGCCGCAGCCAAGAGTTTCTCTGGCGCAGGGCCTTCTGCAACCGCTGCCAAGTGGCCATGAAACGCGGTTCCACGTGGAACACACCCCAGTCGAGAAACTGCCGACGAATCTTCGGCGCACCCTCCAACAGCCGGAAGCTGTCGGGGTTGATTAACTGCAGTGGCAGGATCTCCGCCAGTTGCGCAGCGCTGCGCGCATTCTGGCCGTCGATGCGAATCTGGAACTCACCTTGGCGGTCCCGCGAAATCCCCAACGCGCTGTGTCCGCCCGCAGCCAATTCCACCTGACCAAACACGGTGCACGCCAGTTGCTCATATTGAATAACCGGCAACAGACGGCTGCTGCGAAACGAACGGGCAAGCCCCAGCAGGTGTATGGCTTCCAGAACACTGGTTTTGCCGCTGCCGTTGGCGCCGTAAAGAATGTTGATTCGGGGAGAGGGGGAGAAGGTCACCGGGTGCAGATTGCGCACCGCGGTGACCGAGACGCGACTTAAGGACATCTAGCTTCTGCTGAACATGATTACAGGCGCATCGGCATGACAACGTAAGCCGAGTCGTCGTTGTCGGACTCTTGCACCAGCGCACTGCTGTTGGAGTCGGACAGGATCAGGCGAACCTGCTCGGTGGTCATCACGCCCAGCACGTCGAGCAAGTAGCTCACGTTGAAGCCGATTTCCAGATTGCCGCCGTTGTACTCAACGCCGACTTCTTCTTCCGCCTCTTCCTGTTCCGGGTTATTCGCCTGGATCTTCAGCTGACCATTGGCCAGTTGCAGACGGATGCCGCGGTACTTTTCGTTGGACAGAATCGCGGTACGGCTGAAGGCTTCGCGCAGTGCCTGACGATCACCGAGCACCAACTTGTCGCCACCCTTGGGCAGAACACGTTCGTAATCCGGGAATTTGCCGTCGACCAGTTTCGAAGTGAAGGTGAATTCACCAGTGGTTGCGCGGATGTGATGCTGACCCAGAACGATGCTGACCTGGCCATCCGGTTCGGTCAGCAAGCGCGCGAGTTCAAGGATACCCTTGCGCGGCACGATCACTTGGTGACGATCCGGCTGACCGATATCGGCTTTCATCGAGCACATGGCCAGACGGTGACCGTCGGTAGCCACGGCGCGAATGATGCCTTCGGAGACTTCCAGCAACATGCCGTTGAGGTAATAACGCACGTCCTGCTGAGCCATGGCGAAGCTGGTGCGCTCGATCAAACGGCGCAGTTTGCTTTGCTCCAGGCTGCAGGTCAGCGAGCCCGGGCCTTCCTCGACGGTAGGGAAATCATTGGCCGGCAGGGTCGACAGGGTGAAGCGGCTACGGCCGGCCTTCACCACGAGCTTCTGCTCATCAACCTTGATATCGATCAGCGCGTCGTTCGGCAGGCTTTTGCAGATGTCCATCAGCTTGCGCGCAGGCACGGTGATGGAACCCGGATCAGCCGGCTCTTCGAGTTGCACACGACCGACCAGCTCGACTTCCAGGTCGGTACCGGTCAGCGACAGTTGCTGGCCTTCGACAACCAGCAGCACGTTGGAAAGCACCGGCAAGGTCTGTCGGCGCTCGACGACGCCGGCGACCAGTTGCAGGGGTTTCAACAGGGCTTCGCGTTGAATGGTGAAATGCATGGTCTAGTCCCTTGCCTTAATAAGCTGCGCTGGAGTTCATCAAGTGGTCAGTGTTCGCAGCAGGTTCTTGTAGTCCTCGCGGATGTCCGCGTCGGATTCCTTGAGTTCGTTGATCTTGCGGCAGGCGTGCAAAACAGTCGTGTGGTCGCGGCCGCCAAACACATCGCCGATTTCCGGCAGGCTGTGGTTAGTCAACTCTTTGGAGAGGGCCATTGCAACCTGACGCGGACGGGCGACCGAGCGTGAACGACGCTTGGACAGCAAGTCGGAGATCTTGATCTTGTAGTACTCGGCGACGGTGCGCTGAATGTTATCCACAGAGACCAGTTTGTCTTGCAGCGCCAACAGGTCTTTCAGGGATTCGCGAATCAGCTCGATGGTGATGTCGCGGCCCATGAAGTGCGAGTGGGCAATCACGCGTTTCAGCGCGCCTTCCAACTCACGGACGTTGGAGCGAATGCGCTGGGCAATAAAGAACGCCGCATCGTGGGGCAGATCGACTTTGGCCTGATCGGCCTTTTTCATCAGGATCGCCACGCGGGTTTCCAGCTCCGGCGGCTCGACGGCAACCGTCAGGCCCCAGCCGAAGCGGGATTTCAGGCGCTCTTCAAGGCCCTCGATTTCTTTCGGGTAGCGGTCACTGGTGAGAATGACCTGCTGGCCACCTTCGAGCAGGGCGTTGAAGGTGTGGAAAAACTCTTCCTGCGAACGCTCCTTGCGAGCGAAGAACTGAATGTCATCGATCAGCAGCGCATCCACCGAGCGGTAGAAGCGTTTGAATTCGTTGATTGCGTTCAGTTGCAGCGCCTTGACCATGTCGGCCACGAAACGCTCGGAATGCAGGTACACGACCTTGGCATTCGGGTTCTTCTTTAATAGGTGGTTACCCACCGCGTGCATCAAGTGGGTTTTACCCAAACCAACGCCGCCATAAAGGAAGAGCGGGTTGTAACCATGCTTGGGGTTGTCCGCCACTTGCCAGGCTGCCGCACGGGCCAACTGGTTGGACTTGCCTTCGACGAAGTTTTCGAAGGTGAACGTGCGGTTCAGATAGCTGGTGTGCTTGAGCGCGCCTTCGACTTGCACGGTGCGCTGTTCGGCGCGAATCGGCGCCTGTTGCGAACTGGCACCGGCCATCGGGTCGAAGCTGTCGCGGGACGGCTCTTCACTGACGTCGGCGATTTTTTGCGTGGGACGTTTGGTCTGGCTGTTCTGGTTGGTCGCGACCGGGGCAGGGGCTGGCGCACTGACCGGCGCTTGCGCGGACTGTGCCTGCGAAGCCGCGGCCGCCAGCGGAGCATTAGGTGCCGCGCGAGGTGCCGAGCTGCGTTTGCTGCCTATTAATAAGGACAGCGCAGGCGCGAGGCCGTTGCCGTGCTCATCGAGCAGTTCAAGGACGCGGCCCAGGTACTTTTCGTTGACCCAGTCGAGAACAAAGCGGTTCGGTGCGTAGACACGCAACTCGTCGCCTTCGGCTTCGACCTGTAGTGGACGGATCCAAGTGTTGAATTGTTGGGCAGGCAGCTCATCGCGCAAAAGCTCCACGCACTGCTGCCAAAGTTCCACTGACACGGATATCCCCTAAGTTGAAAGCCGGTGAGGCAAAAACAAGCGGCCATTGTAGCGGCGCGCCGTCCACTTATCCACATGCAGGTTGCGCACAGCCCATGAATTATCAATGCGTTAACCACTGAAAAGGCGACCGGCGGTATGTGCATAAGCTCTGTGGATAACCGCCTCTGAGGGCACTGGACAAGTGGGGGGTAAACTCGGTGGATAACTGGCCTGTGGATAACTGGCCATTCCACACACAGCTTATCCGACAGCGCAGCACAGGCTGACCACCGTTTTCCACCGTACTTGTCATTCTCTGTACATCGCGGGTTAGAAGGGCTGGATGCAGTTATCCACAGAAGATGGTCGCCCTAGCTTTTATAAGCTTTACAGAAAAGCTTTAAATAATTCCCTTCTTTATTTCTATATCTAGCGAAGGGTGTCGAGCGCGCAAACCCCTGCAGATCTATTTATAAGGAAACGTTGGTTGGAAATTGACCTAGAGGCTTGCTTTCTCTAGAATCCCCGGTCTCTTAAAACGGGGGCCATTCCGGCCCGTTGTGGACGAACCAGGTAACACGACAATGAAACGTACTTTCCAACCAAGCACTATCAAACGCGCTCGTACCCACGGTTTCCGTGCTCGCATGGCAACCAAAAACGGTCGCGCCGTCCTGTCGCGTCGTCGCGCCAAAGGTCGTGCGCGTCTGGCAGTTTGATAATCCGGCACTGGAGGTGAGTCAGGACTTCAGTCGGGAGAAGCGTTTGCTTACCCCCCGGCATTTCAAGGCAGTCTTTGACTCCCCTACCGGCAAGGTTCCGGGGAAAAATCTCCTGCTCCTTGCGCGCAATAACGATCTTGATCACCCCCGTCTCGGGCTGGTTATCGGGAAAAAGAGCGTAAAGCTCTCCGTCGAGCGCAATCGCCTCAAACGTCTGATGCGCGAATCGTTCCGTCTGAACCAGGAATCACTGGTCGGTTGGGACATTGTTATCGTCGCGCGCAAAGGTTTGGGGGACGTAGAAAACCCCGAATTGATTCAGCATTTCGGCAAACTCTGGAAGCGTCTGGCACGCAGCACGCCAGTACCAGCAGTCAAAACCGAAACTGTAGGGGTAGACAGTCCCGATGCGTAAACTGGCACTCGTTCCGATCCAGTTTTATCGCTATGCCATTAGTCCCTTGATGGCCAGTCACTGTCGTTTCTACCCCAGTTGTTCCTGCTACGCGTATGAAGCCATAGAAAATCATGGCCTTCTGCGCGGTGGCTGGCTGGCCTTTCGTCGTTTAGGTCGCTGTCATCCGTGGAATCCCGGTGGTTACGACCCGGTTCCACCTATCCCTACCTCCCGTTCTTCTTCGATGGCCGAGTAATCATGGATATCAAACGCACGATCCTGATCGTCGCCCTGGCAATCGTGTCCTACGTTATGGTTCTTAAATGGAACCAGGACTATGGCCAGGCTGCCCTGCCGACTCAGAATGTTGCTTCCAGTACTACCGCACCGGGTCTACCGGACACGGCGACTGGCAATAATGCTTCTGTCAGTGACGACATTCCACGCGCTGCAAGCGATACCAGTACTGCACCTGCCGAAACTCCGGTAGCTGTCAGTAAAGACCTCATCCAGATCAAAACGGATGTGCTCAACCTGGCAATCGATCCACAAGGTGGTGATGTTGCTCAGTTGACACTGCCGCTGTATCCACGTCGCCAGGATCATCCGGAAATTCCATTCCAGCTGTTCGATAACGGCAACGAGCGGACTTATCTGGCCCAAAGCGGTTTGATCGGCACTGATGGTCCGGACGCAAGTCCTACCGGTCGTCCGGTTTACGCCTCGGAGAAGAAGCTTTACCAACTGGCTGACGGCCAAGACCAATTGGTCGTGGACCTGAAGTTCAGCAACGACGGCGTCAACTACATCAAGCGCTTCACCGTGAAACGCGGCTTGTACGACGTAACCGTTTCCTACTTGATCGACAACACCAGCGAAAAGCCTTGGTCGGGTGCAATGTTTGCCCAACTGAAGCGTGACGCCAGCTCCGATCCATCCTCCAGCACTGCTACTGGCACCGCGACTTACCTGGGCGCCGCCCTGTGGACAAGTAACGAGCCGTACAAAAAAGTGTCGATGAAGGACATGGACAAGGCTCAGCTGAAAGAAACCGTTAACGGTGGCTGGGTTGCCTGGTTGCAACACTACTTTGTGACTGCGTGGATTCCGGCGAAGGGCGAAAACAATGTCGTCCAGACCCGTAAAGACAGCAAAGGCAACTACATCATTGGTTACACCGCGCCAGCTGTAACCATCGCGCCGGGTGCCAAAGGTGAAGTCAGCGCCTTGCTGTACGCCGGTCCGAAAAGCCAGGCTGTGCTGAAAGAGTTGTCCCCAGGTCTGGAATTGACCGTCGACTACGGCATCCTGTGGTTCATTGCCCAACCGATCTTCTGGTTGCTGCAACACATCCACGCCATTGTCGGTAACTGGGGCTGGTCGATCATCTTCCTGACCATGCTGATCAAAGGCTTGTTCTTCCCGTTGTCCGCCGCCAGCTACAAATCCATGGCGCGCATGCGTGCAGTGGCACCGAAACTGGCTGCGTTGAAAGAGCAACATGGCGACGACCGGCAGAAAATGTCGCAAGCCATGATGGAGCTGTACAAGAAAGAGAAGATCAATCCACTGGGCGGCTGCTTGCCAATCCTCGTGCAGATGCCGGTTTTCCTTTCGCTGTACTGGGTTCTGCTCGAAAGCGTGGAAATGCGCCAAGCGCCATTCATGCTGTGGATAACTGACCTGTCGATCAAGGATCCGTTCTTCATCCTGCCGATCATCATGGGCGCAACCATGTTTATCCAGCAGCGCTTGAACCCGACTCCGCCGGATCCGATGCAGGCGAAAGTGATGAAAATGATGCCAATCATCTTCACCTTCTTCTTCCTGTGGTTCCCAGCTGGTCTGGTGCTGTACTGGGTGGTCAACAACGTGCTGTCCATCAGCCAACAGTGGTACATCACACGTAAGATCGAAGCCGCTACCAAGAATGCTGCTGCGTAACTTACTCTGTGGATAACCACTCAAAACGCCCCCTAGTGGGGCGTTTTGCTATCTGTCATTTTTGTCTGGATACCGGTTTATGAGCGTTCCTCGTGAAACCATCGCTGCCGTCGCCACCGCTCAAGGTCGCGGCGGGGTGGGCATCGTCCGTATTTCCGGGCCGCTGGCAAGTGCGGCGGCCAAAGCCATCAGCGGCCGCGACCTGAAACCGCGATACGCGCACTACGGCCCATTCCTCAGTGAAGACGCCGAAGTGTTGGACGAAGGCATCGCCCTGTATTTTCCCGGGCCGAACTCGTTTACCGGCGAAGACGTGCTGGAACTCCAGGGCCACGGCGGCCCGATCGTCCTCGACATGCTGCTCAAGCGTTGCCTGGAACTGGGTTGCCGTTTGGCCCGGCCGGGCGAGTTCAGCGAGCGCGCGTTCCTTAACGACAAACTCGACCTCGCCCAGGCCGAGGCAATCGCCGATTTGATCGAGGCAAGTTCTGCACAGGCTGCGCGCAATGCCCTGCGTTCCTTGCAAGGCGCGTTTTCCCAGCGTGTGCATAACCTCACCGAACAGTTGATCGGCCTGCGCATCTACGTCGAAGCCGCCATCGACTTCCCGGAAGAAGAAATCGACTTCCTCGCCGATGGCCACGTGCTGAGCATGCTCGACAAAGTCCGCGACGAGTTATCCACAGTGCTGCGCGAAGCCGGGCAGGGCGCTTTGCTGCGCGACGGCATGAACGTGGTGATCGCCGGGCGGCCGAATGCCGGCAAATCCAGTTTGCTCAATGCATTGGCCGGTCGAGAAGCAGCGATCGTGACCGAGATTGCCGGCACGACTCGCGACATTCTTCGTGAACATATCCACATCGATGGCATGCCGCTGCACGTGGTCGACACCGCTGGCCTGCGCGATACCGACGATCAGGTTGAAAAAATCGGTGTCGAGCGTGCGTTGAAAGCCATCGGCGAAGCAGATCGAGTGCTGCTGGTGGTCGACGCTACCGCGCCCGAAGCACTCGACCCGTTTGCGTTGTGGCCGGAATTCCTCGAAACCCGCCCGGACCCGGCCAAAGTCACGCTGATCCGCAACAAGGCTGACCTGACTGGCGAAGCGATTGCCCTGGAAGTCAGCGACGATGGCCATGTCACCATCAGCCTCAGCGCCAAATCGGCGGGCGAAGGCCTTGAGTTGCTGCGCGAGCACCTGAAGACCTGCATGGGCTACGAGCAGACCTCGGAAAGCAGCTTCAGCGCCCGCCGACGTCACTTGGAAGCGTTGCGCCATGCCAGCGCATCGCTCGAGCACGGCCGAGCGCAGCTGACCCTTGCGGGTGCTGGTGAGTTGTTGGCGGAGGATTTGCGCCAGGCGCAGCATTCGTTGGGCGAAATCACCGGCGCATTCAGCTCCGATGATTTGCTCGGTCGGATCTTTTCCAGTTTCTGCATCGGTAAATAAATGCAGCGGGCTGTGGGTAACTTATCCACAGCCCGTTTTGTTTTTACCAGTTGTACGACACAGAACCTAACAAAGTACGTTTTTCTCCCCAGTAGCAGCGTCCAGCGTCGTTACAGCCAGACACGTATTCCTTGTCGAACAGGTTTTTCGCATTCAGGTCGACGGTCCAGTTGCGGTCAATCTGGTAGCCAATCGCCGCGTCGACCAACGTCACGTCGCCGGCATCAAGCTTGCCGTAGAGAGTAGGCGCGGTGTAGGAAAACGCGCTGTCGAAGTACCGCACGCCGCCACCGACATACAGTCCCTTCAAACTGCTTTCGAGGAATCGGTACTTGGCCCAGACCGAGGCCTGATTGCGCGGCACGCCGGTCATTTGGTGATCCTTGACCAGGGAAGTCGCCGAATCCTTGGTGATCCGCGCGTCGGTGTAGGTGTAGGCCGCTGTCACGTTGAGGTTTGGCGTCAGGTCGCTGTTGAGTTCCAGCTCCACCCCTTTGGCGCGGCTCTCGCCGACTTGGCGATAGCTCGCGGTGGTCGCGTCGAAGTAGGTGTCATCCTTTTTGCGCAGGTCGTAGACCGAGGCGGTAAACGCGGTGTCCCAGCCCGGCGGCTCGTACTTCAAACCGACTTCATATTGGCTGCTGGTGATCGGCTCCAGCGGCGCGCCGGAATTGGAGATCTGCTGCACCGGGACAAACGCAGTCGAATAGCTGACGTACGGCGTCATACCGTTGTCGAACTGGTACATCACCCCGCCCTGATAGGTGAATTTCCTATCCTCGGAACTGATGTTGCTGCCGCGCGCCACTTTGTCGCGGAAATCGCTGTCGACCCAATCCTGACGGCCACCGAGCAGGAACAACCAACGGTCGTACTTGCTCTGCACCTGTGCATAAACACCTTTCATCTGTTGCTCGAGCAAAGTGTTTTGCACCGCGATTGGCGTCGTCGGGTCGCGCAGGTAAACCGGGTTGTAGATATCAATCGGCCCGACCAGCCCGGCGTTCCAATCCTGATTAAACGAAGTCCGGTCGAAACTGCCGCCGAACAACACGGTGTTTTGCAAACCGCCGACGTCGAATTTGCCTTCCAACTGGTTATCCAGCGAGTAGACCATCGATTTGTTGAAGCGATCGTAGGCAGTCATGTTCAGGCGAGTGCCGAAACCGCCGTTGTTCAGGTTGCCCGGCCAGGTTTCGTGGCGGGTAATGCGCGACTGCATGTAACGCGAGTTCTGCCGGAACTGCCAATCGTCGTTGAAGCTGTGGGTAAATTCATAACCCGTGCTCCAGGTTTCGCGCTCGAAGGTGTTCCAGTCAGGATCGCCGAGCATGGTGTCTTTGGATAACTTGCCGTTGGGGTTCGTCAGCAAAGTGCCGGCGGCAGGTAGGCCAAGTTCCATGTTGGTGTGGTCTTTCTGGTAGTTGGCCAGCAGTGTCAGGGTGTTGTAGTCGTCGAAATTCAGGGTCAGCGACGGCGCGATGTAAATGCGATCGTCCGGTACATGGTCCGTTTGGGTCTCGGCGTTGCGGCCAAGCATGACGATGCGCCCAAGGATGTTGCCGTCATCGTCCAGCGGCCCGGAGACATCGACGCCCAACTGACGGCGGTTGTTGGAGCCGTAACTCAGTTGCACTTCACCCTGAGGCGCTGCGGTAGGGCGCTTGCTCACCAGATTGACCAGCCCGCCCGGCGCGTTTTCGCCGTACAGCAGCGAGGACGGGCCGCGGAAAATTTCCACGCGCTCGAGGCCGTAAGGTTCAGTGCTGGTGTCGTACCGATTGCCCTGCACGCGTAGGCCATCGCGCAATAAGCCGTAGCCGTAATCGGTGGCGTTGAAACCTCGGATGAAAAACAGATCACCGGCCAGACTGTCGCCGGCGGCAAACGGTGGCGCGAAGATCCCCGGCACGTAGCCCAAAACATCTGTCAGCGTCTGAGACTTCTGGTCTTTCATGCGTTGCGCGGTAACGACTGACACCGAACGCGGCGTTTCCGACAGCGGCGTACTGGTTTTCGTACCGACCCGACTGTTCGAAGCCTTGTAGCCAACGTCGGCGGCGTAATCCAGATTCATCTCATTCTGTTGCACGCCGTTGATGTTGGTCTCCCCGAGCACCAACGGCCCGGACGCCGGCACGGCTTGCAGAATGTAACTGCCCGGCGCCTGCGAAACGGCCTGCAGACCGGAGTTCTGCAGCAACATGGCGAAACCCTGTTCGACCGAATAGCTGCCGGCCAGGCCCTGACTGCGCAACTGCGCGGTTTGCTGCGGCGAGAATGAGAGGATTACATTGGCTGCCGACGCGAACTGGCTCAATGCGTTGTCCAGCGGACCGGCCGCGATGGCATAGCGTTGCGTGACGCTGGCCGCGAGCGCAGGGCTGGTCGTCACCAGGCAACTGGCAGCGCTGGTCATCAACAAACTGTAGGCAATGCAGTGGTGGGAAAAGCGCAGTCGGAACGTAGGAAGTCGCATGGATGGGTAAGCCCTGAAGGTGGCAAAGAGCCGCGTTGATCGCGATTACCTGTAGGGCCGTGTCAGGACTGAAAAAGATAACCCCGCGCCAGAATTATTTTCCGGAGGGTCAAACGGCCTGGCTGATCGACACCCAATAACGCGTGAAATAACGCACGTTGATCGGCAGCGAAGCTTGCAGGTTGGCCAGCACGGCATCTGTTGAATCGAGGCGAAAAGTCCCGGAAACCCGCAACCGCGCCGCACGTTCGTCACACTGCAGAACGCCGGAACGATAGCGCCCAAGCTCGCGGATGACCTCGTCCAGCGGCGTGTCCAGAACAATCAATTGGCCGTTGATCCACGCCGCTTCCGACAATTTGTAAGGATGAATCGCACCGACGCGGTCGCTACGAAAGTCCACGCCTTCACCGGCATTCAATACGCGCGGGCTGCTTTGCTGGTCATTGGGCTGAATGCTCACGCGATCTTCCAGCACACCGACTCGGGTTTTGGCGGACAGCTGATGCACCGAAAACCGCGTGCCCAACGCTTGAATCCGTCCTTCCTCGGTCTCGACGAAAAACGCCCGCGAGTCGCCGAGCTTGCCCGTGCGGACGAGGATTTCTCCCGAACGCAAACGAATCAGGCGTTGCTGGCCATCGAACATCACATCGATGGCGGTGTTGGTGTTGAGGTGAATCTGGCTGCCGTCGGCCAATTCGATGCTGCGTCGCTGGCCGACATTGGTGGAATAGTCGGCCCAGACATTGCCCAACGCCGTGTGTTTCTGCACATTCCAACCGACATAGCCGCTGCCGGCGAGAATCAGCAAAAGCTTCAGCACCTGCCGGCGTTGTTGCGTCGGGGACAAGGCGCGGCGCGTCAGGTCTCGGGGCATTGCGCCCAAGTGCCGTTGCAGTTGCTCCATCTGATTCCACGCGGCGAGGTGCGCCGGATTGCTCTCGACCCACTGCTGCCAGGCCTGGCGCTGCGCGGGCGAGGGCGGTTCGCTCTGAAACTGCACGTACCAACTGGCCGCCGCTTCGAAGACTTTGCGATCAGGCGCGGCGGTCATTAAAGAGACCCCATGATCAAAGAGCATTCGGTGAGCGCGCGGATCATGTGTTTTTTCACCGTGGTCAGCGACACCTTCAACTCACAGGCGATCTGTTGATAAGTCAGGCCTTCGATCTGCGACAGCATGAATATCCGCTGCGCCCGCGCGCCCAATCCCGCCAAGGCTTTATCCACAGCGACCAGGGTTTCGATGATCAACGCCTTGTCTTCTTCGCTGATGGCCGTGGCCTCGGGGCGGGCGGCCAGGGTTTCCAGATAGGCGAGTTCGATCGCCCGTCGGCGGTAGCGATCAATCACCAGACCCCGGGCGATGGTGGCCAGATAGTCGCGCGGTTCGCGGATCTGCACGGCATTGCGCGAGCCGAGAATGCGCAAAAAGGTGTCATGCGCGACATCGGCCGCATCGCAGGTGTCATGCAACTTGCCCTTGAGCCACCCGAACAACCAGGAATGGTGCTGCTCATAGATCTGTTGAACGGCTGCCGAATGGGAGGTTAAGGGCATAGAGAACAGGGCTTGTTAATGATAATGCCTATTATTAGCTTCTGTTACGTCTACTAACAATAGCCATCGGCCACCGCGTATCGGCTGTTTTATCGCTGTTTTTTCCAACCGATGAAGGTCTGCCAGAGCCATCGGCTGGAATTTTGCTGTGCGGAATTCCATCAAAAGCGACTTTTCTGTGGATTAAGCCCTGTGAATAAGTGCCTCTAAGGGCAGTTGATAACAGGGCGTGAAAACTGAAGATAAACCCCTCTGTGGATAACCACCTGTTTCATCCACAGGCTTATACCGGTTATCCAACGGACTCATTGGCACATGAACACAGGGTTTTGAATCTCTGTACATATTGAATATAAAGGCGTGTAGCGATCTATCCACAGAAATTGTGCTCAGTAGAAATAAACATAAAAACAAAGATTTAATAAATTTCTTTCTTTTTAATTTCTATAACCGTGAGTTCTCCACAGCTGGTTAAATTTTGTGCAAAGGGTTCTTTAGGAAGGGCGAAGTCCCTATACTTGCCGCCCTGGTCCAGAAACCCGGGCTCAAACTATTCCTGAATTACCTACTTAAGCAGGCACGAGGTGCGTGGTGGATTTCCCTTCCCGTTTTGAAGTGATCGTCATCGGCGGCGGTCATGCCGGTACCGAGGCAGCACTGGCGTCAGCACGTATGGGGGCAAAAACCCTGTTGCTGACGCACAACGTGGAAACCCTCGGTGCCATGAGTTGCAACCCGGCCATTGGCGGGATCGGCAAAAGCCACCTGGTCAAGGAAATCGACGCCCTCGGCGGCGCGATGGCCATGGCTACCGACAAGGGTGGTATCCAGTTTCGCGTGTTGAACAGCCGCAAAGGCCCGGCCGTGCGAGCCACTCGTGCTCAAGCCGACCGGGTTCTGTACAAGGCCGCTGTCCGCGAAGCCCTGGAAAACCAGCCGAACCTGTGGATATTTCAACAAGCCGCTGATGACCTGATCGTTGAACAGGAACAAGTGCTCGGTGTTGTCACCCAAATGGGTCTGCGTTTCTTCGCCGATTCCGTGGTGTTGACCACTGGCACCTTCCTCGGTGGACTTATCCACATCGGCATGCAGAACTATTCCGGCGGTCGTGCCGGTGATCCGCCGTCGATTGCCCTGGCCCATCGTCTGCGTGAATTGCCACTGCGCGTCGGTCGTTTGAAAACCGGCACACCGCCACGTATCGACGGCCGTTCGGTGGATTTCTCGGTGATGACCGAGCAAGCGGGCGACACGCCGATCCCGGTCATGTCGTTCATGGGTTCCAAAGAGCAGCACCCGAAACAGGTGAGCTGCTGGATTACCCACACCAACGCCCGGACCCACGACATCATTGCCGCGAACCTCGACCGTTCGCCGATGTATTCCGATGCCGGGCTGATCGAAGGCATTGGCCCGCGTTATTGCCCGTCGATCGAAGACAAGATCCATCGCTTTGCCGACAAGGAAAGCCATCAGGTCTTCATCGAACCGGAAGGTTTGACTACCCACGAGCTGTACCCGAACGGGATTTCCACTTCCCTGCCGTTCGACGTGCAATTGCAGATCGTGCAATCGATTCGTGGCATGGAAAACGCGCACATTGTTCGCCCCGGTTACGCCATCGAGTACGACTACTTCGACCCGCGTGACCTGAAATACAGCCTCGAAACCAAAGTCATCGGCGGTCTGTTTTTCGCTGGGCAAATCAACGGCACCACCGGTTACGAAGAAGCCGGCGCCCAAGGTTTGCTGGCCGGAGCCAACGCCGCGCTGCGTGCTCAGGGCAAAGATGCCTGGTGTCCGCGTCGCGATGAGGCGTACATCGGCGTGTTGGTCGACGACCTGATTACCCTGGGAACCCAGGAACCGTACCGGATGTTCACGTCCCGGGCGGAATACCGTTTGATCCTGCGCGAAGACAACGCTGATCTGCGCTTGACCGAAAAAGGTCGCGAGTTGGGTCTGGTCGATGACGCGCGTTGGGCGGCGTTCTGCAAGAAGCGCGAAAGCATCGATCTCGAAGAGCAGCGCCTGAAAAGTACCTGGGTGCGGCCGAATACCGAGCAGGGCGATGCGATTGCCGAGAAATTCGGTACGCCGCTGACCCACGAATACAACTTGCTCAACCTCTTGAGCCGTCCGGAAATCGACTACGCCGGGCTGATCGCCGTGACTGGCGGTGGGGCAGAAGATCCACAGGTCGCCGAACAGGTCGAAATCAAGACCAAATATGCCGGTTACATTGATCGCCAGCAGGACGAAATCGTCCGTCTGCGCGCCAGTGAAAACACCAAACTGCCTGTGGATATCGATTACACGAACATCTCCGGTCTCTCCAAAGAGATCCAGAGCAAGCTCGGCGCGACCCGACCAGAAACTCTGGGCCAGGCGTCGCGTATCCCGGGCGTGACGCCGGCAGCCATTTCGCTGTTGATGATTCATTTGAAAAAACGCGGCGCGGGCCGTCAGTTGGAGCAAAGCGCTTGAGTTCGTTGGTCACCTCGCAACACGCAGAAGAGTTATCCACAGGTGCTCGCCAACTCGGTGTCACGCTGACCGAGGCCCAGCACACGTTGCTGCTGGGTTATCTGGCCCTGTTGATCAAATGGAACAAGGCCTACAACCTGACCGCCGTGCGCGATCCGGACGAAATGGTTTCGCGGCATTTGCTCGACAGCTTGAGCGTGATGGCTTTTGTGCAAAACGGTCGGTGGCTGGACGTCGGTAGCGGTGGCGGCATGCCCGGTATCCCGTTGGCCATCCTGTTTCCCGAGTCGCAAATCACGTGCCTGGACAGCAACGGCAAGAAAACCCGCTTCCTGACCCAGGTCAAACTCGAACTCAAACTGGATAACCTGCAAGTTATCCACAGCCGCGTTGAAGCTTTCCAGCCAGAACAGCCTTTCAACGGGATCATTTCCCGGGCGTTCAGCAGCATGGAAAACTTCAGCAACTGGACGCGTCATCTCGGCGACCGCGATACGCGGTGGCTGGCAATGAAGGGCGTTCATCCCGCCGATGAGCTGGTAGCATTGCCGGCAGATTTCCACCTCGATAGCGAACACGCCTTGGCCGTACCCGGTTGCCAAGGCCAACGTCATCTGCTGATACTGCGCCGCACGGCATGATTGGGAACACAAGCAAGAATGGCTAAGGTATTCGCGATAGCGAACCAGAAGGGTGGTGTGGGCAAGACCACCACCTGCATCAACCTCGCAGCTTCCCTGGTCGCTACCAAGCGCCGGGTGCTGTTGATCGATCTTGATCCACAAGGCAACGCCACCATGGGTAGCGGTGTGGATAAACATGGCTTGGAAAACTCGGTCTACGACCTGTTGATCGGCGAATGCGATCTGGCTCAGGCCATGCATTACTCCGAGCACGGTGGTTACCAGTTGTTGCCGGCGAACCGCGATCTGACCGCGGCCGAAGTGGTGCTGCTGGAGATGCAGATGAAGGAAAGTCGTCTGCGCAGTGCGCTGGCGCCGATCCGCGAGAACTACGATTACATTCTGATCGACTGCCCACCGTCCCTGTCGATGCTGACGTTGAACGCGCTGGTGGCGGCCGATGGGGTGATCATCCCGATGCAGTGCGAGTATTTCGCGCTCGAAGGGTTGAGCGACCTTGTGGATAACATCAAGCGTATCGCCGAACTGCTGAACCCGAACCTGAAAGTCGAAGGCCTGTTGCGGACCATGTACGACCCGCGCCTGAGCCTGATGAACGACGTTTCGGCGCAGCTCAAGGAACACTTTGGCGAGCAGCTCTACGACACGGTGATTCCGCGCAACATCCGCCTGGCCGAAGCGCCGAGTTATGGCATGCCCGCGCTGGCGTACGACAAATCATCGCGTGGCGCCATCGCTTACCTGGCCTTGGCCGGCGAGCTGGTGCGCCGTCAACGCAAAAACTCACGCACCGCCGCCGCTCAGGCAACTTAAGGAATCCCCATGGCCGTCAAGAAACGAGGTCTCGGACGTGGACTGGATGCACTGCTGAGTGGTCCGACTGTCAGCTCGCTCGAAGAGCAAGCGGTGCAGGCCGATCAGCGTGAGTTGCAGCATTTGCCGCTGGACCTGATCCAGCGTGGCAAGTATCAGCCGCGTCGCGACATGGACCCGCAGGCACTCGAAGAGCTGGCGCAGTCGATCAAGGCCCAAGGCGTGATGCAGCCCATTGTGGTGCGTCCGATCGGCAGCGGTCGTTTCGAAATCATTGCCGGTGAACGGCGCTGGCGCGCGAGCCAGCAGGCTGGCCAGGAAACCATCCCGGCGATGGTGCGCGATGTGCCGGATGAAACCGCGATTGCCATGGCGCTGATCGAGAACATTCAGCGCGAAGACCTCAATCCGATCGAAGAAGCCGTGGCCCTGCAACGTTTGCAGCAGGAATTCCAGCTGACTCAGCAGCAAGTTGCCGAGGCCGTGGGCAAATCCCGGGTCACCGTGGCGAACCTGCTACGCTTGATCGCATTGCCGGAAGTCATCAAAACCATGCTCTCGCACGGTGACCTGGAAATGGGTCATGCACGTGCTTTGCTCGGTTTGCCGGAGAATCAACAGGTTGAAGGGGCGCGACACGTTGTCGCACGCGGGCTGACCGTGCGCCAAACCGAGGCACTGGTTCGCCAGTGGCTGAGTGGTAAACCGGAGCCGGTGGAAGCGGCAAAACCCGATCCGGATATCGCTCGACTCGAGCAGCGCCTGGCCGAGCGCCTAGGCTCTGCGGTGCAGATCCGTCATGGAAAGAAGGGTAAAGGGCAGTTGGTGATTGGCTATAACTCTCTCGACGAGCTTCAAGGCGTGCTTGCACACATCCGCTGAAACATTTCCTCATGTAGCGCGCAGTCGGAAATCACTACCTGACAGTTGAATAGGGGCAGAAGCGCCCCTATACTCTGCGCGCATTTTGTCGGCACAAATTATGCCAAGTTACTGAATTCTGGCAGCCGACCATTGGGGAGTAAAAGTGATGGAAACCCGCACGCCAAACCGCTTGCCGTTCCATCGCCTGGCAGTTTTTCCGGTGTTAATGGCTCAATTTATCGTTTTGCTCATTGCCGCTCTGGCGCTCTGGCAATGGTATGGAGTCGTTGCCGGGTACTCAGGTCTTTGCGGAGGCCTGATAGCCTTGTTACCCAATGTTTATTTCGCTCACAGGGCATTTCGGTTTTCCGGCGCCCGAGCAGCTCAAGCCATCGTCCGGTCTTTTTATGCTGGCGAGGCGGGCAAATTAATTCTGACGGCAGTGCTCTTTGCATTGACGTTTGCAGGTGTGAAGCCATTGGCGCCGTTAGCTGTATTCGGCGTCTTCGTGTTGACCCAACTGGTCAGCTGGTTCGCGCCCCTGCTGATGAGAACAAGACTTTCGAGACCTTAGGGCGTTTGAGGCAACCATGGCAGAGACAACCGCTTCGGGCTATATCCAGCACCACTTGCAGAACCTGACCTTCGGTCAGCATCCTACCGGCGGCTGGGGCTTTGCCCACACCGCAGCAGAAGCCAAAGAGATGGGCTTCTGGGCTTTCCACGTCGATACCCTCGGCTGGTCGGTCGCATTGGGTCTGATCTTCGTTCTGATTTTCCGCATGGCGGCAAAGAAGGCGACGTCGGGTCAACCGGGTGCTTTGCAGAACTTCGTTGAAGTATTGGTCGAATTCGTCGATGGCAGCGTGAAAGACAGCTTCCATGGTCGTAGCCCGGTGATTGCACCGCTGGCACTGACCATCTTCGTCTGGGTGTTCCTGATGAACGCTGTCGACCTGGTACCGGTCGACTGGATTCCTCAGCTGGCCATCCTGTTCACCGGTGATGCGCACATTCCGTTCCGTGCCGTATCGACCACTGACCCGAACGCTACCCTGGGCATGGCCCTGTCGGTGTTCGCGTTGATCATTTTCTACAGCATCAAGGTCAAGGGCATCGGCGGCTTCATCGGCGAACTGACCCTGCACCCTTTCGGCAGCAAGAATATCTTCGTTCAAGCCCTGCTGATCCCGGTGAACTTCCTGCTGGAGTTCGTGACACTGGTCGCCAAGCCGATTTCGTTGGCACTGCGTCTGTTCGGCAACATGTACGCCGGCGAACTGGTCTTCATTCTGATTGCTGTGATGTTCGGCAGCGGTCTGCTCTGGCTTAGCGGCCTGGGCGTAGTTCTGCAGTGGGCGTGGGCTGTGTTCCACATCCTGATCATCACCCTGCAGGCGTTTATCTTCATGATGCTGACCATCGTCTACCTGTCGATGGCGCACGAAGAGAACCATTAAGACCAGTCTCGACTAGTCTGATGTCCCACCCGGTGAAACGGGTGGGTGCCCGAACTGGGCTTATGAAACGATTTGTTTTACCGCTTTAAAATCTAAAAAACCTAAACCATACGACGTAAAAGTCGGGAGGAAAGATGGAAACTGTAGTTGGTCTAACCGCTATCGCTGTTGCACTGTTGATCGGCCTGGGTGCACTGGGTACCGCAATTGGTTTCGGCCTGTTGGGCGGCAAGTTCCTGGAAGGCGCAGCGCGTCAGCCAGAAATGGTTCCAATGCTGCAAGTCAAAATGTTCATCGTTGCCGGTCTGCTCGACGCCGTAACCATGATCGGTGTTGGTATCGCTCTGTTCTTCACCTTCGCGAACCCATTCGTTGGTCAACTCGCTGGCTAATCACTCGAACCTTCGAGTGATTGGTTTGATGTGCAACGAACGAGCGAGGTGTTGGCGTGAACATTAATGCAACCCTGATTGGCCAGTCCGTTGCGTTCTTCATTTTTGTACTGTTTTGCATGAAGTTCGTGTGGCCTCCGGTCATCGCGGCTTTGCACGAACGTCAGAAGAAGATCGCGGATGGACTGGACGCTGCCGCCCGAGCAGCTCGCGACCTGGAGCTGGCCCAAGATAAAGCGGGTCAGCAACTGCGCGAAGCGAAAGCTCAGGCAGCCGAAATCATTGAGCAAGCCAAGAAACGCGGTAACCAGATTGTTGAAGAGGCTGTTGAAAAAGCCCGTATCGACGCTGACCGTGTGAAGGTTCAGGCTCAGGCCGAGATCGAACAGGAACTGAACAGTGTCAAAGACGCGCTGCGTGCCCAATTGGGTGCACTGGCAGTCGGCGGCGCAGAGAAGATCCTGGGTGCCACAATCGATCAAAACGCGCACGCGGAGCTGGTAAACAAACTGGCTGCTGAAATTTAAGCGAGGGCGATCATGGCAGAATTGACCACGTTGGCCCGACCTTACGCTAAGGCAGCCTTCGAGCACGCCCAGGCCCACCAGCAACTGGCCTCTTGGTCAGCCATGCTCGGCCTGGCTGCAGCAGTGTCGCAAGACGACACCATGCAGCGCGTGCTCAAGGCCCCGCGACTGACGAGCGCAGACAAGGCCGCCACGTTTATTGACGTGTGCGGCGACAAGTTTGATGTGAAGGCACAGAACTTCATCAATGTCGTTGCCGAAAACGACCGTCTCCCGCTTTTGCCGGAGATATCCGCTCTGTTCGACCTGTACAAGGCTGAACAAGAGAAATCGGTAGACGTTGAAGTGACCAGTGCTTTTGCATTGAACCAAGAACAGCAAGACAAACTCGCCAAGGTTCTCAGTGCACGACTCAACCGGGAAGTGCGCCTGCAAGTCGAGGAAGACAAATCCCTTATTGGGGGCATTGTCATCCGCGCCGGCGACCTGGTTATCGATGGCTCGGTTCGCGGCAAACTCGCGAGCCTTGCCGAAGCATTGAAATCTTGAGTTTGAAGGGGCAGCAGAGCAATGCAGCAACTCAATCCTTCCGAAATAAGTGAAATTATCAAGGGCCGCATCGACAAGCTCGATGTGACCTCCCAAGCCCGTAACGAAGGCACAGTCGTCAGCGTATCTGACGGTATCGTGCGGATTCACGGTCTGGCCGACGTAATGTACGGCGAGATGATCGAGTTTCCGGGCGGCGTCTTCGGTATGGCTCTCAACCTCGAGCAAGACTCTGTAGGTGCCGTAGTTTTGGGCTCCTACCAGTCTCTGGCTGAAGGCATGAGCGCCAAGTGCACTGGCCGCATCCTCGAAGTTCCGGTTGGCAAGGAACTGCTGGGTCGCGTAGTCGACGCACTGGGTAACCCTGTTGACGGCAAAGGTCCACTGGGCAACACCGAGACCGACGCGGTCGAGAAAGTTGCTCCAGGCGTGATCTGGCGTAAGTCGGTAGACCAGCCTGTACAGACTGGCTACAAGGCTGTCGATGCCATGATCCCTGTCGGCCGTGGCCAGCGTGAGCTGATCATCGGTGACCGTCAGATCGGTAAAACCGCTCTGGCGATCGACGCGATCATCAACCAGAAAGACAGCGGCATTTTCTGCGTCTACGTAGCGATCGGTCAGAAGCAATCGACCATCGCCAACGTGGTTCGCAAGCTGGAAGAAAACGGCGCGCTGGCTAACACCATCGTTGTCGCCGCGAGCGCTTCGGAATCTGCAGCACTGCAATTCCTGGCACCGTACTCCGGTTGCACCATGGGTGAATTCTTCCGCGACCGCGGTGAAGACGCGCTGATCGTTTATGACGATCTGTCCAAGCAAGCAGTGGCTTACCGCCAGATTTCCCTGCTGCTGCGCCGTCCACCAGGCCGTGAAGCTTACCCAGGCGACGTGTTCTATCTCCACTCCCGTCTGCTGGAGCGCGCATCCCGCGTTTCGGAAGAATACGTAGAGAAGTTCACCAACGGCGCAGTGACCGGCAAAACCGGTTCCCTGACCGCACTGCCGATCATCGAAACCCAGGCTGGCGACGTTTCCGCGTTCGTTCCGACCAACGTGATTTCCATCACCGACGGTCAGATCTTCCTGGAATCGGCCATGTTCAACTCCGGGATCCGTCCTGCAGTGAACGCCGGTGTTTCGGTATCCCGTGTGGGTGGTGCCGCTCAGACCAAGATCATCAAGAAGCTCTCCGGTGGTATCCGTACCGCTCTGGCTCAGTACCGTGAACTGGCGGCATTCGCCCAGTTTGCTTCTGACCTGGACGAAGCGACCCGTAAGCAACTTGAGCATGGTCAGCGCGTTACCGAGCTGATGAAGCAGAAGCAATACGCACCAATGTCGATCGCTGACATGGCGCTGTCGCTGTATGCCGCTGAGCGTGGGTTCCTGACTGACATTGAAATCGCCAAGATCGGCAGCTTCGAACAAGCGCTGATTGCTTTCTTCAACCGCGATCACGCCGATTTGATGGCCAAGATCAACGTTAAGGGTGACTTCAATGACGAAATCGACGCTGGCATGAAAGCCGGTATCGAGAAGTTCAAGGCCACCCAAACCTGGTAAGCCGCAGCGGGAGCCGCAAGGCTCCCGCTTGCTAACCTGATAGGTGTTACATGGCAGGCGCAAAAGAGATTCGCAGTAAGATTGCGAGCATCAAAAGCACGCAAAAGATTACCAGCGCCATGGAAAAAGTGGCGGTCAGTAAAATGCGCAAGGCACAAATGCGCATGGCTGCTAGCCGTCCTTACGCGGAGCGCATCCGCCAGGTTATTGGTCATTTGGCCAACGCCAACCCGGAATATCGCCACCCCTTCATGATCGAGCGTGAAATCAAGCGCGTCGGTTATGTGGTAGTGAGCAGTGACCGTGGTTTGTGTGGTGGCTTGAACACCAACCTGTTCAAGGCCCTGGTCAAGGACATGGCGGTAAACCGTGAAAACGGCGTCGAGATCGATCTGTGTGTTGTGGGTAGCAAGGGTGCGGCTTTCTTCCGCAACTTCGGCGGTAACGTCGTAGCAGCTATCAGCCACCTGGGTGAAGAACCGTCGATCAATGACCTGATCGGCAGCGTCAAGGTGATGCTGGATGCCTACCTCGAGGGTCGTATCGACCGTCTGAGCGTTGTGTCCAACAAGTTCATCAACACCATGACGCAACAGCCAACCGTGGAGCAGTTGATTCCACTGGTGGCAACCCCGGATCAGGAACTCAAGCACCACTGGGATTATCTGTACGAACCGGACGCCAAAGAGCTGCTTGACGGCTTGATGGTCCGTTACGTGGAGTCGCAGGTCTACCAGGCGGTGGTCGAGAACAACGCGGCTGAACAAGCTGCGCGGATGATCGCGATGAAGAACGCTACCGACAACGCCGGTGATTTGATCAGCGATTTGCAGCTGATCTACAACAAGGCGCGTCAGGCTGCGATCACCCAAGAGATCTCGGAAATCGTCGGCGGCGCTGCCGCGGTTTAACGGTTCAAATATTCAGAGGATCCAGCTATGAGTAGCGGACGTATCGTTCAAATCATCGGCGCCGTTATCGACGTGGAATTTCCACGCGACAGCGTACCGAGCATCTACAACGCGCTGAAAGTTGTCAGCGCGGCTGAAACCACCCTGGAAGTTCAGCAGCAGCTGGGCGACGGCGTGGTTCGTACCATTGCGATGGGTTCCACCGAGGGCTTGAAGCGCGGTCTGGAAGTTACCGACTCTGGCGCAGCCATCTCCGTACCGGTCGGTAAAGCGACCCTGGGCCGGATCATGGACGTTCTGGGTAACCCGATCGACGAAGCTGGCCCGATCGACACCGAAGAGCGCTGGGGCATTCACCGTCCTGCGCCATCCTTCGCTGAACAAGCAGGCGGCAACGACCTGCTGGAAACCGGGATCAAGGTAATTGACCTGGTTTGCCCGTTCGCCAAGGGCGGTAAAGTTGGTCTGTTCGGTGGTGCCGGTGTAGGCAAAACCGTAAACATGATGGAACTGATCCGTAACATCGCCATCGAGCACAGCGGTTATTCCGTGTTCGCCGGTGTGGGTGAGCGTACTCGTGAGGGTAACGACTTCTACCACGAGATGAAGGATTCCAACGTTCTGGACAAAGTGGCACTGGTTTACGGTCAGATGAACGAGCCGCCGGGTAACCGTCTGCGCGTAGCACTGACCGGCCTGACCATGGCCGAGAAGTTCCGTGACGAAGGTAACGACGTTCTGCTGTTCGTCGACAACATCTATCGTTACACCCTGGCCGGTACTGAAGTATCCGCACTGCTGGGCCGTATGCCTTCCGCAGTAGGTTACCAGCCGACCCTGGCCGAAGAGATGGGTACTCTGCAAGAGCGCATCACTTCGACCAAAAACGGTTCGATCACCTCGATCCAAGCGGTATACGTACCTGCGGATGACTTGACTGACCCGTCGCCAGCGACCACTTTCGCCCACTTGGACGCCACCGTCGTTCTGTCCCGTGACATCGCTTCCCTGGGTATCTACCCAGCGGTCGATCCACTCGACTCGACTTCGCGCCAGCTGGATCCGAACGTGATCGGCCAGGACCACTACGACACCGCTCGCGGCGTCCAGTACGTTCTGCAGCGTTACAAAGAACTGAAGGACATCATTGCGATCCTGGGTATGGACGAGCTGTCGGAAGCCGACAAGCAGTTGGTAAACCGTGCTCGTAAGATCCAGCGTTTCTTGTCGCAGCCGTTCTTCGTGGCTGAAGTCTTCACCGGTGCATCGGGTAAATACGTTTCCCTGAAAGACACCATTGCAGGCTTCAAAGGCATCCTCAACGGTGACTACGACCACCTGCCAGAACAAGCGTTCTATATGGTCGGCGGCATCGAAGAAGCGATCGAGAAAGCCAAAAAACTGTAACCCTGGCGCCCGGCAACGGGCGCACATTAGGTTGAGGCAATCAGATGGCTATGACAGTCCATTGCGATATCGTCAGCGCGGAAGGGGAAATCTTCTCCGGTCTGGTCGAGATGGTGATTGCGCACGGTGCACTGGGTGATCTTGGTATCGCTCTGGGCCACGCGCCGTTGATCACCAATCTCAAGCCGGGCCCGATCCGCCTGGTCAAGCAAGGCGGGGAAGAGGAGGTGTATTACATCTCCGGTGGTTTCCTCGAGGTTCAGCCGAACATGGTCAAAGTGCTTGCCGACACTGTGCAACGTGCTGCTGATCTGGATGAAGCTTCTGCTCAGCAAGCCGTCAAGGCTGCCGAGAAAGCCTTGCATGAACGTGGCGCCGAGTTCGATTACGGTTCTGCTGCTGCACGTCTGGCCGAGGCGACAGCTCAGCTGCGCACCGTCCAGCAGATCCGCAAGAAGTTCGGCCACTAACAGGCCATCACTTGTTGCGCGATTGATTAAAAAGGGTAGCCTCGGCTACCCTTTTTTCTTTTCCGAATCTCATCACCTGGTCGCAGTTGCTGACCACCCAGAAATGGTAGCCAGTCATGTCTCTAGAAATCGTTATCCTCGCTGCCGGCCAAGGCACTCGCATGCGTTCGGCGTTGCCCAAGGTTCTGCACCCGATTGCCGGCAACTCGATGCTTGGCCATGTTATCCACAGCGCCCGGCAGCTCGACCCACAGCGCATTCACGTAGTGATCGGCCACGGCGCCGATGCCGTACGCGATCGCCTGGCGGCGGATGATCTGAATTTCGTCCTGCAAGACAAGCAACTGGGCACCGGGCATGCCGTGGCGCAGGCCGTTCCTTTCATCAAGTCCGATACCGTGCTGATCCTTTACGGTGATGTGCCGCTGATCGAAGTGGAAACCCTGCAACGCCTGCTGAAAAAAGTCGAGCCGCAGCAACTGGGCCTGCTCACCGTTGAACTGGACGACCCGACCGGTTACGGGCGCATCGTGCGTGACGCCGACGGCAAGGTTACGGCCATCGTCGAGCAGAAAGACGCCAACGACGCCCAGCGTGCAATCACCGAAGGCAACACCGGCATTCTGGCCGTGCCGTTCGAGCGTTTGGGCGACTGGATGAGCCGCCTCTCCAACAACAACGCGCAAGGCGAGTATTACCTGACTGACGTAATCGCGATGGCTGTCAGCGATGGTCTGGTGGTGGCCACCGAACAGCCGCACGACGCCATGGAAGTGCAGGGCGCCAACGATCGCAAGCAGCTTTCCGAGCTCGAGCGTCACTACCAGCTGCGCGCCGGCCGTCGTTTGATGGCGCAAGGCGTCACGCTGCGCGACCCGGCACGCTTCGATGTGCGCGGTGAAGTCAGCGTCGGTCGCGACGTACTGATCGACATCAACGTGATCCTCGAAGGCAAAGTCGTCATCGAAGATGACGTGGTCATCGGTCCGAACTGCGTGATCAAGGACAGCACCCTGCGCAAAGGCGTGGTGATCAAGGCTAACAGTCACATTGAAGGCGCGATTCTCGGCGAGGGCAGCGATGCCGGTCCGTTCGCGCGTCTGCGTCCGGGCACCGTGTTGGAAGCGCGCGCGCATGTGGGTAACTTCGTCGAACTGAAAAACGCCCATCTGGGCGAAGGCGCCAAGGCTGGTCACCTGACTTACCTGGGCGACGCCGAAGTCGGCGCGCGCACCAACATCGGCGCGGGCACCATCACTTGCAACTACGATGGCGCGAACAAGTGGAAAACCGTGTTGGGCGAAGACGTGTTCATCGGCTCCAACAATTCGCTGGTCGCGCCTGTGGATATCTCCAGTGGCGCAACCACGGCGGCCGGTTCGACCATTACGCAAAATGTGGATAACGCTCAATTGGCGGTCGGTCGCGCACGTCAGCGCAACATCGATGGCTGGAAGCGTCCGGAGAAAATCAAAAAGAGCTGAGTTATCCACAGCTCAGGCTTTATCCCCCGCCGAGATATCCCCGAAGAAACAGCTGGCTAACAGTCGAGTGGCACATGCCACTTGGCTTCCAGCGGCGTCACCGGCAATCCGCGTGCAGCAAGTTTGTACAGCACGCGCACCCCGCCGTTTGATCGCTGCAACAGCCGCGTCGAACCGATAATCCACGCCACCCCGGCGTGCGACACCTTTACAGGTCTGGTCGGATTTTTATGGACGTTGCGCAACGTCAATAACGCCAATCCAATGTTCCACAGCATGAAACGCCGAATCCCCGCATGCTTGCCAGGGATGAGCAGCGCGTAGTCCAGTGCCCGTTGCAAATGCGAGTGGGCGGTGCCGATCAGCTCATCAACCGCCTGCGCGTAGAGCAATTCATTGGGCGCGGATTGCACTTGCGACAACTCGACGCCGTGCCTGGCCAGCAAGTCCTGCGGCAACCAACTGATCCCGCGTTTACGGTCGTCCGCCTGATCCTTGAGGATATTCGCCAATTGCAAACCCATGCCGAACGACAGGGCCAAGTGATGCAGCCTGGTTTTGTGCGGCAACAGCGTCGGGTCGTAATCGATGAACAGATCGGTCAGCAGCGTTCCGACAACGCCGGCCACGCAATAACAATAACGGTCGAGTTGCTGGTGAGTGGCCAAGCCCTGAACCCCGGCATTCTCCTGAAACTCGCTCATGCCTTCGGTCATCACCTTCACGCAATCGAAAATCGCCGCGCGGTGCGAAGGCTTGAGGCTGTGGAAAACGCTCAACACCTCAGGCAGGTGCCGGACCAGATCGCGTTCGGCCAGCGGCGTCTGTTCGGTGAGTTGCTCGCTCAAGTCTTCGCTGAAACGCTGGGCCTCCGCGCCACCGGCTAACGCATTGAGAAAAGCTTCTTCGTAATGATGTTTCTGTCGAACGCTGAGCTCAGGCTCGTCTTCGATGGTGTCGGCGATCCGGCACAGCAAATACGCATTGGCGACGGCGGGGTAGAGCTCGGCAGGCAGTTGCGGGATGGTCAGGGCAAAGGTGCGCGACACTTGCGTGAGGATCTGATCCTGATAAACCACCGGATCGATCTGCAAACCGGCCTGCGCGCGGGTTTTCCACTGTTCGAGTTCGCACGCCGGGGCCAGCAGGATGGTTTTGAACCACACGGTAAACGCTTGCGGCTCGGCGTCGATCCAGCGCAGTAATTCCGCGGTTTCGATCCAGCGCGCTTGCGCCGCTTCTTCGGGATTGAGCTGCAGTTCACCGTCAAAGCGGCCAATGTAAATGTGATCGAATTCGTGCTCGATCAGATCACCCGGCACTTCAGCCTTGTAGATCAGGGTCGTGACTTCCTCCAGCACACAATCAAAACCCATCTCCTCGCCGAGCCGGCGATGCGCCGCTTGCGCGGTGGTTTCGCCCGGGCGCGGATGGCCGCAGCATGAGTTGGTCCACAGCCCGGCCGAGTGATATTTGCTCTGCGCGCGTTGTTGCAGAAGCAAACGCCCGTGGCGGTCGAAGATGAACAGCGAAAACGCGCGATGCATCAGCCCTTCACGGTGAATTGCCATTTTGTGGCCAGTGCCGATTTGCTGATCGTTCTGATCCACCAGTATCAGGGACTCTTCCATGGCTTTAATCCACCTCAAACGCTGAAATCCGGGCCAGCAGCACGCGGTCGCGAGCGGGAGCCAATGACGTGCAGTACAACCCATCGCCGCAGGTCTGCCAATCTTAAACGGCGCTTGACGAAGTTTCGCTAATAGGTTTTGATTGCTTCCGTTATCTTTCGAATCGAAACTTAGTAGCCAATGTCCAAGCGCAACACACCTCAACGTCGCCACAACATCCTCGCCTTGCTCAATGAGCAGGGCGAAGTCAGTGTCGACGAGTTGGCCAAGCGTTTCGAAACCTCGGAAGTGACGGTTCGCAAAGACCTCGCCGCCCTTGAAAGCCATGGGCTGCTGCTGCGCCGTTACGGTGGCGCGGTGACGATGCCACAGGAATTGGTGGCGGATCTCGGTCAACCGATTTCCAAATACAAACAAGCCATCGCTCGCGCCGCTGTCACGCGGATTCGCGAGCATGCGCGAATCATCATCGACAGCGGCAGCACCACCGCCGCGATGATCCCGGAACTGGGGCAACAACCCGGTCTGGTGGTGATGACCAACTCCCTCAACGTGGCCAGCGCTTTAAGCGATCTGGAGCACGAGCCGGTGCTGTTGATGACCGGCGGCACGTGGGACCCGCATTCCGAGTCCTTTCAGGGGCAGGTGGCGGAGCAGGTATTACGCTCTTACGATTTCGACCAGTTGTTTATCGGTGCCGATGGCATCGATCTGGTCCGTGGTACTACGACCTTCAACGAACTGCTGGGTTTGAGCCGCGTCATGGCTGAAGTCGCCCGCGAAGTGGTGGTGATGGTCGAGGCCGACAAGATCGGCCGCAAGATTCCCAACCTGGAGCTGCCCTGGAGCAGCGTCCATACCCTTATTACCGATGATCGCCTGCCGCAAGAGGCACGGGATCAGATACAGGCTCGCGGAATCAATTTGATCCTCGCGGCTGTCAGTCAGGAGAAATAACATGTGTGGCATTGTCGGCGCAGTCGCAGAACGTAACATCACCGCCATCCTCGTCGAAGGCCTCAAGCGCCTCGAATACCGTGGTTATGACAGCGCCGGTGTGGCGGTCTTCACCAACGACGGGATCCTCGATCGCGTGCGCCGTCCGGGCAAGGTCAGCGAGCTCGATATGGCGCTGGAAGCCACGCCTCTGGTCGGTCGTCTGGGCATCGCCCACACCCGTTGGGCCACCCACGGCGCGCCGTGCGAGCGCAACGCGCACCCGCATTTCTCCGGGCAGAACCTGGCAGTGGTGCACAACGGCATCATCGAAAACCACGAAGCGCTGCGCGAACAGCTGAAATCTCAGGGCTATTCGTTCAGCTCCGACACCGACACCGAAGTCATCTCGCACCTGCTGGCACACAAGCTCAAGGACCTGCCGGACCTGGCCACCGCGCTCAAAGCTACCGTCAAAGAACTGCACGGCGCTTACGGTTTGGCAGTGATCAGTGCCGATCAGCCAGACCGTCTGGTCGCAGCACGCAGCGGCAGCCCGCTGGTGATTGGCTTGGGCATGGGCGAAAACTTCCTCGCTTCCGACCAATTGGCGCTGCGTCAGGTGACTGACCGCTTCATGTACCTGGAAGAAGGCGACATCGCCGAGATTCGCCGCGACAGCGTGCAGATCTGGGACCTTGACGGCAAACTCGTCGAGCGCGAAACCGTGCAGTACGGCGACAACGCTGAATCCGCCGAAAAAGGCGAGTTCCGTCACTACATGCTCAAGGAAATCCACGAGCAACCTTCGGTCGTGCAACGCACGCTGGAAGGTCGCCTGAGCCAGCAACAAGTTTTGGTAGAAGCCTTCGGCCCGCAAGCGCCGGAGTTGTTCGCCAAAGTGCGCAATGTGCAGATCGTTGCCTGCGGCACCAGCTACCACGCCGGGATGGTCGCGCGTTACTGGCTCGAAGAACTGGCCGGCATCCCGTGCCAGGTCGAAGTCGCCAGTGAATTCCGCTACCGCAAAGTAGTGGTGCAACCTGATTCGCTGTTCGTCACCATTTCGCAGTCCGGCGAAACCGCCGACACCCTTGCCGCGTTGCGCAACGCCAAGGAACTGGGTTTCCTCGCCAGCCTGGCAATCTGCAACGTCGGCATCAGCTCGCTGGTGCGTGAATCCGACCTGACCCTGCTGACCCAGGCTGGCCGTGAAATCGGCGTGGCTTCGACCAAAGCCTTCACCACCCAGCTCGTCGGCCTGCTGTTGCTGACCCTGTCCCTCGGCCAAGTGCGCGGCACCCTCGCGGCCGGCATGGAAGCGACCCTGGTCGAAGAACTGCGTCGCCTGCCGGCCCGTCTCGGCGAAGCCTTGGCGATGGACAGCACCGTGGAAAAAATCGCCGAACTGTTCGCCGACAAAAACCACACCCTGTTCCTCGGCCGTGGCGCGCAATACCCGGTGGCGATGGAAGGTGCGTTGAAGCTCAAGGAAATCTCCTACATCCACGCCGAAGCCTACCCGGCCGGCGAACTGAAACACGGCCCGTTGGCACTGGTCGACAACGACATGCCCGTGGTCACCGTGGCGCCGAACAACGAACTGCTGGAGAAGCTCAAATCCAACCTCCAGGAAGTCCGCGCCCGTGGCGGCGAGCTGATCGTCTTCGCTGACGAAAAGGCTGGCATGAGCAACGGCGAAGGCACCCACGTGGTGCAGATGCCGCACATCCACGACATCCTGTCGCCAATCCTCTACACCATCCCGTTGCAGTTGCTGTCGTACTACGTGGCGGTGTTGAAGGGTACTGATGTCGATCAGCCGCGTAACTTGGCCAAGTCGGTGACTGTGGAATAAGTTATTCACAGCTGATTCCAAGACAAAAAAAACCGCAGCGTTGGCTGCGGTTTTTTTTGCTGTGAAATCCAGGCGTGAGCTACCTCACGTCCACCAATACCGAACCAGATGAAAGAAGATCGGTGCCGCGAAACACACTGAGTCCAGCCGATCCAGCATCCCGCCGTGCCCCTCGATCATGTGCCCCCAATCCTTGACGCCGCGATCGCGTTTGATCGCCGACATGACGATCCCGCCGGCAAAGCCGAGCAGGTTGATCAGCAGTGCGATCAGGAACGACTGCCATGGGTTGAACGGGGTGGTCCACCACAGCGCTGCGCCGATCAATGAGGACAGGAGCACGCCGCCGACGAAGCCTTCGACGGTTTTCGAGGGCGAGAGGTTTGGGGCGATTTTGTGTTTGCCAAACAACTTGCCGCACACGTACTGCAACACGTCGGACAGTTGCACGACGATCACCAAATAGGCGATCAGCAGCAGGTTGCGTCCTTCGTAACCGGCGATGTCGAGGGTCAGCAGCGCCGGCACGAACGACACGCAGAACACCGCGATCATCAGGCCCCACTGCACTTTCGACGCGCGTTCGAGGAAGTGCGTGCTGTCGCCGCCGAGCGAGGCGAGGATTGGCAGCAGCAGGAACACGTAGACCGGGATGAAGATCGAAAACAGTCCGTACCAGTCGAAATAGATCAGCAAATATTGCAGCGGCAACGCCAGGTAAAACGCGGCAACGAGCGCCGGGTAATCGCTGCGGCGCGTCGGCGTGAGCGTGAGGAATTCGCGCAACGCGTAAAACGAAACGGCGTAGAACAGCAGGATCACCGCGCCGGTGCCGAGCCAGAAGGCGATGCCGATCACCACCACCATCACCCACCAGGCGTTGATGCGCGCATTGAGGTTTTCCACCACGGCGTTCGGTGTGCCGCGAGTGCGCAGTTTGAGAATCAGGCCGATCACCGAGGCCAGCACCAGAATCAGGCCGATCCCGCCGAACAGCATCAGGGTTTGTCTATCCATGTCAGGAATGCTCCGGGGCGAGGGCCAGCAGCGCTTCGCGGCTGCGGGTGAGGAATTGCTCTTTGCTCTCGTCCGCGTCCAATTGCAGCGGCGCGCCGAAACTGGTGGTGCACAGCAGCGGCAGCGGCAGCACGCGGCCCTTGGGCATGACGCGATTGAGGTTGGCGATCCACACCGGGATCAGTTGCGCCTGTGGGTAACTTTTCGCCAAGTGATACACGCCGCTTTTGAACGGCAGCAAACCGTCCTCCAGATTGCGTGTGCCTTCGGGGAAGATGATCAGCGAGTGACCTTGCTCAAGCGCATCGAGCATTGGCTGCAAAGGGTTATCCACAGGGTCTTTGCGCTCGCGGTCGATCAGCACGCCGTTGAACACGCGGCTGATGATGTAGCGGCGCAGCGCACTTTTGTTCCAGTAATCGCTGCCGGCCACCGGGCGCGTGAGTTTGCGCAGGGCGGGTGGCAGCGAGGCCCACAGCAGCACGAAGTCGCCGTGACTGCTGTGGTTGGCGAAATAAATTCGCTGCACCGGTTCTGGCGCGCAGCCCATCCACAGGCTGCGAGCGCCGGTGACGGTGCGGGCCATGGAGGTGATGAGGGTGGCGACCACGGGTTCGAACATAACGATTTCCTTATCCGGCAAAAGACAGCCAAGGGCTGGCAAGGATCACCGCCACGGCGGGCAGCACCTGCGCGGCGAGTAGGACAGCTTGATTGCGCAGCAGTTTCAGCGCGCCGCGTTGACGTTCCGGCCAAGGTCGACCGGCGCGATCCGCCGGTTGCAGCCCCAGGTTTTGCAAAGCTTGATCGAGCGCTGAAGTGCGCTGCGCCAACGCCCGAGCATCGGAATCGGCATCGGCACCGGCACCGGCACCGGCACCGGCACGGCCATCGCGCGCCATCAACACAAAAAGATCAGCGTCGAAGGCGACCCGAAACGCCCAGTATTTTTGCCACAAACCGGTAAAGATCAGCCAAACACTGAGGACCAACCCCAGCGCCAGAGGCGTAGCCAGCAGCCATTGCAGCAGACCGATCAACACGCCGAGCAGCGTCAGCCCTGTGGATAACTGATCCAGCGAACGGCCGCGACGCAGCAGGCTGGCGACCACCTGCAATTCGACCTCAACTGGCATACGCGTTCTCCAGTGCCTGGCGATGTGCCGGGTGCAACACCACGCGGGGTCGGGCGGCCCGGATGATCGCCACTGCGGCATCAACCGAGGTCGCACGGCCGCTGTGCAACAACCACGCGGCAACCGCCGTGGCGCTGCGCGAATAACCCAAAGCACAGCACACCAGCAACGGGCCTTGCTGACGCAATTGTTCGATCGCCTGCGCGGCGGCCAGGCATTGCTCGGCGCTGGGCGCAGTCAGGTCGAGGACCGGGAGGCTTTTATAGGCGCGACCCTGTGGATTCAGCGGCAGCTCGGCGCACAGATCGACGATCGCTTTGAAGGGCTGCAATTGATCGCCATCGGGCAAACGGCCGAGCCAAACGTTATCCACAACCTCATTGGGCTGTGGATGTTTGTACGTCCACAGCCGCGAGTTGATCCACGCCGCCGCCGTATAGGGCGCGAACAACCAGCGCGCGGCAGGGCTCAACCGGCCGTCGGCGCGTTTCTGAAAACCATCGGCGCCGAGCACCGCGTAATTCAGCGCCACCAGCAACAACGCCATCGCCGGCCAGATCAGCCACAACCAACCACCGCCTAAACCAAACGCCGGGATTGCGAAAATCGCCGCGCCGAACAAATAACGCAGCGCCAGCCGCCAGCGCTTCGGGTCTTTGGCCAGACGCACACTGCGCAGCGGGCTCGGGTGTTCCAGCGGCCATAGCCACACGCACAGCCAACCGGCGAGGGCGCCTGTGGGTAAGTCGATAAAGTGATGTTGATAAGTGGTCAGCACCGAAATGCCGATCAGCGCGAACCAGCCATGCACCAGCCAGCGCCATACGCCTTGGGAATGGCGTTGATAGATGACCCACAGAATCACCAGCAGCGCGATGTGCAGCGACGGCGCCTGATTGAACGGTTTGTCGAAACCGGCCAGCACCGCGAACAGCCAACCAAACACGCCGTCGAGTTCCGGCCGCTCGAACGTGAAACGCAGCGGCCAGATCAGGAAGCAACTGACCGCGATCACCTGCGCGCTGAGCAGCCGCAACGCATGGCGTTTGAGTTCGTGGCGCGTGTTGGGCAACAGCAGCGAAAAACCGTAGAGCAGGTCAATCGTCCAGTAGGGCACGATGGTCCACGCCCAGAAAGGCATGGCCGTTTCCCACTCGAACACGTACGTGCCGACGTCGCTGCGCTGCGTGGTGTACCACGTGGCAAAACCGTAACTGGCGAAAAACAGCGGCGCCAGCACCAGCAGCCAGAGCACCGCCGGTTTCAGTAAGCCTGGCTCTCTTGGGGCGTCGAGCATCATTGCACCCGTTGCGCGAGGGAGACGGTGAAGATCCCCCATTCATCCACCCGTTGCGTGATTTTGCGGAAACCCGCCGCTTCGACCAACTGGTCCATTTCCGCTTGGCTGCGCCGACGCATCACCCACGCCTGGCCCTGACGGTGGCTGGTCAGCGCGCGGGCAATCAGTTCCAGTTGCGGGTGCCACGGCTGCCCGGTGTAAACCAGATAACCGCCGGGTTCCACGGCTTCGGCAAGACCTGCCAGCGAACCGCCGACCATCGCGTTGTCGGCGAACAATTCATACAAACCGGACACCACTGCCAACGTCGGTTTTGGCTCCAGCGCTGCCAGATCAGCGCGGTCGAAGGCGTCGCCCTTCACAAACTGCGCGATGTCGCCCAAGCCTTTGTCGCGGATCAGCGCACCGCCGTCGCGCACGTTGATGTCGCTGTAATCGCGCAGCAGGATCGATTCCGGCAGCGGACTGACGCCCTGCAACGCTTCCAGAATGTAGCGCCCGTGACCTGCGGCGATGTCGACGATGCGCACCGGCCGACCTTCGTCGCGCAGTTTGCCCATGGTCAGGCGCAGCAGTTCTTCGACGTTGAGTTTGCGTTGGCGAATGCCGCGCCAGCCGATCGAGTTCAGGTAGTTCTGATCGATCATCCGCCCGAGCCCGCCCTTGCCGGTCGGCTGGTTGCGATAGACGTAATCCAGCGTGCTGCCGGAGTCGAAACCGGTGTCGAAACCGAGTTTCACGCCTTCCGACAATTTGCTGCCCAGGCGCATGCTGGCGCGGGTCATGCGCCAGTACAGGTCGCGCAACGAGTTGTGCGGCAGCGGCGCGGCGAGGGATTCGGATTCGGCGCAGGTCAGGCCGATCTTGTCGGCGTCGAGCAAGGACGCGCGGTCCAGCGGGTAGTCGAAGTTTTGCAGGATGAAGCGTTTGGCGCTGGCCACCGCCACGGCGCGATCACGTTCGCCGAGGGTGTCGTGGAAGAAGCCCGGCAGGATGTGTTTCTCTTTTTTCAGGCTGCCGAGGCGTTCGAAAAACTGTTCCTGCGGTTTGCGGTGGACGACGAAGTCCGAGCCGGAAATCAGCAATTGCGTCGGCACCTGAATCGCCTGCGCATCGGCCACCACGCGGTCGGCGGCTTCGTACAAGCCGAGCAACACGTTCACCGAAATCGCCTTGGTGATCAGCGGATCGCTGTCGTAGGAGGCGACGCGTTCCGGGTCATGGCTGAGGAATTTGGCTTTCACGTAGCTGTTGACGAAAAAGTTGCCGCGAAACTTGCGCATCAGCGCCAGGCCGGAACGCGCAAACGGCACGTAGAGCTTGACCTTGAACGCGGGCGAGGCGAGCACCAGCGAGCGGATGCGCGGCGCGTAATCGTGAACCCAGGTCGACACAATCACCGCGCCGACGCTTTGGGCGATCACTGCGATGTTCTCTTCTTCAATCTGATGAGCCGCGCCCAGGTGATCGCAGAAAGTCTGCACGTCACGCGCGCTGGTGGCGAAACTCGGGCTATCGCCGCGCGCGCCGGGCGATTGGCCGTGGCCGCGCGCATCCCAGGCAAAAAAGTCGAAACCGGGCAGGTCGAGTTCATCGACCAAATGCGCAATGCGCCCGGAATGCTCGTGGCCGCGATGAAACAGCAGCACAGCTTTGCGCGGCTCGTCGGGATTGGCGGATGTGGCTGGCCAATGCCGATAGAACAACTCAACGCCGTCGTGGGTGATGAAGGTCTGCTGCTGGGTTTCGCGCATTGCATGTTCCTTATGCTGAAGATCCGAATGAGGGCTTACGCCGAGGGTACGTCTACCTGCACTTCTTTCAGGCCCTGGCGGACCCGGTTGACCAAGGTGTAAGCCAGCAGGACGGCGACCACCGCAAACACGACATTTATCCACAACGCGCTGATCCAGCCAAGTGCGATGCCGGTGGCCACTACGCCGAGCACAAACGCCCGATCACTTTTGCCCATCGGCCCGTCATAGCGTCGCGACGCGCCGACCATCGGCCCGAGCACGCCACTGTACTCGCTGAACAGCGCCAGCAGCGTGACGGCCAGCACAATCAACAGGCTGACGTCGGCAATCAACGCAAACGGCAGGATCAGCGCGCAATCGGCGACGATATCGCACAGTTCATTAAGGTAGGCGCCCAGGCGCGACTGCTGGCCGAATTCGCGGGCGAGCATGCCGTCGATGGCATTCAGCGCCATGCGCAGGATCATCCACACCGGGATCAGCGCAAACACCCACGCATGCTCGGCAAAAGCGGCGATTGCAATGCCCACCACCACTGAAATGACCCCGGCGAGCACGGTGATCTGGTTGGCGGTGGTGCCGTTATCGAACAAACGTTGCACCAGCGGTCGCAGCAGATTCTGGAACGCCGGTTTGAGTTGGTAAATGGAGGGCATTGGCAGAGGGTTCTCGGGCAATTGAAAGCGTGAGCGTTCAGGGTTATACGTCACAATTATCAGATTGCCAGTAAAACCGCATGGCGCATTTTCTGCCAGCGGCAAACCGCGCTTCTCGGGCGATGCCGGGCTCGGGCCGTTTAGTGTTCAGGAGTTGATCGATGGACCGTTTCCAGGAAATGCAGGTGTTCGCCGCGGTCGCTCAGGATCAGGGCTTTTCCGCAGCGGCACGGCGTTTGGGCATGTCGGCGGCCAGTGTCACCCGCGCGGTGGCGGCGCTGGAGCAACGCCTCGGCACCTCGCTGCTGACGCGCACCACGCGCAGCGTGCATCTCAGCGAGTCGGGCCAGCGTTACCTGGAAGATTGTCGGAGAATTCTCGCCGAGGTGCAGGAAGCCGAGGATTCCGCCGCAGGCAGCCACGCGCAACCGCGTGGGCAACTGACCGTGACCGCGCCGGTGTTGTTCGGCGATTTGTTCGTGACGCCGATGATGGTCGGCTACCTGAATCAATTCCCGGAAGTGACGATCAATGCCGTGCTGGTTGATCGGGTGGTGAGCATGGTCGAGGAGGGCATCGACGTCGCGGTGCGCATCGGCGAATTGCCCGACAGCAATCAGCACGCGATCCGTGTCGGCGAAGTGCGCCGGGTGATCTGCGCTTCACCCGGTTATCTGCAAACCCATGGCCGACCGCAACATCCGCAAGAGCTGAACGGCGCCCCGGTTGTCGCCACGTCGGCGATCGGCCAATTGCGCTCGTGGCCGTTTCTCGACCAGGGCCAGCCGCTCAGCGTGCGCCCGGAACCGCGTTTGGTGGTGACGTCCAATCAGGCCGCAGTGACGGCGGCGTGCCTCGGGTTGGGGCCAACGCGGGTGTTGTCATATCAAGCGGCGGGCAAAGTCGCCAGCGGTGAACTGGAAATCGTCCTGGCGGACTTCGAATTGCCGCCGCAACCCATTCACGTGGTGTACCAGGGCGGGCGAAAAGCGTCGGCGCGGGTGCGCAGTTTTGTCGACTTCGCCGTGAAAACCCTGCGTGAACACCGCGCATTGTCCTGACCACCGCACTTTGCCCTGAACACCAAATCCCCCCTGTAGGAGCGAGGCTTGCCCGCGAAGGCTTCCTCACAGCCACCTAATGTGGTGAATCCGTAACCGCCTTCGCGGGCAAGCCTCGCTCCTACACAAGAGCGTTATTGCGCGCACTGAAATAATCGATTGCGAATGCTGGTGATTCTGTTGTTTTGGCCATAGGCAGATGATGGCCGCCACCGGTGCTGATCATTCCCTGAACAGCGCCATCACCCAGCGGAGTCGATCATGAACGCCATCAAGCTCTACAACTTTCCCCGCTCCGGCCACGCGCACCGTGCCGAGTTGATGTTGTCGCTGCTGCAACTGCCGACCGAATTGATCCTCGTTGACCTCGCCAAAGGCGCGCACAAACAGCCGGAATTCCTCGCGATCAACCCGTTTGGCCAAGTGCCGGTGCTCGACGATCAAGGCGTGGTGCTGGCCGATTCCACCGCGATCCTGGTGTATCTGGCGCAAAAATATGGCAACGGCCAGTGGCTGCCGACCGAACCCGAAGGTGCAGCCAAAGTGCAGCGCTGGTTGTCGGTAGCGTCCGGGCAGATTGCTTTCGGCCCCGCCCGTGCACGGCTGATTACCGTGTTCGGTGCGCCGTACGACGCTGACGAAGCGATCAGCCGTTCGCATGATTTGCTCAAAGTCATTGATCAGGAATTGGCCAACAGCGACTTCCTGGTAGGCAATCAGCCAACCATCGCCGACGTCGCCACCTACAGTTACATCGCCCACGCGCCGGAAGGCAATGTCTCGCTCGACGACTACGCCAACGTGCGTGCCTGGCTGGCGCGGATCGAAGCGTTGCCGGGTTTTGTCGGCATGCCGCGCACCGTCGCCGGCCTGCAAAAAACTGCCTGATTCCACGCTGTTCACGTTGCGCCAGGCGCGCAAGGAGACGCCGTAATGGAACATTCACCGTGGCACGCCGGCGAACGGCAATTGCAGGAGAAGGTCGGTGTTGCCGAGCGAATGGAAACCCTCGGCCGTAGGGTGATTCGCAGCGAGATGCCGGACCAGCACCGTCAGTTCTATCAGCAACTGCCGTTCATGCTCTACGGCGCGGTGGATGCCGACGGTCACCCGTGGGCCAGCGTCATCGAGGGTGCGCCGGGTTTTGTCCAGTCGCCTGATCCCGCCCATTTGCAGTTCGCCAGCCTGCCAGCGGCGGATGACCCCGCGCAATTGAGCGCTGGCGCGGCGATTGGTCTGCTCGGCATCGAGTTGCACACCCGTCGGCGTAATCGCATGAATGGCCGCGTCGGCGCGATCACCGCGAAGGGCTTCGAGGTCGCGGTGGAACAGTCGTACGGCAACTGCCCGCAATACATTCAATTGCGCCAGTTCCGTTCGGTGCCGCTGGCCGATCCTTCGACGCGTGTTGCCGAACACCTCGACCAACTGGATGACGCCGCGAGGGCGATGATCACCCAGGCCGATACCTTGTTTGTCGCCAGTTATGTCGAGGTCGATGGCGTGCGTTCGGTGGACGTTTCCCATCGCGGCGGCCAGCCCGGTTTTGTGCGCATTGAAGGCAATCGCCTGACCATTCCGGACTTTTCCGGCAACCTTTTTTTCAACACGCTGGGCAATCTGCTGGTCAATCCGCGCGCGGGTTTGCTGTTTATCGACTTCAACAGCGGCGACGTGCTGCAACTCGGTGGCCGCACCGAAATCATCCTCGACGGCCCGCAAATCGAGGCGTTCCAGGGCGCCGAGCGTTTGTGGACATTCGACGTGGAACGGCTGGTGCGCCGGCCGGCGGCGTTGGCGCTGCGCTGGCGTTTCGACGGCATGTCGCCGAACAGTCTGATGACCGGGACTTGGGAACAGGCTGCCGCGCGCTTGCAGGCTCAAGCGTTGGGCGATGCCTGGCGGCCGCTGCGGGTGACGCGGATTGAAGCCGAGAGCCAGAATATTCGCTCGATCTACTTTGAGCCTGCCGATGGCGCCGGGTTGCCGGTGTTCCAGGCCGGGCAGCATTTGCCGCTGCGCTTCAAGATTGGCGACCAGACGCCTATCCGCACGTACAGTTTGTCGAGCGCGCCGTCGGATGATTTTTTTCGTATCAGCGTGAAACGCGACGGGCTGGTGTCGTCGCACCTGCATGAGCTGATCAAGGTCGGCGATGTGCTGGAGGCCCGCGCGCCGCAGGGGCATTTCACCGTGGCGGCACATGAGCGGCGGCCGTTGGTGTTGTTGGCGGCGGGTGTCGGTATCACGCCGCTGCTGTCGATGCTGCGCGAGGTGGTTTATCAGGGCTGGCGCACGCGGCGTATTCGGCCGACGTGGTTTTTCCAGAGTTCTCGCAGTCTGGCGGATCAACCGTTCCGCACAGAGCTGGATAGCTTGCTGGAAGGTGCCGAGGACAAGGTTCGGGTCCTGCGTTTGCTCAGCCAACCGGAAGCGGACGCGCGCGAGGGTGAAGACTTTGACCTGACCGGGCGCATCGACACGGCGCTGCTGCTTACGATGCTTGAAGGCGAGGACTACGACCAGGTGGACTTTGTCCTCTGCGGGCCGGGCAGTTTTACCCAGGGTTTGTACGACAGTCTGCGCGAGTTGGACATCCGCGATTCGAACATTCACGCCGAAACCTTTGGCCCCTCGACATTGCGCCGTCGCCCGGACCCGGACGCGATTGTCATCGAGCAACCACCCGCAGCGACGACTGCGGTGTCGGTGGTGTTCGAGCGCTCAGCCAAAGAAGCGCGCTGGCAACCGGACGGCGGCAGTTTGCTGGAACTGGCAGAGAGCCGTGGCTTGAACCCGGAATTCAGCTGTCGCGGCGGCTCGTGCGGCACCTGCAAAACCCGGTTGATCAGCGGCGAGGTGAATTATCCACAGCCCCCGGCCGAAGTCCCGGAAGCGGGGCATGTGCTGATCTGCTGCGCAATCCCGGCGAAGAGTTCGGAGCCGTTGGTGCTGGATCTTTGATCAACGCAAAACCCCGCAACCACACCAGACCCTGTAGGAGCTGAGCTTGCTCGCGAAGGCGGCCTGACATTCAACAATGATGTTGACTGTTCCAGCGCTTTCGCGAGCAAGCTCAGCTCCCACAGGGGCGGGCGCGCTGGCAACCGGACGGCGGCAGTTTGCTGGAACTGGCGGAGAGCCGTGGCTTGAACCCGGAATTCAGCTGTCGCGGCGGTAACCACACCAGACCCTGTAGGAGCTGAGCTTGCTCGCGAAGGCGGCCTGACATTCAACAATGATGTCGACTGATCCAGCGCTTTCGCGAGCAAGCTCAGCTCCCACAGGGGCGGGCGCGCTGGCAACCGGACGGCGGCAGCTTGCTGGAACTGGCGGAGAGCCGTGGCTTGAACCCGGAATTCAGCTGTCGCGGCGGTAACCACACCAAACCCTGTAGGAGCTGAGCTTGCTCGCGAAGGCGGCCTGACATTCAACAATGATGTTGACTGTTCCAGCGCTTTCGCGAGCAAGCTCAGCTCCTACAGGGGCGGGCGCATCAGGCATACGACAGCGATTTCTCTTCCAGCAGTTCCTGATATAGCGCCGACCATTTGCGGCCCATTTCTTCGGCGGTGAACAGTTGCCGATACCGCGCTTCGGCTTTCGCGCCCATTTGCGCCGCCAGAGCTGGGTTTTCCCACAGCGTGCGCATCGCTTCGCGGAACGCCTGCGGATTGCTCGGCGGCACCACCAGCCCGGTTTCGTTATTGATGTTGATGTAACTGGTGCCGGTGCCGATCTCGCTGGAGATCATCGGTTTGCCATACATCGCGCCTTCGAGCAGCGAAATGCCGAACGCTTCCGAGCGCAGGTGCGACGGGAAAACGATGGCGTAGCTCAACTGCAGCAGCGCCACTTTGTCCTCATCGCCGAGCCGGCCGAGGAAGTGAATATTGCGCAGACCCAGCGCCTGGGCCTGCGCGTGCAATTCGATTTCCAGCGGGCCGGCGCCGACGATCACCACTGGATAGTCCACGCCTTGCAACGCCTCGAGCAGGATGTGCAAACCCTTGTAATAACGCATCACACCGACAAACAGGAAAAACTTATCCCCAAGCTTCTGCCGCCAATCGGCCATGCGGGCGGTGTCGGGCTGTGGATAACCTGACTTGTCGAGGCCATAAGTGATGACTCGAGTCTTGTCCTGAAACTTTTGCAGCACGTCGCTGGTGTGCAGATAGTTGGGTGAAGCAGCGACGATGCGGTCGGCGCTGGCGAGAAAACGGTTCATCAGCGGCCGATAGAGTTTGAGCAAGGTTTTCTGGCGAATGATGTCCGAGTGATACGTCACCACGCTGGGTTTGCGCGTGCCGCTGGCGAAGTGCACCACGTCCATGAACGGCCAGGGGAAGTGATAGTTGACCACGTCAGCCTCGGCGGCCAATTCGCGAAACTTCTTGAAAACGCTCAGCGAGAAACCAGTGGAAGCGAATTGCAGATCGAGTTTGGCCCGATGCACTTCATGGTGGCCGACTTGCACTACGGGCGGTGTCGGGTCGCTGCTCAGGGACAACACCTGACCTTCGATGCCTTGCTGAGCGCAGCTTTCGCACAGTTGAAAAATCACCTGTTCGATCCCGCCAACCGTATCGGGCATCGACGTTTTGTAAAAATGCAGAACGCGCATCTAACCTCCCAAAGCCTGGCGGTAAGCGCGGGCGGTGATCTGCGCGCAACGCTCCCAGGAAAATGCTTTCGCTTGCTGCAACCCTGCTTCACGGCAGGCCTGCCAATGCGTTTTATCGTCGATCAACCGGCTCATCGCCTCGCGCAAGCCGTGCGGATCACCCGCATCAATGTAATTGCCGGCCTCGCCGGCGACCTCCGGCATCGCCGAATGGCCCACCAGCACCACCGGCGTGCCGCTGGCCATGGCTTCCAGCACCGGCAGGCCGAAGCCTTCGTAAATCGACGGAAAAATCAGCGCACGCGCGCCGGCCAGCAATTGCGCGACCTGCTCGTCTGGCAAGTAGCCGAGCAAACACACATGGCCGGCGGCCAACGCCTGGCGCAGTTCCTCGCTGAAGTGCTCGCGTTGCCAACCGGCCATGCCGACGATCAATAAAGGGAAACGCTGGCGCTGTGCTTCCGGCAGCAAGGCGTGGGCGCGCAGGGCCAAATTCAGGTTTTTGCGCGGCTCCAGCGTGCCGACGCAAAGGAAATACTCGCGCGCCTCGACACCGTGCGCCTTGAGCACCGGATCGATCTCGGCCGCCTCGCGCGGATGGAAACGCGCCGCCACGCCCAGCGGCGCGACAATGAAACGCTCGGCCGGCAGGGCGAAATACTCGCGCGCTTCGTCGGCAATAAACTGCGAGTCGGTCAGAATCAGCCGCGCTTGCTCGACGCCATCAGCCAGCCGCCGCTCGATTTCACGCAAGCGCGCCGCCGGTTGCGTTTGCGGGTAATGCAGATGCGTGAGGTCGTGCAGGGTGATAACGGTCGGGCCGTCGAACGACAGAGGCCACAGACTCGGTTCGTGATAGAGGTCGATCGACTGCGAGCGGCCCTGATCGAAGCGTTTCTGCGTCAACCAGCGCCGAGCCTGATAGGCCCCGGGAATCTGCCGCAGTAACGGCGTCAGGCGCGAATAACCGGGCAGCGCCGCCTCGGGCAATGACGTGCTCCAGCCCCAGCCGTGGAACAACGAAAGTTCGACGTCCGGCTCGGCGGCGAGGGCGCCCACCAGCTCGGCGACGTAATGGCCGATGCCGGTGCGCGGCGCTTGCAGGATCCGCGCGTTAAGGGCAATTCGCATGCTGGCTCTCGGCTTGCTGACGCTGCTGTTCAAATTCAAGTTCGGGCTCGGGCTCGCGCATGGAACTGTCGAGGTTGCGCTCGATGCGCTCGACCAATTGCGCGCTCGCTTCACGCCAGCTCAGCCACCGCCATTGCGCCAGACCCAGCGCCGCCGGGAACACGCCGCTGCGCTCCATGTCGGTGACCAGATCGGTCAGGCTCTGCGGCTCGGCCAGATCGAAATACGCCATGTAGTCGCCGCCGATTTCGCGGAACACCGGAATGTCGCTGGCCATCGCCGGCAAACCGCGCTGCATGGCTTCCACCAGCGGCAAACCGAAGCCCTCGACGTAGGACGGAAACACCAGCGCCGTGGCGTGCGAGTAAGCGTGCTCCAGGCTGCGGTCGGACAGCGTGTTGAACATGAACAAGCGACGGTTCAGCTCGGGATGCTCGCGGATGCGTTCGACCAGCGCGTCGCACTTCCAGCCGATCTTCCCGGCGATGCACAAGCGCGCCGTCGAGCCGTTGGCCCACGCACGCTCGAAGGCGTCGAGCAGGTAGGCGTGGTTTTTCCGTGGCTCGATGGTGCTGACCATCAGAAACACCGGCTCCGGGGTCTGGAACATCTGCAACAAACCGCTATCGACTTCCGCGCGCGCATCGCTCAAGTCCAGTTCGGAGCCGAGGTAAAAGTAATCAAACCAGCGCTGCTGCACCTGTTGCGGGCCGACGCGGCGCAGCATCTCATCGCGGACCTGATCGCGAATCGTCGTCGAAATCGCCACATAACCGTCGGCGGTACGGGCGATCCAGTCGAACCATTCGTTGAACACCTTGACCAGCCCGGCGTCGCAAAACTGCGGATGGGTCAGCGGGATCAAATCGTAAATCACCGAGACAATGCCGACGCCGTCGCGCTTCAACTGCTCGGCCAACGGGAAGAAATTCGCGTGCCACGACGAGTCGAGCAGCACCAGTTGATCGCCGGCGCGATGCTGCAACGGCACGCAGCGCTCGGGCACCGGTTTGCCCTTGAGCAGCCGATCGAGCACGCGTATCGGCAGGCTCAGACACGCAAACGCCGCGAGTCGGCACATCACGTAGAGCACGCGGCGGGCGAACTTCGACTCGCTGAACGGGCGCCGCCGTTCCAACGTGCGGTGGCGCAACCAGAACAGATTGGCCCACTGTTCGAGCTTGACCCGCAGGCTGGTCAGGTTGATTTTCGGCGTCTTCAACGGCGCCAGGCTTTTCACCTCGAACAGCGCGCCATCGATCATCACCACCGGAATGCATTCGCGTTGGGCGTTCTTCGCCGGCAGCTGCTGGATGACATTGCGCACCACGCGCTGAATCCCCGAGTTGGCGTTCGGGTGTTCGAAAACGTAGGTGCATTCCACCAACAATCGAGTCATCGCGACACCTCTGGGTCCGCTGTCAGCAGCGCATTTTCAGTGGAACGGGTAATGGTGGTTTGCGCTTCCAGCCACGAGCAACCGACGAAGTCTTCCTGGCGATTGTTGATCACGTGAAACACCAAGCCGTAGTCGCGCCATTCGAAGTTGCGATCCAGGTGCGAGTCGAGCCGCGACAGGCTCAGGGCAATCGAATAATTGCCTTTGCCCAGGCGCATGTCGAAAGCAAACCGGAAGGTCACGCGTTCGCCCGCCGTCAGGTCGGTGATGGCTTTGTCGAGGCGATGTGTGTTGATGCCGTAAATCGCCTGGCCCAAACGGTCCTTGATCATGAAACCGAGGATCAGCCGTTCGATGTCTTTACGGACCTCGGTTTGCACCTCCAGGACCATCGGCTGGCCGACCTCGGCGACTTCCACCGAGCGGCCCTGCGCGTCGAGCAAACGCACGCTGAGAATCCCCGCTTCACCGGTGCCGGAAATGGTTTGCACCTGACCGTTGGCGAGCATCTCCTGGCGCACGGTCTGGCCTTCGCGCTGGGCGAGCATCGCGTTGTAGTAATCCATGACTTCTTCGGGTTTGCCGCGCATCGCCATGCGCCCGCCTTCGAGCAGGATCGCGGTGTCGCAGATCGACTGAATCGCCGAGCGATCATGCGAGACGATCAGCAGCGTGGTGCCGGCCTTGCGGAAGTTGCGGATGCGATCAAAGCTTTTGTGCTGGAAATACGCATCGCCGACCGACAGCGCTTCGTCAACGATCAGAATGTCCGGGCGCCGCGCGGTGGCGACGCTGAACGCCAGGCGCATTTGCATGCCGCTGGAGTAGGTGCGGACCGGCTGATCGATGGCATCGCCGATTTCCGCAAAGCTCTCGATTTGCGCCATCAATTCTTCGATTTCTTCGACTTGCATGCCGAGCAACTGGCCGGCCATGAACACGTTCTGCCGCCCGGTGAAATCCGGGTGAAAACCCATGCCCAATTCGAGCAGTGCCGCCACGCGACCCTGCAGTTGAATCTGCCCGCAAGTCGGTTGCGTGGTGCCGGTGATCATCTTCAGCAGCGTGCTTTTGCCAGCGCCGTTGACGCCGACAATGCCCACCGCTTCACCGGGCTGAATCTCGAAATCGACGCCTTGCAGCACCCAGTGCAAATGGTGGTGAGTGCCGGAAAACGGCACCAGCCATTCGAGCAGGCGGCTCCAGCGGTTCGGGTATTGTTTGTAGGCCTTGCCCAGGCCACTGACGCGTATGTGTCCCATCAGAGTTCGTCCACCATTTCACCGACGCGCTGGCGGAACAGCCGCAGCGCCATGACGCAGAACAGCACGCCGATCACCAGCAACGGGATCAACGAGCGCCAGTCCGGCCATTGGTTGTAGAGGAAGACGTTCTGGTAACTGGTCATCAGCGCGGTCATCGGATTGAGGCTGATCACCTGCTGAATGCCTGGCGGCAGGATCGAGATCGGGTAAACGATCGGCGTCAGCCAGAACCAGAATTGCAGGCAGATGCCAAACAGCTGCCCGACGTCGCGAAAGAACACATTGAGGATGCCGAGGATCATTCCCAGCCCGGCGGCAAAGATGATTTGCAGCAGCAGCAACGGGATCAGCGCCAGCAACGCCATGCCCGGCAACCGTCCGCTGATCAACAGGAAACCGAAGAACAGCCCGAGGATGATCGCGAAATTGATGCCCGCATTCAGCAGCGCGATCACCGGCAAACAGATGCGCGGGAAGCTGATTTTCTTCAGCAGGTTGGCGTTTTCGAGAAACATGCTTTGGCTGCGCGTGGTGATTTCCGCGAACAGGCCCCAGGTCAGCAGGCCGGCGCACAAGTACACGCTGTAGGCCAGGCCATCGTCCACGCCGGGCAGGCGCGCGCGCATGATCTGGGAAAAGATCACCGTGTACACGACGATCATCGACAGCGGGTTGAGCACGGTCCACAAGGCCCCGAACAGCGAATTGCGATATCGCGCCTGAAACTCTCGCTTGACGCTGCCGAAGACGAATCCACGGTAATTACGCAGCGAGCGGTACAGATTAAGCAGCATTCAAACCGTCCTGCCGTATTGGTCTTCGAAGCGGACGATGTCGTCCTCTCCCAGGTATTCGCCGCTTTGCACTTCGATGATCACCAGGTCGATGACGCCCGGGTTTTCCAGTCGATGTTTGTGCCCGGCGGCGATGAACGTCGATTCATTCTTCGCCACCAGGTGCGTGCCGGTGCCGTTGTTGGTGACCTTGGCCATGCCTTCGACGACCACCCAGTGTTCGTTGCGGTGGTGGTGCATTTGCAGCGACAACTTGCCGCCCGGCTTGACCACGATGCGCTTGATTTTGAAGCGCGGGCCTTCTTCGAGCACGGTGTAAGTGCCCCACGGTCGGCTGACGGTGCGGTGCAAACGGTAGGCTTCGTGTTTGTCAGCCTTGAGTTGTTTGGCCACCCGGCGCACGTCTTGCGCGCGGTCGGCGTGGGCCACCAGCACGGCGTCGGCGGTGTCGACGATGATCAGGTTGTCCACACCGACGGCGGCGACCAACCGGCCTTCGCTCTGGACGAAGTTGTTGTGGCTGTCGACAAACACCGCGTCGCCGCTGGCGCGGTTGTTTTGCGCATCCGGCGCGATCAGTGCGGCCAGCGCGCTCCACGAACCGATATCGCTCCAGTCAAAACCGGCCGGCACCACCGCCACTTTGTCCGAGCGTTCCATCAGCGCGTAGTCGATGGAAATGTCAGTGATTTCGGCAAACAGCGTTGGCGACAATTCCTGTTGCAGGCAGCCGCCGGTTTCCACCGGCGCACTGTCCGCCATGCAGGCGCGGGTCTGTTCCAGCAGCTCGGGCGCGTGCACTTGCAACTCGGCGAGCAGGGTGGCCACCGAGAAGCAGAACATTCCCGAGTTCCACAGGAAGTGGCCGCTTTCCAGATAGTGCGTGGCGGTTTGCAAGTCAGGTTTTTCGACAAAACGCTGGACCGTCGCCGCGCCTTTATCGTCCAGCGGCGCGCCGGTTTCGATGTAGCCGAAACCGGTTTCCGGCGCGGTCGGCTTGACCCCGAAGGTCACCAGATAACCAGCGCGGGCCAGTTCCACGGCGTGTTCGACGGCGCTTTGCAGCGCTTCGACATTGACGATCAGATGATCGGCCGGCATCACCACCATGATCGCTTCGTCGCCATGCAACGCTTGCAGCGACAGCGCCGCTGCGGCAATGGCCGGGGCGGTGTTGCGGCCCGTCGGCTCAAGCAGGAAATGCCCGCGATGCCGGGCCATTTGCGCGTCGTGGTAGTGATCCTTGCTCTGGAAGTAATACTCGCGATTGGTCACCGTGACGATATCGCCCCAACCGTCGAGCAGCCCCGCCGCGCGCCGATAGGTTTTACCCAGCAGCGACTGGCCGTCGGGCAGGGTCATGAACGGCTTCGGATGCCCTTCGCGGGACACCGGCCACAAACGGGTCCCGGCACCGCCGGAGAGGATCACAGGAATCAGCATGGCCTACTCCTTGGCGACGCGTTTCATGTCCGCATCCATCATCGTGCGGATCAAGGTATCCAAGTCTGTTTTCGGCTTCCAGCCCAGTACACGCTGGGCCTTGGCCGGGTTGCCGAGCAGCACGTCGACCTCGGCCGGGCGGAAGAACGCCGGGTCGATCTTCACGTAGTCGCGGTAGTTCAGGCCGATGTGATCGAAGGCGATCCGGCACATTTCGCGCACGGTGGTGGTCACGCCGGTGGCGACCACGTAGTCGTCAGCCTTGTCCTGTTGCAGCATCAGCCACATGGCTTCGACGTAATCGCCGGCAAACCCCCAATCGCGCTTGGTGTCGATGTTGCCCAGGCGCAGTTCGTCCTGTTTGCCGTGCTTGATCCGCGCGGCGGCGTCGGTGACTTTGCGGGTGACGAATTCGATGCCGCGCAGCGGTGATTCGTGGTTGAACAGGATGCCGCTGCTGGCGTGCAGGTTGAAGCTTTCGCGGTAGTTGACGGTGATCCAGTGCCCGTAGAGTTTGGCCACGCCATAAGGGCTGCGCGGGTAGAACGGGGTGTTTTCGTCCTGCTGCTCAGCCTGGATCAAACCGAACATTTCGCTGGTCGAGGCCTGATAAAAACGCGTGTGCGGGCTGAACTGGCGGATCGCTTCGAGCACGTGCGTAACGCCGAGGCCATCGACGACGCCGGTGATCACCGGTTGATCCCACGAGGCGGCGACGAAGCTTTGCGCCGCCAGGTTGTAGACCTCGTCCGGCGCCGACTTGATCACCGCGCGCTGCACCGAGCAGGCATCGGCCATGTCGCCGTCCAGGTAGACGATGTCGCCCTCGACCCCCATCTCGCGCAGGCGCCAGCGCGAATCGCTGCTGCGCCGGGCCACGAGGCCATGGACCTTGTAGCCCTTGTCGAGCAACAGTTTCGCCAGATAAGCGCCGTCCTGGCCGGTGATCCCTGTGATCAGTGCACTTTTTGTCATTGTTCTTTCACTCGCTTCTCCCAGTCGGACAGGATCGCCCGCAGGGATTGTTGTGTGGTGATTTCAGGCGTCCATCCTGTGGTTTCGGTCAGCCGGGCATGGCTGCCGCAAACGCGACGCTGATCCGCGCGGCGAAGGCGCGCCGGATCCTGAATCAATTGCATGTCGACCTGGGCGAGGTCCCCCAACTGTTCAATCAGACTGCGGATCGTCTGCTCGCGCCCCGAGCAAATGTTGTACACCTGGCCCGGCGTGCCTTTTTCCAGCAACGCCAGGTAGGCCGAGACCACATCGCCGACATCAAGGAAGTCGCGGCTGACATCAATGTCGCCGACCTCCAGTTGTGGCGCTTGCAGGCCTTGTTTGATTCGACTGATTTGCCGCGCGGCGCTGGCAATCACGAAGCTGTCTTTCTGCCCGGTGCCGATGTGGTTGAACGGGCGGGCGACCAGCACCGGCCAACCCTCGCTCAAGCCCCATTGCAGGCTGAGGAATTCGGCCGAGAGTTTGCTCACGGCGTAAGGATTGCGCGGGCAGGGCGGCTGGTGTTCGGTGATCGGCAACTGCGCTTCGCTGACCTGGCCGTAGATGTCGCCGGAGCTGACGTACAGGAACGTGCCTTTGAAGCCACGCGTTTTCAGCGCCTGGAGCAGATTCAAAGTACCGAGCAGGTTGATATTGAAGGTGCGCGCCGGGTCGCGAAACGCTTCGGGGACGAAGGTCTGGCCAGCGAGGTGGATGACCGCGTCGGGCATTTGCGGCCACAGGCCTTCGAGGCTGTCCGGTTGGCCGAGGTCGTAGCGTGACGGCACGGGCAGCAACTGCCACGGCGAGCCTTCAATGCGCAATCGCGATTGGATGTGTTGTCCTACGAATCCCGTCAGACCCGTAACGAACAGACGCTTTTTCAAACAGCAGCCCCTTGGTCATACATTCCGTCCATTTCCCACAGGCTTTATGGGGATGTCCTACGGACCGCGTTGATTCATGGGTCGAAAGACAGGCGAAATGTTTTGTTGTAGTTGTTTGGTAGCCAATCTGTGCCAATTGCTCGGCAATTTCAACAGGTCCAACCGTGACTGGTCAGTTCTCGTCAGCGTAGCCTGATTTATTCTCGCTGGGCGGTTCACGAATCCGCAACGGATGTGTTTAGAATGCCCCTCGTCACGATTACCCAGGGTTCGGCCGGGGGCTTTTTCGACCCCGCGAAACTGACCATTAAAACAAGAACGTAGACGGGCAAGAAGACGATCGACGAGCCCCGGCAAACGCCGCCTCGATCCGCCGCTTCGCCGTCATAGAGTGGGGCTGCCGGGACGGTGGTTTCATCGTGGGATGCCATGAACTTCATTCTTTACTCGGACGTCAACGACAGCTCCATCAGCCAGAGTCTCGGGCGTCCCGAATACAGTTATTACTTCGTGCTCAAGGCCTATCGCCCAGTGCTCGAAAGCCTTGGGCGGGTGCACGTGGTGTCCTGCGTCGCAGAGGTTGATGCGCTTTACCAGCAACACCTCGCTGCCGGCGAAGACAGCTTGTTCCTGTGCTTCACGCCGCCGCACAAAACCCCGAATAACCTGCAATGCCCGATGGTCTGCGTGGTTGCCTGGGAGTTTGACTCGATCCCCGCCGAACACTGGGACAACGATCCGCGCCATGACTGGAGCCAGACCTTGGCGCGGCATGGCCGGGTGATCACTTTGTCCAGCCACACCGCGCAGGCGATTCGCCGCACGCTGGGCCAGGATTTCCCGGTGCTGGTGCTGCCGACGCCGCTGTGGGAACGCTTCGCCGAGGTGCGCGAGCAATACCCGAGCACGCCGATCAACTCCGGCAGCAAGTTGCAGATCAAGGGCTGCATCCTCGACAGCCGGCCGATGGGTTTGTCCGCCGATGGCTTGATCGCGCCGATCTTCACCGAGCAGGAACTGGAAATCCGTGGCCTCAATCTCGAAGCGCCCGCGCCAGAACCCGAAGCGCCGCCACCGCCACCGCCACTGACCCTGCGCCGCCGGGCATTCATCAGCAAACATTACCTGCGTGAAATCTATCGCGCGCTCAAGCACAACGCGCTGCTGTGGTACCGCGAAGCGGCTCGCGACCTGGTGCCCGAGGCCGTTCGCCCCCATCTGGCGCGGTTACGATCCGCGCCGCCCGCACCCGCACCTGCGCCCGAACCCCTGCAAGTGCCGACCACGCTTAGCGAAACCCTCGAACTCGCCGAACACCCGCAAGCCAACCTGCCCGACACCAGCCGACACGTCGAAATCGACGTCAGCGGCGTAGTCTATGTCAGCGTGTTCAACCCCGATGACGGGCGCAAAAACTGGCATCACCTGATCACCGCGTTCTGCTGGGGCCTGCGCGACGCCGAAGACGCGACGCTGGTGCTGAAAATGACCCAGAACGATCTCTCGACCTATTACGTCGAGCTGATCACCTTGCTCTCGCAGCTGTCGCCGTTCAGTTGCCGCGTGGTGATCCTCCACGGTTACTTGCATGACGACGAGTTCGCCCGGCTGTACGGCGCGGCGAGTTTCTACGTCAACGCCTCGCGTTGCGAAGGTCTGTGTTTGCCGCTGATGGAATTCATGTCCTGCGCGCGCCCGGTGATCGCGCCGAACCACACGGCGATGGCGGATTACATCGACGAACGCGTCGGGTTCATCGTCAAGTCCAGCCACGAGCCGACGATCTGGCCGGAAGACGCGCGCATTCTCTATCGCACCTTGCGCCATCGCCCGGACTGGGGCTCGCTGAAAACCGCGTATGAGCAGAGCTACGCCATGGCGAAAAATCGTCCAGAGGACTATCAAGCGATGGCCAGCGCCGCCAACCAACGCATGCGCGACTACTGCAGTTTTGCCCCGGTGCAGCAGCGCCTCGCGCAATTCCTGGCACTGCCGCCGGCCGATCAAAGCACGCCGCTGGCCGCCGCTGTGGGGACGACCGCATGCTGATCATCATTCATTCGGAAACCAACAAGAGCAACATCCAGCAAAACCTCGGGCGGCCGGAGTACAGCTATTACTTCGTGCTCAAGGAGTTTCGCCCGGTGCTTGAGCGCATCGGCCAGGTGCTGGAAGTCAGCGACCCGGACGAACTGGTCGATCGCTTGTATTTCGACTGTTTGAGCCGTGGCGAGCCGTGCATTTTCCTCTCGTTCTCGCCGCCGCATCGCACACCGATTCATTACGCCTGCCCGACCATTCCGGTCTTCGCCTGGGAATTCAGCACCATTCCGACCGAGAGCTGGCAGGGCGAGCCGCGTCACGATTGGCGCGTGGTCCTGCAAGCGTGCGGCCGGGCGATTACGCATTCGACGTTCACGGTCAACGCGGTGCGCGAAGTGATGGGCGCCGAGTACCCGATCTGCGCAATTCCCGCGCCGGTCTGGGACCGGTTTGCCGCGCGCGGCGAGCTGTTGAGCAAGCAACCGGTGGTGGCGCCGGTCAGCCTCAATTTGTGCGGCTTGTTGATCGACAGCCGCACCACCGACCTGCGCCCTTATGGCCCGCCCGCCTTGCGCGAAGGCACGCCGCTGACGTTCGACGGCCCGCCGCAGGATTGCCAGTTGCAGTTGCAAGGCGTGGTTTACACCTCGGTGTTCAACCCTTACGACGGGCGCAAAAACTGGCAGGACATGATCAGCGCGTTTTGCACCACGTTCCGCGACACGCCCGACGCGACGCTGGTGCTCAAGCTCACCCACCATGACATCGCCAACGCGCTCAACGACATGCTCCACCACGTCTACAAAAACCAGACATACCAGTGCCGGATCGTGTTGATCCACGGTTACCTCGCCGACCTCGATTACGAAGCGCTGGTGCAGGCCACCAGTTACGTGGTCAACAGTTCTTACGGCGAAGGGCAGTGCCTGCCGCTGATGGAATTCATGTCCTGCGGCAAACCGGCGATTGCGCCACTGAACACGGCGATGGCCGATTACGTCGACAGCGACAACGCGTTTATCGTCAATTCCACCGATGAACTCACGGCGTGGCCGCACGACCCGCGCGCGGCGTTTCGCACGCTGCGTTATGTGACGGATTGGGATTCGCTGTGCAGCGCCTATCGCGCCAGTTATGACGTGGCGAAAAGTGATGTCGAGCGTTATGCGCGGATGTCGGCGCACGCGGTCAGCAGCCTGCAGCGCTTTTGCAGTCAGGCCAGCACCGAGCAACGTCTGCGAGCGTTTTTCGCGCAACACCTGGAAGCCTCGAACGCATGATCCGGCGCCTGCTCGCACGCCTGTGGCCGGCGCCAACGCCTTTGCCAACGCCCGCGCCGGTCGCCAGCGTTTCGCCGCGCGATGTCGGTTTGCATGATGCGATTCTTGATGGCTGGTTTCTCAACGACACCGGCGAGTTGCTCAAGGGTTTCGCGATCAGCGCTGAGGACACTTTGCTCGATGTCGGTTGCGGCGAAGGCGTGGCGACGTTGTTCGCGGTGCGCCAAGGCGCTTCGGTGATTTTTACCGACAGCGAACACGACAAGGTTCGCGAACTGGCGCGGCAAGTCGATGCGCAATCGACCCGACAGAATCTCGGTTTGGTCAGCAACAGCCTGCCACTGCCGCTGGCCGACGGCTGCGCGAGCAAAGTGGTGTGCATGGAAGTGCTCGAACACATCGCCGAACCCGAGCCGTTCATGGCCGAACTGGTGCGCATGGGCCGCCCCGGCGCGCTGTACCTGCTGAGCGTGCCGGCGCTGGTGGGCGAACAGTTGCAGCAGGGCATCGCCCCGGCCAGCTATTTTCAGGCGCCCAATCACGTACAGATTTTCAGCGCGCAACGCTTTGCGGCGCTGGTCGAAGACGCCGGGCTGGTGATCGAACATCGCCAGGCCAGCGGGTTCTTCTGGGTCATGGGCATGATCTTCTTCTGGGCCAGCGAACGCGCGGCCGGGCGTGACTTGAGCGGCGCGGTGCGCGACCGGATTCAGGCGCCGTATCCGCCGCTGATGGAGAGTTGGGCGAAAACCTGGCAAGACTTGCTGGCGCAGCCCAACGGCTTGGCGATCAAGCAGATGCTCGATCAATTCATGCCGAAAAGTCAGGTGATCATCGCGCGCAAACCGCTGGACGCTGCGCCAGCATCCGCAGCCGCAGCCGCAGCCGCAGCCGCGCCGAGGGCCGGGGCATGAGCGGCAAGCGGATCATGGACATCGAACTGCTGCGCGGCATCGCTGTGTTGGGCGTGTTGTTCCATCACCTGCAAGGCAGTTTGTTCACCGACAGCGTGCCGACGCTGGAGAAAATTCACGCCTGGGCGCAACCGTGGTGGGGCGTCGATCTGTTTTTCGCGATCTCCGGTTTTGTCATTGCGCGCAGTTTGATTCCGGCGTTGCACGGTTGCAGCACGCGCCAGGAATACTGGCAGCAGACCCGCAACTTCTGGCTGCGCCGGGCCTTTCGCTTGTTGCCGTCGGCGTGGCTGTGGCTGGCGCTGATGTTGCTCGCCTGTTTGCTGATCAACCGTTCCGGCGCGTTCGGCAGCTTGCACGCGAACCTGCAAGCGACGCTGGCCGGCGTCGCGCAGTACGCGAATTTCCGTTTCGCCGACAGCTTCTACAACTACGAATACGGCAGCAGTTTTGTCTACTGGAGTCTGGCGCTGGAGGAGCAGTTCTACTTGTTGTTTCCGCTGCTGATTCTGCTTTGCCGCAAGCATCTGGTGTGGGCGCTGCTGGCGCTGGTCGCGGTGCAATTATTTACGCTGCGCACGCCGATTTTGATGGTGGTGCGCACCGACGCGCTGGCGCTCGGCATTCTTCTGGCGATGTGGAGCGCGCAGCCGAGTTACTTGCGTTGCGAGCCGAGATTCTTGCGGCGGCCATGGGCCGGCGTCTCGGCGCTGCTGGTGCTGGCGGTGGCGCTGAGTTTCATGGCGACGGATCGCTTCACTTTCACTAACTACCGGATCGGCGCAATTGCCGTGCTCAGCGCGCTGCTGGTGTGGATCGCCTCTTACAACCAAGATTACTTGCTGCCCAAAAGCCTGCTGAAGAACCTCATGGTGTGGGTCGGCAGCCGTTCCTACGGGATTTACCTGATCCACATTCCGGCGTATTTGCTGGTGCGCGAGTTGATCTTTCGCTTGCAGGCTGCCGGTTTGCCGAGCCCGGCCGGGCATCCGATTTTGACCATTGCCATCGCGGGCGGGCTGATCGTGCTGCTCAGCGAACTCAATTACCGCTGCGTCGAAATGCCTATGCGCAATCGCGGCGCCGCCCTGGTGCAACGTCTGAGCACGCCGCGATCCGCCGTCCCATCCTCTGGAGCTACCTCATGCTGAGCATTTTGAAAAAACTCACAGGGCAGTCGCCTGCGCCTGCGGCAGTCCCGGTTCAAGTAGAGCCGCCGGTAGCGCCGCCGGCGGTGGAGAAGGTCGATCCGTACATGCTCGGCTTGCACGATGCGATGCTCAGCGGCTGGTTCAATCAGGCCACCGGCGAGCTGTTCAGCGGTTTTCCGGTGACCGCCGAAGACACGCTGCTCGACGTTGGCTGCGGGGATGGCGGCAACGTGCATTTCTGCGGGATGCGCGGGGCGAAGATCATCATTGCCGACATCGACGCGGGCAAAGTCGAGGCGACCCGCCAGCGTCTGGGCGACACCCCGGCGCGCGACGTCGAATGCCACGTCACTGACTGCAACCCGCTGCCGATTGCCGATGCGACCGCCACGCGGGTGGTGTCCACCGAAGTCATCGAGCACGTCGACGACCCGGCGCAGTTCCTCAGTGAGCTGGTGCGCGTCGGCAAACCGGGGGCGCTGTACCTGCTGAGCGTGCCGCACCCAAGCTCCGAAGACCTGCAAAAAGACCTCGCCGCGCCGGAGTATTTTCAGAAGCCCAACCACATTCGCATCATCAGCGAAGAGCAGTTCAAAGGCATGGTCAGCGATGCCGGGCTGGAAGTGCTGAGCCATAGCCAATACGGCTTTTACTGGTCGATGTGGATGCTGCTGTTCTGGGAAGCCAAAGTCGATTTCAGCAACGCCGACCACCCGTTGCTCAATCACTGGGCCGACACCTGGAAGGCGATTCTCGAATCACCGCGCGGCGCCCAGATCAAACAGGCGCTGGACGCCGTCGTGGCGAAAAGCCAAGTCATCATCGCCCGCAAACCCTGAACACTGCACATCGCACACCGCACACCGCACAACTGTAGGAGTGAGCCTGCTCGCGAAGAGGGGGTGTCAGTCACCCTGAATGTTGCCTGACACGGCGCTTTCGCGAGCAGGCTCACTCCTACAAGGGTTTTGTGTACCCTGTTGACCTGTTGTGTTCAGGGATCAGGGATTTCATGCGGTTTTTCGTTCGTCTCTCGGCCCTGTTGGCGGCTGCGTTGTTGCTCAATGCTTGTGAGCAACCCGTCGCGCCGCCGCTCGACCAACAACTCTACGTCTGGCAGCGCCAATGGACCCCGGCCCACGAAGCCGCGTTGCGTGACAGTCGCGCGGGTTTCTCGACGTTGCGGGTGTTGGCGCTGCAAGCCTTCCCGCAGGAAGGCTGGCGCCGGGCGCGGATTGATTCGGCGCTGCTCAAGCAGGATGGGCGGCCGCTGATTGCGGTGATTCGTCTGGATGGCCAGCTGCCGTCGCTGGATAAACAGCAGATCATCGGCCAGATCCAGCAAGTGCTCGCCGATTGGCAAACTCAAGGCTTGACCGTGAGCGGCGTCGAAATCGACCACGATGCCGGCAACGCGCGCCTGCCCGACTATCGAACCTTCCTCTCGCAATTGCGCGCCGAACTGCCGAGCGCATTACCGCTGAGCATCACCGCGCTGCCGGCCTGGCTCGGCAGCGCGCAACTGCCCGAGTTGCTCGCGAGCGTCGACAGCAGCGTGTTGCAGGTGCATGCGGTCAGCGATCCGCGTCGCGGCTTGTTCGACGCCAAACAGGCCAAACAATGGGCCGAGGCCTGGAGCCGCGTCACCACCAAACCTTTTTATCTGGCGTTGCCGGCGTATGGCGTGGCGTTGTTGCCGGGGGCCAGCGGTGCGCCAGTGGTCGAAAGCGAAGTGCCGGTCGAGCGCGTCGGCAAACGCCGGGAATTGCTCGCCGATCCGCTGCAACTGAGCCAGCTCGGCGCCGAATTGCGTGACGACCCGCCCGAGCATCTCGCCGGGCTGATCTGGTTTCGCCTGCCGCTGGTCGGTGATCGCCGCGCGTGGAGCCTGAGCACCTTGAATGCGGTCGCGCGCGGCGACGCGCTGCAAACGCGCCTGAGCCTGCAATTCGCCGAACAAAACGGCCTCTACGATATCGCCATCAGCAATAAGGGCAACCTCGACAGCCCATGGCCCGAGCGCCTGACGCTGGCGGTGAAAGACTGCGACGGCGCCGACGCGCTGGCCGGTTATGCATTGCAACAGACCCCGGATCTGCTTACCTTCACCCGCCTGCAGGAGGGTCGAATCGCGGCCGGTGGACAGCGCGCCATCGGTTGGGCACGCTGCGCACATATTGATCAAGGAGGTTCGCATGTTTACCCGTAACTGGCCGCGTCATCTGCTCTGCCTCAGCCTCGGTTTGCCGCTGGGCACCGCGCTGGCCTGCGGGCCGGACTTCCCGATGCGCTTGCTGGATAACCGTGGCCAGTCGCTGTCGGAGCTGCCCGAAGGCAACTTCGCCTTCGAAGTCAGCCGCCTCGGCCACGCCATCGCCGGACTGAAAAACGTCAGCGCCGCCAACACCGCGCCGAACTTCATCTACGAAGAAACACCGCCCGACACCGAGGCGCGCGACAAGGCTGAACAGGCCGGTTTGAGCGCCGAACAGCAAGCGCTGGTGAAGCAATTGCGCACTTTGACCGATGCCCGCCAAGTGGAAGAGCAGGGCGCGAGTCTGCCTGCCGAGCAACGTCTGTACCTGGCCGGCGCCGTCGCCTTCAACAACGGCGACCACGGGTTGGCCGCCGAGTATTTCCACAAAGTCCTGGCGCTGCCGGCCGAGCAACGCGCGTTACGCAGCACGTGGGCCGCTTACTCGCTGGGCCGCGCCTTGTTTGCCGCGCATGACGCGGCGGGCGCTGCGCCTGACCTGTTGGCGCAGGCGCAACAGGCATTCGCGCAGACTCGCCAATTGAGCATCGACGGTTTCAGCGATCCGCTGGAACTGGGCGTCGCCAGCCTCGGCGAAGAAGCGCGCGTGGTCATGACCGCCGGCGACTGGAACCGCGCCATCGAGTTGTACGCCACGCAAAACGTCCACGGTTCGGCGGTGGGCTATTCCTCGCTGAAACAATTGGTCGGTGAACTGGCGGCGATGCCGGAACCGCAAGTCGCCGCGTTGCTGCAGGGCAAAACCGTGCAGCAATTGGTCACCGCATCGTTGATCAGTCGGGTCGGCTGGTCATTTGGTGAGCAACCGGAGAACGAAAAGAAGCTGATCAAACTGCTGCAGAACAGCACACGCGGCAGCCTCGAAAATGCTGATCGCCTCGCCGCGCTGAATTATCAGCAGGGCGATTACGCCAGCGCCAAAGGGTTTGTCGAGCACGCCGGTGACGGCGGTCTGGCGTGGTGGGTGCGGGCCAAACTGGCGTTGCGCGAGGGCGACAAAACGGCGGCGACGGCGGCGTATGCCAAAGCTGCGCAAGCGTTCCCGGACAACGAATCCTGGGGCGCGCGGCAGACCCCGGACTGGGATTACGAAAGCCTCGAACCGAAATGCCGGGTCGAGGGTGAGAGCGCGATTCTTGCGTTGCAACGCGGCGATTATCTGCAAGCGTTCGATCAGCTCTACCGCAGCCAATCGATCTATTGGCTCGACGCCGCGACCGTCGCCGAGCGCGTGCTGACCGTCGATGAACTCAAGCAATACGTCGACAAGCAAGTGCCCGCACCGCCGCCGCGAACCCAGCAGGAACGCGACAACTACGTGCCGCTGCCGGTGGCCGCGAGTTTGCGCAATCTGCTCGGACGGCGCTTGTTGCGTGAGGAGCGCTTCGATGAAGCGGTCGCGTATTTCGACAATCCCGACCTGCAGAAAAAAGCCACGTTGTACGCGCAGCAGCGGCAATTGGCGGATTCGGCGTGGTGGCCGACCAAACGCGCGGCGGCACTGTTCAACGCGGCGTGGACGGCGCGCGAGTGGGGCATGGACATCCTCGGTTACGAGATGGCCCCGGATTACGCGACATTCGGCGGCAATTACAGCCTCGAAAGCACTGAGCTCAAGGTCGGTCCGCTAGTCGCTGAAGATGAATTGCAGCGCCAGCAAGCAAGCGCGGCGAAACCGGATCAGCGCTACCACTATCGTTTCCTCGCGACGTCGCTGGCCAACCGCGCGGCGGACAATCTGCCGCACACCAGCCAGGCGTTTGCGGCAGTGCTGTGCACCGCGGCGGGCTGGAATTCCAGTCTCGAAGATCAGAGCGCGCTGTATCAGCGTTACGTCAAGGAAGGGCCGTACGTGGTCTGGGCCGGTGACTTTGGCCACCAGTGCCCGTATCCCGACTTTGAAAACGCCAGCAAACGCTACGTGACTCAAGCCACGGATTCGGTGCGTTCAGCGCTGCGCCCGTACAAAACGCCGGTGCAGATCGGCGCGGTGGTGGTTGTGGTGGCCGGCGCGCTGTTGCTGATCAATCGCCGTCGGCGCACAACCCGCTAAAGCTCACGCCTGTTGCACAAAGGTCAGCCGCAACGCGAAGCCGATCAACAGGCTGCCAAACAGCCATTGCTGCACCCGTTGGGCCGAAGGACTGCGTTGCAGCCAACGGCCCAGCGCGGCGCCGACCAGTGCGTAAGCGCTGTCAAACAGCAAACCGACCGCCACCAGCGCCACGCCGAGCAGGGCGAACTGCGCGAGCACCGGCCCGCCGTGGGGATTGATGAACTGCGGCAGCAACACCGAGCAAAACAGCAAGGCTTTGGGGTTGAGCAGGTTGGTCAGCAAGCCGCGCTGGATCGATTCGCGCCAGCGCGGTTTTTCCAGGGTCGCCGCGGCAGTGTTCAGATTCGGCAGCATCGTCGTGCGCAAACATTGAATGCCGATCCACAGCAAGTACGCGGCACCGGCCAGCCGTACCACGTCAAACGTCCACGGCGCCGCTTTGAACAACGCCGCCAGCCCCAGCGCCGCCAACGCGACATGACAGCCGCGAGCAATGCCCAAACCAATCGCCGTGGCCAGCGCCGCGCCTCGGCCCTGACGTGCGCCGGTTTGCAGCAGCAGGATCATGTCCGGGCCGGGCAACAGAAACACCACCGCCAGCGCCATGAAAAACAGCCAAAGTCCCTGCATGTCGCACCCCGTTCGTTGTCGATTTGGTCACGCCAGTCTATGGCCGCGAGGCAGGGCAGGTGCTTGCGTAGTTGACTTCTAAACTCAGCGTGATTGGCATAACCTGCCACGCAACCATTCATTCACCATCAGGATCTGCCAAGCGATGAAACTCGATGCCTACGACCGCAAGATTCTCGCCGCCCTGCAACGCGACGGGCGCCTGAGCAATGTGCAATTGGCCGATGAGATCGGTTTGTCGGCGTCGCCGTGTTTGCGTCGGGTGCGGATGCTGGAGGAGGCGGGGGTGATTCGCGGCTATCAGGCGAATGTCGATCGCGATGAAGTCGGGCTCGGGTTGACGGTGTTTGTCGGGGTCAAAGTCGAGCGGCACAACGACGAACAGGCTGACGCGTTTCGCGAGGCGGTGACGGCGTTGCCGGAGGTGATTTCGGCGTTTCTGGTGTCGGGGGAATCGGACTTTCTGCTGCAAGTGGTGGTGCCGGACTTGCGCGCGTACGAGCGTTTTCTCACCGGACGCTTGCTCAAGTTGCCGGGGGTCAGCGACATCCGCAGCAACTTTGCGATCCATACCGTGAAAACCCCAGGCGCGCTGCCGCTGGGGCATTTACCTCAGTAGAACCGCGGCGCGGCCATCGCGAGCAGGCTCACTCCCACATTGAAATGCATTTCCATAGGCGCGAGCCTGCTCGCGATAGCGGTCGACCGGCCGGCATTTACATTTGCGTCGCCATCCCTTCGACATTCATCGCTGCCTGACGCAACGCTTCGGAGCGGGTCGGGTGCGGGTGGCAGGTCAGGGCGATGTCCTCGGCCGAGGCGCTGAATTCCATGGCCACGCAATACTCGCCGATCATTTCGCTGACGCTCGGGCCGACCAGATGCACGCCGAGGATTTCATCCGTACGCTCATCGGCCAGCACTTTGGCAAAACCTTCGGTTTCATGATTGATCTTCGCCCGGCTGTTGGCGGTAAAAGGGAACTTGCCGACCTTGTACGCGCGGCCCTCAGCCTTCAACTGTTCTTCGGTCTTGCCGACGCTGGCCAGCTCCGGTCGGGTGTAGATCACGTTCGGGATCAGGTTGTAATTGACCTCGCCAGCCTTGCCGACGATCTGCTCGACGCACGCCATCGCTTCGTCCTCAGCTTTGTGCGCGAGCATCGGCCCGGACGTCACGTCGCCAATCACCCAGACGCCTGCCGCTTCGGTGCGATGGCCCTGGTTGGCGAGCATGCCGCGCTTGTCGGTGGCGAGGCCGACGTTCTCCAGGCCCAGACCTTCGGTGAAAGGTCGGCGGCCGATGGCAACCAGCACGTAATCCGCTTCAAGCAATTCGGCGGTGCCGCCGGCAGCCGGTTCGACGCTCAGCTGCACGCCGTTCTCGGACGTGGTGGCGCTGGTGACTTTCGAACTCAACTTGAAGCTGATGCCTTGCTTACTCAGCGAACGCTGCAAGGTTTTGCCGGCCTCGGCATCGACGCCGGGGCAAATCCGCTCGAGGTATTCGACCACCGTCACCTGCGCGCCCAAGCGCCGCCAGACCGAGCCCAGTTCCAGGCCAATCACCCCGGCGCCGATCACCACCAAGTGTTTCGGCACCTCGCTCAACGACAGCGCGCCGGTGGAGTCGAGGATGCGCTGGTTATCGATGGCGACGCCGGGCAGGGGAGTGGGCTCGGAGCCGGTAGCGATGATGATGTCTTTGGCGCTCAGTTCGGTTTTGCCGCCGGCGCTGTCGGTAACCGTGACTTTGCCCGGCCCGTCGATATGGCCCCAGCCCTTGATCCAGTCGACTTTGTTTTTGCGAAAGAGAAACTCGATGCCCTTGGTCAGGCCGGTCACGCTTTCATCCTTCTGCTTCATCATCTGCGCGAGGTTGAGCGTCGGTTTGACCTCGATTCCGAGGTTGGCGAATTCCGCGCCCATGGCCGCGTCGTAGAGTTCGGAGGAGTGCAGCAAGGCTTTGGACGGCATGCAACCGACGTTCAGGCACGTGCCGCCGAGCGTCGCGCGGCCCTCGACGCACGCGGCTTTGAGGCCCAACTGGCCCGCGCGAATCGCCGCGTTATAACCGCCCGGGCCACCGCCCAGAATCACGACGTCATAGGTGCTCATGCTTGTACTCCTGAGTAGGGACCGGATGGTTAACCGTAGCTGCTGGTAAAAATTACGAGCGTAATATGAGCGTTTCGCGGTGTTTCGGTCAAGGCTTCAGCCAAGCGACAGGTCGGGCGGCTTAGATGCAGCGATTTACAACGGAAATTTCACTCGCTTCGTTATAAGGTAACGACGAGTAACAAGATGTGACGTCGGCAATCAATAAATTCTGGGGTGGTATGCAAGTCGATCTTGATGTCGATGAAACGCAGGTGGCGGGGTTGCCGCGCTTTCAGCAGGCGCAGTTTCAGCAGCGGCGCTTGCGTCAGTACGCGATAGCCCTGGGTGCGCTCGCAGCGATTGGGCTGGTGTTGGCGTTTTTCGTAGCGCTGTTTGCGCCGCAGTCGCTGTGGGGCGCGTTGCTGGTGAATCAAAGTGCCGGTTTGCTGGTGCTGATTGCCGGTTTGCAAGCGGCCGGATGGGTGACCGACTGGCGCGCGCGGGCATTGAATCCTGTGGTGGCGCTGCCGGTGGTTGCTGACGAAGAAGTGCCTGCGCCGCTGGGCTGGTATGAACGCTTGCTCGACCGCATCAGCCAGCGCTGGGTGCGCATGCTCGCGCAGATCGGCGCGCCGACGTTGTGGCTGGCCGGTTGGGCGTTGTTGACGTTGTACAGCATCGCGCAAGTCTGGAACCTGAGTCTGGCGCCGGCCACGCTAGGTGTGGCGGCCAGTGTCGGCGCGTCGTTGTCGTTGCTGCTGGCCTTCGGTTTGCTGGTGCTGGAACGCCAGTTCGCGCAGCAAAACGCCGCCGAATGGCCGGAAGCGAACGCGTTGGCGCAGCTCACGCGCGTGGCGATTATCGGTCTGGTGCTGAGCGCGTTGTGCCTGTTGTTCGCCAACCAGACCTCAGTGTGGCCAGTTCGTCTGGCGGTGTTGATCGGTGTGCTGCCGGGGTTGGTGGCAGCCGAATTGCTGCTGCGCGCCGTGCTGTCGCTGTTCAGTCCGCCGCGCGAGCAAGTCGAACCGACATTGCTCGCGCGCAGTTTCATCGCCGACCTGCTGCGCTGGCCGCCGCAACCGTTGCTGGCGTTGCAGCATGAATTGCACAACCGCTTCGGCATCGACCTGCGGCAGATCTGGGCTTTCACCTACATGCGCCGCGCTTTCCTGCCGGTGCTGGCGGTGGTGGCTGTCGTCGGTTGGGCGCTGACCGGTATTGACGAAATCCCGCTGCAGGGGCGCGGCATCTACGAGCGTTTCGGCAAACCGGTGCAAGTCTTCGGCCCGGGTTTGCACGCCGGTTTGCCGTGGCCGCTGGGTCGCGTGTTGCGCGTCGAGAACGGCGTGGTCCACGAGTTGGCCACCAGCGTCAGCGACGGAGGAGGGTTGCCGAGGACCGCCGAACCGGCAGAAGGTCCGCCGCCGGCAATTGCCAATCGCTTGTGGGACGCCAGCCACGTCAACGACAAATCCCAAGTCATCGCCAGCAGCCGCGCCGACAAGCAGAGCTTTCAAATCGTCAACATGGACGTGCGGTTCGTCTACCGCATCGGCCTAAGCGATCAAGCGGCGTTGGCCGCGACCTACAACAGCGCCGATGTACCAACGCTGATTCGCAGCACCGCGAGCCGGATTCTGGTGCACGACTTCGCCTCGCGAACCCTCGACGGTTTGCTCGGTGCCGACCGGATAGGGCTGGGCGACGAGATTGGCCGCGCGGTGCAAGCCGACTTGCAGAAGCTCGACAGCGGCGTGGAGATTCTCGCGACCGTGGTCGAAGCGATTCACCCACCGGCCGGCGCAGCCAATGCCTATCACGCCGTGCAAGCGGCGCAGATTGGCGCGCAAGCCTTGATCGCGCGTGAGCGTGGCGCGGCGGCGCAGGCGACCAATCAGGCGCAATTGCAGGCCAGCGTTGCCCGCGACCAAGCGACCGCCACTGCGCGCGAAATCAACGCCACGGCGCAGGCCTCGGACTTGCGTTTCAGCGCCGAGCGCAAGGCCTACGCCAGTGCCGGCCAGGCGTTTGTGCTCGAACAGTATCTGAGCCAATTGAGCCAAGGCCTGGTCAACGCCAATCTGCTGATCCTCGATCATCGCCTCGGCGGCAGCAGCAATGCGCCGACCATCGACCTGCGAACCTTCACGCTGCCGGCCGACCCTGCGTCGCCGCGTAACCCCGCTCAGCCAGGAGCCACCCATTGAGCCAGCCGCATAATCACCCTCACGACGATCACGCTGGGCACAGCCATGGCCATGGCGGCCACCATCACGGGCATCACCATCACCACCACGGTGATGCGCAAGCGGCCGGGCCATTTCCGTGGCGGCGCATGGCTTGGGCGGCGCTGCTGGTGGCGTTTGCCATTGCGGCGGCGAGCCTGGTGCAAGTGCGTTCCGGCGAGGCCACGGTAATCACCCGTTTCGGCAATCCATCACGGGTGCTGCTGGAACCGGGACTCGGTTGGCGTTGGCCGGCGCCGTTCGAAGCGGCGATTCCGGTGGACTTGCGCCTGCGCACCACGTCCAGCGGTTTGCAGGATGTCGGCACGCGCGACGGTTTGCGCATCATCGTCCAGGCTTACGTGGCGTGGCAGGTTCAGGGTGATCCGGACAATGTGCAGCGCTTCATGCGTGCGGTGCAGAACCAGCCGGATGAAGCGGCGCGGCAGATTCGCACCTTCGTCGGCTCGGCGCTGGAAACCACCGCCAGCAGTTTTGACTTGGCCAACCTGGTGAACACCGACGCCAATCAAGTGCACATCGCCGATTTTGAAGCGCAACTGCGCCAGCAAATCGATCAGCAGTTGCTCACCACTTATGGAGTGCGCGTGCTGCAAGTCGGCATCGAGCGGCTGACGTTACCCTCGGTGACGCTCACCGCCACGGTCGATCGCATGCGCGCCGAGCGTGAAACAATCGCCACCGAACGCACGGCGATCGGCAAACGCGAAGCCGCGCAAATCCGCTCCGCCGCCGAGCGCGATGCGCGGGTGGTGCAAGCTGATGCCATGGTCAAAGCGGCGGACATCGAAGCGCAATCCCGGGTCGAAGCGGCGCAGATTTACGGCCGCGCTTATGCCGGATCGCCGCAGCTCTACAATTTGCTGCGTTCGCTCGACACCTTGGGCACGATTGTTTCGCCCGGGACCAAATTGATTTTGCGCACGGATGCAGCGCCATTTCGCGTGTTGGTGGACGGGCCGCCGAGCCTCGACAACAAGTCCGGGTCGCAGCCATGAAATTAGTTCCACGTGGAACACATGAGATAAACAGCCCTTGGATTCAGGCCGGACGCTTGGCTTTTTTGGCGTTGTACGCGGTGACTATCCTGGCTGCGCTGGTCTGGGCGTTTTCGAATGTGCGGCAGATTGATCCACAAAATCGCGCGGTGGTTTTGCACTTCGGCGCGCTGGATCGCATTCAAAATGCCGGGCTGTTGCTGGCGTGGCCGAGTCCTTTTGAGCAGGTGATTTTGTTGCCAGCGGCGGATCGGGTGATCGAGCGCCGCGTCGAAAATCTGCTGCGTAGCGATGTCGCATTGCAGGCGGATCGTGTCGCGACGTTTGCCACGCCGCTCAGCGATGCACTCGCCGGGTCTGGTTATTTGCTGACCGGTGACGCCGGAGTCGTGCAACTCGATGTGCGGGTTTTTTACAAAGTCACCGAGCCTTACGCGTTCGTACTTCAGGGCGAACACGTGCTGCCGGCGCTGGATCGGCTAGTCACGCGCAGTGCCGTGGCGCTGACTGCCGCACGCGATCTCGACACGATTCTGGTCGCCCGACCTGAGCTGATCGGCGCCGACAACAAAGCCGCCGAACGCCGCGAACGCCTGCGCGGTGATCTGGTGCAAAGCATCAATCAGCGACTGGCCGAACTGGCGGCGACGGGGCAGGGCATCGGCATCGAAGTCGCCCGCGTCGACGTGCAATCGAGCTTGCCCGGCCCGGCAGTCGCTGCTTTCAACGCCGTGCTCACCGCCAGTCAACAGGCCGACAAAGCCGTGGCCAATGCGCGCACCGAGGCCGAAAAAACCACCCAGATCGCCAACGAGCAAGCCGACCGCGCGTTGCAAGTGGCGCACGCGCAAGCCAGTGAACGACTGGCCGATGCTTCGGCCGCCACCGCTACGGTGCTGAGCCTGAGCAAAGCGCAGCAACAGGGCACCGACCCGCAAATGCTCCTGCGCCTCTATCGCGAGCGCATGCCGAAGATCCTCGGCCAGGCCGGTTCGGTGACCACGGTCGATCCGAAAGACGATTCCCGCCTGATCATTCAGGGAGCCACACAATGACCACCCCCGCGCATATCGCGTCCGAACCAAGCCTGTTGTCCTCGGCCGAACAACGCAGCGCCGCTCGCCAACTGACCCTCGCGATGCTCGCACTTGGCTTGCTCGCGCTCGGTCTGATCTGGCGTTGGCTGTCGCCGGAGCAAACCGGGGTCAGCCAATTGCTGCTCGGTTTTGCTTCGTTATTGGTCGCGGTGCCGGTGATGCGCTCGGCGTGGTACAGCCTGCGCTACCCAAGTTTGCACGGCATTACCGATCAACTGATTGCGTTGGCAATGCTCGGCGCCTGGGCTACTGGCGATCTGCTCACCGCCGCGTTGCTGCCGATCATCATGATCTTCGGCCACGTATTGGAGGAGCGCAGCGTCATCGGTTCGCAAGAAGCGATCCACGCTTTGGGCAAACTCACCCGCAGCCACGCGCGCATGGTGCAGGCGGACGGCGCGATCATTGAAGTCGACAACGGCACGCTCCAGGCTGGCGATATTGTCGAAGTGCGCGCCGGCGATCGGGTGCCGGCGGATGGCCGCGTGTTGTCCGGTCAGGCCAGCCTCGACACCGCGTCGATTACCGGCGAGTCGGTGCCGCTGGAAGTGGCGGCCGGCATGAGCGTATTTGGCGGCGCGATCAACCTCGACGGTTTGCTACGGATTGAAGTGACGCGCACCGGCAACGAATCGACCCTCGGCAAGGTCATCGCGCTGATGCAGAGCGCCGAGCGTTCCAAGCCGCCGATCACTCGTTTGCTCGAGCGTTACGCCGGCAGCTACATGGTGTTGGTGCTGTTGCGGGCGGCGGTGACGTGGTTCGTCACCAACGATGCGCAAGCGATGCTCGCGGTGTTGGTCGCCGCTTGCCCGTGCGCGCTGGTATTGTCGGCGCCGGCCACGGCGATTGCCGGGGTGGCGGTCGCGGCGCGTCACGGCATCCTGATTCGCAGCTCGGCGTTCCTCGAAGAACTGGCGGACCTGACCTCACTGGTGGTGGATAAAACCGGCACGTTGACCTTCGGCACCTTGCGCCTGCAATCAATCGACAGTCCGTTGGAGGATCGCAGCCTCGTGCTGAAACTGGCCGCCAGCCTCGGTTCGGCGAGCAGCCATCCGGTCAGTCGCGCGTTGGCCAGTCTGGCTACGCCAGAGCACCTTCTGCCGCTGTCGGACATTCACGAACGCCAGGGCTTGGGCGTCGTTGCAATGACCGAGCAGGGCGAAGCGGCGCTCGGGCGTCCGGAGTTGTTTGCGCAATTGGGCATCGTCACTTCGGCGATTCCCGAGCACGACGGTCCGATTGCCGGACTCGCGCTGAACGGCGAATTCCTCGCGTGGCTATTGCTCGCGGACACGCTCAAACCGGAAGCGCATTTTGCGTTGCAGGAATTGCGCGAACTCGGACTGGGCCGGCAATTGCTGCTGACCGGTGACCGGCAAAGTGTCGCGCAGACGTTGGCGCGTGACGTCGGGATCAGCGATGTTGAGGCGCAAGCCTTGCCGGAAGACAAACTCAATCGGGTGATGGCGGAAATCGGCAACGGCTTTCGGCCGATGGTGGTCGGCGATGGCATCAACGATTCACTGGCACTGAAGGCCGGCGTGGTGGGGGTTGCGATGGGCGCGGGTGGTGCGGACATTGCGCTGGCGTCGGCGGACATCGTGTTGATCGGCAGCGACTTGCGCCGACTCGGCACCTGCGTGCGCTTGAGTCGCCAGTGTCGGCAGACATTGCAGGTCAACGTGATCATCGGCCTCGGCTGGACCTTGGCGATTGTCGCGTTTGCCGCATTCGGCTGGCTCGGCGCGGCGGGGGCGATGATCGCCGCGTTGCTGCACAACTTCAGTACTTTGCTGGTGCTGGGTAACGCCGGACGGTTGCTGCGTTTTCAAGAGCCATTGTTGAAGCTGAAAGATAAGTAATGAACGGCGCGCTGACTGGCGGATCAGCGGTTGGGCAATTTTCAGAACTGTCTTCCACATTCGAAGTCATCTGCTTGAGGGCCATCCGACGAGCGCTTGGTAGCTAAGGCCAAGTCCCTGCAGGAGCAAAGCTTGCTCGCGATCGGGCCAGCACATTCACCCGTGCGCCTACAGTCATAGAAAACGGCTATTTATCGATAGCCTGCTATTTTCTTAAGTTGGTCTACCCTCAGATCAGACGTCTGAAACAAGGGGGATTCTCCATGCTCGCGCAACTTCCACCGGCCTTACAGAATCTGCAATTACCGCTTCGCCTGCGACTCTGGGATGGCCATGAATTTAATCTGGGGCCGACGCCCAGCGTCACGATTGTGGTCAAGGACCCACAAATGGTTACCCAGTTCACCCACCCAAGCCTGGATGCGCTAGGCGCTGCGTTCGTCGAAGGCAAGCTTGAGCTGGAAGGCTCGATCAGCGACGTGATCCGCGTCTGCGATGAATGGAGCCAGGCGTTATTGGGCGATGCCGACAGTCAGCCGGTACGACTCGCCCACGACAAGGAAACCGACGCCAAGGCGATTTCCTACCACTACGACCTTTCCAACGCGTTTTACCAACTGTGGCTCGACAGCGACATGGCGTACTCCTGCGCCTATTTCGAGACCGGCAGCGAGTCGCTGGAACAGGCGCAGCAGGCCAAATTCCGCCACTTGTGTCGCAAGCTGCGGCTGCAACCGGGCGAATATCTGCTGGATGTCGGTTGCGGCTGGGGCGGTCTGGCGCGTTACGCGGCGCGTGAATGTGGCGCGAAAGTGTTCGGCATTACCCTGAGCAAGGAGCAATTGGCCTTGGCCCGTGAGCGAGTCAAAGAGGAAGGGCTGGAAGATCAGGTCGAACTGCAACTGCTCGACTATCGCGATTTGCCGCAGGACGGGCGTTTCGACAAAGTGGTCAGCGTCGGCATGTTTGAACACGTCGGCCATGCCAACCTCGCCGAGTACTGCAAAATTCTTTTCGGCGCAGTGAAGGAGGGCGGTCTGGTGATGAACCACGGCATCACCGCCAAACACACTGACGGCCGGCCGGTGGGACGCGGCGCCGGGGATTTCATCGAGAAGTACGTGTTCCCCAACGGTGAGCTGCCGCACTTGTCGATGATTTCTGCCGAGATCAGCGAAGCCGGATTAGAGATTGTCGACGTCGAGAGCCTGCGCCTGCATTACGCGCGCACGCTTGATCACTGGAGCGAACGCCTCGAAGACAATCTGGAAACCGCCGCCAAAGAGGTGCCCGAGCAGGCGCTGCGCATCTGGCGGCTGTACCTGGCCGGTTGCGCCTACGCCTTCGCCAAAGGCTGGATCAACCTGCACCAGATTCTCGCGGTGAAGGCGCATCCGGACGGTAGCCACGAATTGCCCTGGACCCGCGACGACATCTACACGCCTTAGAGGATCACGCCTTAGAGGATCGGCGAAATAAGCCGGGCGACCCGCATGCCGACTTGCTGCAAGCGGTGGGTTTCCCGGCTTTCTTCCTTGGCGATTTCGTGGGACTGGGCGAAGTCATCATTAAGCATCTTCTCGACTTCGCCCGCGAACACGCTGTCGACGGTCAGCAGCATCACTTCGAAATTCAGCCGGAATGAACGGTTGTCCAGATTGGCGCTGCCGATGGCGCTGATTTCGCTGTCGATCAACACCACTTTCTGATGCATGAAACCGGGTTCGTAACGGAACACTCGCACGCCGGCGCGCACCGCTTCGAAAGCGTAGAGACTGGACGCGGCGTAAACGATGCGGTGATCCGGACGCGACGGCAGCAGCAGCCGCACATCGACACCGCGCAACACGGCCAGGCGCAGCGCCGCAAACACGGCTTCGTCGGGAATGAAATAAGGGCTGGTGATCCACACACGTTCGGTGGCTGCGTGAATCGCTTCGACGAAGAACAGTGAACAGGTTTCGTAGGAATCTGCCGGGCCGCTGGCGAGCAACTGGCAGAGCACGCCGTCGTCCGGGTAAACGTCCGGCAGGATCAGCGGCGGCAACGTGCGTGCGGCCCAGAACCAGTCCTCAGCGAACGACTCCTGCATGCACGCCACCACCGGGCCGCGCACTTGCACGTGGGTATCGCGCCACGGTGCCAGCGGTGGTTTTTCGCCGAGGTATTCGTCGCCGACGTTATGCCCGCCAACAAAACCGAGGACGCCATCGACCACGACGATCTTGCGGTGGTTGCGGAAATTCACCTGGAAGCGATTGAGCCAGCCGCTGCGCGTGGCAAACGCTTTGACCTCGACCCCGGCATCTCGTAACGGTTGGACATAACTGTGCGGCAACGAGTGGCTGCCGATGCGGTCGTAAAGCAAGTAAACCGCCACGCCTTCACTGGCCTTTTTCAGCAGCAGGTTGTGCAGGCGCTGGCCGAGGCGGTCGTCGTGGATGATGAAAAACTGCACCAGCACCGCTTCCTTGGCGTTGCTGATGGCGGCGAAGATCGCTTCGAACGTGGCAGTGCCGTCGATCAACAGGTGCACTTCGTTGTTCGCCAGGCACGGCATGCGCCCCAGTTTCGGCATCGCCCTCAGCGAGGCGTAGGCACTGGACGCGCGGGCGGTCAGGGCTTCTTCGACCCAGGGTCGCCAGTTCAGCTCGGAAATCGCTTTGCGCATTTCTTCGTTGGCCTGACGTCGGGCCTGAATGTAGCCGTCGAACGTGCTGCGGCCGAACACCAGATAAGGGATAAGCGTGAGGTAGGGAATGAACAGCAGCGACAGCGCCCAGGCAATCGAGCCTTGGGCGGTGCGCACGGTCAACACGGCGTGGATGGCGGCAATCAGGCCCAGCGTGTGCAACAAGGCGATCAGGTAACCGAAAACGTGCGGTCCAAAATAATCCATGAGGCAACCTTGCTCCTGAAGATTCAATACGTAAAAGACCATGTTCCGTGCAGAATGTCGCTATTTAATTGGGCCATGAACCGAAGCCTGGAGCTGACGTCTAACGGCCACTAATGATCAGGAGTTACTCGATGAATGTTCGTCTGTTGGGTGTGGCCATGGCCCTCGGTTTGTCCCTTCCGGTTGCCGCGCAGGCGCAGATGCTGCAGCCGGGTCTGTGGGAATTGACCACGAGCAACATGAAAGTCGATAACCAGAACCTGCCGGACCTGCAACTGATCCTAGGCCAGTTGCAAGGCCAGATGACGCCGCAGCAGCGCGCGCAGTTGGAGAAGCAGGGCATCAACATTGGCGGCAAGGGCGTTCGTGCCTGCCTGACGCAGGAGCAAGTGGCGACGGACAACATTCCGCTGACCGACCCGGCGTCGGGCTGCAAACAGGAAATCACTGATCGCACCGGCAATCAGTGGAAATTCAAGTTCAGCTGCCCGAAAGCGCAAGGTGCCGGCGTCGCGACGTTCCTCAGTGATCGTGAGTTCACCACCAAGGTCAGTGGCACGTTCAACGCCACGGGTATCCAGCAGCAGGGCAGCCTGGACAGCCGCGCGGTCTGGCTGGGCAAGGATTGCGGCACGGTCAAGCCGCGCGCATAAAAGCTTCGCGGGCAAGCCTCGCTCCTACGGATATTACCGTCCGTAGGAGCGAGGCTTGCCCGCGAAGACGTCCTCTAAAACACCACCCACTCAGGTCCGATCACGGTTTACTCAACGCCTCGTACAGGGTGTTGAGGTTGTATTCGAACAGCCCGGCGAAGGTGCTGGCCGGGCCGCTGGCGGCGAGCGCATCGGAGTACAACGTGCCGCCAATCTTCGCGCCGCTTTCATCGGCAATCTGCTTGAGCAGCCGCGCATCCTTGATGTTCTCCATGAACAGCGCTTTGACCTTGGCCTGACGGATCTGCGTGATCAACGCCGCGACTTCCGCCGCCGACGGGTCGCGCTCGGTCGACAAACCCTGCGGCGCCATGAACTCGATGCCGTAGGCTTGGCCGAGATAACCAAACGCATCGTGTGACGTGACAATCTTGCGGTTGCCCGGCGGCAGCGAACCGAGCTTGTTTTTGGCCTCGGCGAGCAGGGCGTAGATCTGTTTCAGGTAAGCCTGGCTGTTGCGTTGGTAGTCGGCGCGGTTTGCCGGGTCGGCGGCAATCAGCGCTTTGGTGATGTTGGCGATGTACAGCTCGCTGTTCGCCAGGTTGTGCCAGGCGTGCGGGTCGGGCACGGTTTCGCCATCCTCATCCAGCGAGCGCGGAATCACCCCGTGGCTCGCGCTGATCACCGGCGCGGTGGTCTCGGTGCTGGTCACCAGACGATCCAGCCATGGCTCGAAACCGAGGCCGTTCTTGATGATCAGTTTGGCGTTGAGCAGCGCTTTGGCGTCGTCCGGCGTCGGCTCGTAAGTGTGCGCATCGGCGTCCGCGCCGACCATGTTGCTGATCTGGATATGTTCGCCGCCGACCTGCTGCGTCATGTCGGCGAGGATGCTGAAGCTGGTGACGACCTGGAGTTTTTCCGCCGCCGCCGCCAACGCGGATATCGACATCGACAGCAGCAAACTGAACAGCACGAGTACAACGCGCATCGGGAAACACCTCATTGGGATGTGAGCAAGGGCGGGCGGCGCAACAAGCCGTGCACCGGCCCGAACACCACGGACAACAGATACAACGCGCCCGCCATCAACACGATGGCCGGGCCGCTGGGCAGCGAGCAATAGAACGACAGCAGCAAACCGAGCCACACCGAGAGGCAGCCGAGCAGCGCGGCGATGGCCATCAGCACTGGCAATCGACGGCTCCAGAATCGCGCAGCGGCGGCCGGCAACATCATTAAACCGACCACCATCAACGCGCCGATGGCCTGGAAACCGATCACCAGATTCAGCACCACCAACGTCAGGAATACGCCGTGCGCGAGCGGCCCGAGACGGCTGACGGTTTGCAGAAACAGTGGGTCGAGGGTGTCCAGCAGCAGCGGTCGATAGATCAGCGCCATGGCGATCAGACTGAAACCGGAGACCCACAACATGCCGCTGAGCGTCGGGCCGTCGACCGCCAATGCCGAGCCGAATAACAGGTGTAACAGGTCCAGGCGTTTGCCGGCGATGCCGAGGATCAGCACGCCGCTGGCGAGGGAAATCGGGTAGATCGCGGCGAGGCTGGCGTCTTCGCGCAGGCCGGTGCGGCGGGTGATCCATGCGGCCAGTCCAGCCATGCTCAGGCCGGCGCCGAGACCACCGAGTGTCAGCGCCGGCAGGCTCAAACCGAAGAACCAGAAACCCAACGCGGCGCCGGGCAAGATGCCGTGAGCGACCGCGTCGCCGATCAGGCTCATGCGCCGCAGGATCAAAAACACCCCGAGCGGCGCCGTGCTGCACGCCAGCACCAGACCACCGAGCAACGCCCGGCGCATGAATACGAATTCGTGAAACGGTTGCCAAAGTTGTGCGGCGGCGATCATCAGGCCACCTGCGTTTGCGGTTGTTGGCGTATCAGTTCAGTGCTGAGCCCGAGGGTGCAGCCGCTGCTTTTGATCAGCAGGGTTTGGCTTATATGTTGGCGCACGGCGGCGAGGTCATGGCACACGATCAGCAAAGTTCGGCCGGCGGCGTGCCAGGCGTGGATGTGTTGCCACAGCAATTCCTGGCCGAGTTCATCGAGTGCGGCGTGGGGTTCGTCGAGCAACAGCAACGGTGCTTCGGCGAGACTTAAACGGGCGAGCAGGGCGCGCTGCAACTCGCCGCCGGACAGCGCCATGAGCGGGCGTTGCTCCAAGCCACTGAGGCACCAGTCGTGCAATACGCTTTCGAGTTTCTGCTTGCGCACTTGCGCTGATTGCTTGCTGCCCCAGAATCCTGCGGCGACCAACTCTTGCAGGCTGATCGGAAACTGCCGATCCAAGTGTTGCTGCTGTGGCAGAAAAGACAGGCCGCCCTGGCGTGGAACATCCAGCAGAATTTTCCCGGACAGTGGTTTTTGCAGACCGGCAATGACTTTGAGCAAGCTGCTTTTGCCCGAGCCATTGGCGCCAATCACAGCAGTGAGACCTCCGGCGGGCAGCGCGAAATCCACCGCAGGCGTCAGCGGTTGGCCGGGCGCGCCCCAGCGCAAGGATTGGCAGCGGATCATGCGGGCTGCCAATTGCAGTGGCTCTCGGCGACTGCATCGTGGGCGTGCAAGCTTTCCGCGTGGACCACGCGGATGTGAAATCCGTCGATGCCGGGCGAGCGTTTCAGCGCCAGATGCAAACGGCGCGCGGCGTCTTCGCAGAACATCAGGTTCTGCCCATTGGCCAATGCGAAGGCTTGTTCGTCGGCGCGTTTCACTGCGGTTTGCACAGCAGTGCCGAGTGCCGCTTCAGCGTCGTTGATCGCGGCAATCAGCGGCAAGTCTTCGACACAGTCCAGCAAACGTAAGCGCAATTGCGCGCTGCTGCGTTGACTGTGCGGGGTGGCGACGATGCCGCTCGTGGAGCCCAGCCATGTCAGGACGTCAGCGTGATTGAGCGATTTGTTGGCGAAATCATCGACGAATTGCGCCTGGATCAGTTGCCGGGATAGCGCTGCCGAGCAGGGGCATGTCGAGGAATAAGCCAAGTCGATTTTTAGTTCCACGTGGAACATATCGTTTTCTAAACGTGCATCGATGCTGAGGGGATAGCTTTTCCAGCCCGCTAACGGACTGATCAGCGCCGGGCGTTTGACCAGCAAATCAGCGTGAATTTTCAGATAAGCGCTGGATGACAAACCTTGATGGCTGTCGAGGAAATGTTGCAAAACCCGGCGCAGTAATGCTGGTGTGAGGTTTTCCCGTTCGAGCATTTCCAGGGCCAGATACAGCCGCGACATGTGAATGCCGCGCGCTTCGCCGTCATCAAGACTGACGCCGGCATCCGCTCTCGCGTTCAAGCGTTGGCCGTCAATCAGGATCGGCAAGGCAATGCCGCACATGCCCACCCACTCAAGTGGCAGGGCTTGGCGTGAGGCCTGCGTGGCGATATCCGGCAGAGTCAGCGCATTCATCAGCAGGTCCATCGTGAAGTTTGGTTTTGCATGTTATGTTATTACATTAAAACCAACCAAGGCTTTTTTCGCGAGCGGGCATTCGACCCGTCGTTGGACCCAACCTGAGAGGAATACCTGATGCCCCATCGTCTCCCCGTGACCGTCCTGTCGGGCTTTCTCGGCGCCGGCAAAAGTACGCTGCTCAATTACGTACTGCGTAATCGCGAGAACCTGCGGGTCGCGGTGATCGTCAACGACATGAGCGAAATCAACATCGACGGCGGCGAAGTGCAACGCGATGTCAGCCTCAACCGCGCCGAAGAAAAACTGGTGGAAATGAGCAACGGCTGCATCTGCTGCACCCTGCGCGAGGACCTGCTGGAGGAGGTGAGCAAACTGGCGAAGGACGGTCGATTTGATTACTTGCTGATCGAATCCACCGGCATTTCCGAACCGTTGCCGGTGGCTGAAACGTTCACCTTCCGCGACGAGGCCGGGCAGAGCCTCGCCGACATCGCGCGGCTCGACACCATGGTCACCGTGGTCGACGGGATGAATTTTCTCCTCGACTATCAAGCCGCCGAAAGCCTCGCCTCGCGTGGCGAAACCTTGGGCGAGGAAGACGAGCGCTCGATCACCGACCTGCTGATCGAGCAGATCGAATTCGCCGACGTGATCCTGATCAGCAAGATCGACCTGATCAGCCGCCGTGAACGTGAAGAGCTGATGGCGGTCCTCGAACGGCTTAACGCTCAAGCGGAAATCATTCCCATGGTCATGGGCGAAATTGCGCTGGAGAAGATTCTCAACACCGGCCGTTTCGACTTCGAAAAAGCCGCGCAGGCACCGGGTTGGCTGCAGGAATTACGCGGCGAGCACGTGCCGGAAAGCGACGAATACGGCATCGCTTCGACGGCTTACCGCGCGCGCCGGCCGTTTCACCCGCAGCGTTTTTTCAGTTTCATCGATCGCCCGTGGGTCAACGGCAAACTCCTGCGTTCCAAGGGTTTTTTCTGGTTGGCGAGCAAGCACATGGACGCCGGCAGTTGGTCGCAGGCCGGCGGTTTGATGCGCCACGGTTTCGCCGGTCGCTGGTGGCGTTTTGTGCCGAAAAACCAATGGCCGCAGGATCAGGAAAGCACTGCCGCGATCATGCAGAACTGGACAGCGGGCAGCGGTGACTGCCGCCAGGAACTGGTGTTTATCGGGCAGAACATCGACTTCGCCCTGCTCAGCGCCGAACTCGACGGTTGCCTGCTGACCGACGACGAAATGGCCGAGGGCATCGAGGCCTGGCGCATGTTGCCCGACCCATTCGGCCCGTGGCACGAAGAGGCCGCATGATGCTCGCACTCACTCCTGTGGCGGCCAACCCGCTGGGCAAAACGTCCCCGCGCAAACCTCGTCAGCATCACGGAGCCAATCCCAAAGTTCTGACAAAAATCCTTCACGATGACGCCAATCTCGCGGTTTGGCAGCGCCAACTACCGCTGCACATCGGCGATTTCGCCCGTTTGCTGTTATCGCTGAACGAGCCGCTGGCCGAGTCGCTGGTCCTGGAAATACCCAGCGAGGACGCCGAACCCAACTTGCGCGGGCTGGCCTCGGGTTTCAGCGACCTTGAAGGCTACGAAGGTTTTATCGCCGACGTTTCGTGGCTGGTCAGCGCCTTCGCGTGTTTGCTCGGCGCCAAGCGCGTTGGCCTGCGTTTGCGCGCGTTGGACCAAGCCATGTGCCCGCGATTTCACGTCGATCATGTGCCGGTTCGGCTGATCACCACGTATGCGGGCGTCGGCAGCGAGTGGCTGAAAGAAGGCGCGATTGATCGTCGGCAACTGGGCAGTCCGCACGCCGAGCCGCAGGCGCCGATCCAGCACATCAACAGCGGCGACGTGGCGTTGCTCAAAGGTGAAAAGTGGCACGGTAACGAGGGTTTCGGGCTGATTCATCGCTCGCCGCAACTGGCGCCGGGTCAGCGCCGGTTGATTCTGACGCTCGACTGGCTGAGTTAGGGTTTGCGCCAGTTGCCTTGGCTCTGTGCCTCGCAGAACGGTTGTAAATACGCGGCGTCGGTGGCCACGCCGTAATAGTGAATATCCTGGCGGTAGGGCATATTGGCGACTTGCGCGTTGCTGCACACGCCGAACGCGCCGCTGGGGCATTGGTCGACGTACCGCACGTCGACTTTCTGCCCGGGCAAGTTCGGTTGGCAGAAGCCGTCGGCGAAGAGTTTTTCCGGGATGTTGCGGTTCTGCTGACAGACTTTGACGTCGAGCCGCTCCGCCGTGCTGTGCACCACACACGCCTGCGCCAGCGCCTCGCCGGACATCAGCGCCAAACCTAACGCCAACGCTAACTCCAATGCTGATGCTGACCACGCCAATCCCATCAACCGCATCCTTTACCTCCTCAGAAAACTTTGACCATGTTGCAGAACATTCCCACGCACGTCATCGCCGGGCCATTGGGCGCCGGCAAGACCAGCCTGATCAAGCAGTTGATGGCGCAACGCCCGGCGCACGAACGCTGGGCCGTGCTGATCAACGAGTTCGGCCAGATCGGTCTCGACGCCGCGCTACTGACCCAGGGCGCCGATGGTATCGCACTGGGCGAAGTGGCCGGCGGCTGTTTGTGTTGCGTGAATGGTGCGCCGTTTCAGATCGGCCTCGGGCGATTGCTGCGCAAGGCGCGGCCGGATCGGCTGTTTATCGAGCCGTCCGGGTTGGGGCATCCGGCGACGTTGCTGCGTCAGTTGAGCGAAGCGCCGTGGCTGGGCGTGCTGGCGCTGCAACCGTGTGTGCTGGTGCTGGATGCGCAAGCGCTCGCGGCCGGCAAACCGCTGCCGGCCGCGCAACAGCAGGCGTTGGACCGCGCGGGTTTGTTGTTGCTGAACAAGTCTGAAGGTCTGACTGAGGAAGATCGGCAGCGGATTATCCAGCAGTTGCCGGCGCGTCCCGTGTATTGGACGCAGCAAGCGGCGTTGCCGTTGAGCGAACTGCCGGGGCTGGCACATCGCGCGGTGGCGGCTGTGGATAAGTTTGTGCTGCCCAAGGGTTTGGCGCAGTTGCCGGCGATCTGGACTGATCCTGCGTCACCGATTTGCTTGAGTCAGGCACAGGAGGGCGGCTGGAGCATTGGTTGGCGCTGGCATCCGAGTCAGGTATTTGATGCGGCGCGGGTTGGGCGCTGGCTGGAAAGCCTTGCCTGGCGGCGGGCGAAGCTGGTTATCCACAGCGGCGAAGGTTGGGTATCGGCGAATGCGTTGGGTAGCTTGGAGTTGGATAGCTTGGAATTGAGTAGCTTGGAAATGAAGGTGTGGCAGGCGAGCGAATGGCGTCAGGATTCGCGGATTGAGCTGATTTTTGCTGAGCCGCAGGATGTTGCTGAGTTGGAGGAAGGTTTGGGGTTGTGTCGGGTTTTGCGTGAGGTTTGAGGGGGGCTTCGAGAGCAAGCTCGCTCCCACAGGTTTCAGGTGAAGGCATCCATCTTCAGGGACGCCACTTGGTGTGTTCCTGCCGCCACTGGCTCATTTCGATCACTTCGCCGCGCGGTTTCACTACTTCAACCACCGGCGGCGTGTCGTCGAACGGCATCGGGTACGGTGCCAGTTCAATCTGCGCGCTGTGCGCACCGAATTGGGTGATGGTCCCGGTGTGGCGGGTTTCGCCGGTCACGGTGAATTCGAAGTTATACACCCGCGCCAGACGTCGACGACCGTTGGCATCTTTGATAAAACCGATCTTTTTCAGCGCCACGTTGCCGTCGAGCAACTCGATTTCGAGTTTCGCGCAATGCTGCTTGACCCGCTCCAGTGCGCGCTCGCGCAAGCCGTGGTTGTGCCAGAGCCACGCGCCGCCGGTGGCCAGCAGCATCAGCACGAAGATATTTCCGAGGGTCAGCATCGACAGAGTGCTCCAACAAGATAGCGCCAGCTTAACTGTGTCGCCGGTCTGTCGTACAGGCTGCGTTTAGTCGCATACTGCGCGGCTCGAATTTCAATCGTTTTACGGAACTCAGCGCATGAAACGCACGCCCCATCTGCTCGCCATCCAGTCCCACGTGGTGTTCGGCCACGCCGGCAACAGCGCCGCGGTTTTCCCGATGCAGCGGGTCGGGGTGAATGTCTGGCCGCTCAACACCGTGCAGTTCTCCAACCACACGCAATACGGGCAATGGGCGGGCGAGATATTGCCGCCGCAGCAGATTCCCGAATTGGTTGAAGGCATTGCCGCGATTGGCGAGCTGGGCAACTGCGACGCGGTGCTTTCCGGTTACCTGGGCAGCGCCGCTCAGGGCCGGGCGATTCTGACGGGCGTGGCGCGGATAAAATCGGTCAATCCGAAAGCCTTGTACTTGTGCGACCCGGTGATGGGCCACCCGGAGAAAGGCTGCAGCGTGCCGGCCGAGGTCAGCGACTTTCTGTTGGAAGAAGCGGCGGCGGTGGCGGACTTCATGTGCCCGAATCAGTTGGAGCTCGACAGCTTTTCCGGGCGCAAGCCACAGTCGCTGTTCGATTGCCTGGCGATGGCCCGAGCGCTGCTGACGCGCGGCCCGAAAGCGGTGCTGGTCAAGCATCTGGACTATCCCGGCAAACCGGCGGATGTGTTCGAGATGTTGCTGGTGACGGCTGAGGGCAGTTGGCATTTGCGCCGGCCGCTGTTGGCGTTTCCGCGTCAGCCGGTCGGTGTCGGTGATCTGACGTCGGGGTTGTTCCTGGCGCGCGTGCTGCTCGGCGATAGTCTGGTGGCGGCGTTCGAGTTCACCGCGGCGGCGGTGCATGAAGTGCTGCTGGAAACCCAGGCGTGCGCCAGTTACGAGCTGGAACTGGTGCGCGCGCAGGACCGGATCGCGCATCCGCGGGTGCGGTTTGAGGCGGTTGCGATCAGCCTTTAAAAGCTTCGCGGGCAAGCCTCGCTCCTACAGGTTGGAGTTCGCCTGAACGACCCGGGTCCGTAGGAGCGAGGCTTGCCCGCGAAAGCGATTTAACGATCAAACACCTCAGGCGTCGCCCTTGATTTCCTGATAACGCTTTTCCAGTTCCTGACGAATCTGCCGACGTTGCTGGGCCTGGATGAAACGGCGCTTGTCTTCGCTGTTCTGCGGTTGCAGCGGCGGCACCGGCGCCGGTTTGCGCTGGTCATCGACCGCGACCATGGTGAAGAAGCAACTATTAGTGTGGCGCACCGAGCGCTCGCGGATGTTCTCGGTCACGACTTTGATGCCGACTTCCATCGAAGTGTTGCCGGTGTAATTGACCGACGCCAGAAAGGTCACCAGTTCGCCGACGTGAATCGGCTCGCGGAAAATCACCTGGTCCACCGACAAAGTCACCACGTAGCGGCCGGCATAACGGCTGGCGCAGGCGTAGGCCACTTCGTCGAGGTACTTGAGCAGCGTCCCGCCGTGCACATTGCCAGAAAAATTGGCCATGTCGGGGGTCATCAATACCGTCATCGACAGCTGGGCGTTTCCGGGTTCCATAACGTTCTCACGGGTCAAGGCAGAATTTCGAAAGGGCGGCGCCTCTGCGGGGCCTGGCCGGTTTTTGCAAACCTCAGTTATCGGGACGCCGGGCGCGGGATCGCCGTCACGCCGCATCGATCTGTTTCCATATATTGCACCGCCTTTTTGCCGGAAGTCGCGGTGTTACCCTGCGAAAGCCCACCCCAAAGGCATTTTCCTACGCGCAAAGCGGATTTTTACTCTGCTCGATAAGGCTTTTTCCGAGCCTGTTTTGTCGAGTTACGTCACTCAAGGAGCCTCATACCATGCATGCCATCAGTTTTATTCAGGATCTGGCAGTGATCATGTTGGTAGCGGGCGTAGTGACCGTGCTCTTTCACCGATTCAAACAACCGGTGGTCCTCGGCTACATCGTCGCCGGTTTCATCATCGGCCCGCACACGCCGCCGTTCGGCCTTATCCACGACGAAGAAACGATCAAGACCCTGGCGGAGCTGGGCGTGATCTTCCTGATGTTCTGCCTCGGCCTGGAATTCAGCCTGCGCAAACTGTTCAAGGTCGGCGCCACGGCGTTCATCGCGGCGTTTCTGGAAATCGTCCTGATGATCTGGATCGGCTACGAAATCGGCCGCTGGTTCGACTGGAACACCATGGATTCGCTGTTCCTCGGGGCGATTCTGGCGATTTCCTCGACCACCATCATCGTCAAGGCGCTCAACGACTTGAAGATGAAAAACGAGCGCTTCGCGCAGTTGATCTTCGGTGTGCTGATCGTCGAAGACATCCTCGGCATCGGCATCATCGCGTTGCTCTCGAGCATCGCGGTCAGTGGCACGGTCAGTTCCGGCGAAGTGTTCTCCACGGTCGGCAAATTGTCATTGTTCATGATCGTCGCCCTGGTCATCGGCATTCTGCTGGTGCCGCGTCTGCTGGCGTATGTGGCGAAATTCGAAAGCAACGAGATGTTGCTGATCACTGTGTTGGGCCTGTGTTTCGGCTTCTGTCTGCTGGTGGTCAAACTCGAATACAGCATGGTCCTCGGCGCATTCCTGATCGGCGCGATCATGGCCGAGTCGCGGCAATTGCTGAAAATCGAGCGCTTGATCGAACCGGTTCGCGACCTGTTCAGCGCGATTTTCTTTGTCGCCATCGGGCTGATGCTCGATCCGCTGATCCTGCTGCAATACGCGTGGCCGATCGCGGTGATCACCGTGGCTGTGGTGCTCGGCAAGATGTTGTCCTGCGGGCTCGGTGCCTTTATCGCTGGCAACGACGGACGTACCTCACTGCGGGTCGGCATGGGTCTTTCGCAGATTGGCGAATTTTCCTTCATCATCGCCGCGCTGGGCATGACCTTGCAGGTCACCAGCAACTTCCTCTATCCCGTGGCGGTGGCGGTGTCGGTGATTACCACGCTGCTGACGCCGTATCTGATTCGTTCAGCCGATCCGCTGTCGATCAAACTTGCCGCCGTCATGCCGCAGCGCCTGAGCCGAGTGCTGGGGATGTATGGCGAATGGCTGCGCAGCATTCAGCCGCAAGGCGAGGGCGCGCTGCTGGCGTCGATGATCCGGCGGATTCTGCTGCAGGTCGGGGTGAACCTGGCGCTGGTGGTTGCGATTTTCTTCTCAGGCGCGTTTTTCGCCGAGCGCATGTCGGCGTATCTGCAAGCATGGATCAGTGAGCCGAGTTGGCAGAAAGCGCTGATCTGGGGCGGGGCGTTGCTGGTGTCGCTGCCGTTTCTGATTGCGGCTTATCGCAAGCTCAAGGCGCTTTCGATGTTGTTGGCGGAGATGGGCGTGAAGCCGGAAATGGCCGGTCGGCACACGCACCGAGTGCGTAGGGTGATCGCCGAAGTGATCCCGATTCTTTCGTTGCTGGTGATTTTCCTGCTATTGGCGGCGTTGTCGGCAAGCATTCTGCCGACCAACGAATTGCTGGTGCTGATCGCCGTGGTCACGGCTGCCGTGGCGGCGCTGCTGTGGCGCTGGTTCATCCGCGTGCATACGCGCATGCAAGTGGCGTTGCTGGAAACGCTGGATAACCACAAGGACGCTGCCGGGCACTGACTTGCTCTAGTCGCAACAGGTCCGCGCAGCCGCCCGATCAAATGCCACGGTGTGTCAGGCAGATGATCGGCGGGAGGTTTGCGACTGCTTCGCAGCCGGACGCAGCCCTCGGCAGCTGCTACATGGATCTGGCCGCGACGGGGCTTTTTGTAGCAGCTGGCGCAGCCTTCGGCAGCTGCTACATGGATCTGGTCGCGACGGGGCTTTTTGTAGCAGCTGGCGCAGCCTGCGTTCGGCTGCGCAGCAGTCGCCGGATCAGCTGCCACGGTGTGTCAGGCAGATGATCGGCGTGAGATTTGCGGCTGCTTCGCTGCCGGACGCAGCCTTCGGCAGCTGCTACATGGATCTGGTATTGGCAGGACTTTGTAGCAGCTGGCGCAGCCTGCGTTCGGCTGCGCAGCAGTCGCCGGATCAGACGCCCCGGTGTGTCAGGCAGATGATCGGCGTGGGGTTTGCGGCTGCTTCGCAGCCGGACGCAGCCTTCGGCAGCTGCTACATCCGGCGGTTTTCACATTCGGCGGTTGCTACAAAGGGCTGCGGCAATTTGCTCAGCTTTCCAGCCAAACGTCGCGCGCCCAGTGCCAGACCGATTCCCAGGTTTCTTCGGCAATCAGTTCTTCTTCGGCTTGCCACAACACCACGGTGCCGTCTTCTTCGACCAGGTAATAATCGTCGCCGTCCTGGCAGATCGGGATCATGCTGCGGTCGACACCGGCGTCCCAGGCGTTGGCGGCAACGTCTGGCAGGTAGGTGTGGGATTGCGGGTCGGTGACAGTGACCGGCTCCAGACTGCCGTAGACCACGTCGCTGACGGTCAGCAAAAACTCTCTGAAGACGAATGGGATGTCGATGAACAATTGTTCTTCGATTTCGACGATCTGATCTTCGTCAGGCAACTCCAAGGGGACCGGTACTGGTTCGTTGGCTTCACGCAGTTGTTCGATGATTTCTTCCACGTCCGGGATCCTCTTGCTTGATGGCGCGGTTTAGTTGGGGCGGTTTATACAGTAGCTCGCTATAGATGCAACCGCGAAATAGAAAACCCCGGCCAAGGCCGGGGCTTTTTCTTGCGACACATTTAACGCGGGTCGGTTCAGCCGTTCTGGCGGATACCGGCAACCAGCCATGGCTGGTTCTCGCCCTGCAGGCGTTCCATGTTCCAGCTTTCGCTGAACACTTCGCCCTGGTCGAAGCGTGAAGTCTTCGACACACCACTGAAGGTCAGGGTGGCAATGGTCTTGTCGGCGCGATCATCGACGCCATCCAGCTGCACATTGAGGTTATCAATGTAAGTGGACTGGAAGCCGTCACCCAGGTCAGCCCGTTCGCGCTTGAGGAACTCCAGCAACTGCGGGGTCACGAACTCGGCAATCTTGTCCATTTCATTGGCATCCCAGTGTTGTTGCAGGGACTGGAAATGGTTGCGGGCCGCTGCAATGAAGTTCTGCTCATTGAACCAGGCTGGCGCATTGATCACCGGACGCGCGGCGGCAGGTGCTGCCGAACCGCCGAAGATCGAACCGGTGCCGGCCGGCTTCTGATCGAACGCTTCGCGGTGCATCGGCGCGCCGGCTGGAGACAGCTGGTCTTGCTGCTTGCGACGACGAGCGGCGATGAAGCGGAAGACCATGAAGGCAATCAGCGCCATGATCAGGATGTCGAAGATCTGCATGCCCTGGAAGCCGTCGCCCATGAACATCGAGGCCAACAGGCCACCGGCGGCGATGCCGGCCAGAGGGCCGAGCCAGCGCGAAGCACCGCTGGCCTTGGTTGCAGCGCCAGCCGCACCGGCGGCGCCCGCAGTGGCGGCAGCGCCACCCGCGGCAGAAGAAGGAGCCATTTGGCTGGTCTGGTGAGACGGCGCAGCGCCGGAGCTCTTGCCGCCACCGAAGCGCTTGGCGTTGGCGTCCAGGCTCATCGTCAGACCAATGCACAAGGCCATGGCGATGCTAAGAAAACGTTTCATAAAGGGAATTCCCATTTGTGGATGGAACGCGTGCCATGTTGCACAGCTGAAGTGTCACTGGCTAGCGGCAGAGTGTTTCGGGCTTTTGCCTGACAGGTGAGGTTCAGGTAAGCCGCGGGATAGAGGGCGATGTACTTTTGTCTGTAAGACAAGCGGACATGCGTTGTAGGAAATGTGAACCCTGTGCGAGCGAGCTTGCTCGCGATGGCCGCACCTCGGTTTATCCGTAGACAAACCGCGGCGCCCCTTTCGCGAGCAAGCTCGCTCCCACAGAAAAGCCTCGCCAGGTTTAGATCGCTTCGAGCTTGGCGTAACCAAGCATCAGCCACTTGCTGCCTTCAGCGAAGTTGACCTGCACCCGCGCCTGCGCGCCGGCGCCTTCGAAGTTGAGGATCACGCCGTCGCCGAACACCGAATGGCGCACCGCTTGGCCGAGGCTGAAACCGGTATCGGGAATCTCGCTGCCGCCGAACAGGCTGCTCGAGCTCTGCTGCTGACCACCGCCGAACGGACGGCTGACGCTGTTGGACAACCGCACCTCCTGAATCAGACCCTTCGGCACTTCACGTACGAAACGCGACACCTTGTTGTAGGTTTCGCTGCCGTACAAGCGTCGGGTTTCAGCGTAAGTCATCACCAGATTCTGCATTGCCCGCGTAATCCCCACGTAGGCCAGACGCCGTTCCTCTTCGAGACGGCCGGGCTCTTCCAGGCTCATCTTGTGCGGGAACAGGCCTTCTTCCATGCCGACGAGGAACACGTAAGGGAATTCCAGGCCTTTGGCGCTGTGCAAAGTCATCAACTGAATGCTGTCTTCATGCTCGTCGGCCTGAGTGTCTCCCGCCTCCAGCGACGCATGCCCGAGGAACGCCGCCAGTGGCGTCAAGTCTTCCTCGTCCTCGGCGTTCTCGAACGCACGCGCGGCGCTGACCAGTTCCTCAAGGTTTTCTACCCGTGCCTGGCCTTTCTCGCCTTTTTCCGCTTCGTGATAGGCAATCAGACCCGACTGCTCGATGACGGTCTGCGTCATCAGGTGCAGCGGCATTTCCATGCACTTGGCGGCGAGGTTTTCGATCAGCTCGATGAACCCGCCAAGCGCGCCAGCCGCACGCCCGGTCAGGCCTTTGTTGGCCACAAGCAGGCGCATGGCTTCCCACATCGACACATCGCTGTGGCGGGCGTGATCGCGGATCGCTTCGACAGTTTTCTCGCCGATGCCACGGGCCGGAACGTTGATCACCCGTTCCAGCGCGGCATCGTTGCCACGACCTTCGAGCAAACGCAGGTAGGCCATGGCGTTTTTGATTTCCGCACGTTCGAAGAAGCGCTGGCCGCCATAGATGCGATACGGAATGCGCTCGCGCAGCAAAGCTTCTTCAAGAACGCGCGATTGGGCGTTGGAGCGGTACAAAATCGCGATATCGCTGCGGGCCAAGCCGGTTTTCAGCGCGCTTTCGATGGTTTCCACCACATAGCGTGCTTCGTCGTGCTCGTTGAACGCGGCGTACAGATTGATCGCCTCGCCTTCGCCGCCATCGGTCCACAGCTCTTTGCCCATGCGCCCGGTATTGTTGGCGATCAGTGCGTTGGCAGCCTTGAGGATGCCGGCGGTGGAGCGGTAATTCTGTTCCAGACGGATGGTTTCAGCGTCCGGGAAGTCATCGGAATACTGATAGATGTTCTCGATTTTCGCCCCGCGCCAGCCGTAGATCGACTGGTCGTCGTCGCCGACCACCATCAGGCTGTCGCCGCCCTTGGCCAGCAAGCGCAACCAGGCGTACTGGACGGCGTTGGTGTCCTGGAACTCGTCCACCAGAATGTGCCGGAAGCGTTTCTGATAATGCTCGAGCAGGCCCGGGTTATCGCGCCACAGGTCGAGGGCGCGCAGCAGCAGTTCGGAGAAGTCGATGACGCCGGCGCGCAGGCACGCGGCCTCGTAGGCTTCATAAATGCTGCGCATGGTCGCGAGGAACAAATCGCCGCTGGCCTGAATGTGGTGCGGGCGCAGACCTTCGTCTTTCTGCCCGTTGATGAACCACTGAGCCTGCCGGGCCGGCCAGCGTTGCTCGTCCAGCCCCAACTCGCGGATCACCCGTTTGACCAGACGTTGCTGGTCGTCGCTGTCGAGGATCTGGAAGGTCTGGCTCAGCTTGGCTTCCTGCCAGTGCGCCCGCAGCAAGCGGTGCGCCAGGCCGTGGAAGGTGCCGACCCACATGCCGGCCGGGTTGATACCCATCAGCTGCTCGATGCGATGACGCATCTCGGCAGCGGCCTTGTTGGTAAAGGTCACCGACAGGATGGAGTGGGGCGAGGCGTTTTCGACCTGGATCAACCAGGCGATACGGTGCACCAGCACTCGGGTTTTACCGGAACCAGCACCGGCCAGGACCAACTGACGACCCACGGCGGCAGCTACGGCCTGACGTTGGGCATCGTTGAGGGAGTTCAGCAGAAGGGAGAGATCATCGCGCATCGGGGCATTCTAGGGGGCGGCGTCACACCGGGCAAACCCCGCTTTGATTTAGCCGATGAAAGATCCATGCAGGACGACCGGTCGGTCACTGCCTGCAAGCGGCGGCGGGGCTCGCTTGAGCGGTTTTTGGCGGCCGATGGGCGCTGATACTTTTGTCTGTTTTATGACTTTGGGCAGTTTGGTCAACGGCGCTGCTTGTGTATGCTCCGTGCACGATTCGGGCTCACCACGCTCCTTATAAGAACAAGAATATTGCCTATGACCCTCAGTTCCGACCTGGCGGGCCCTTCAGTGGAGCCGCGGGTTATCCGCAAACAGTACGCCATGCAAATGGCCGTCGAGCGTACGCGCCTGCTGTACCAGGGCTCGCTGTTGCCGACGCTGTTCATGCTGATCAACGGTCTGGTGTGCGCCGGGTTGCTGTGGAGCCCGCAACGCTACTTTCTGGTCAGCGTCTGGCTGATCTGGTTGCTGTCGCTGGTAGCGCTGCGGGTGATTCAAGTAGCGGCCTTCGATTCGGCGATTCCCAATCGCCAGGCTCATCCGATCTGGATTCGCATGTTTTTGCTCGGCTCGGCCATGACCGGGCTGACCCTCGCGGGCGCCGGCATTGCCCTGGTCCCCGCCGACACCTTTATTCAGCAAGCCTGGGTATTCGGCCTGATCGGCGCCGCCGCACTTTCGGCCAGCGTCGCGTATGCGGTCAGCCTGCCGGCGTTCCTCTCGTTCACCTTGCCCTGTCTGTTGCCGGCGATTGCCTACATGTTTTGGGGCGGCGATGAGCAGCAACAAGGTTGGGGCTGGTTCGGGCTGATCCTGCTGGGCGCGTTGAGCGTGGTCGCGTGGCAGGTCAATCGGCTGATTGATCGTGGTTTGCTGCGGCGCTTCCAGAATCAGGCGTTGATCGAACATCTGCAGCAGGCACAGGCGCAGAGCGATCAACTCAATTACGAACTCGCCAGAGAAATCGATCAGCGCCGCAGCGCCGAAGCAGAGCTGCGCGAAGCCCAGGTCGAACTGGAAAACCGCGTGGCCGAACGCAGCCAGGAACTCAGCGCGGCGACTCAGGCCCTGGGCAAAAGTGAAGCGCGTCTGGCGTTGGCGTTGAAGGCCAGCGAACTGGGCTTGTGGGACTGGAACCTGCAAACCGACGAGGTCCATCACACGCAGATTCAGGAGCTGTTCGGCCTCGCGCCGGAATACGTTACCGCGATGCTCAGCCACCTGCGCCCACGCCTGCACCCCGACGACGTGCCGGCGCTCAAACGCGCGCTGGTCGAGCACTTGAAGGGCCGCAGCGAGGATTACCAGATCGAATACCGCGTGCGCCATGGCGACGGCCACTGGGTCTGGATTGAGGACCGTGGCCGCGCAGTCGAGCGCAGTGACAGCGGGCGGGTGATCCGCATGGTCGGCACCCGCCGCGACATCAGCGCCAGCAAAGGCCTGGAAGAACAACGGCAACTTGCCGCTACCGTGTTCGAAGCGGCCAGCGAAGGTATCGTGATCCTTGATCCGCATTACAAACTGATCGCGATCAACCAGGCGTTCAGCCGCGTCACCGGTTACGACATCGACGACATGCTTGGTCACAACGTCGTCGATTTGCCCTGCAGCCGCGACGCCCGCCGCCACTACAACGTTATCCACCAAGCGCTGGAGCAACACGGCAGTTGGCAGGGCGAACTGGTGGAGACGCGCAAGAATGGCGAGCTCTATCCGCAATGGCTGCAATTGAACACAGTGCGCGATAGTCGCGGAAAGGTCAGCCATATTGTCGGCTTCTTCGCCGATCTGTCGGCGCGGCGGGAATCCGAAGAACGCATGCGGTTCCTCACCCATTACGACGAATTGACGGGGCTGGCCAACCGTTCGCTATTCCGTGAGCGATTGGGCGAGGCTCATCAGCGCGTTCGTCAGGGCGGTCGTCGCAGTCTGGCGTTGCTGCACATCAATCTCGACCGTTTCAAATTGCTGAATGACAGCCTCGGCCATGAAATCGCCGATCAACTGCTGCAGAAAATGGCCCGACGCCTGATCAATGCGTTGCCCGAGGCCGACACCATTGCGCGGCTGTCCGGCGATGAGTTTGCGGTGCTGTTCGACGCCTACGGCAACCTGTCGAGCCTGGCCCGCGTGGCCACCCGATTGTCGGCCAAGCTGCGCTTGCCGGTGACGGTCGACGGGCATGAGTTGGTGGTCAGCGCATCGATGGGCATCAGCATGTTGCCGGACAATGCGCGAGAGATTTCCGCGCTGGTCAGCCAGTCGAACATGGCCATGCAGCACGCCAAACACTTGGGCGGGAATAATTTCCAGTTCTACACCGAGAGTCTGCAGGCGAGCACGCTGGAGCGTCTGCACCTGGAAAACCACCTGCGCAAAGCCATCGAAGAAAAGCAGCTCAAGGTGTTTTATCAACCGAAGCTGTGCCTCGCCACGGGCCGCTTGAACGCTGCCGAAGCCTTGGTGCGCTGGGAGCATCCGACCATGGGCCACGTGCCGCCCAATGAATTCATCGGGCTGGCCGAAGAGACCGGGCTGATTGGCCCGATCGGCGAGTTCGTGTTGCGCCAGGCCTGTTGGCAGGCGTGTGAGTGGCAGCGTCAGGGGCTGCCGCCGATTCGGGTGTCGGTGAATTTGTCGGTGCATCAATTGCGTCAGGGCAAATTGGTCAGTCTGGTGCGTCAGGTGCTGGAAGAGACCGGGCTGGCGCCGCAGTTCCTCGAACTGGAACTGACTGAAAGCCAGTTGCTGGACAGCGTCGAGCACATCATCGCGACTTTCCAACAGTTGCGCGATTTGGGCGTGAAACTGGCGATCGACGATTTTGGTACGGGTTATTCGTCGCTGAGCTACCTCAAGCGCATTCCGGTGGATTACGTGAAGATCGATCAGGCGTTTATCCGTGGACTCGGCGAGGGCAGCGAGGACGCGGCGATCACAAGGGCGATCATTGCGATGGCGCACGGCTTGTCGCTGAAAGTCGTGGCGGAAGGCGTTGAGCGTGCGGAGCAGTTGGTGTTCCTGAAGGCTGAACATTGCGATGAAGTGCAGGGTTATTTGATCAGTCGTCCGGTGCAGGCAGCTGATCTCGCCGAGCTGCTGCGAAAAGACGCCGATCCTCTGTAGCAGCTGCCGAAGGCTGCGTTCGGCTGCGCAGCAGTCGTGAAACCTGAATAGCCAATTTTCCTGTTAAACCGCATAACGCCTATTCACGACTGCTGCGCAGCCGGACGCAGGCTGCGCCAGCTGCTACAAGGGCCCAAAGGTGCTACATGGAGCGCATGAGGCGTGGAATCGGGACATCGAGTTACGCATTGGGCAGGCAAAAAGCCAATTCATGTAGTATAACTACAAGCTTGCTACATCCCCGGCGCCTGCCAATAACAAAGAGTCCAGCCCCTTGAATCTGCTGCAACATATCGCCCAGTCCCGCCACCTGTTACGCAAGTCGGAGCTCAAGGTCGCCGATCATGTGCTGCTTGATCCTGCGGCGGTGATGCACAGTTCCATGGCCGACCTGGCCCACAGCGTCGGCATCAGCGAGCCGACCATCGTGCGTTTCTGTCGCGCGATCGGTTGTTCCGGTTTTCAGGATCTGAAGCTGAAACTGGCGCAAAGTCTGGCCGCCGGCGCGAGTTTCGGGCAGTTCGCGATCCATGAAGACGATTCGGTCGCTGACTACAGCCTGAAAATCTTCGACACCACGTTGCACACCCTGATGGAGGTTCGCGAGAAGCTCGATCCGGTGGAATTGCAGCGCGCGGTGTCGCTGATGTCGCAAGCGCAGCGGGTCGAGTTTTATGGCTTTGGCGCCTCGGGCGCGGTCGCGGCAGACGCGCAGCACAAGTTCTTCCGGTTGCTGCTGACGGCAGCGGCGTATTCCGATCCGCACATGCAGGCGATGTCGGCGGTGACGTTGAAGCCGACCGATGTGGCGATCTGTATTTCCCAGTCCGGCCGCTCCAAGGATTTGCTGATCACGGCGAATCTGGTGCGCGAAAGCGGTGCCTCGCTGATCACCTTGTGCCCGAGTCAGACGCCGTTGGCCGAGCTGTCGACCGTCAATCTGGCGATCGATGTGCACGAAGACACTGAAATCTACACTCCGCTGACCTCACGCATCGCCCATCTGGTGGTGATCGACGTGTTGGCGATGGGCGTCGCGATGGCGCGCGGGCCGAGCCTGGTCAACCACCTCAAGAGCGTCAAGCGCAGCCTGCGCAGCTTGCGGTTGTCGCCTAAATCAGTGAAAGCGCTGGACGACTGATTCCTTGTTTGTCTTGAGGACCTCTTCGCGGGCAAGCCTCGCTCCCACGGGTATGCGATATCTGTAGGAGCGAGGCTTGCCCGCGAAGGCGGCTCTGGAAACAACAACTTTCATCTGCCTGTAATCAACCCGCCGCCAAATCGTCATCCGCGACGCTCATCGTGTAACTCCCGTAATCGCCTTGGGAGAACCGAAATGGCCCAGCCCTACGAAGAACGCAACAGCGCCCTGAAAACCCGTCGTCAGCAGGAAGACCAGCGTCGCATGGAGTTTCGTCGTGCCATCGAAGATCGCTGCGAACGCCGCCAACTGCTGGCCGAGATCGGCGAATACCCTGACGAGCTCGAACTCAACTACTGGCAGGCAGCACCGGCAACCTCCCGTCGAAGCGCTCAACCAACGCGCTGATTTGCACCCGCTCGCTGCGGATAAACGCCAGGAAGGCGTGCGCTACCGGTGACAGGCGTTTGGCTTTGGCCTGCACCAGGCACCAGCTGCGATACAGCGGCAGCTCGTCGACCGGCAACTCGATCAGTGCGCCGGTCGCCAACTCAAGGTTCAGGGCGTGGCGCGTCAACAGCGCCAGGCCCAGACCCGCCGACACGCATTCGCGCTGAGCCTCGGCCGAGGCGACTTCCTGAGTCTGGGTGAAGTGCACGCGTTTCTCTTTGAAATACTCTTCGCAGGCCATTCGCGTCCCGGAGCCCGGCTCGCGCATCAGCAGCGTGTACGGTTCCAGATCCTGCAAACGCAGCGGGCCCATGTGGCACAGCGGATGATCGGGCGGCGCCACGGCGACAATCGGGTTGTTCAAAAAGGGCAGGAATTCCAGGCCCATGTCCTGCGGGACCATCGACATGATCACCAAGTCATCGCGGTTGTCCGACAGCCGTCGAATCACTTGGCCACGGTTGACCACGGTGAGGTGCAGATTCACCTCGGGATGCTGGCGCTTGAACGCGGCAAACAGGTGCGGCACGAAGTATTTGGCGCTGGATTCCACCGCCAGTTTCAGTTGCCCTTGCAGCGAACCCTGCATGTCCGACAACTGCATATCGAGGTTTTCCAGGCGTCCGAAAATATCCCGACTGGCGCGCTGAAGCGCTTCAGCCGCTTCGGTCATGTAGAGCTTTTTGCCGACGTAATCGAACAAAGGCTGACCAATCAGCTCCTCAAGTTGACGAATCTGCAGGCTGACGGCAGGTTGTGTCAGAGACATTTCATCCGCCGCGCGGCTGTAAGAGCGCAAATCACAGACTTCATTGAAGATCTGCAATTGACGCAATGTCATACGCATCAATGACTTACGCATTTTATAAACACTCTCGCGGTCGGCTGATCGGGCAACTATAAGTCTTTACTTATGGCTGACCCAATTATTAATCATTTTTGTTAATCCCTTGCGAGGGCTAGTGTGGACCTGCGACTGAATTGAAACATTTAGTCACGCGCCGACCTGGTCTAGCAGGTCGTGGGTACCACCGGCTCAAGGGAAACTCCAAGTGATAACAAAGATCCTGATCGCCAACCGTGGTGAGATTGCCGTACGAATCGTGCGTGCCTGCGCCGAAATGGGCATTCGCTCGGTCGCGGTCTATTCCGACGCCGATCGTCATGCCTTGCATGTAAAACGTGCGGACGAAGCCCACAGCATCGGTGCCGACCCGTTGGCCGGTTATCTGAACCCGCGCAAGCTGGTCAATCTTGCGGTGGAAACCGGTTGTGATGCGCTGCATCCCGGTTACGGTTTCCTCTCGGAAAACGCCGAACTCGCGGACATCTGCGCTGAACGCGGGATCAAATTTATCGGGCCATCGGCCGAAGTGATTCGCCGCATGGGCGACAAGACCGAAGCGCGCCGCAGCATGATCAAGGCTGGCGTACCGGTCACTCCCGGCACCGAAGGCAACGTCGCGGACATCGCTGAAGCGCTGACCGAAGGCGATCGCATTGGTTACCCGGTGATGCTCAAGGCCACTTCCGGTGGTGGCGGTCGCGGCATTCGTCGCTGCAACAGCCGTGAAGAACTCGAACAAGCCTTCCCCCGGGTGATTTCCGAAGCGACCAAGGCATTTGGTTCGGCGGAAGTGTTCCTGGAAAAATGCATCGTCAACCCCAAGCACATCGAAGCGCAGATCCTCGGCGACAGCTTTGGCAATGTCGTGCACTTGTTCGAGCGCGACTGCTCGATCCAGCGCCGCAACCAGAAGCTCATCGAGATTGCCCCGAGCCCGCAACTGACCCCGGAACAGCGCGCCTACATCGGCGACCTGTCGGTGCGCGCGGCCAAAGCCGTGGGCTACGAGAACGCCGGCACCGTGGAGTTCCTGCTCGCCGAGGGCGAGGTGTACTTCATGGAGATGAACACTCGGGTGCAGGTGGAACACACCATCACCGAAGAAATCACCGGCATCGACATCGTCCGTGAGCAAATTCGCATCGCCTCCGGCCTGCCGCTTTCGGTGAAACAGGAAGACATCCAGCATCGCGGTTTCGCGCTGCAATTTCGCATCAACGCCGAAGACCCGAAGAACAACTTCCTGCCGAGCTTCGGCAAGATCACCCGTTATTACGCACCCGGCGGTCCCGGCGTGCGCACCGACACGGCGATCTATACCGGCTACACCATTCCGCCGTTCTACGACTCCATGTGCCTGAAACTGGTGGTGTGGGCGTTGACCTGGGAAGAGGCGATGGACCGTGGCTTGCGCGCCCTCGACGACATGCGTCTGCAAGGGGTCAAGACCACCGCCGCGTATTACCAGGAAATCCTGCGCAACCCGGAATTCCGTAGTGGCCAGTTCAATACCAGCTTCGTTGAAGCCCACCCGGAACTGACCAACTACTCGATCAAGCGCAAACCCGAAGAGCTGGCCCTGGCCATCGCCGCCGCCATCGCCGCCCACGCAGGCCTGTGAGGAATAACAAAATGTCCAAGAAAATCCATGTAACCGACACAATCCTGCGCGACGCCCACCAATCGCTGCTCGCCACTCGCATGCGCACCGAAGACATGCTGCCGATCTGCGACAAGCTCGACAAAGTCGGCTACTGGTCGCTGGAGTGCTGGGGCGGCGCGACGTTTGATGCCTGTGTGCGTTTTCTCAAAGAAGACCCGTGGGAGCGTCTGCGCCAACTGCGCGCGGCGTTGCCTAACACGCGCCTGCAAATGCTTCTGCGTGGCCAGAACCTGCTGGGCTATCGCCACTACAGCGACGATGTGGTCAAAGCCTTCGTGGCCAAAGCTGCGGTCAACGGCATCGACGTGTTCCGCATCTTCGACGCAATGAACGACGTGCGTAACCTGCGCGTGGCGATCGAGGCAGTGAAAGCGGCGGGCAAACATGCCCAAGGCACCATCGCTTACACCACCAGCCCGGTGCACACGATTGACGCGTTTGTCGCACAAGCCAAGCAAATGGAAGCCATGGGTTGCGACTCCGTGGCGATCAAGGACATGGCCGGCCTGCTGACGCCGTACGCCACTGGCGAACTGGTCAAGGCACTGAAATCCGAGCAGTCGTTGCCGGTGTTCATTCACTCTCACGACACCGCTGGCCTGGCGACCATGTGCCAACTCAAAGCCATTGAAAACGGCGCCGATCACATCGACACCGCGATCTCCAGTTTCGCTTCGGGCACCAGCCACCCTGGCACCGAATCGATGGTTGCGGCCCTCAAGGGCAGCGAATACGACACCGGCCTGAACCTCGAACTGCTGCAAGAGATCGGCCTGTATTTCTACGCCGTGCGCAAAAAATATCACCAGTTCGAAAGCGAGTTCACCGCAGTCGACACCCGTGTCCAAGTCAACCAGGTACCGGGCGGGATGATTTCCAACCTGGCCAACCAGTTGAAAGAGCAGGGCGCCCTGAACCGCATGGCCGAAGTGCTCGCCGAAATCCCGCGTGTTCGCGAAGACCTCGGCTTCCCGCCGCTGGTGACCCCGACCTCGCAAATCGTCGGCACTCAGGCGTTCTTCAACGTGCTGGCCGGCGAGCGCTACAAAACCATCACCAACGAAGTGAAGCTTTACTTGCAGGGCGGCTACGGCAAGGCGCCGGGCACGGTGAACGAGAAACTGCGTCGTCAGGCAATCGGTAGCGAAGACGTGATCGACGTGCGCCCGGCGGATCTGCTGAAACCGGAAATGACCAAGCTGCGTGGCGAAATCGGCGCCGTCGCCAAGTCCGAAGAGGACGTGCTGACCTATGCGATGTTCCCGGACATCGGCCGCAAGTTCCTCGAAGAACGCAACGCCGGGACCCTGACACCGGAAGTGCTGCTGCCGATTCCTGAAGCCGGCAGCGTCACCTCGGCCAGCGGCGAAGGCGTGCCGACCGAGTTCGTCATCGACGTCCACGGTGAAACCTACCGCGTCGACATCACCGGCGTCGGCGTCAAGGCTGAAGGCAAACGCCACTTCTACCTGTCCATCGACGGCATGCCGGAAGAAGTGGTGTTCGAGCCGCTCAACGAATTCGTCAGCGGCGGCAGCAGCAAACGCAAGCAAGCCACTGCTCCGGGCCACGTCAGCACCGCCATGCCCGGCAACATCGTTGATGTGCTGGTCAAGGAAGGCGACTCGGTGAAAGCCGGGCAATCAGTACTCATCACCGAAGCGATGAAAATGGAAACCGAAGTGCAGGCTGCCATCGCCGGCAAGGTCACCGCCATTCATGTGGCCAAGGGCGACCGGGTCAATCCGGGTGAAATCCTGATCGAGATCGAAGGCTGAGATAACAGCCGCGATACACCGCTTTAAACCTCGGGGGGGCATGTGCTCCCCTTTTTTTTGTCTGAATATTGGGCTCACAACGATCCCTTGTAGGAGCGAGGCTTGCCCGCGAAAGCGTTGTATCAGTCAGCTCCGATTTCGACTGACCCGCGGCCATCGCGAGCAGGCTCACTCCTACAGGTTCGGTGTGTGTCAGGTGTTGATCAGAACGCCATTCGCCACTGGCCCATCACGCCGTGGCTGCGGCTGTCGTTGCCAATTTCACCGTTGTAACCGACGCCCAGCGTATGCCGGGGCGAAACGGCGAGGTCCAGTCCGGCATCGAGCATCAGGCTGTCACGGTCCAGCGCCGCGCCTTCAACGGTGTAAGTCTTGCCGCCGGTGACCAGTCTTTGCCGGGTTTTGCTGTCGACATCGCCGTAGGTGTGTTTCCAGCCAGCGCTGAAGCGCGGCGTGACTTGCATACCGTTGTCCAGCGTATTGAGCTGCGCCAGGCGCAGGCCGAAAGTGCCGCTGAAATTGTCGCGGGTTTGCCCATGAACTTGCAGCTTTGCCGCGCCACCCTTTTCGGTGTAGCTGTCGCGGTGATAGCGCTGGTAACCGATGTTGGCGAAGGGCTCGGCGCTGATCGTGCCGTTACCGAGGTTGTAACCGAACTCGGCGAATGCCTGTTGAGTGTTGGCGTCGTAGCGACCCTTCGGACGATCGCTGAAACCATTAAAAGCGATCTGGCGTTTGGTGCTGCCCGCATGCTTGCCATGACTCGCCCCCAGACGTATCGCCAGCGGTCCACTCTGACGCAGCGCATAGGCGCCGAGGTGCCAACTGTCGAGGTCGCCGTCCAGCCGGCTGCCGTCCAGCCGCGTGCGCGATTTCGCGCCGATGACACCGAGGCTCCATTGCTCGTCGAGTGCCCAATCGGCGCCTAATACCAAGCCTTTGGTCGAGTGTTGCAGCGCGCTGCTGACATGCCCGCGATCCACCGTGCCGCCATTGCCGAGCGCCTGGAACCACACTCTGCCATCCGCATCGTCGCCCGCCAGACTCGGCGCCGAGTTTTGCGCATTGAAGTTGCCACGATCCATCTGCCGCATGGCGGAGAGCATGCTGCTGTTCACCGGATCGATACTGCGCAGAGTAGCGTTTGCCAGATTGGCATTGATCCCTGCGGCTAACTGCTCGATGGCAATGGCAGCGGTGGCTTTGTCGGAACCGAGCAGGGCGGCGATTGCGGCGTTGGTTGGCAAGTCAGGTTTTGCCGGCGCTGCGGCAGGTTGGGTGGCTGGGGATGATCCCTGGAGGCTTGCTGGTTCTGGAGGGGGAGGCACAATCACTTGAGCAATGGAAGTTTCAGGTACTTCCACCACGTTCTGTATTGGCGCAGATAAGTCCGTCTCGGAGACGGAAGCTTCAGCAGACGCGGGATCCGGCATTTCGATGACCAGCTTTGGCGTCGAATCGACTTCAAGCGGCTCCGGCATCGGAGGTAACGTTGACGCTACGAGCGACGTCTCGGGGGCGGGGATAGAAGGCATGTGGATAGGCGTTTCGTTAGTCGCCACTGTTGTTGTCTCAGGAGGCTTGGAAACTTGCTCCTCACTGACACTGTTACCCAGCGCGCGTCCGTTCTCCCCCAGAGCGAAGTTCTCCAAAGGCACATCATTGCGGGTGAACGTCAGGCCGACACTATTTGCTTCGTAAGTCGCAGCAGGTGTGAAGAAGGCCAGATCACTAATCAACTTGCCGAACACGCCGTCGACCTTACTCGCCGTCATCACTACGTATTCGCTGCTTAATGGATATTCACCCGTCACGGCGACAACCTTCAGCGTGGCGTTTCCAAGTTGAGCATCACCATCGACCTGAATAGTTTGGCTTTGGCCATCGGCGTTCACCTCATAAGCCAACTCTGCCGTGTCTTGCAGTTCCAGATTGCCTCGCACATGCGGCGCTCCGTGCAACGCATTCACTTCCAGCCGACCCGCAACCTGCAAGTGGTGGACCGAGCCTTTGCCGCGAAAGGTCGCGCCTTTATCGACCGATACCTGCCCGCCGATACGTCCCAGGTTGGTCAACGATGCCTTGTCGGCGACCATCGCGCCTTCATGGAAATCGTTTTCTCCCGTTCGTGTCCAAAAACCTCGTTTGATGAACAGCTGGTTGAAATTCTTGCTCTCTCCCAATGCACCACCATTGAGCGTATCGAGTTGCAAAATATTGAGGCCGCCGCCGCCATCAACGATTCCGTTAAAGCGGCCGCGACGGCTGACCATCACCAGATCGTCGTCATCGCCCAGTTTCAACGCGATGCCGTCAGAGCCAGAGGCTCTAGCTGTGACTTCTGTTTTAAATGTTTCCGGACGGTTGATAAATGTTTCGATCGCCGTCAGATGCGCCGCCGGCAGTGGCAACGAAGGAGCGGGGTTTTGAGCATGCGCGGAAGTGGCATGGCCCAGCGCGATAGAGATCGCCAGCGCCATGCAATGCGGTCGAAAAGTGTGCCTGATGGACATCGGGTTCAGCCTCTTTTGGGGTGAGGCCAAACTGTAAAAGTCGATCCGTTTTGAGTCTGTCAGCCAACTCCTGACGCCTCGAAAGGCATGGCGACGGCGCCTGTAGCCGAAACCATTGCAGACTTCGGCTGCTGAGCATTTCACCCACTGATCAGACGCTTTTCCCTACAACCATCGCAGACGCTTCCGTTGGCGAAATGTTGGAAACTCAACTTCAAATGCGCAGTCGATCTGCGTTGGTGCTTGAGCGCTGCGCGTGAATAAGCTCGTCGGCAATTGCTCGGGTGCAGCATGTAGAGGAGGTTTTCCGAGGGATGAACCTTTGAATATGCATTCTGTTGCAGTTTTGAACAGGTTATTGACCGCGAATCAGCAATATATTGCATTCCCTCAAACCAACAGAACTCCCCCTATCGAGATCCCTAAATGCCTCTTTCGATCGATATTCGTGGCCAACTGATTGAGAGTTGTCTGAGCGGGGTAGCCGACGACACCCTTTCAATAAACGAAGCAGTCCGCCGCTTGCGTGTTGAAGTGACCGGATTCAACCAAACCCAATTCGCGAGGATGTGCAAAATTTCGGTGCGCACGCTGGTGCATCTTGAGCATGGGGAGGGGAACCCGACGCTGAAGTCGCTGAATGCCGTGTTCCGCCCGTTTGGCTTGAAGATGGGCGTCGTGCGGCTGCGGCGCGATTTCAGCTAAGCGTCCGATTTAAGGCTAACCCCGGCCCAAATACGCCTTCCCATAATGCCGCTCCATCCGCGCCTGGATCAGTTCAAGCCCAATCGACATCACCCAATAAATGATCGCCGCCGTGGTGAGCATTTCGATGTAGCGGTAGCTTGATCGGCCATAGGATTGCGCGAGGAACATCACTTCCCAAACGCCCATCACCGAGATCAGTGACGAGTCTTTGAGCATCGAGATGAATTGGTTGGTGGTCGGCGGGATGATGGTGCGCATGGCTTGGGGCAGGGTGACGCGCCAGAAGATCACGCTTTCGCGCATGCCCAGGGCCAGGGACGCTTCGCGTTGGCCGTGGGGGACGCCGAGGATGCCGGCGCGGAAGATTTCGCTGAGGTAGGCGCCGTAGTTCAGTGACAGCGCGATGATCCCGGCGGCGATGGCGCCCGGGACGATGCCCAGTTGCGGCAGGCCGAGGTAGATCAGCAGGATCTGGATCAGCAGCGGCGTGCCGCGAAAAAATGAGGCGTAGAAACTGGCGATGCCGAACGCCACGGCGCTTTTCGACAAGCGTGCAAGCGCGGTGATGAAACCCAGCAGCGACGAGGCGACGATCGAGCTCACGCAGAGAAACAGCGTCAGTGCCGCGCCTTGCAGAAAGCCATTGGGCGCCAGGTGCAGGCCGACGAGGTTCGGCAGTTTGTCGAGAATGATCGAGAACTTCAGGTCGAAGCTCAGGAAGAAACTGGCGAACAATCCGAACATCGCCGCCCACGTCAGGTACAGCCGCGTGCGAAAACCGAACACCCGTTGCAGACGTGACTCAGCCACTGGTTGCGGTACTTGTGGCAACTGCGGCGGCTGTGGAGGTTTTGGAGGTTGGTGAAAAGAAGTCATTTGCTGATGTCGGCGCCGATCCATTTTTGCGACAGCTTGCTCAACGTGCCGTCCTGTTTCAGTTGCGCGAAGACCTCACGCACCTTGCCGTCCCACTGTGCGTCGCCCTTTTCGATGGCCACGGAATTGGGCTCGGAGTACAGCGGATCGCCCGCCAGTTTGAAGCGCTTGTCCTGATTCAGGCGTGGTTGCGCGGTCACCAGATTGGTGAGGATCGCGTCGAGGCGCACCCCGGCGCCGAGGCCCAGATCCTGGAAGGCGACGTTGTCGGTGTCGTACGGCGCGATCTGCACATCCTCGAACGGGTACTGCAATTGCGTGTCTTCGGCGCCTTCGATCACCAGGTTTTTGTTCAGGTAACTTTCGTAGCTGGAAGCGCTGGTGAGGCCGACTTTTTTTCCGCTCAGGTCCTTGGCGTTGTGGATGCGCTCGTCCTTGGCGTTGACCACGATCACCGCGGGCGAGGCGTAATACTCGACCGGGAAATCGAAGACTTCGGCGCGCGCCTTGCTCGGGGTCATCGAGCAGATGCAGATGTCGTAGCGACCGCTCCAGCGGCCGGCGGCGATCACGTCCCAGGACGGCGTTTCGAGGCGCAGTTTGACCCCGAGTTTCTCAGCCACGGCTTTGGCCACATCGACGTCAAAACCGTCGAGCTGGTTCTGCTCGTTGAGGAATGAAAACGGTGGGTAGCTTTCCATCAACACGCCGACCAGCTCTTTGTTCTGCTCGACGCGGTCCAGCGTGGCGCCGCCGAAAGCCTGGCTGGAGGCGGCCAGAATGGTCAGGCCCAAGGCCAATAGCGGTTGAAATTTCACAGTCGATCCCTGAAAAAAAGAGGTTGTTATTAACCGAATGGTGCGTATTAAATAGTTATAAGAACGACTCTGATAGTGAGTTATTTTCATAAGCATATGAGTGAAAAGCATATGAGCGCAGCAAGCACGGTGATTCTGGATGGCGGCATGGGTCGTGAGCTGCAACGTCGAGGGGCGCCGTTCAGACAGCCCGAGTGGTCGGCGCTGGCGCTGAGCGAAGCGCCGCAAGCGGTTGAAGCGGTGCACGCGGCTTATATCGAAAGCGGTGCCAACGTGATCACCAGCAACAGTTACGCGGTGGTGCCGTTTCATATCGGCGAAGCGCGTTTTGCCGAGGAAGGTCAGGCGTTGGCGGCCCTGGCCGGTGAATTGGCCCGGCGCGCGGTGCAAGCGTCGGGCAAAGCGGTGCGTGTTGCCGGTTCATTGCCGCCGCTGTTTGGTTCTTATCGTCCGGACTTGTTTGATGCGGCGCGGGTGACTGAATTGCTCGCGCTCGCGCCGCACGTTGATCTGTGGTTGGCGGAAACCCAGAGTTCGATCGTCGAGGCGCGGGCGATTCATGCCGGTTTGCCGCAGGACGGCAAGCCGTTCTGGTTGTCATTCACTTTGAAGGACGAAGACACCGACGAAGTCCCGCGTTTGCGCTCCGGCGAACCGGTGGCCGAGGCGGCAGCGGTCGCGGCGGAGTTGGGCGTCGAGACGTTGCTGTTCAATTGCAGCCAACCGGAAGTGATCGGTGCGGCGATTGATGCCGCACGTGAGACGTTCGAGCGTTTGGGCTTCAAGATTCACATCGGCGCATACGCCAATGCCTTCCCGCCGCAACCGAAAGAAGCGACGGCCAACGATGGTTTGGACCCGTTGCGCGACGATCTCGACCCACCGGGTTACTTGCAGTGGGCGGCGGACTGGCAGACGCGTGGTGCAAGTCACTTGGGCGGCTGCTGCGGAATCGGGCCGGAGCATATTGCGGTGCTGGCTCAAAAACTCGTGTGAAGCCCGTCGCGAGCAAGCTCGCTCCCACAGGGTTTTGGGTTGACCACAAAATTGTGATCACCCGCTATCCAGTGTGGGAGCGAGCTTGCTCGCGATAGCGTCCTTGCAGGCATTAAAGATTTACCCGCGGCACTCAGCCAAGGTTTTCACCTGCCCCGAATCCGTCTGATTTTCATCCGAAAGCCACTGCTCGAATGCCGCGCCAATCACCGGCCATTCCGAGTCCAGAATCGAATACCACGCGGTGTCGCGGTTCTGTCCTTTCACCACCATGTGCTGGCGGAACACGCCCTCGAAGCTGAAACCCAAACGCTCGGCCGCGTACTTGGAGCGTGCATTGCCGTTATTGCACTTCCACTCCAGGCGCCGATAACCCAAGGCAAACGCTTCCTTGGCGAGCAGATAAACCGCCTCGGTGCTTTTCGGTGAACGTTGCATCGGCGCGCCAAAGGTCACGTGGCCGATTTCGATGCGGCCCTGCGCCGGGACGATCGACATCAGGCTGAGCAAGCCTTGCACGTCGCCGCTGGCACGGTCGATCACGGCGAAGAAATACGGGTCGCTGCTGGCCGCATGGTTATTCAGCCAATCGTTGAACACGCTGCGTTGCGGAAACGGCCCGTAAGGCAAGTAATCCCAGAGTTTCGGATCGGCGCCCGGGCCTTCCAGCGCCTGGAACAAGCCGTCGGCGTGGCGCGCCGGGACGAGTTTTTCCAGGCGAATGAAGCGCCCTTCGAGCAGTTGCGTCGTGGGCGCGGGGGCGCCTTCCCAGTCCGCCAGTGAAGTGGTCATTTGTTGTTCTCCTGAAACCTTAAAGGGCTTTGCGAAACTGGATAAAACCGGGACGCTCGGCGATGCGCTCGTAGAGCTGGATCGCGGTCGCGTTGGTTTCGTGGGTCAACCAGTGCACCTTGCAGCAACCATCAGCCTTGGCCGTGGCGTAGACGAATTCGATCAATTGCCGGCCGACGCCGGTGCCACGCATCTGCGGCGCCACCAACAAGTCCTGCAAGTAACAGGAATTCTCGATGCTCCAGTTCGAGCGATGGTAGATGAAATTGACCATGCCCACCGCGTTGCCATCGGCCCAGGCAAGCGCCGAATGGGTTGGCTCGCCGGTATCGATCAGGCGCTGCCAGGTGTTTTGGCTGACGGCGTCGGGCAATTCGGTGTTGTAGAACTGCAAGTACGCTTGCCACAACGGCAACCACGCGACGTGGTCGGCGGCGGTGACGGGGCGGATTTCGATCAGGTTCATGGTCATTCCTTAACGCATCAATTGGGCGAGGATTTGGTCCTGCGCGTCGGGGCTGGCGGCCAGCCCTTCGCGCACACCGGCAACGTCGGCGGCCGCGCGGTTCTGGCTGAGTTTGCGTTTGCCTTGCAGACGCTCGATGGGCAGCGCAAATCCGACGATGGCGCGGAGCATGCCGTCGATGTAGTCGGCGGGCGCGTCGGCGACTTTCCACGGTTCAGCGCGATTCGCTTCGTGGCGATCGGTGAGCGCGCTGACCAACGTGTGCAAGCGCTCGGCGTCAGTGAACACTTCAGCGCTGCCGTAAGCGTGCACGGCGACGTAGTTCCAGGTCGGCACGACTTTGCCGTGCTCGGCTTTGCTCGGGTAGAAACCGGGGCTGACGTAGGCGTCGGCGCCGGCAAAAATCACCAGTGCTTCGGCGCCGTTCTGCAGGTCCCTCCACTGCGGATTGGCCTTGGCCAAGTGCCCGTAGAGCGTGCCATTTGCACCTTCTGCGGGCTCCAGCAGCAACGGAATATGGCTGGCCTGCAAGCCTTGCTCGCCGTGAGTGACCAACATGGCGAGGCGCGTGCCGAGGATCTGCTGCTGCAGTTCCGACAAATCTTCGATGGCGAATGAGCTGGGGTTGTACATGGAAATTTCCCTTGGCGAATGGCCCCATCCTAGGCAGGCTATTGGTCCGTTGTAAGAGCCATTAACGGCCAATTTCATAGGTCCATTCAGTGCGAGAACAGCGATGACCAGCGAACCGTTGTCCTTGTCCTTCAACCCGGCCGGCATCGAACTTGACCCGCGCCAAGGGCTGAGCCGACAGCTCTATCAAGCCTTGCGCGCGCGGGTGCTTGACGGTCGATTGGCCAGCGGCACGCGTTTGCCGGCCACTCGCGATCTGGCGGCGGCGTTGTCGATTTCGCGCAACAGCGTGGTCCGCGCCTACGACCAGTTGTACGCCGAAGGGTTTATCGAAGGCCGGGTCGGCGACGGCACTTACGTCGCACAATTGCCGCAAACCGCGCTGCCGGCAAAAAAACTATCCACAAAACTGTCCACAGGCTTATCAACAGGCTTACCCACAGCCTTATCCACAAATTGGCTGGATTTACCTGTGATTCCATCCAGTAAAGTTATCCACAATGCAGCTTTGCAGCGGGTCGAAAACAACCATTTGGCCCTGCCGCCCAGTGGTCCGCCGAAGGCTTTTCGGGTCGGCGTGCCAGCCTTTGATCTGTTCCCGTTCGAGGTGTGGGCCAAGCTCAATGCGGCTTTCTGGCGCAAACCGGATTTACAGCAGTTGTGTTATGGCGACCCTGCTGGCGATGAGCGATTGCGCGGGATGATCGCGGCCTATTTGCGCAGTTCGCGCGGCATGCAGTGCACGGCTGAGCAAATTGTGATCACCAGTGGCGCGCAGCAAGCGATTAGCCTTTGTGCACAGCTGCTAGTGGAGCCGGGCGATGGCGTGGCGATCGAGAATCCGGGCTACCGCGCGGCGGGTCATGCATTCGCCGTGGCCGGTGGCCGATTGCACGGCGTGGCGGTGGACGGCGAGGGGATCAATTGCGCTGAGCTGGAACGGCTCAGCGATTGCCGCTTGGCGTATGTCACGCCGTCTCATCAATACCCGACCGGGGTGATCATGAGTCTGGCGCGGCGTCTGGAATTGTTGGCGTGGGCCGAGCGCACGCAAGGCTGGATCGTCGAAGACGACTACGACGGCGAGTATCGCTACAGCGGCGCGCCGCTGGCACCTTTGGCGGCGCTGGATCGGCAGGGGCGCGTGTTGTACGTCGGCACGTTCGGCAAAGTGGCTTTCCCGGCATTGCGCCTCGGTTATCTGGTGTTGCCGCCAGCGCTGGTCGATGCGTTCTCGCGGCGCCGCGCCGTAGACGTGCGGCATTCGGAAGTCAGCACGCAAGCGGTGATGGCCGAGTTCATTGCCGCCGGGCATTTCCAGCGACACATCCGGCGCATGCGTCGCGCCGCGTTGAGTCGTCGCAATGCGCTGCTGGCCGGTTGGCCGAAGGATATTCCGGGCGTCGGCAGCCTCCCCAATGTCGCGGCAGGCCTGCATTTGACGGTTGCGGTGGAGAGCGTCGCTCGCGAGCGCGAACTGGTGGCGCAAGCGGCGGCGGTCGGCGTCGAGATCAATCCGTTGAGCAGTTATTGGTTGGCCGATTCCACTCGGCCGGCGGATCAGCGCGCCGGGTTGGTGCTGGGTTTCGCCGCTGTGCCGGAGGCCGATATTCAGTCGGCGCTCATGCGTTTGCGGAGTGCCTGGGGTTGCGACTGACCCCGCCAAACGCTGATTCCCTGTAGCAGCTCCCGAGCCCGCGAGGGTGCGTTCGAGAACGCAGTTCTCGCCTTGGGATTTACGACTGCTGCGCAGCCGGACGCAGCCTCGCAGGCTCGGCAGCTGCTACAAATGCGGGACGCAGCCTCGCAGTTGCGACTGACCCCGCCAAACGCTGATCCCCTGTAGCAGCTCCCGAGCACCGCGAGGGTGCGTTCGAGAACGTAGTTCTCGCCTGAGGATTTACGACTGCTGCGCAGCCGAACGCAGCCTCGCAGGCTCGGCAGCTGCTACAAACGCGGGACGCAGCGTCTCAGTTGCGACTGACCCCGCCAAACAACGATCCCCTGTAGCAGCTCCCGAGCACCGCGAGGGTGCGTTCGAGAACGCAGTTCTCGCCGGGGCATTACGACTGCTGCGCAGCCGAACGCAGCCTCGCAGGCTCGGCAGCTGCTACAAATGCGGGACGCAGAGCTGCTACGGGATTCAACTATTTGTTGCGGGCGGTTTTATCGGTTCGAGGTCGAGAAACAGCGAGCGCGTCAGCGGATCGTTGATTCGGCGCAGCACGTAATCCATCGGTTCAATCAATTCGAGTTGTTGACGCAGTTCCGGCTCCAGCGTTTGCAGATAACTGTCGGCAACTTTCAGGTGCGCCGCGGTCGGTTGGCTGGCCGGGCTGTCGGCTGCCTCGTAGTGAAAGTGCGCGACCCATAGCGGCTGATCGCTGCGCGTGGTGTCGAGTATTCGATATTCCTGAAAATAGTCTTTACGATTTTTGGTTTTGATCCGCCCCAGTTCGTTGCGTACGACGGTGACTTGAGTGTTCTGATGCAACCACTGGAAATACTCCTGACGCGGTTTGCGTTTTTTCAGCATCGACGCTCGCACGTTGATCCCGGCGGTGCGCAGTTGCTCGGCGCCGCTGCGCAGTTCGGCACTCAACGTCGAGACCGGCGGCGGCTGACCGGTTGCGCTGCGGATGTTGGCAGAAGCGATATCGACGGCTGCGGCTTCATCCTCATATTTGAGCGCTTGCTGCTCGAACAGATGCTGCATGTCGGCGGGGATGCGGTTGGCGCGTTCGGCGTCCTTGCGCGTGCGCGTAATGAAACTCTCGACTTCAAGATTGAGCCCCAGCGCGTCGGCAATAACTTCTATGTCCTTTCGAACCGGTTTGGCCGGTTGCTCGCTCTTGGGCATCAAACGCTTGAAATGAGCCGTTTGCGTCGGCAGCTCGGTGGCCGTTGACGAGTTGCGCGGGCGGGTTTTCGTGACTTTCACCTGCAGGCGCGACGGCCCTGCAACGGCGGGCGTTTCTTCCTGCTCGACGGCCCACTCATCTTCCGGCACAAGCGCCGAGAGCTGCGCCTGGGCAATTGTCTGGAACTCCTTGATCTGGTCATGCAAACGCGCCACTGCTTCAGGATGGGTCATGGCAGGGTATTGCTCGGGCAAGTCTTCGAGCCGTTGCAGTGCATCGGCGAAAGTGTCGGTCAGTTGCGACAGCACATCGATGCGTTGCGCGGCGGACGTTGGCGCCTGCGCGGGTTTCAGCAGATCGTTGAGTTCGTGACATGCTTGCGAGGCATCGACCACGATGTCCGCCACCGCCGCACGGGCAAGCGGCATCATTTCGCTGGCCTGTTCCTGCACGCATTGCTCGTACGCCATGCCGATCAGGTTGGCTTTGTAATCCAGTTGCGAGTAGCGCGGCATCAGGCTTTTGATCGTGTGCGACGCTTCGCGGGAGGCGCGGCCCAACACTTTCAGACCTTCCAGAGCTTCCTGCGCCCAGCCGATGCGCTGGATGATTGCCTGCGACACCTCGGTGGCTCGGCCAATCCTCGGCAAGTCGCCGCCCACGGGCAGATTGGGGTTGATCGCGCCTTCGCCGGTCATCGGCGCAATGATCGTCGAATACAGATCGCCCTTCACCGTGAACCACAGCGACAGGTATTTTTCCAGCAAGGTGGTCAGGCGCAGCATGTCGTAGGTGTAACCGATCGTGCCGCCCAGTTGTCGCCACTCGCCGAGTTGCGCGAGCGCTTCGCGGTAGTTGTCGATCACGCTTTCGATGCGGTCGGTATACGCCTTGGCTTGCGCTTCGTAGTCATCGCCGAGCGTCAGCAGCAACGCGTCCTGCAATACCTGCACTTCATCTTTTATCGCCGTTTCCTGACGTTTGAACGCCTGGATCTTTTCCTGCAAGGCGTCCTTGCGCTGCTCTTTTTGCAGGCGGATGGCTTTCAAGCGGCTTTTCAAACCGCCGCCGCGCAGGCGCAGGCGCGTATCGACGTACCAATTGCCGTGCAGGTCATGAATCAACAACGGCCCATTACGCATCGGGCTTTTGCGATTGAAGATTTCCACTTCGTCATCGCCATTGGTCATCACCTCGAACCAGCGTGTGCCGACCCTCGCGTAACATTTGTCGTCGAGCTGGTACAGGTGCGGCGGGGCGCTTTTGAGGATGGCCACGTCGGCATTGCTCAGGTCCGGCGCGTTGACTTTCAGGGTGTCCAGATAAGTACCCAGCGGGCCTGGCGCGCGGCGCGGAACCGAGGCGGTTTCTTCCAGGGTGGTGGCATGTTCCAGCGGCAGTTGGCCGGTCAGCAGGTGGCTGTCGAACGTCATGGTGGTCGCGCCAGTCGCCGGTGCCAGCAAGCGCGGCACCGATTTTTGCTGCAGCGAGCTGCGGCGTTTGCCGGGCCTGCGCTCGACCTCGATGCGATTGCGGCGCTGACTGGCGCGGTGGATCAGGATCATCCCCATGGTCATCAGCACGTCGCCAAGCGACGTCCATTGCACCAGGCTGTCGCCGCGTTCGCGTGCTTCCAGCCCTTGCTGCAATTGCCCGATGCATTGCCAGACCCACGCGGCGGTGCCCACCGGGCCGGTGAGAAAAGTCGAGGCGATATTGAAAATCGCCCAGCCACTGTCGCGCAGCAGTTCCCAGCGCCGCTCGCCGTTCGACAGCGATTGCCGATCCGCTTGTTCGACCAACGTGTTGGCGTTGCTGGCAAACAACGTGGGTAACAGGTTTTCGCGAATTTCGTCGGTGCCCAGGCTGATCGGCCCGCTCAAATCGAGGTTGAACAGCATCTCGATTCCGGTTTGCGTGGTCAGCCACGGTGACGGCAGGCCGACCGGAAACACGTACTGCGAATATTCGAAACTGAGCGCGGGGGTCGGCAGCCAGGCCAGCACCGAGTCGCGCAGTTCGCCAGGCTGGTGGATAGCGTAAATCATGTTTTGCAGCGAGGCGAATTGCAGCAGCGGTTGTTCCAGCGCCGGACGGTAGAGCAGGCACGGACTGTTGTGCGGATGCCGTGGGCCGATGATGAACATGTTCGCCACGGTATCGCCCGTCGACAACAAACGATGGCGCGGCACAAAACTCAATGGGCGGATGACGATGTCCAGCGACTCCTGCGGCGGGTGACCTTGCGCCCGGTCCATCAACTCACAGACGTAGCGATAACCCGTCGCGTTGACGCCGCCGTCGTTTTGCAGCGTGCATTCCAGCGCCTTGAGTTTGAGCAGGTCGGGCAGCAGGCTGACATACCGTTGCAGCTGATCGAGTGCCAGCGTGTCATCGTCGATGAGGTGAGCCTTGAGCAGCGCCGGGTAGTTTTTGCCGACATCGACCTGCTGCGCAATTTTCACCAGGTACGGCACCGTCAGCCAGGCAGGGCAGGCCTGATTGTTTAGAAATTTCAGCGCAGCTTTGTACGGCGTGTTGTTCTGCAGGGCGAACTGGCCGAGGGTTTCGACGTGGGTTTCCTGCGAGTTGGGCAGGGTGAAGGCGCCGACGCTCAGACTGCTGACAACCACGATGCGCAGTTCCTCCAGGGGCAGCGCAGCAGCGTCATTGGCATGCGCGCTGCGGTCCGCGATGATCGCGTTGCGCATCTGTTGCTCGGCATATTCGCTGATCAACTGGATGTCGTTGAGCCCGGAAGCGTTGCGCAGTCGGCCCTGATTGGACAGGTAATGGCCGTAGGCTTGCAGGTCGGACGCGGAGGCGTTGGCCAGCCACGCGGGTATCGCCGCTTCGAGTTGGTCAAAGTGGACCTTTTCTTCGGCGCTGAAATGCCCGGTGCCGCTGGAGGCCGGTGAAAACGGCAGCGTGGTTGCATCGGCCGAAGATTGCAGCGAAGAGATCGCTTCCATTTGCCCGGCGATCAGCGCCCACGCGACGTAATCGAACACGTTGCCATCCGGTTCGAACAGCCGCCATTGCCAGGTATGCCCGGTGTCCTCCATGCCCATGCGTGTCGGCAGGGAATCGCCCAGCGCTTGCATGGACTCGAAAGTTTCGTAGCCGCCCTCGATGCTGTGCAGCAGCAGAATATCGCGGTTGTTATGAGTCGCCTTGAGCACGATCGCGCCGCTGAGCACGACGTGGCGGACGTTGCCCGGCTCGTCGTAATCGATGTCGATCAGGCACGCCTGAATGCCGGGGATCGCGGTGTTGGCCGTGGCTCGCTCGGTTTTGTCGGGGTAGGCGGAAACGGCCCGGGCGACTTCGCAGTCATCGGCGGTCCAGCCTTTGATCTGTTGCAGGTTCAAGGCTTTTCTCAGGGAGTCGCTGAGTTCATGCCAGCGCGGTTTGCCGCTGATTGGCGCGTTCCAGTAAGCGAGTTGCTGCTGCTGGAATTCGATAAACAGCAGCGGCGCGTAGTTGTTCAGCAGGTTGGCGATGTCCTCGATGCTGACCGCCAGTTGTACGGGGTATTCGGTGAGCGGCGCGGGGGTCAGGAAGTGCTCGCCTTCAATGAAGTTGGCCGCTTGTGCCGAGCGACTTTGCGCCAGCAACGTGGTGGTCATGGTTTCGATCAGCGGCTCGAAGCTGTTCAGCAATTCACCCGCCGGCTCCCAGTGCGGGGTGACGATCAAGGTGCGATCCGGATCGATGTGCAGGTTCGGGTACAGCTCGTGCAGCGCTTCGCGCAACAGTTTTGCGCCGACTTCCCGCAGGCTGGGGCCGCGGCTGGTCTGGTAGATCAGCGCACTTTTTTCCTGCAGCAGCATGGCGTTGTTGAGGTGTTCGGGCGGGGAGGTCATGGTCGGTTCCTTGTTGACCGGGGCATTACGGAGTGGCCCACGGTAGGAAACGCGATGCTGCTGCGGGTGGTAGTTATTTATCGCAGGCAAAAAAAAGACCCGCGCGCGGCGGGTCTTTGCTCAGGCAGGGCGGCTGTGTCAGGTGCCCGATTTGATCTTGGTCCAGACCCGCGTGCGTGCGCGTTCGGCATCACGCGGCAGCGGTTGCAAGGTGTAGAGCGTGCTCATCGCCGACTCGGTCGGGTACAGGTTGGGGTTGTTGCGGATCGCCGGATCGACCATTTCGGTAGCGTCCTTGTTCGGGTTCGGGTAACCGACAAAATCGCTGACCGGCGCAATCACCTGCGGTTGCAGCAGGTAGTTGATGAAGGTGTAGGCGTCTTGCGGGTTCTTCGCGCCTTTGGGAATCGCGAGCATGTCGAACCAGATCGGCGCGCCTTCTTTGGGCAGACGCATGTCGACCACGACACCGTTTTTCGCCTCTTTGGCGCGATTGGCGGCCTGGGAGAAACTGCCGCTAACCGACCGCGACGCAGATGTCTCCGTTGGCGATGTCGGCCATGTATTTCGAGGAATGGAAGTACGTCACGTACGGCCGAATCTTCATCAGCAGCGCTTCAGCCTTTGCGTAATCCGCCGGTTTTTTGCTGTTCGGGTCCAGCCCCAGGTGTTGCAGGGCCAGCGGCAGGATCTCCGACGGCGAGTCGAGCAGGGCGACGCCGCACTGCTTGAGCTTGCTGATGTTTTCTTCCTTGAAGATCAGGTCCCAACTGTCCACCGGCGCGTTGTCGCCGAGCGCGGCTTTGACTTTGTCCGGGTTGAAGCCGATCAGGATGGTGCCGTACATGTACGGCACGGCGAATTTGTTGCCGGGGTCGTTGGCCTCGATCAGCTTCATCAACTTGGGATCGAGGTGGTTCCAGTTCGGCAACTTGCTGCGGTCCAGCGGCTGGAACACCCCGGCTTCAATCTGCTTGGCGAGGAAAACGTTGGACGGCACCACCACGTCGTAACCGGAATTGCCGGTGAGCAACTTGGCTTCGAGCGCTTCGTTGGTGTCGAAGATGTCGTAAACCAGTTTGGTCTGGGTGTTCTGCGCTTTGAAATCTTCCAGCGCTTTGGGTGTGATGTAGTCGAACCAGTTGTAGACGCGCAACGTCCGTTCTTCGGCGTGGGCGGCGCCACTGAGCAACGTCGCGCACAGCATCGTGGGGACGAACGCTGGAGCGATAAAACGCTTGAGTCTGTTCATCGTTTTACTTCCTCAATGGGCGCTTTCAAAACCTTCGAGAACGTTGACGGCGTTGATGCCGATTTCCTCTACCGCGTAGCCACCTTCCATGACAAACAGCGTCGGTTTGCCGAGCTTGCCGATGCGTGCGCCCATGGCCAGGTAATCCGGGCTGTCGAGCTTGAACTGCGAGATCGGATCGTCCTTGAACGTGTCGACGCCCAGCGACACGACGACGATGTCGGCACCGTACTTTTCGATCTCCTGACAGGCCTGCTCCAGCGCGGCGCTCCAGGTCTGCCAGCCTGAGCCGGCGGGCAAAGGGTAGTTGAAGTTGGAGCCTTCGCCGGCGCCTTCGCCCAGTTCATCGTCGTAGCCGAGGAAGAATGGGAATTCGGCTTCCGGGTGGCCGTGGATCGAGGTGAACAGCACATCGCTGCGCTCGTAGAAAATCGATTGCGTGCCGTTGCCGTGGTGGTAATCGACGTCGAGGATCGCGACTTTCTTGTGGCCCTGATCGATGAAGGCCTGAGCGGCAATCGCCGCGTTGTTGAGGTAGCAATAACCGCCCATCAAATCGCTGGCGGCGTGGTGTCCCGGCGGCCGGCACAACGCGAAAGCACTGCGGGCGCCGCGCTGGATCGCCGCTTGCGCGGTCAATGCCACTTGCGCGGCGCTGTACGCCGCTTGCCAGGTGCCGGCGGTGATCGGCGCGCCGCCGTCGAAACTGTAATAACCGAGCTGCCCGTGCAGGCTGGTCGGCATGATCCGCCGTAGCGTGCGCGCCGGCCAGGTGTAGGGCAGCAAGTCGCCGTCCGTGTTGTATTCGGTCCAGCGCGCCCAGGCACCTTTGAAGAATTCCAGATAGGCGTGGTCGTGAACACGCTGGATCGGCCCGAGGCCGAAGTCCTGCGGCGCTTCCACCGCGCCGAGTTGGCGATCCTTGACCCGTTGCAGCACATGGTCGGCGCGCGAGGGCATTTCGAAGCAGGGCAGCAGTTGCCCGTCCATCAATTCGCAGCGGCCGTGGTGCAGGTGGTGATCGTCTGAGTAAATCGTCAGCATTTTGTTGTTCTCCGCAGGCTGATTCGGTTGCACCCAGTCTTGCCTCGCGCGGCGTTTGGGAGAACGGCAGGAGAGGCCAAAAGGGGATCGATATGGCCAAAACCTCTGACCGCAATTCGCCCCTTGTTGGCGCGCGCCTGCCCCCGAATGACGCAGAACCCTTAGGAGCGAGGCTTGCCCGCGAAGGCGTCCTCGCGAACTCTAAAAGCTTCGCGGGCAAGCCTCGCTCCTACAGGGATTTGATTCCTGCGTCGTGGTGCTTAAGGGCGGAACTGGCTCGGCGCGACACCGCTCCAGCGCACGAACGCGTGGCGGAAACTGGCGGTTTCGCTGAAGCCCAGCGCCTCGGCGATCTGGTAGATCGGCAGTTGATCGTCGCAGAGCATTTGCTTGGCTCGCTCGAATCGCAGCTCATCGAGCAGCTCCTGATAGCTGCAGCCCAAATCCTTGAGATGCCGGCGCAAAGTGCGCGCCGAACATTTCATCTGCGCCGCCAACCCCTCAAGTCCCGGCGCCGCGTTCAATTGCGCGCCGAGCAACTGGCGGATCCGCCCGAGCCAGGCCTGGCGCCCGGTGAACTCGGTGTTCTGCTTGCGGCAACGTTCGGCCATGGCTTGATGGGTGATGACATCGGCCAGCGGCAACGGCTGATCGAGCCACGCGCGGTCGAAGGCAAAGGCGTTGTCCGGCGCACCGAAGCTCAGGGGGCAATTGAAGTGTTCGGCGTAGGTCGCCTGATAATCCGGCGCCGCGTGCTCGAAGCGTGCGCCGAGCAGCGGCAGCGGATGGCCGAGCAGGTCGTCGCAGATGACTTTCAGCGACACCAGACAGAATTCGGCATTGAACACCGCCAGCGCCGGGTTCTCCCGATAATCGGCGGCGACGAACCAGACACGCTCGCCGTCGTCTTCCAGGCTCAGCTCGAAAAGTGTTCCCAACAGCGCCGGATAGCGCATCGCCAAGCGCAAAGCGTCACCGAAGGTGGCACTGGTGAGCAGCGCATAACCAAGCATGCCGTAGGACGAAACGTGCATGCGCCGGCCCAGTTCCAGGCCGATATCACGCTTGAGCGCGACCGCATTGGCGCAGACCTGCATCTCTTGATTGGTGGTTATGCGCGTGTCCGCCCGGCTCAAATCCGCCGCGCTGATGCCGCTGCCAGCGAGCAACGCTGCGCTGGACAAGCCTTCGGCGCGGAAAGTGCTGAGCACCAGGGAAACCGCGTTGAGGGTGGTGAGGTGCGAGTGCAGCATGGGGGCTTCCAGCCTTGGGATGCTGGAATGGAGCAAGTTATATGCCCGCTGGCACGATCAAGGCACTCAATAACACCTGTAGGAGCGAGGCTTGCCCGCGAAGCTTCTGGCGTCTTCGATGACGCTGCGCGGGCAAGCCGTGAGACAAGGGCGGTGTGGGGTCAGCTCAGTTCGCCGCACAGGTCGAGTTCGACCAGGCGTCGCACTTCGGCGTTTTCCAGCCCCGAGCCGAGCAGCGCGTGCAATTTGCCGAACGCCGCTTCGCGGGTCATGCCGCCACCGGACAACACGCCAGCGCCGCGCAAGCGACTGCCAGCCTCGTACACATCCAGCTCGACGCCACCTTCATGGCATTGCGTGACCGCAACCACCACCACGCCGTTGTCCCGCGCGCGGACCAGCGCGGCGAGGAACTCGGGGTTGTCGCTCGGCCCGGTGCCGCTGCCGTAGCATTCCAGCACCAGACCCTGAATGCCGCTGTCGAGCAGGCCGTTCAGCACGTCGGCGCCGATGCCGGGGAACAGCGGCAGCACCGCAACGTTCGCGAGGTTTTTCGGCTGGTTACAGGTCAGTTCTGTCGGCAATGAAGTCGCCTTCACGCCGCCGCCCTGACGTTCCAGGCGCTTGAACGGATGGCGGCCGAAACTGCGCACTTTCGCGCAGCGTGTCGGGTCCAGCAGTTCGCCGTGGAAGTACAGGTGCACGCCCGGCGCCAGGCCTTGGCCGAGGGCGACCAGAGCACCGCCGAGGTTTTCCCAGGCATCGCTGTCGGTCACGCCGGCCGGCAACATCGAGCCGGTAAAACACACACGCGCGTGCAGGCCGAGCAATTGGAAACTCATCGCCGCCGCGCTGTAGGCGAGGGTGTCAGTGCCGTGCAGGATCAACACGCTGTCGCAGCCCTGCACGTCCACCGCATCGACCACCGCTTCGCGCAGTTGCTGCCAGTAGGCGGGCGTCATGTTGGCGCTGTCGATCAGCGGGCTCATCTCGCGAAAGCGCCACTGCGGCACCACGAGTTGCGGTTGGCTGTGCAGGTATTCGCGCATCCGCGCTTCGAAACCGGAGGCTGGGGCCAGACCGGCAGCGCTGGCCTGCATGCCGATGGTGCCGCCGGTGTAGAGCACCATGACGTGCTGGGCGGCAGGATAGGTCGAGGAATTCATGGAGATCTCCGAGAACGATGACGTCCGGTGTAGGAGTGAGCCTGCTCGCGATGGCGGCGTTTCAGTCAACGGTGAAGTTGAAGGTTACGACCGCTCGCGAGCAGGCTCGCTGCTACAAGGTTTTTCGCACTTTAACCGATCAGCGTTGCGCTGCGGCTACGTCTTGCGGCTTGGCTTGCGTCGCGGCTTCAACCTTGGTGGAAGCGGCTGGCGGGTTGGCTGGCCAGGCTTGCAAGTCGAGGTCGAGGTCCGGGAACTTGCTCGAATCGAACACCGGCGTCTTGATCCCGGCAGCGCGCTGGTCGTCGTAGTCACGCAGCACGCGCATGGCGATCTTGAACAGCAGGAACAACGCGATCAGGTTGACGAACGCGAGCATGGTCATGGTGATGTCGGCAAACGCGAACACCGTGCCGAGGTTTTCGATCGCGCCCCAGTAGATCAATACCAGCACCAGCGCGCGATAAGCCATCAGCGCCAAGCGGTTTTCACCGATCAGGAACCGCAGGTTGCTCTCGCCGAGGTAGTAGTTGTAGAGGATCGAGGTGAACACAAACAACGACAGCGCCACGGAAATGAAGCTGCGGCCCCAGTCACCCACGACAGCGGCCAGCGAGTTCTGGGTCAGGGCAATGCCGTCGCCCTCGAAGCCCGGCGTGTAGAAACCCGACAGCAGGATCAGCAACGCGGTGCAGGTGCAGATGATGAAGGTGTCGAGGAACACGCTGAACGCCTGAACCACGCCTTGCGCCACCGGGTGCTCGACCGACGCCACCGCCGCCACGTTGGGCGCACTGCCCAGACCGGCTTCGTTGGCGAACACGCCGCGTTTCACGCCCATGATGATCGCGCTGCCCACCAGGCCGCCGAACGCTTGATCCAGACCAAAAGCGCTTTTGACGATGGTCATCAGCATCGCCGGTACGTGGTCGAATTGCAGCACGATCACGTAGAGGGTCACGCCGATGTACACCAGGGTTTTCACCGGCACCAGCAGGTCAGCGACCTTGGCGATGCGCTTGATCCCGCCGATGAACACCAGACCGAGCAACACCGCCAGCGCGGCGCCGGTGTACATCGGGTCAAGTTCGAACGCGTCTTTGAGCGAGTGGGTCACGGCGTGGGATTGCAGGCCGTTGAAGGCAAAACCGAAGGTCACCAGCAGCAGGAACGCCATGACCATGCCCAACCAGCGCTTCTGCAAACCGTGCTGAATGTAATAGGACGGGCCGCCGCGATAGGTGCCGTCGGAGTCGCAGCGCTTGTAGAGCTGGCCGAGGGAACATTCGAAGAAGCTGCTGGACATGCCGACCAGCGCGGTCACCCACATCCAGAACACTGCGCCCGGGCCGCCCATGGTCACGGCGATGCCGACCCCGGCGATGTTGCCGGCGCCAACGCGACCGGCGAGGCTGAGCATCAGCGCCTGGAACGAGCTGAGCTGACCGGCGCTGCTTTTGAGGCTGTCGCGAAACACCGCGAACATATGGAAGAAATGGCGCAATTGAACGAAACGCGAGCGGATCGTGAAGTAGCCACCGAGCCCGACAATGAGCACGATCAGTACTTTCTCTGAGAGGAAGCCGTTGATGACTTCGAGCATGGAGTATTCCTCGCTGTTTTTTGTTTAAGCAAATGCTGGACTGGCAGAAACATCGCGTTACACCGGTTCGCGCAGGGCAAAACAGGTGAGGCGAATGTGTCGTCCCGGAGTTCCATATCGCGGAGTTTGTTATTAGTTCGGGTTTCGCATGGGTTTGGGCCTCGTTACCGACGACCGCTCACGCGAAGAGGGGCGGCACTATACCTATCCGAGTGCCGTCCGTCTGCACGGTAGCGGTGCAAGCGACGAAACGAAGCCTTTGAAACACCTGGCATTTATGGCACCGGGCTTTTGTAGGAGTGAGCCTGCTCGCGATGCAGTCACCGCGACCTTTGCAGTTGCACCGCGTGATCGTTCATCGCGAGCAGGCTCACTCCTACAGGAGGTGGACGTCCTTCAAAAGTTAAAAAAAAGGGCTTGGGGAATAAATCCCCAAGCCCTCAAAAGGTGAGAGGTGTCTAGTCCCTCGACCTGGTGAGCGTGGCTCTCGTGCCCTTGGTGACAAGGGCAAGAACCGGCGTTTGGTCAGGCCTTGAGAGGCACCAGACGCGGAGCAATCATGTTTTCCGGGCGCAGGATGTCGGCGAGCATTTCGTCGTCGAGCAAGCCTTCTTCGCGCACCAGTTCCAGCACGCCGCGGCCGCTTTCAAGGGCGATACGGGCGATGCGGGTGGCGTTTTCATAGCCGATGTACGGGTTCAGCGCGGTAACCAGGCCGATCGAGTGCTCGACCAGTTCGCGGCAGCGCTCTTCGTTGGCGGTGATGCCGACGATGCAGTGTTCGCGCAGCATGTCCATGGCGCGTTGCAGCAGGCGGATCGAGTCGAAGATCTTGAACGCGATCAGCGGCTCCATCACGTTCAGTTGCAGTTGCCCGCCTTCAGCCGCGATGGTCAGGGCCAGGTCGTTGCCGATGATCTGGAACGCTACCTGGTTGACCGCTTCCGGGATCACCGGGTTGACCTTGCCGGGCATGATCGAACTACCTGGCTGACGCGCCGGCAAGTTGATTTCGTTGATGCCGGTGCGTGGGCCGCTGGACAGCAGGCGCAGGTCGTTGCAGATTTTCGACAGCTTGACCGCAGTGCGCTTGAGCATGCCGGAGAACAGCACGAAGGCGCCCATGTCGGAAGTCGCTTCGATCAAGTCGGCGGCCGGCACCAGTGGTTGACCGCTGATCAGCGCCAGACGCTCGACGGCGAGGTGCTGGTAACGCGGGTCGGCGTTGATGCCGGTGCCGATCGCGGTGCCGCCCAGGTTGACTTCGGTCAGCAGTTCCGGGGCCAGCGTCTTCAGACGGGCCAGGTCTTCGCCCAGTGTGGTGGCGAAAGCACGGAATTCCTGGCCGAGGGTCATCGGCACAGCGTCTTGCAGTTGCGTGCGGCCCATTTTCAGGACGTGAGCGAATTCCTGACCTTTGGCCGCGAATGCCTGAATCAGGCTGTCGAGGCTGGCCAGCAGCGCGTCGTGGCCCAACAGCAGACCCAGGCGGATCGCCGTCGGGTAGGCATCGTTGGTCGACTGCGCCATGTTCACGTCGTTGTTCGGGTGCAGGTATTGGTATTCGCCCTTCTGGTGGCCCATGGCCTCCAGCGCGATGTTGGCGATGACTTCGTTGGCATTCATGTTGGTCGACGTGCCAGCGCCGCCCTGAATCATGTCGACCACGAACTCTTCGTGGAAGTCGCCGCGGATCAATCGTGCACAGGCTTCGCTGATGGCAGCGTGCTTGGCTTCGCTCAGATGACCCAGCTCGCGGTTGGCGTCAGCGGCGGCCTGTTTGACCATGGCCAGGCCGACAACCAGCTTCGGGTAATGCGAAATCGGAACGCCGGAGAGACGGAAGTTGTTCACCGCTCGCAGGGTCTGGATGCCGTAATACGCTTGAGCGGGCACTTCGAGTACGCCAAGCAGGTCTTTTTCTGTGCGGAATGATGCAGCGGAGGACATGATAGAAATCATCTCAATATGGACCCGGTCTGTGCCGGAACGCTGCAAATGCTAGGCTTGTGAACAATTTTGGGCCAATGCTGTTAACCGCTGGCCTATGCACATTCGGCATAATGCCGATGTGACGCCGTGTACGCGGCAAACGTGTGAGCTAATTTGGTGCGTGTCCGGGAGGACCTGATGAATCTGGAAAGCAAATGGCTGGAGGACTTTAGCGCCTTGGCCGCGACCCGCAGTTTCTCCCAGGCGGCTGAGCGGCGCTTCGTCACCCAGCCTGCGTTCAGTCGGCGGATCCGCAGTCTGGAAGCCGCGCTGGGCCTGCAATTGGTCAACCGCTCGCGCACGCCGATCGAACTGACGGCGGCGGGGCAGTTGTTTCTGGTGACGGCGCGCACGGTGGTTGAACAGTTGGGCGAAGTGCTGCGTCATCTGCATCACCTTGAGGGCGGGCAGGGCGAAGTCATGCAGGTGGCGGCGGCTCACTCGTTGGCACTGGGCTTCTTTCCGCGCTGGATCGCGCAGTTGCGTAATGAAGGTTTGAACATTGCCACGCGGCTGGTTGCGACCAACGTTGGCGATGCGGTGCACGCGTTGCGCGAGGGCGGTTGCGATTTGATGCTGGCGTTCTACGACCCGGACGCGGCGATGCAAATGGACCCGGAGATTTTCCCGTCACTGCACTTGGGGCAAACCGAGATGTTGCCGGTGTGCGCGGCGGATGCCGACGGCAAGCCGTTGTTCGATCTGGAGGGCGACGCCAGTGTGCCGCTGTTGGCCTACAGCGCCGGAGCGTTTCTGGGGCGCTCGGTGAATCTGCTGCTGCGCCAACGCGCGCTGCGCTTTACCACTATCTATGAGACCGCGATGGCCGACAGCCTGAAAAGCATGGCGCTCGAAGGTCTGGGCATCGCCTGGGTGCCGCAGCTGAGCGTGCGCGCCGAGCTGGCGCGCGGTGAGCTGGTGGTGTGCGGCGGCCCGCAATGGCACGTGCCGCTGGAGATTCGTTTGTACCGCTGCGCGCTGGTGCGCAAGGCCAACGTGCGATTGCTCTGGCGCAAACTCGAGGGCGGCGCCGCGCAAGGTTCCTGAGCAAACCGACTGACCCCTGTGGGAGCGAGCCTGCTCGCGATGACGGGCTTGCATTCAGGAACAAGGTTGACTGACCTGACTATATCGCGAGCAAGCTCGCTCCCGCAGGTGGATTGCGGGGTATTTGACTGACTCTCAAGTCAATAAAACCGCGACTTTTGGCCTTATGACAGATGGTCGCGCAGGGGGCTGTTTATCTGCTTCATTGAGGTATACTGCGCGGCCTTCGGCCGGCTTGACTGGCCATTTTTCGTACAATCGAGCCACGCATTTTTGCGTGGCTTGTTGTTTTTTGACGCGCCCCCGGGCGCCCAGAGAGAAGAGGCACGACGATGAGCGCACTGGTTGGCGTGATCATGGGCTCCAAGTCCGATTGGTCCACCCTTAGCCACACCGCCGACATGCTGGAAAAGCTCGGCATTCCTTACGAGGTGAAAGTGGTCTCCGCCCACCGCACCCCGGACTTGCTGTTCCAGTACGCCGAAGAAGCTGAGGCGCGAGGCATCGAGGTGATCATCGCCGGTGCCGGTGGCGCGGCGCACTTGCCGGGCATGTGTGCGGCCAAGACCCACCTGCCGGTGCTCGGCGTTCCGGTGCAGTCGTCGATGCTCTCGGGCGTCGATTCGTTGCTCTCGATCGTGCAAATGCCCGCCGGCATTCCGGTTGCCACCCTGGCCATCGGCAAGGCTGGCGCGATCAACGCCGCGCTGCTCTCGGCGAGCATCCTCGGCGCCAAGCACCCGCAGTTCCACGCGGTGCTGAAAACTTTCCGTGCTGAACAGACAGACAGCGTCCTGGACAATCCAGACCCACGCATCGCCTGAGGTTGTTGACGATGAAGATCGGTGTAATCGGTGGCGGCCAATTGGGCCGCATGTTGGCGCTGGCGGGCACTCCGCTCGGCATGAACTTCGCTTTCCTCGACCCGGCGCCGGATGCTTGCGCCGCTGCTTTGGGCGAGCACCTGCGGGCCGATTACGGCAATCAGGATCACTTGCGCCAACTGGCCGATGAAGTCGATCTGGTGACCTTCGAGTTCGAAAGCGTCCCGGCCGAAACCGTGGCGTTTCTGTCGCAGTTCGTGCCGGTCTACCCGAGCGCCGAAGCGCTGCGCATCGCCCGTGATCGCTGGTTCGAGAAGAGCATGTTCAAGGACCTGGGGATTCCCACCCCGGCGTTCGCCGATATTCAATCGCAAGCCGATCTGGACGCCGCTGTCGCGTCCATCGGTCTGCCCGCCGTGCTGAAAACCCGCACTCTGGGCTACGACGGCAAGGGCCAGAAAGTCCTGCGCAAGCCTGAAGATGTGGTCGACACGTTCGCCGAGTTGGGCAGCGTGGCCTGCCTGCTGGAAGGCTTCGTGCCGTTCACCGGCGAAGTGTCGCTGATCGCCGTGCGCGCCCGCGATGGCGAAACGCGCTTCTATCCGCTGGTTCACAACACCCACGACAGCGGCATCCTCAAGCTGTCCGTGGCCAGCACCGATCACCCGTTGCAAGCGCTGGCGCAAGACTATTCCAGCCGTGTGCTCAAGCAGTTGAATTACGTCGGCGTGATGGCGTTCGAGTTCTTTGAAGTCGACGGTGGCCTCAAGGCGAACGAAATCGCCCCGCGCGTGCACAATTCCGGGCACTGGACGACTGAAGGCGCCGAGTGCAGCCAGTTTGAAAACCATCTGCGCGCCGTTGCCGGTTTGCCGCTGGGTTCGACGGCCAAGGTCGGTGAGAGCGCGATGCTCAACTTCATCGGCAAAGTGCCGGACACCGAGAAGGTCCTGGCCATTGACGATTGCCATCTGCATCACTACGGCAAAGCGTTCAAGGCCGGGCGCAAGGTCGGTCACGCCAACTTGCGTTGCGCGGATCGCGAAACGCTGGCAGCGCAGATTCTCAAGGTTGAAGCGCTGATTGCCGAATAGTTTCATTTCGGCGCTGCGGAACCTTAATTGCCAATGGTTCTCTGATTGCAGGATGCCAAAGTCTGACTAGGCTTGGCATATCCAAATCATTCAGAGGAAAAGTGCCATGGGAATTATTGGAACCATCTTTATCGGCTTGATCGTCGGCCTGCTGGCGCGCTTCCTGAAACCGGGTGATGACAGCATGGGTTGGATCATGACCATCTTGCTCGGTATCGGCGGTTCGTTGGCGGCCACTTATGGCGGCCAGGCACTGGGCATCTACCAGGCCGGTCAAGGCGCGGGCTTCATCGGTGCGCTGGTCGGTGCGGTCGTGCTGCTGGTGATCTACGGTTTGATCAAAAAGAACTGATCTGCCGACCAAGCCCTCTCTGCTGCGCAGGCCGAGAGGGCTAGAATGCCCGGCGTTGTTTCGTCCTTTCCTTTGCCGAGCACCTCCATGCGCCGTCTCCTGCTGACTTTCCTCTTACTGGGCTCGGGCCTCGCCCATGCCGGCGAACTTCCGGAAACCGACTGGCTCGAGTTGATGCCCAAGTCGGACCAGAAAGCCCTCGAAGCCATGCCCGAAATCGACCACGACTCGCCCGAAAGCGACGGCACCTTCACGGCCAAGGGTGGCCTGAAGCAGAGCAAAGGCCTGCCGGCGGTGATGTATTCGAGCAAAACCGTGGCGTCGATGAACGACAAGGACATCCGCATCGGCGGTTATCCGGTGCCGCTGGAGTCCGACGCCAAGGGCCGCAGCACGCTGTTTTTCCTCGTGCCGTACCCCGGCGCCTGCATCCACGTGCCGCCACCGCCGCCCAACCAATTGGTGCTGGTGCGTTATCCGCAAGGCTTGAAACTGGACGACATCTACACACCGCTGTGGGTGACCGGGAAGTTGAAGGTCGAGAAGGTCAGTAATGACCTGGCTGATGCGGCGTATGCGCTGGATGCGGCGAAAGTGCGGGTGGTGGAAGAGGCGGATTTGTAGGGATTCAAAACTGTGGGAGTGAGCCTGCTCGCGATGAGGCCATAACATTCAACCTCTGTGTTGACTGTTACACCGCTATCGCGAGCAGGCTCGCTCCTACATTGGTTTTGTGGTGTTGCTTACAGGGGTTTGCTGCCGATGCTTACGCCCAACGTATGACTGGCACCCGCCGCGAGATCCACCACGTCATCCATCACATTCGCGGTCTCGATGCACAGCATGCGCTGCCAGCCGTCGTCAGCCATGTCGCTCAACGCCGCCGCACGATCGATCCACGGGTTCCAGATCACCGCTGTGCGTGAACCGCTGCTGGTCAGCTCGATGCGCCGTTCCCAGGTTGGGTCGACAATGCTCAGTTGCTGCGGGACGTCCAGATAGATCCGGTCCGTCTCGCCGACAAACGCCAGATCACCGCTCTGAGTGGCCGTGGTCCAGTCCTTGGCGGTATCGATGTAGCTCAAGCCGTCCAGCCCTTCGACGTGCACATTGCGCACATCGCTGACCGCGAAGTAGCTGTGCAGCGCCTGGCTGATGGACACGGTTTCAGTGCCGCGGTTATGGCTGGTGAGGCTGATGTGCAGTTGTTCATCCAGACGAATGCGCAACTTCAAATCCACCTGATGCGGCCATTCGGCGAACCCGCCTTCGGGGCGGGGCAGGATGAACTCGACGTTCAAGCTCTCGCCCTCGGCTTCGATGCCGCCCAATTGCCAGTCCATCGCCCGGACCAGACCGTGGGCATTCGCCGCATCATTGCCGACGCGCATCGCCTGCACACTTTGCGGATTGCGCGCGAACACGCCAAACCACGGCCAGCACACCGGCACCCCGGCGCGGATGCTTTTGCCGGTCTTGAACACGGCCTCGTCGTTGAGCCAGATCAGCGGCGGTTGGCCGGCCAATTGATAACTGAGGATGTGCGCGCCTTGCTGGGCCACCAGCAATTCGGCCTGCCCGTGGCGGATGCGCCAGCAGTTCAGTTCATCGAGTTTCACGGCTTCAACGTTGGGCGTGCTCATGGGGCAACTCTCAATCAGGATCAATGACTGCAATGGACCGCAAAAGCAGCGCCTTGTTTAACCAGCAGGTTTAACGAGCGCGCGACGGCACCGAACGTGTGCGACCACTGCCATCGATGGCGACAAACACAAATACCGCTTCCGTCACTTTGCGCCATTCGCTGGACAACGGATCGTCGCTCCAGACTTCGACCATCATCTGGATCGAGCTGCGGCCGATTTCCAGCGCCTGGGTATAAAAGGAAAGCTGCGCGCCCACCGCCACCGGCACCAGGAATGCCATCCGGTCGATCGCCACAGTCGCGACGCGGCCACCGGCAACTTTGCTGGCCATTGCGGTACCGGCCAAATCCATCTGCGCCACCAGCCAGCCGCCGAAAATATCGCCGAAGCCGTTGGTTTCGCGTGGGAGTGCGGTGATTTGCAGGGCAAGGTCGCCTTGCGGGATTGGATCTTCTTGTTCGAGCTCTATCATGCCGGGGGTGCCTCTGACCCGTGACTCTTCATTAATACTTCAAGGTGATAGCCGTCTCAGAAAAAACGATTCAGCCCCGAACATACTACGTTCGTCACGTTTTTCGTAAGGCGCCTAAAGGGAAACTCTGCGAAATCGCCTGTGAACTCCCGGAGGCGTTTTCGCACAGCAACCCTTTCAAACTGTTACAGGCTTGCGAGTATATCGATCGGTAGACTCCGAGACGACCGTCGGGTTCTCATTTCGACCGTCAATTACGCGCCTCTATGTGCTTTTTCGAACAATTTGCTATCGTGCCGGACCTGCCCAAGCCTCCGCCAGCGTTGTTGGGGTTGCAGATCCGACTATAAGAGAAGCCCTTGCCATGACCACAGCGCCCTCGAGCATCGCGCAGCCGACGCAATCCGCACGTCCCTTGACCCGCAATGACTACAAGACTTTGTCGCTGTCCGCACTCGGCGGCGCGCTGGAGTTCTACGACTTCATCATCTTCGTATTCTTCGCCACCGTGGTCGGCAAGCTGTTTTTCCCGGCCGACATGCCCGAGTGGCTGCGCCTGATGCAGACCTTCGGCATCTTCGCCGCCGGCTACCTGGCGCGGCCGCTGGGCGGCATTGTCATGGCGCATTTCGGCGACCTGCTGGGACGCAAGAAAATGTTCACCTTGAGCATTTTCATGATGGCCGTGCCGACGCTGATCATGGGTCTGCTGCCGACGTATGCGCAGATCGGCATGTGGGCGCCGATTCTGTTGCTGCTGATGCGGGTGATTCAGGGCGCGGCGATTGGCGGTGAAGTGCCGGGCGCCTGGGTATTCGTTTCCGAACACGTGCCGCAGAGACACATCGGCTACGCCTGCGGCACCCTGACCTGCGGCCTGACCGCCGGCATTCTCCTGGGTTCGCTGGTCGCCACGGCGATCAACAGCATTTACACGCCCATCGAAGTCGCGGATTACGCCTGGCGGATCCCGTTCCTACTCGGCGGCGTGTTCGGTTTGTTCTCCGTGTACCTGCGCCGCTGGCTGCACGAGACTCCAGTATTCGCCGAGCTGCAACTGCGCAAGGCCCTGGCCGAAGAAGTGCCGCTGCGCGCGGTGCTGCGTGACCATCGCGGGGCGATCCTGATTTCCATGCTGCTGACCTGGCTGCTGTCGGCCGGGATCATCGTCGTCATCCTCATGACCCCGACCGTGCTGCAAACCGTCTACCATTTCTCGCCAACTACCGCGCTGCAGGCCAACAGCCTGGCCATCGTCTTCCTCAGCCTCGGCTGCGTGGCGTCCGGCGCACTGGCCGACCGTTTCGGCGCCGGCCGCGTGTTTGTGTTCGGCAGCGGCGCGTTGCTGATCAGTTCGTGGACCTTCTACCACAGCCTGTTCAACCACCCGGACTGGCTGTTCCCGATGTACGCCCTGACCGGCTTGCTGGTCGGCACCATCGGCGCGGTGCCTTACGTCATGGTCAAAGCCTTCCCGGCCGTGGTGCGCTTCAGCGGATTGTCGTTTTCCTACAACCTCGCCTACGCGATCTTCGGCGGCTTGACGCCAATGGTTGTGACGTTGCTGCTCAAGCAAAGCCCGATGGGGCCTGCTTACTACGTCGCGATCATTTGCGGGGTGGGGATCTTGGTTGGGGCTTATTTGTGGAAGAAGGGGCGGTAAGCCGGCTCAGCGGATATTAGGGCTTTCGCCAGTGCGCAAGCCTCGCATCACATTCGCCTGACGGCAGGCGCGCGCCGTGGTCGAGCATGTTGTCCAACGCATCTGCCGCATGCGATGGAAAAATAACCGCATGCTCGATCATCAGGTCCAGCAGCCACAGCGCTCCATGCACTTGCAATCCATCGCGCAGCGCCTGGCGCCTGAGCTTGCCATCACCGGTGAGCAACGGGCGACCTGACTCTTGCGCGAGCAAATAGCAGGACACATCGGCAAGTGAGCTGTTGTTGTGCTCGGTTTTCAGGCTGAACAACCGAGCAACCCCCGCACTATCGAAGGATTCGACAATCAGCCCGTGGGCGAGCAATTCGTCATGGGGGAAATCTTCGAGTTCGTGCAGCACAAAATCCGTGCAGCACAAGGTGAAGGGCAGTCTGAAAAGCATTTCCAGCAGACCGGCATTTCTGAAATCGATCCAGATATTCGTATCGCTGATGTAGATCAGGGACATGCACTCTCCAGTGAGCCCAAGAAGTTGGGATCGAGCGCGCTCACTGGTTTGCGTAAAAGTTCGGCTGCCCGGGATTTGGTCATCAAGCCTTCCGCTAGCCCCCAGAACACCAACGATTCGAAGCGTTGCGGCGGTTTGCAGGGCAATGGCTCAGGTTCGTCCCGGCGCCATCCGTTCGCGCTGAATTGAATGGTCAGGGATTTATAGCCGCTGTCGCTCAGCAGTTTCAGGTCTTTGAGGCGTCGGAGTGCGGCGTGCATCGAGATCCCGTATTGACGCTTGGCGATCAACAATTCGCGAGGATGGACTCGGGAACGCGGATGGCTGCCGAAATCACTGGTGACACCTTTGGCTGGGTAGAGGAAGGCGCCGGCAAAGCGATGGCAGCAATTTTCCTTGTCGCGTTCGGGCATGTCGTCGGGTAATTGCATGACCCAATGCCCAAGTTCATGTGCTGCGGTGAAGCGTATTCGCTCGCCTGGGCGTTCGGCATTCAGGGCGATCAACACATGACTGCCGTCAGTGGTGGCGGCGCAGGCACCGTCGAAATCCGCCGGGCCGGTGAGCATTGCGACTTTGATGCTGTGCTCTTCCAGTTGCTCGGTCAGGTTGGCAATTGGATCGCTACCGATTCCCCAATACTCGCGCAGCACTTCGGCGGCGAGTTCAGCTTCCTCCAGGGAGGTAACCCGGAGCATCTGTGCCGGGGTGGCTGGGGTCTGGATGTCGGCGGGATCAAAGCATTCTTCCAGAGCGATGTAACGCTCCAAGTGTTCACGCATCTGCTCTTCGACCTGAACCTGGCGATATTTGGGCATTTTCGCCAATTTGCGAAATTCCAATGGCGCCAGCGGTACAGCTTCTGCCCGGAAGAAGTACTCGGGACTCACCTCCAACACTTTGGCCATTTGCAGCAAGCGAGACGAGTTGGGGGTGCTTGACCCTTTCTCGTATTTGCTCAGGCCTTGTTTGGTGATGTCGCCAAGCTGGAGGGCCAGCGCCTCCAGGGACATGCCGCGCAACAGGCGTGCGCGGCGGATTCGGTCGTTGATCATGGGTTCCTCTCGTGGTTGACGAGACTAGCTTTGAATAATTATTTGTCAACCAAACTCACGTGTCATGTTATTGCGGTTGTTCCAATGCTGGCCTTTCATCCAATTGTCATATTTCAGCCATAGAGTGTTCACACGGCCTGCTGATACTTGGCCCCGACTTAACACACCCTATCTGCTAGGAGTAAGGCATGAAACTGAAGCGTTTGATGGCGGCAATGACTTTTGTCGCTGCTGGCGTTGCGACTGCCAACGCGTTCGCCGCTGTTGACCCTGCTATCCCGAGCTACACCAAGACCACTGGTGTGTCGGGCAACCTGTCCAGTGTCGGCTCCGATACCCTGGCCAACCTCATGACCTTGTGGGCCGAGAACTACAAAAAAGAATACCCGAACGTAAACATCCAGATTCAGGCCGCCGGTTCCTCCACCGCGCCACCTGCGTTGACTGAAGGCACCGCCAACCTGGGCCCGATGAGCCGCAAGATGAAGGACAACGAGCTGCAGGCCTTTGAAACCAAGTACGGCTACAAGCCAACCGCTATCCCGGTTGCCGTGGATGCCTTGGCGGTGTTTGTGCACAAGGACAACCCGATCCAGCACATGACCATGGAACAAGTGGACGCGGTCTTCGCCTCGACTCGTCTGTGCGGTGGCAAAGCCGACATTAAAACCTGGGGCGACCTGGGTGTGACCGGTGACCTGGCGAACAAGCCGGTTCAGCTGTTCGGTCGTAACTCGGTATCGGGCACCTACGGCTACTTCAAGGAAGAAGCCCTGTGCAAAGGCGACTTCAAGCCGAACGTCAACGAACAACCAGGTTCGGCTTCGGTCGTGCAGTCGATCAGCTCCTCGCTGAACGGCATCGGTTACTCGGGCATCGGTTACAAAACCGCTAGCGTGAAGACCGTGGCACTGGCCAAGAAAGGCAGCACCGAGTTCATCGAAGACACCGAAGAAAACGCCCTGAACGGCAAATACCCGCTGTCGCGTTTCCTCTACGTCTACGTCAACAAAGCCCCGAACAAGCCTCTGGCCCCGCTGGAAGCCGAGTTCGTGAAACTGGTGCTGTCCAAGCAGGGCCAGGAAGTTGTGGTGAAAGACGGCTACATCCCGCTGCCGGCCAAAGTTGCTGCAAAAGCACTGGCTGACCTGGGTCTGCAAGAAGGCAGCGCTGAAGTCGCAAAGAAGTAAAACCCTAGGTCCGGGGTAAACCCGGACCTGTGTAGGAGCGAAGCTTGCTCGCGAAAGCGGTGGGTCAGCCAACAGTGATGTTGAATGTGCCGACGCCTTCGCGAACAAGCTTCGCTCCTGCAAATGCCGGTGAATACCGGCTCCCCAATTTTCGATCCTCTGCCAGTCACCGCTGGCGGCGGATTTGTTGCGTCACTGCATTGTCATCTTTCTGTCATACAGGATCGCTAGGGTGTGCGCATGAATGATCTGGCCAATTCCACCATGACTACTAATCCCACCAGTCCACCCAAGCGCATTGACTTCAATACGCCTGAGCTGCAACGCAAGCGCCGCATCCGCGCGCTCAAGGATCGCCTGACCCGCTGGTACGTCCTCGTCGGCGGTCTCGCTGTGCTTGGCGCCATCACGCTGATCTTCTTCTTCCTCGGCTACGTCGTCGCGCCGCTGTTCCAGGGTGCCGATCTGACCGCCAGGGACGCCATCACCCCGGCCTGGATGCAAGACGCCGGCAAGCCGCTGATGATCTCCCTCGAAGAACAGAACCAGGTCGCCATGCGGGTTTCCGACAAGGGCCAGGCGCTGTTCTTTGATATCGACAGCGGCGCCGAACTCAGGCGCGTCGACCTGCCGATCCCGGCCGGCACCACCGTGACGTCCATTGGCGAAGACCAGCCGGGTCAGCCTCTGGTGGCGGTCGGTCTGTCCAACGGTCAGGCGCTGGTGTTCCGTCACACCTACAAAGTCAGCTACCCGGACGGCAAGAAGACCATCTCGCCGGCCATCGAATACCCGTACGGCGAAGCCCCACTGGCGCTGAACGAGGCGGGCGGGGCGTTGGAGCACGTCAGCCTGAATGCCACCGACGCCACGCTGTTGCTGGTCGGCTCGACCGGTTCGCAGCTCAACGTGTTGTCGCTGACCAGCGAAGAAAACATGATGACCGGCGAAGTCACCAACGAGCAGAAACGCATTGATCTGCCGCAGATGACCGAGCCGGTGAAAAACATCTTCGTCGACCCGCGTCAGCAATGGCTGTACGTGATCAACGGGCGCGCTCAGGCCGACGTCTTCAGCCTGCGCGACAAGAGCCTCAACGGTCGCTACAAACTGCTCGAAAACGGCGAAGCGCAAATCACCGCATCGACCCAGTTGGTCGGCGGCATTTCGCTGATCCTGGGCGATTCCAACGGCGGTCTGGCCCAATGGTTCATGGCCCGCGACCCGGATGGCGAACAACGCCTGAAGCAGATTCGCACGTTCCAGATGGGCACCACGCCGATCGTTGAAATCACTGCCGAAGAACGCCGCAAAGGCTTCGTCGCCCTCGATGCCTCGGGCAAGCTCGGCGTGTTCCACAGCACCGCGCACCGCACCTTGCTGGTCGATCAAGTGGTCGACGGCCAAGGCATTTTCGGCATGTCGCCGCGCGCCAACCGCATCATCGTCGAGGCGGGTGGCAAGCTGCAGCCGTTGCTGCTGGACAATTCCCACCCGGAAGTATCCTGGAGCGCGCTTTGGAGCAAGGTCTGGTACGAAAACTACGACGAGCCTAAATACGTCTGGCAGTCGACCGCCGCCAACACTGATTTCGAACCGAAGATGAGCCTTGCGCCGTTGACGTTCGGCACGCTCAAGGCTGCGTTCTACGCGATGCTGCTGGCCGCGCCATTGGCTGTCGCCGCCGCCATCTACACCGCCTACTTCATGGCGCCGAGCCTGCGCCGCAAGGTCAAACCGGTGATCGAGCTGATGGAAGCGATGCCGACGGTGATCCTCGGTTTCTTCGCCGGCCTGTTCCTCGCGCCGTATGTGGAAGGGCATTTGCCGGGCATCTTCAGCCTGCTGATGCTGTTGCCGATCGGCATTCTGGTCGCCGGTTTCATCTTCAGTCGCTTGCCTGAGTCGATGCGCCTGAAAGTGCCGGACGGCTGGGAAAGCGCAATCCTGATTCCGGTGATCCTGTTCGTCGGTTGGCTCTCGCTGTACATGAGCCCGTACATGGAAACCTGGTTCTTCGGCGGCGACATGCGTATGTGGATTTCCCACGATCTGGGCATCACCTACGACCAGCGCAACGCTCTGGTAGTCGGTCTGGCCATGGGTTTCGCGGTGATCCCGAACATCTACTCCATCGCCGAAGACGCCGTGTTCAGCGTGCCGCGCGGCTTGACCCTCGGTTCGCTGGCACTCGGCGCCACGCCTTGGCAGACCATGACGCGCGTGGTGATCCTCACCGCTAGCCCGGGGATTTTCTCGGCGCTGATGATCGGCATGGGCCGCGCGGTCGGGGAAACCATGATCGTGCTGATGGCCACCGGCAACACCCCGGTCATGGAAATGAACCTGTTCGAAGGCCTGCGCACCCTGGCCGCCAACGTCGCGGTGGAAATGCCGGAGTCGGAAGTCGGCGGCAGCCACTACCGCGTGCTGTTCCTCTCGGCGCTGGTGCTGCTGTTGTTCACCTTCGTCATGAACACCCTCGCGGAACTGATTCGTCAGCGTCTGCGCAAGAAATACTCGTCGCTTTAAGCAAAGGTAGAAGTCTGTGAAACAGAACTCCCTGAAAGGATGGTTCAAGAGCGGCGCCCCCGGTGTCTGGATCAGCGGTGGCGCGGTGTCCATCGCGGTCATCATGACCATTGGTCTGCTGGCGGTGATTGCCGTGCGCGGCCTCGGTCACTTCTGGCCGGCGGACTTGATTCACGCCAGTTACGACGTGCCCGGCCAGGCCAATCACCTGGTGGTCGGCGAAGTGGTGCAAAAGGAAGAAGTGCCGCGCGAGCGCCTGAAAAGCGCTGGTCTGCCGGTGCCGGACGTCGGCCCGGAGTTCATGACCCGCGAGCTGATCAAGGTCGGCAACCGTGACTTGAACGGCAACGATTTCACCTGGATCGTCGGCGAGTGGCTGACCGACCAGAAGACCCCGCCGGAGCTGATGGCCATCGAGCGTCGCGAGTGGGGCAACTTCTACGGTTACCTGGTCAACGTCAAACAGGACGGCAAGGTCATCGCTGAAGGCGAGGCGGCCTGGCCTGAGTTGCAGGCGCGCGTCGATCGCGTCAACCAGCTTGCGGCGCAGCTCAAGACCCTGGAGAAATCCGACATTGGCGCGATCAACGCCGGCCTCGAACGCATTCGTCTGCACGGCCGCAAACTGGAACTGGCGGGCAAACTCGACGCCGCTGCGCAGGCCGACATGGACGGCGAACGCGCTGAACTGAACGCGCGTTATCAGGACATCGAAGCGCGCCTGGCGGACCTGCACGCCCAGTTCAACCGCGACAGCCTGACCGCTCGCGATGCCAACGGCAAAGAAGTCGTCATCGACATCGGCAAGGTGGTTCACGCCTACCAGCCGAACGCGATGGGCACGCTGACCAAGATCGGTTTCTACTTCAGCAAGGTCTGGGAATTCCTCAGCGACGACCCGCGCGAAGCCAACACTGAAGGCGGGATTTTCCCGGCCATCTTCGGCACCGTAATGATGACGCTGATCATGGCGATGATCGTGACGCCGTTCGGTGTGCTGGCAGCGGTTTACCTGCGTGAGTACGCAAAACAGAACACCATGACGCGGCTGATCCGCATCGCCGTGAACAACCTGGCGGGCGTTCCGGCGATTGTCTACGGCGTGTTCGGCCTCGGCTTCTTTGTGTACGTGCTGGGTGGTTCGGTTGACCGTTTGTTCTTCCCCGAAGCCTTGCCGGCGCCGACCTTCGGCACGCCGGGCCTGCTCTGGGCCTCGCTGACCCTGGCGCTGCTGGCGGTGCCGGTGGTGATTGTGGCGACGGAAGAAGGCCTGGCGCGGATTCCGCGCACCGTGCGCGAGGGCTCGTTGGCCCTCGGCGCGACCAAGGCTGAAACGCTGTGGAAGATTGTCCTGCCGATGGCCAGCCCGGCGATGATGACCGGGATGATCCTCGCGGTGGCGCGTGCCGCTGGTGAAGTGGCGCCGCTGATGCTGGTGGGCGTGGTCAAACTGGCGCCGTCGCTGCCACTGGATGGCAACTATCCGTACCTGCATTTGGATCAGAAGATCATGCACCTGGGCTTCCACATCTATGACGTCGGCTTCCAGAGCCCGAACGTCGAAGCGGCGCGACCGCTGGTGTACGCCACGGCGCTGCTGCTGGTGCTGGTGATCGCCACGCTGAACTTGTCGGCGGTGTACATCCGCAACCACCTGCGCGAGAAATACAAAGCGCTGGATAGTTAATTACGCCACTCCCTGTAGGAGCCAGGCTTGCCGGCGAAGGCGATTTCAAGGACGCCTTCGCCGGCAAGCCTGGCTCCTACAGAACGGCAATACTGCTGGCCCATTTTTGTGAGGCCAGTGGGCAACCGAACCGAATTTGTCAGCACAGGGAGCCTCCCATGCAGCACGAAACACATACCCACGGCATCAACATGTCCGCCCTGGGCCGCGACAAGCAGAGCCTGAGCCTGGCGCAGGAAACCGTTGCCATCGAAGTCCCGGGCCTGAGCCTGTACTACGGCGACAAACAAGCGCTGTTCGACGTCAGCATGAACATCCCGAAACAGCGCGTGACCGCGTTCATCGGCCCGTCGGGTTGCGGCAAATCCACGCTGCTGCGCACCTTCAACCGCATGAACGATCTGGTCGACGGCTGCCGTGTCGACGGCGCGATCAACCTCTACGGCCACAACATCTATCGCAAGGGCGAAGACGTCGCGGAGCTGCGTCGTCGCGTCGGCATGGTGTTCCAGAAGCCCAACCCGTTTCCGAAAACCATCTACGAAAACGTCGTGTATGGCTTGCGCATTCAGGGCATCAACAAAAAACGCGTGCTCGACGAAGCCGTCGAGTGGGCGTTGAAAGGCGCGGCGCTCTGGGACGAAGTCAAAGACCGTCTGCATGAATCGGCGCTGGGTTTGTCCGGTGGTCAGCAGCAACGTCTGGTGATCGCGCGCACCATCGCCGTGGAGCCGGAAGTGCTGTTGCTCGACGAACCGTGCTCGGCCCTCGACCCGATTTCGACGCTGAAAGTCGAAGAGCTGATCTACGAACTGAAATCCAAGTTCACCATCGTGATCGTGACCCACAACATGCAACAAGCCGCGCGGGTGTCCGATTACACGGCGTTCATGTACATGGGCAAACTGGTGGAATTTGGCGACACAGATACGCTGTTCACCAATCCTGCGAAGAAACAGACCGAAGACTACATTACCGGGCGCTACGGCTAGCCGTAGAGCTGCGAGCCGCGAGCTTCAAGCGGCAAGTCAGAGCGGTTCGGCGTTACGACACAAATTGGCCTGCAGCTTGTAGCTTGCGGCTTACAGCTTTTGCGGAGCAATCGCATGATCAGTAAAGAAGGTTTAACCCATCACATCTCTGCACAGTTCAACGCCGAGCTTGAGGAAGTGCGCAGCCACCTCCTGGCGATGGGCGGGCTGGTGGAAAAGCAGGTCAACGACGCCGTCACCGCACTGATCGAGGCCGACTCCGGCCTGGCCCAGCAGGTGCGTGAAATCGACGATCAGATCAATCAGATGGAACGCAATATCGACGAAGAATGCCTGCGCATTCTCGCGCGTCGTCAGCCGGCAGCGTCGGACTTGCGGTTGATCATCAGCATCTCCAAATCGGTGATCGACCTCGAACGCATCGGCGACGAAGCGACCAAGATTGCCCGCCGCGCCATCCAGTTGTGCGAAGAGGGCGAGGCGCCGCGCGGTTACGTTGAGGTGCGCCACATCGGCGACCAGGTGCGCAACATGGTCCGCGATGCGCTGGACGCGTTTGCCCGTTTCGACGCCGACCTGGCGTTGTCGGTGGCGCAGTACGACAAGATCATCGACCGCGAATACAAGACCGCGCTGCGTGAGTTGGCGACCTACATGATGGAAGACCCGCGCTCTATCTCGCGGGTCTTGAGCATCATTTGGGTGCTGCGTTCGCTGGAACGCATCGGCGACCACGCGCGCAATATCTCGGAACTGGTGATTTACCTGGTGCGCGGCACCGACGTGCGTCACCTTGGCCTCAAGCGCATGAAAGAAGAAGTTGAAGGCACAAGTGGCGAAACCGCTAATGTTCCGGGCAAAGCTGACGATAAGTAGGATTGCCCTGACTAAAACGCCTGGCCTTTCGGCCGGGCGTTTTTGCTTGTGGGACCGAATTCGAAAGCAGCACCCGCGAACGAAAAGTCCCGGCGTGACTGAAGGTTTGTGGCGATGTGCCACTAGCAAAGCGGTATGCTTGCCAGGATTTTTTAAAGGGGTTGTGGATGAGTAAGGTCAGTGTGTTGGTCGTGGACGATGCGTCGTTCATTCGTGACCTGGTGAAGAAGTGCCTGCGTAATTACTTCCCGGGCATTCGCATCGAAGATGCCGTCAACGGCAAAAAGGCTCAGGCGATTCTGGCGCGCGAAGCGTTCGACCTGGTGCTGTGCGACTGGGAAATGCCGGAAATGTCCGGCCTCGAACTGCTGACCTGGTGCCGCGAGCAAGACAACCTCAAAAGCATGCCATTCGTGATGGTCACCAGCCGTGGCGACAAAGAGAACGTGGTCCAGGCGATTCAGGCCGGCGTTTCCGGTTACGTCAGCAAACCGTTCACCAACGAACAACTGCTGACCAAGGTCAAACAGGCGCTGAACAAAGTCGGCAAACTCGACAAATTGATGAACAGTGCGCCGACCAAAATGAACTCGGCGTTCGGCAACGATTCGCTCAGCGCATTGACCGGTGGCAAGACCGAAGTGCTCGGCGCCGCGCCAGTCAATCCATTCGCCAAACCGGTGGCTGCGGCGTCAGCCCCGGTCCCGGCGGCGGCAGCATCGCGTGGTTTGCTCAACAACGCACCGCCCAAGGCCCCGGCCGCTTCAGCGACTCCGGCCGGTCGCGGCCAGGGCCAATTGCGCTTGTCGAGCGGCAACCAGCCGTGCGTGATCAAGGCCTTGAGCCTCAAGGAAGCGCTGCTGGTGGTAAAACGCAGCGACACCCTGCCGCAAGTCCTGGAAAGCGCGGTGCTCGACCTGGAGCAGGGCGACAACGCCGAAACCGCGCGCCTCAACGGCTACCTGCACGCCATCGTCGCCCACGAGCAAAAACCTGACAGCGAATGGCTGCAACTGACCTTCCGCTTTGTCGACAAGGACGCGCAGAAGCTCGATTACATCTCGCGCCTGATCGCCCGTGGTACGGCGCAGAAGCACTTCATCCCCGGCGCGTGATCTTCGTCGCCTGATAGTCCGCCATCGCCAGCAAGCTCACTCCCACAGTTGATTGGTGTTGCCACAAAATGTGTGGCCAACCCAAAACCCTGTAGGAGCGAGGCTTGCCCGCGAAGGGGCCATCAAATTCAATACACCTCGCGCTGACGCGCCCATCTTGAAACATCTGCCGACTACCCAGGTCCATTGCACCTGCTAGGCTCCTCACCAGGCCTTACTCGACAGAATCTTGCCCATGCTCGCGCGCCTGTTGTTTTGCTGTGGTCTGTTGCTCGCTGCCACTTCGGCGATGGCGATGACCATCTACAAGTCCAAAGACGCCAATGGCGTGGTCTCCTACAGCGACCGCCCCACCAAAGGCTCGCAGGTGTTCGTTTTTCGCGATCGCATGGTCGAACACCTTGAGCGCCAGGTGTACCTCGACATCAAAAAGCAAAAAGGCGCCGACGCCGTGTTCGTGCGCAACGACCTGTACGCGCCGGTGGAAGTCGAACTGAGTTTCGCCGGGTTGAGCAACGTCAAAGGCGCGCCGGGCAAACCGATTCGCCGCGTGTTGCCGGCGCGCAGTAACTCGCGCCTGGCGCTGCTCACGGCGATTTCGCGCGGCAAACCGCTGGTGTATACCCCGAACTTCCAATATTCGATGGGCGACCCTTCAGGCGCCGCTCAGGGCTATCGTTACCCGTTCCCGTGGCGTGGCGGACCGTTTCGTTTGAGCCAGGGCGCCAACGGCCAATACAGCCACTTCGGCGCGAAGAACCGTTACGCCATGGACATCGCCATGCCCGAAGGCACGCCGATCATCGCGGCGCGCGCGGGGATGGTGGTGAAGACCGAGAACCGCCAGACCGGACGCGGCAATGATCCGTCAGGCAATTTCGTGCGAGTGCTGCACGACGACGGGACCATGGGCGTGTACCTGCATTTGCAGAAAGGCTCGGTGAGCGTGCGCGAAGGGCAGCGGGTGATGGTTGGCAGCGCGTTGGCGTTGTCCGGCAATACCGGCAACAGCAGCGGCCCGCACCTGCACTTTGTGGTGCAGCGCAATACCGGGCTGGGGCTGGTGTCGATTCCGTACCAGTTCAATCAACCGGTGGGCGCGTTGCCCAACTTTGCGTTGGGCAAGCAGTGATGTGGCGCCTGGTCTGACGCCTTCGCGGGCAAGCTTCGCTCCTACAGGTTCACACTCTCTGTAGGAGCGAGGCTTGCCCGCGAAAGGATCGACGCGGTTTAAGCCTGGGCCGACTTAATCCAGCATCAACACCTTGGCCAAAATGATCTTCGGCCCTTTCATCTTTTTGATGATGATCCGCAAACCTTCGACTTCCAGCACTTCCTCTTCTTCCGGCACCCGTTTCAGGGTTTCGTAGACCAGCCCGGCGAGGGTTTCGGCTTCGATGTGGTCCAGGTCGATGCCGAGCAAACGCTCAACCTTGAACAGCGGCGTATCGCCACGCACCAGCAACTTGCCCGGCTGGTACGCGAGGATCCCGCGTTCAGCCTTGCGGTGCTCGTCCTGGATATCGCCGACCAGCACTTCCAGCACGTCTTCCATGGTCAGGTAGCCGATGATGTTGCCGTCGGCCTCTTCAACCACGGCGAAGTGCGAGCCGCCCTTGCGGAATTGTTCCAGCAGTTGCGACAGCGGCATGTGCCGCGAAATGCGTTCCAGCGGACGGGTCAGCTCGGCGAGGTTGAACGACTCCGGAATGTGATCCAGCGCCGCCAGTTCCAGCAGCAGATCCTTGATGTGCAGCAGGCCGACGAACTCCTGGCGCTCGCTGTCGTACACCGGATAACGGCTGAATTTGTGGCGACGGAACAGCGCGAGGATTTCCTTCAGCGGCGCGTTGAACTCCAGCGTCACCAGGTCTTCGCGGGAGTTGGCCCAGTCGACCACTTCCAGCTCGCCCATTTCCACCGCCGAGGCCAAAACACGCATGCCTTGGTCGCTCGGGTCCTGGCCACGGCTGGAGTGCAGAATCAGTTTCAGCTCTTCACGGCTGTAATGGTGTTCGTGGTGCGGGCCGGGTTCGCCCTGGCCGGCGATCCGCAGAATCGCGTTGGCGCTGGCGTTGAGCAGGTAAATCGCCGGATACATCGCCCAATAGAACAGGTACAGCGGCACCGCCGTCCACAACGACAGCAGCTCGGGTTTGCGGATCGCCCATGACTTCGGTGCCAACTCGCCGACAACGATGTGCAGGTACGAAATGACGAAGAACGCGGCGAAGAACGACACACCTTTGATCACTTCCGCCGACTGCACGCCGAGCGCTTCCAGCAGCGGTTCGAGAATATGCGCAAACGCCGGTTCACCGACCCAGCCCAGGCCCAGCGAGGCAAGGGTAATACCCAACTGGCACGCCGAGAGGTAGGCATCGAGCTGACTGTGCACGGTGCGCAGAATGTGTCCGCGCCAGCCGTTCTGTTCAGCGATGGCCTCGACGCGGGTCGAGCGCAGTTTGACCATGGCGAATTCCGCCGCAACGAAAAATCCGTTGAGCAAAACCAGGATCAGAGCAAAAAGAATCATGCCGAAATCGGCGAAGAGTGTCGCGAGGGTCAAGCCAGGGGATGGGTCCATGATGGAGTTTTGCGGGTTCCGTGTATTCGAAAAAGGGGAAATGCGGTGCCTGAAGGGCAGGCACAAGTCCGCCAATGTAGCGGCTGACTTGGCGATTGCCTAGTGGCGAGTGCTGGCCGGTATCAATCGGCGGCGCTGATGGCTTGGGATTTGGCCACTTGCGCCGGGGCAAAATGGCAGGTGAACGTGCTGCCATGGCCGGGCACGCTGCTGATTTCCATGCGCGCACGGTGGCGCAACAACACGTGTTTGACGATCGCCAGGCCCAGCCCGGTGCCGCCGGTGTTGGAGTTGCGGCTGGAATCGACACGGTAGAAACGTTCGGTCAGGCGCGGCAGGTGTTTGCTGTCGATGCCGATCCCGGAATCCTGCACGCTCAAGTGCGCGCCTTGATCATCACCCCACCAGCGAATGCGGATACTGCCCTCGGCCGGGGTGTATTTCACCGCGTTGAACACCAGATTGGAGAACGCGCTGCGCAATTCGGCCTCGCTGCCCTTGAGCAGAATCGTCGGGTCGGCCTCCAGGGTGATCTTCTGATTGCGTTGCCCGGACAATTGCTGCGCGTCGCTTTTGATCGATTTCAGCAAGCCGTCGATCGGCACCGGCTGGTTGTCCGACGGGTAATCCGTGGCTTCCAGTTTCGCCAGCAGCAGCAAGTCGTTGAGCAGCGTTTGCATGCGCCCGCCCTGTTGTTGCATCTGCTGCAAGGCGCGGGTCCAGCGCGGGTTCACTTCCTCGACGTTGTCGAGCAGGGTTTCCAGATAACCGCAGATCACCGTCAGCGGCGTGCGCAGTTCGTGGGAAACGTTGGCGATGAAGTCTTTGCGCATCTGTTCCAGTTGATGAATGCGCGTGACGTCGCGCACCAGCATCAGGTGTTCGTTGTTGCCGTAGCGGGTGATGTACAGCTGAATGCGCAGGCGATCATTGATCGGCGAAGGGATTTCCAATGGCTCGGCGTAGGTGTCTTGCTCGAAATATTCCTTGAAGCGCGGATGGCGCACCAGGTTGGTCACCGGTTGGCCACTGTCTTGCGGGGTCTTGAGGCCGAGCAGGGTTTCGGCGGCGCGGTTCCACCATTCGAGGTTGCCATCGCTGTCGAGCATGATCACCGCGTCTTTCAGCGCGGCGGTGGATTCCTGAACGCGGTCGATCACCGCTTGCAAGCGGCCACGTACGCGTTGGTCGCGGCGTTGCAGGTGATAGATGCTGTCGAACACTTCGCCCCACAAGCCATAGCCGTCGGGCGGCGGTTCATCGGGTTTGTGCAGGCGCAGCCATTCGTGCAGACGCAGCAATTGCTTGAGGGTCCAGGCCAGGTAAAGGCCGATGCCGACCGCCAGGCTCCAGCCGTAATAGCCGGAAATCAGCCCGATCACCAGGCAAGCGGTGACCAGCAGCAGCATGTGGCGAATCAGGGTGCCATGCCAGTTTTGGTTCACGAGGCGTCCTTAACGCAGCTTCAAGTTTCAAGCTGCAAGCTTCAAGTCAGAGCGGCTCGGCTGTTCCTTGCCGCTTGTAGCTCAACACTTGCAGCTGTTTTTTTATGCTTTGGTGGAAAACCGGTAACCCGTGCCGCGCACGGTTTGTACCAGATTTTCATAGGCATCGCCGAGGGCTTTGCGCAGGCGCCGGATGTGCACGTCCACGGTGCGTTCTTCGACGTAGACATTGCCGCCCCAGACCTGGTCCAGCAACTGGCCACGGGTGTAGGCGCGTTCCTGGTGGGTCATGAAAAATTGCAGCAGACGGTATTCGGTCGGGCCCATCTCGGCAGGTTTGCCGTCGATGGTCACGCGATGGCTGATCGGGTCGAGCAGCAAGCCGCCGACTTCGATCGGGGTTTCGCCATCGGTCGGGCCGGCGCGGCGCAGCACGGCTTTGAGGCGCGCGACCAGCTCACGCGGGGAAAACGGCTTGGTGATGTAATCGTCGGCGCCGACTTCCAGGCCCTGGATCTTGTTGTCCTCTTCACCCTTGGCCGTGAGCATGATGATCGGGATATCACCGGTCAGCTCATCGCGCTTGAGGCGTCGGGCCAACTCGATGCCGGACGTGCCGGGCAGCATCCAGTCGAGCAGAATCAGGTCCGGCTTGCGGTCGACGATGATGGCGTGGGCCTGCTGCGAGTTCTCGGCCTCGAGGCAGTCATAGCCGGCCATTTCCAACGCAACGGCGATCATTTCGCGAATGGGCGCTTCGTCGTCGACGATCAGAATGCTCCTGCCAACCATGCCTTAATCCTCTTGTCATTTAACTGTCTTGCGCCGCATTAGATAACGGAATTATTGCAGTCGTGTGACAGTATTTTCGTCCGACGGCGATTGTGGGGATCCTGGGCTAAGCTCTAATTCCGAATCCTGACAACCACAAGAGAAGGTTTCCATGACTCAAATGACTGCTTCTTTCAAAGCCCTGCTGCTCGCCGCCGCCGTGGCATTGCCATCGATGGCGTTCGCCGCTGATCCGGCGATGGAAAAGAACGGGATGCTGACCGATCACAACGAGATGACGCTTTATACCTATGCCAAGGACTCGGCGGGCAAGTCTGCCTGCAACGATAAATGCGCGGAAAACTGGCCGCCATTGGCCGCTTCGGCCGCTGATAAATCGATGGGCGACTGGACGGTGATCAAACGCGATGACGGCAAGATGCAATGGGCTTACCAAGGCAAGCCGCTATATACCTTCAAGATGGATAAGGCCGGTGAAATGACCGGCGATGGCAAAGCGGACGGTGCGTGGAAAGTCGCGAAAGCCAAGTAACGGCTGATCATGTAGGAGCGGGCTTGCTCGCTCCCACATGTCTTGTGGCTTAACGCAGCGCGTAATCCAGCACGATCCCGACAAAAATCGCCAACCCGGCCCAGTGGTTGTGCAAAAACGCCTTGAAGCAGCGCATCCGTTCCTTGCTGCGGGTGTACCAGAATTCCCAGACGAAACATCCCGCCGCCGCCAGTAACCCGAGGTGGAACCAGCCACCGAGCTCGAATTTCGAGCCGGCCAGCAACAGGCAACCCAACGCCAGACCCTGCAACGTCAGAATGATGACCCGGTCAGCCTCGCCAAACAGAATTGCCGTGGATTTCACCCCGATGCGCAAATCATCGTCGCGATCGGTCATCGCGTAGTACGTGTCGTAGCCCACCGTCCACAGCAGATTGGCGATGTACAGCAACCACGCGGCGGCCGGCAAGTCGCCGGTTTCGGCGGTGAACGCCATCGGCATGCCCCAGGAAAACGCCGCGCCCAGCACCACTTGCGGGTAGTAGGTGTAACGCTTCATGAACGGGTAAGTGAACGCCAGCGCCAGACCGCCCAGCGACAGCCAGATCGTCGTCGCATTGGTGCACAACACCAGCAGAAAACTCACGCCCATCAGCACGGCAAAAAATACCAGCGCTTCCCTGGAGCTGATTTTGCCGCTGACCAATGGCCGCTGCTCGGTGCGTTTCACATGGCCGTCGACTTTACGGTCGGCCCAGTCATTGATCACGCAGCCGCCGGCGCGGGTCAGCACCACGCCGAGGACAAAAATCACAATGTTGGCCAGCGACGGCGATCCCTTGCCGGCAATCCACAGCGCCCACAGCGTCGGCCACAGCAGCAGATAAATGCCGATCGGCTTGTCCATTCGGGTCAGCTGAATTAAATCCCAGGCCCGCGGATTGAAGCGATTCAGCGATTTGAGCAGGCGGGTGTACATCAGCAATTCTCCGGATGTGCGCGCGCGGCGAGCCACAAGGTCGGCAGGAAAATCTCGGCCACCAGCACGCTCAGCGCGCCCCGGTCGAAACGCGAGCGGCGGCCCCACAACTCGGGTGTCCGCGCCTCCAGCGGCAGCCATTCCTGAGGATAGTGACAAACCTCGATGGCCTGACGCTGAAACGCCTGGTCGCAAAACAGCAACTCGCCCAACGAGCGGCTGCCCAGTTCATCCATGTGCAAGCCGTCGCCCTGCAGCGCGCTGCGCGAGGCGACGCTGCGGGCGAACACCCAGGCCTCGCCATGCCCGCGCAAATACACCTCGCGCACCCAGCCTTCGCTGCCTTCGGCAAGTTCCAGCGCCGCGCATTCGTCGGCGCGCAGGGTTTGCCAGCCTTCGAACAGCGGCGTGACGCTGAAGCGATCATTCGACAAACGGGTCAACCGTCGCGTTAGCGAACCTTGATCGAACAACCAGTCCAGCACAGCGGCGTCGGGGCGGGGCGCCAACTGGCTTTGCGAGAGCCAGGGCGGGGTCGGGCAGGGGGATTTTGAGTGCGGCACAGTGAGTCATTATTGGCAGCAAATGAGGCGGCGAGCTTACCATGTCGGCCGGCGATTTAGATTGAGCCGGCCGGCTGTTGCATCGAACGCGCTTGCATCTGCCGGGTCCGATCAGTACAAAACGCCCTGAGCCGGACGGCAACGCTGCACCCATCGACCGTTCGCGCCAGCCAAAGCCTGAATCCTGAGGAAATGACTGAATGAAAAAGTGGCAATGTATTGTCTGCGGCCTGATCTATAACGAAGCCGACGGCTGGCCGGATGACGGCATTGCGCCGGGTACTCTGTGGCAAGACGTGCCGGAAGACTGGCTGTGCCCGGACTGCGGCGTCGGCAAGATGGATTTCGAAATGATCGAAATCAACTAAGACAAAAAATGGAGTTGGGAATGAACGCACCTGTCGTGATCATCGGTACCGGCCTGGCTGGCTACAACCTGGCTCGGGAGTTTCGCAAACTCGATGGCGAAACCCCGCTGCTGCTGATTACTGCCGATGACGGGCGTTCCTACTCCAAGCCAATGCTCTCCACCGGTTTCGGCAAAAACAAGGACGCCGATGGTTTGAGCATGTCCGAACCGGGCGCCATGGCTGAACAGTTGAAAGCCGAAGTGCGCACCCACACGCGCATCAGCGGCATCGACCCCGGCCACAAACGCCTGTGGATCGGCGAGGAATCGGTGATCTACCGGGACCTTATCCTTGCCTGGGGCGCGGAAACCGTGCGTGTGCCGATTGAAGGTGATGGTGCGGACGCGGTGTTCCCGATCAACGATCTGGAAGATTACGCACGTTTTCGCGCGGCAGCAGTCGGCAAGCGCCGGGTCCTGGTGTTGGGCGCCGGCCTGATTGGTTGCGAGTTCGCCAACGATTTGATCCTCGGCGGTTACGAGGTACAACTGGTCGCGCCGTGCGAACAAGTGATGCCGACGTTGCTGCACCCGGCGGCGGCCGCTGCGGTGCAGGCGGGCCTGGAAAGCCTCGGCGCGCGTTTCCATCTCGGGCCGGTGCTCAATCGTCTGCAGCGTTCGGCCGATGGCCTCGAAGCGCATCTGTCCGACGGCCAGGTCATTGCCTGCGATGTGGTGGTGTCAGCGATCGGCCTGCGCCCGCGCATCGATCTGGCGGCGGCTGCGGGCGTTCAAGTCAATCGCGGCGTGATGGTCGACCGGCACTTGAAGACGTCCCACGCCAATATTTACGCCTTGGGCGATTGCGCCGAGGTCGATGGGCTGAATTTGTTGTACGTGATGCCCCTCATGAGCTGTGCGAGAGCGCTGGCGCAGACGTTGGCCGGAAACCCGACCGCCGTCAGCTATGGCGCCATGCCGATCACCGTGAAAACGCCGGTTTGCCCGTTGGTGGTTTCGCCGCCACCGCGTGGTACCGAAGGCGTCTGGACCGTCGAAGGGCAGGGCGCCGACATCAAGGCGTTGTGCCGCGATGCCTCGGGCAAACTGCTCGGATACGCCCTGACAGGCGCGGCGGTGACGGAAAAACTCGCGTTGAACAAAGAGCTTCCGGCCCTGCTGGCGTAAATACTGGTCGTTCTGTCGGAATCACCCCGCTTTTGCCCCTACAAAGGTCGCGCCGAGACTGGCGCGGCTCTTCGCTGCGTGCCATCCTCACTCCCGTCTGCCGCAGAGTAGAGCACCTGCGGCGCCTTGGGCGCTGTTCCAACGAGAACAGCACGGACATAACAACAAAAAACCGTCAAAGGGGCTTCACTAATGCGTAAACCAGAACTCGCCGCTGCAATCGCGGAAAAAGCAGACCTCACCAAAGAGCAGGCGAACCGCGTTCTCAACGCCGTTCTCGAAGAAATCACCGGCGCTCTGCACCGCAAGGACAGCGTCACGCTGGTAGGCTTCGGTACTTTCCTGCAACGCCACCGCGGCGCCCGCACCGGCAAAAACCCGCAAACCGGTGAGCCAGTCAAAATCAAGGCCAGCAACACCGTCGCGTTCAAGCCCGGCAAATCGTTGAAAGACAGCGTAAATCCATAACTGCGGCGAGCTCCCTGAATCACGGGGAGAACCGTATTGAAAGATGGGCCTGACGACCAAGTCGCAGGCCCATTTTTTATGCGCGGCGGCTTCACATGATCGAATCGATATCCAGATGAAATGGCGTACCGACTGCGTGCCCACCGGTCAGGGCAGCAATGACCTGTTCGTTGTCCTCGACGGCGGGCGGAGTTCTTGCCAGTTGTTCGGCGGCGGTGTTCGCGAGATTTTCCTTCCAGCGATTCAAGGTATCGGCGAGTAACTGCGGGTTTGTTGCCAGGAGCCCGTAAACATCGGCGCTACTGGCGACCTTGCGCAGCGTCGCCAGACGATCTCGGGTGACCTGCAGGTTGCCCTTTTCCGCGATGATGGCGTCAATTGCGCCTTGATGGGCACGCCGATAAGCATCGGGACGAGCCTCGCGGGAGGATTTTTCCAACTGGTTGATCATGCTCTGAATGGCGTCGCTCACCCATTTGAACTCGCGACTGGTGACGATCGGCCGCTTGTATTCGTGCGATTCCTGCCAGCGGCGCAGCGTTGCCCAACTGCTGGGGATATAACCGCCGACCATCAGGTGATTGAGTATGTAAACGCTCGGTTCAAAAGCCCGATGTTTCGGTAAACCGTTTTTCTGCTGAAGCAGTTCATTACAAGCGCGTTGGTTAATGCTCTCGCAGCCCGGCTGCCAGAGGATTGCAGCCTGATCGCCATTCTCGAACCTCACGGGCATGAAGTGATGCAGCTCGCCGTGGTGGGCGAACGCCTCACCGCTCAAATTGCTTACCCCCGCGAAGAACACCGAAACGCCGAGTGGCGCGTTGGCGAAGCCGACCGCAAGGCCGGCGCCCATCACTGCCGGTTTGGTATCCATTTGCGTGCCGGGCACGCTGGGGATCGGGTCGTTGTGGTTGACCATGCGGTGGTGGGTGAGGGCGCTGGCGCCATCGACGAAGGTTTGGTCCGCGGCGCGGGGGGCGCCGTAGGTGTAGAGGAGGATGTCGTAAGAGAAACCTGGTCGGCGGCGGAGCATTTCGGCGAGAAGCAACGCGATGGCACCGCCGAGGCTGTGGCCGGTGATGATGAGTTTTTGGTTGGAATGGAATTTATCGAGGTATTTGGTGGTGAACCTATAGACGACTTTAGCGGCTTCATAGAAACCTCGATGTGCTTGCCCAACTCCCTCTGCAAAAGGTACTTGATGCGCGTCGATATCACGCAGCAGGTCCCATGGATGATCATTGGTGCCGCGGACGGCGATTAAAATCAGCTCGTCGTGATGGGTGATGAAGGCTTGGGTATCGGTTCCTCCTTTTTCCTTGCTGTCGTCGAGAAAGTGAACATTGGCGGGATTTTCCTGCTCATCTCCTAAACCGTGGGCATTCGCTCGCGGGTAGTACTCAGGATCGAACGGAATAATCTCCAGACGTTTGGAATACGGAACGTCTTCATACAGCGGATAAAACGGCTTTTCAGTATTTTGTCCCGCGTCCACCTGCCAAATTTCCTCTCCGGTCGCCAGTGCGTCGCCGAACCAGTTGCCGCTGGTGGGCTTTGTAGGAAAAGCGACCTTCATTGCCGTTACCGGCTGCTCGTCAGGATCCTGACCGAACGGTGTGTAACTCAGGGTCGACATCAGCGCCAGTTGATAAAGGTTCAGCGCGCAGAACTCGTTGGCAGTAGAGAGCACTGGACGTAATGACCGCAGAGGGCGTACTTCGAGCACATGGTGTCGGTTGGGCAAGAGTCCGACGCCGAAACGTCTGGCTGTTTTCTGGTCGGTGCCCGACTCGCCCCTCGCACATATCGATTGCTGGCGCATCATGAACAGCACGTGGTTGGCGGGCTCGAAGTTACGCTTGGATAAGGGCGGTAAATGCGCCACCTGTTCAACCAGCTCGCTGACTTCCACTTGGCAGTAGAAATCGGTGGGTTCTTTTGCATGGCTGTTTCGCGTGCGTGCGCCGCTTTTATCGAAGAATCGGGTTTTCTCGGCGCGCACTTGAAGTTCGGTGATGGGCAGGGGGTAGTGCTCTCTCTCTTGCAAGAGCGAATAGCTTTTCTCACCCCCTTTGTACGCTTGATTGATCTTGAGGATCAGCGCACCTCGATAGTGATTATCTACCTTGCCGGAGCCGGTGGAATTGAGCCTGCCGGTGTGAAGGGTGTCTTCGTAATCGACGACTTCATAGGCCAGCCCGGCATAGGGTTTGCCGTCCCCGAATTCATCCACCAATTGAAAACTGGTTGAATGGCCACGCTTTGGACACGCATGGATGTCGCCACCCATGAACGGTTTATCGTGCTCTGGTATCGAGTTTGGCTTCACGGCTTCACCTCCGTGCTTTCTGTGCAGCCGGGATAAATGGTGCAGATGCGGCCATCCGGCATGCGAAAGGTGCTGAAGTCCTTATAGTTGCCGTAGCAAAAGCCGTATCGATCTTCAAAGTTGTCGCCCATGCAGCGCTTCCAGCCACCTGGTACCTTTACCCAAGTGTCGCCGGTTGAGGGTTTCTCTTCCTTGGCCAATTTGATCTTCAAACGTACAGTTTTGCCTGCCAGTTCACTCCAGTTGTATGTCACAAGGGGTTTGGGGCCAAATGGAACGTCTTGTGCGTCGGTATTGCGGCAGTTGAGAAGTTTCACAATTCGCCGCAACCCGCCGGCGGTGCGGAACGTCCACTGACACCTCCCGAAAAACTCGCTCTCGCCCGACGCATTGAAGGTGCCTCTGTATCGCTCATTAGGCTGTTGACCCACGAGAATCGCGCCGAAATCCCCCCCAACATCCCCTCGGTCTTTTCCGTAGGTCGCATTGATGTCCACCCTAATGCTGCTCAACGCGAGCAGACAGCCATTGACTGTCTGGTAGAGCTTGATCTGCGAATTGGGTTGGTACTCGGTACGCCACTCGCGGTTGAAGACGTCAGCCTTGTTTTCCTTTGCCGGCACAGTGCACGTCTGCCCAACAGCCGGTTTGTAACGCACCGTGGCAACGTACGCAAAGTTGGGCGGCAGGTCGGCGGCAAGGGTGAAGCTGTCGGTTTTCTCGATTGCCGAGCAGCCTGCGATGACTGCTAAACAACCGCTGAGTACCAAGGCTTGAATGGGGCGCTTCATAGAGGCGGCGTACTCCCCTCCATATAAGTTTCTTTGAAGGGTCATGGCTTTGCCTCTAAGTTTTCTGTGCAGCCGGGATATATGGTGCAGCTGCGGCCATCCGGCATGCGGAAGGTGCTGAAGTTCTTATGGTTGCCGTAACAAAACGCATACCCATCTTCGAAGTTTTCACCCATGCATCGCTTCCAGCCGCCAGGTACCTTGACCCAGGTGTCACCGATCGAGGGTTTCTCTTCTTCGACCAACTTGATCTTCAATCGAACAGTTTTGTGCGCCAATTCGTCCAAGGTGTACGTAACAAGGGGTTTGGGGCCGAACGGAACGTCTTGTGCATCGGTGTTGCGGCAGTCGAGAAGTTTCGTGATATATCGCCTAGGGCCGATTGTGCGAAACAACCACTGACACTCTCCGAAAAACTCACTCTCGCCCGACGCATTGAAGGTTCCTCTGTATCGCTCATTAGGCCGCTGACCCACGAGAATCGCGCCGAAATCCCCGCCAAAATCCCCTCGGTCCTTTCCGTAGGTCGCATTAATGTCCAGCCCTATGCTGCTCAACGCGAGCAGACAGCCATTGACTGTCTGGTAGAGCTTGATCTGCGAATTGGGTTGGTACTCGGTACGCCACTCGCGGTTGAAGACGTCAGCCTTGTTTTCCTTTGCCGGCACAGTGCACGTCTGCCCAACAGCCGGTTTGTAATAAACCGTGGCAACGTACGCAAAGTTGGGCGGCAGGTCGGCGGTGAGGGTGAAGCTGTCGGTTTTCTCGATAGCCGAGCAGCCTGCGATGACAGCCAAACTACAGCCGACGACCATGTGTTGAATCATGTCTTTCATAAGGCGGCATCTCCCTGCCAGTAACGCGCTTCCTGATACAGGCGCTCGAAGTGAGTGGTCGGAGTTTCCTCAGGCTGAGGGCTCCAGGACGTGGGAAGGGAAAAATCCGGCGCGTGCAACGTTTGCATCAGCAAGAAGTGCAGGTGTTCAGGTTCGCGCCAGCCCCAGGCATGGGCGAGGTCCAGCAGGTTGCGCAGCCATGCATTGACGTCCTGGTGCTGCGCAATCCTGGCAAAAGCGTCCGTGTGCTCGGCCATCAGATAGCGGTGAACGTTATCGAATTGCACGCTCGCGTAGGTCGCTTGCGGGGTGGGAATGGCCAGCCACGGTGGCTCGGCCGGCAGCGGCTGCGCGCCGGGATCGGGGTTGTTGGTGATCATCCACTGGTCATCGTGCCAGTAGCACACGCTGTCCAGCGGGCCGAGATATGTTGGATATTGCTCGGGTTGCAAATGCGCCAGGGCGCGTCCGAGCACGCGGTTATCGTGAAAGCGATAGAGCGCCTGATTCGGTCGCTCACCACTGATCAACCGTGCGCTCCAATGCCGGCTTATAGTCGCGATGTCATCGTCGGTGCTGGCCGCGAGCCAACCCCAATGCAGTTCAGGCGTTTCGAGCAGCGTTTTGAGGATCGGATGATCAGCCCTGTCGAGTCGAAAAATGTACGGCCCGTCGGCTGCCTGCGAACTGGCCGCTGTGCCGATGTAGACGCTACGGTATTGATCGGCTGTCAGGCCTTTGAGCAACGCGTCGCGCGCATCGAGTTGGCCATCGCAGTCCAGCATCAGATAAAGGCAATGACCCTGATCGGAATGCGCACGCAACCACTGTTCAGCAAGGATCATACGGTCGCCCCCATGCTGCATTGCCCATCGAGGCAGGCTTCGCAGAGCGGGCAGAAATCCGCAGCATGCTGGCGGGCGGCGGCGACGATGGAGCGCACTGTGCCGATGACGGGTTGCGCGGCGCCAGCCATCGCGGCGGACGGCAGCAGACCCGCCGCGGGCGATCCGCCCTGCACGATGTCGACGCTGCTGAAAATCCCGGCGGCGGTAATCAGCAAGTGATGACCACCAGCCATCAACGTCAGGCTCGCGCCTGCATCGATCACGATATTGGCGGCATTGAGGCTGGCCTGCGCACCCGCCTGAATCACCAGCGTGCCGCCCGCCGAGGTGCTGCTGTTGCCGGTGATGCTCAGCAACTCATTGCCGCCGATCACGGTTTCACGCATGCCTCGCGTGGTGTGCACCTCGTCGCCTTCGATCAGGCTGAGGCTATTGCAACTGACCTGGTGCCGCCGGTCGTGGCCAATCCGGGTGTTGCTGTCGTGGAGGATCAATTGTTCGAGATCGCGTTCGGCGCGCAGGTAGATTTGCTCCTGCCCGGCGCGGTCTTCAATCGACAGCTCGTTGTAGCCGCCGGTATGCGGCGAGCTGTTGCTGCGCAGCACGGTTCTGCTCTTATGCTCGGGCAAGGTGTATGGCACGGACGTGACTTTGTTGGCCACACAACCGGTAATCAGCGGTTGGTCGGGATCGCCTTCGAGGTAGGTGACCACGACTTCCATGCCGACGCGCGGAATTGTCACTGAGCCGAAACCTTCCCCCGCCCAATTGGACACGACGCGTAGCCAGCAACTGCTGCGCTCGCTGTCGAGCTCGGCGCGGTCCCAGTGAAATTCGACTTTGACGCGGCCGAATTCATCGCAGTAGATCTCTTCGCCGGCAGGTCCGGTGACGCGTGCAGTCTGGGTCACCAGCAAGGTTTTTCGGCTGCACATCCGTGGTCGGTAAAACATGTCCCACGGAATCGCGCTGAAGCTGTTGCGATAACCCTGAGTGAAACCGTCCTCAGGTTTCACGTCGCCGGTCAGCGTCTCTTCGAGTGCCTGGGGCTGGCGGCCAGTGTGCGTAACGCTTAATAACAGCCACAGGTCATTGCAGGTTTTGCGCGGGTGCCCGGTCAGGTCGAAAAAGTGACCGCTGCGCAGGCACGGCTGGTCGCTGCGGCCCTCGGCGATTTGGTAGTCGAAACGATGCCGCTCGAGGGCTTGTCGAGCCAGTTGCTTGCCGCGTTTTTCATTGTCGAGCTTCAGCGGGTAGCGATAATCCTCCAGCTCTGGGCTGAACTCGGCAGTGAAGCTGCTCTGCAGTAACAGGCTGGGCCGCTGCATGTCGTAGTCGCGGCGCGTCACGGTGCTGGTGCGCGTGCTGAAGCGCATGGAAAAACCGCTGACCACCGGATGCTCCGTGACCATGCCGCAATCCTGCTGATAGGGGGTTGCGCCCAATTTGCGGAAGTAGGTCTGGTCATCGGTGAACACCAGCAGGTGACCCTCGAGCGAATGCTGGTGATGCCAGGCGATACCGTCCTCGGCACACAGGCGCTGAATGAACTCGAAATCATTTTCTGCGTACTGCGTGCAGTATTCGCGCGGGGCAGCGGCACTGACATGGAAGGCAAACGCATCGGTTTGAATGCCGTGCCTCTCGAGCACTTGAGCGATGATTTGCGGCACCGTCAGATTCTGGAAAATCCGCTGGTGGTGGCTGAATTGCAAATAATGCAGCCCGGGCACCAGCGTCAGGTGATAGCGCGTCAGGCGTTTGCCCGTTTCCCCCATCACGACCTCTTCGATGCGACCGTGGATGCCTTCGCCTTCAAGGCCGAACTGCAAAAATGCAGGCTGACCGAGCAGGCTCTCCAAGTCGAAATCGTGGTTTTCGCTGATCAGCTCGACGTGAATGCCGTACAAACTGCTGACGGCTTCCGTGCCGTCGAATGCCAACACCTTGAAATCGTTGTGGACAGTAGGGATGTGGAGGGTGAAATGCGCCGTATTGGCCGGTCGAGACATACGCTTGTCCTTAAGCAGGAATGAGATAGCGCGCGATGCCCAAACCGTCCTTGGTCTGCGATCACGAGAGTTTCAGGCCACGCTATCAACTCGACAAACAAGAAAATGTAGGAGGGGTCCTAGACATCGGTCAGAGTGTTCCGGGATTAAATTCGGCGGTTTTAACAGAAGGGATTCTGGCCAATAACAGGCTGCAGTTTGGTCGTGATCTGAGATATCAAATCGCTCAAGGCGCAATTGATTAATGACGAAACGAAAGATGCCACTATTTTAATGGCACTTTTTTGTTTGCTGACGGTCCTTCATAAAATTGAAGTCAGATCGCGATAACTTTTAGGACGGATCCTACATTTATCTTCGGTGATTTTTGTCATTATCCGTTTCCGCCGGGAGAACTCAGCGGACAAAGGTTTCGAGTATTTGGAGTGATTGCTCTGAAAGCTGCCAAAAGAGTGCTGAAGCCCCCTAAACAGGGCATTAGATTGCCATCAGAGGGATTCCCTTACACATGTAGGGTTATCTCCTACAAGAATCACAGAACTGTTCGTCTTGTTGTTTGATCGGATGCTTGCTAGTGGCCATCATTGTGATTACGATGCGCCCACTTGAAAGAGCGCGAACTCAATTGGATGAGGACCTCGCAGCTCTTTGATACTGTCCGCCGCCGTTGCATTCAATTGGCGTGTGACCGTAATCCTAACTAAAGGCCATGGATGTCCTACTCAAGCAAACTTTCCGCCCATTATCTTGAACTCGCTAAAGCCTCTGTTTCCAAAGAGAATTTCGCGGGCGAGGACGTTCGCTTTTCAAGCGAATACGAGGCGTTGGAAAGCGAGCTGGCCAAGGCCCAGTCGATGCACGAAGCCGGGCAGATCGACTGGCTGAAAATCCGCGAAAACAGTGAAAACCTGCTGCGTACCCAGTCCAAGGATTTGCGTGTCGGCGCCTGGCTGACCTGGGCGTTGTACCAGCGCGAATCCTTCCAGGGACTGCTCGCCGGCCTCGGTTTGCTGCACCATCTGTCGGAAAACCACTGGGCTGAAGTCCATCCGATCAAGGCTCGCACTCGCTCCGCGGCCATCAGTTGGTTGGTGCCGCGTCTTGAGCAGGTGCTGACCGAAAACGTTGCGATCAAAGAGCAGTTGCCGATGTTCCGCCGGATGGTGGAACACCTCGAAGGCCTCGACGCTGCGTGCACCGAGCACTTGGGCGATGACGCGCCGCTGCTGCTGCCGATCTCCCGCCGCCTGAAAAACATGGTGCAACGCGCCGCTGACAACCAGCCGGAGCCCGGCGTGGTCGGGGCCGCCGTGGCCCAGGTCAAGCAGGCCGCGACGCAGCTGTTTACGCCCGGCGCGCCGATCGACAACGAAAAAGAAGCGCATAAAGCCCTGCGCGCGCAGCAGGAAAATGCCCGTCCGCTGTGTGCCTGGTGGCTCAAGCAGAAGGCCACCGACCTGCGCGCCTTGCGCCTCAACCGCACGCTGCTGTGGTTGCCCATCGACGCGGTGCCCGAACGCAATGCCGAGCAGATCACCATGTTGCGCGGCTTGCCGGCGGACAAGCTCAAGGCCTATCAGGATCGTTTCGATCAAGCCAAGTACGCAGACCTGTTGGTGGAACTGGAGGCCAGCCTTGCGAAGGCGCCGTTCTGGTTCGATGGCCAGCGAATGGTCTGGGAATGCCTTCAGGGGCTGAACGCCGAGATGGCTATGCGCGAAGTGGAAATCCACTTCGCGCTTTTGATTCAGCGACTGCCCGGCATCATCGAATTGCGTTTCCATGACGGCGCGCCGTTCGCCGACCCGGCCACCCGCGCCTGGGTCGCCGCGCACGTCATGCCGCACCTGCAAACCAACAGTGCGCCGCGCAAAGTCGAAGTTGCCGACAGCCAGCCCGCCTGGGAAGTGGCGCTCGAAGAAGTCTTGCCGATCCTGCGCAAGGACGGCCTCAAGGCTGCCGTGCAAATCCTCAAGCAAGGCCTGCAAAGCGCTCACGGCGGGCGCGTGCGGTTCTTCTGGCAGTTCGCCCTCGCGCGGCTGTGCTTCATGGCCAAGAAATACGAACTGGCCAAGACCCAACTCGAAACCCTCGACCAAACATTACAGGACTCAGGCCTGAGTGCCTGGGAGCCCGATCTTGCGCTGGAAGTGCTGCATTTGCTGCATAGCTGCTGCGAGTTGCTGCCGCAGAACCATGCCGTACGTGAACGCAAGGAAGAGATTTATCGCAGGCTGTGCCACCTCGATCTCGAAGTGGTACTCGAATAGGCCCCAGGGCCACAACCGCAAGGAGAAAAGCCATGGCCAAAGAAGGCTCGGTAGCCCCCAAGGAACGCATCAACGTCACCTTCAAACCCGCGACCGGCGGTGCTAATGAAGAGATCGAACTGCCGCTGAAACTGCTGGCAATCGGTGACTACACCCACCGCAAGGACGAACGCAAAGTCGAAGATCGCAAGCCGATCAGCATCGACAAGACGACCTTCGACGAAGTGCTCGCCAAGCAAGAGCTGAGCTTGTCGTTGAGCGTGCCGAACCGTCTTCAGGAAGAAGGCAGCACGGAAGAGCTGGGCGTGCAATTGCGCGTCAACTCGATGAAGGACTTCAACCCGGCCAGCCTGGTCGAGCAAGTGCCTGAGCTGAAAAAACTGATGGAACTGCGCGATGCGCTGGTGGCCCTCAAAGGCCCGCTGGGTAATGCGCCTGCGTTCCGCAAAGCTATCGAAGGCGTTCTCGCCGACGACGAATCCCGCGGTCGTGTACTGGGTGAGCTGGGTCTGAACGCCGCAGCCCAGGACGCCTGATTCCCTATCAGCCAAGGAAGCCAACACAATGAGCACTAGCGCAGCACAGCAAAAGAGCAAAGAGAATGGCGAATACAGCATTCTCGACAGCATCATCGCCGAAACCCGCCTGACGCCGGACGACGAAGCCTACGACATCGCCAAGCGCGGCGTGTCGGCGTTCATCGAAGAGCTGCTCAAGCCGCAGAACAACGGCGAGCCGGTCAAGAAGGCCATGGTCGACCGCATGATCGCCGAGATCGATGCCAAGCTCAGCCGCCAGATGGACGAAATCCTCCACCACCCGGATTTCCAGTCGCTGGAATCGTCGTGGCGTGGCCTGCAGTTGCTGGTCGATCGCACCAACTTCCGCGAAAACATCAAGATCGAAATCCTCAACGTCTCGAAAGAAGACCTGCTGGACGATTTCGAAGATTCGCCGGAAGTGATGCAGGCTGGTCTGTACAAGCACATCTACACCGCTGAATACGGTCAGTTCGGTGGTCAGCCAGTTGGCGCGATCATCGCTAACTACTACATGTCCCCAAGCTCGCCGGACGTGAAACTGATGCAGTACGTGTCCAGCGTAGCCTGCATGTCCCACGCGCCGTTCATTGCGGCGGCCGGTCCGAAGTTCTTCGGCCTGGAAAGCTTCACCGGTCTGCCGGACCTGAAGGATCTGAAAGATCACTTCGAAGGCCCGCAATTCGCCAAATGGCAGAGCTTCCGCGAGTCGGAAGACTCCCGTTACGTTGGCCTGACCGTGCCGCGTTTCCTGCTGCGCAACCCGTACGATCCGGAAGAAAACCCGGTCAAATCGTTCGTCTACAAAGAAACCGTCGCCAACAGCCACGAACACTACCTGTGGGGCAACACTGCCTACGCGTTCGGCACCAAGCTGACCGACAGTTTCGCCAAGTTCCGCTGGTGCCCGAACATCATCGGCCCGCAGAGCGGTGGCGCGGTTGAAGACCTGCCGTTGCACCACTTCGAAAGCATGGGCGAAATCGAAACCAAGATTCCTACGGAAGTCCTGGTCAGCGACCGTCGTGAATACGAACTGGCCGAGGAAGGCTTCATTTCCCTGACCATGCGCAAAGGCTCCGACAACGCGGCGTTCTTTTCCGCAAGCTCGGTGCAGAAGCCGAAAAACTTCGGCATCAGCGCAGAAGGCAAGGCTGCAGAACTGAACTACAAGCTCGGCACCCAACTGCCGTACATGATGATCGTCAACCGCCTGGCTCACTACTTGAAAGTGCTGCAGCGCGAGCAACTCGGTTCGTGGAAAGAACGTACCGACCTCGAGCTGGAACTCAACAAGTGGATCCGCCAGTACGTGGCCGACCAGGAAAACCCAAGCGCCGAAGTTCGTGGCCGTCGTCCACTGCGCGCTGCCCAGATCATCGTCAGCGATGTCGAAGGCGAGCCTGGCTGGTACCGCGTCAGCCTGAACGTGCGCCCGCACTTCAAGTACATGGGTGCAGATTTCACCCTGTCGCTGGTTGGCAAGCTGGACAAAGAGTAAACGGAGCTAACTCATGACTGGATACGGCAGCCTGTTCGAACGCCTGGGTGGCGACGCGCAGAAACGCGTCGGCTGGAGCCGCGAGGTCTCCGCGATGGCGTCCGTGGCTGCCCATCTGGCCAAGATGCTCAGCACCCGTGCGGGCAGCGTGCAAACGCTGTCCGATTACGGGTTGCCCGATCTCAATGACATGCGTCTGAGCCTGCACGACTCCCTGAGTCAGGCCCGTCTGGCGATCGAGAATTTCATCGAAGCCTACGAGCCACGCCTGAGCAATGTGCGTGTCATTTCCCTGCCGCGTGACCACGATCAACTGCGCCTGTCCTTCAGCATCGAAGGCCTGCTGGAAGTTGACGGTTTCAAGCGTCAGGTCAGTTTCGCCGCGCGCCTGGATGGCAGCGGTCAAGTGAAGGTCAACTAAGGAGACCCCGATGGCTGGTAAACCCGCAGCACGCGTCACCGACCCCACCGCTTGCCCGCTCCCCGGTCACAGCACCAACCCGATCGCCGCCGGTTCCGGCGACGTCTTCTTCGACGGCCTCGCGGCCGCCCGCCAAGGCGATGCCTCGGCGTGTGGTGGTGCGTTGGTCGGCGACCTTGCGACCACCGTTTTGATCAACGGCAAACCGGCCGCTACCGTGGGTTCGGTGGGTGCGCATGGCAACAAGGTCACCGCTGGATCCGGGACGGTGATTATCGGGAATTCACATACGCCGGTGCCGTTTGTGGCGCCGTTGCCGTTGGTGTTACCGGGCTTTGACGAACAGTTCATGCTAACCGACAAGTCCGGAGCGCCTATGGCCAACTCCCGCTACATGCTGGTGCGGGAGGATGGCACCCAAGAGGAAGGCGTGACCAATGAGCAGGGTCTGACTCACCGGGTGGCTCGTCACAAGCAGGCCGAGAAGATCGATATCTACATTGCATCGAGAGACTGATCAATGGGCGCTGATATCAAAACTACCGCTAGCGGAAACTTTGTGAAAGTTGCCGCTATGCAAAGTACTCCGACTAAGGAGCCTGGGCCAAAGCCCGTTGCGGTGGAGCATGGACTCACTGTGTTCCTTGGCGGTGCGGGCATGGTGGGTGCTTATAACGATGACATGGTTGCTGCATTCAAAGAGGCTGGCATTTTGAATGCGGTTTACGGTAACTATTCTTCTCTTGTAACTGGTTTGGATAAATATGTTCATGATTTCGCCGACATGCTCAGCGATGCATCTTCGGTAGTGCTTTACAATCAGGACGAAAAAGACCCGGTTGTTCTCGAGTATGGAGAACTGCAGAAGTGTGAATACGGCAACGAGTATATTGAGAAGAAATACTTGTTTGGTTGGATTACAGTCAGAAGCTACAAAGATGTTGTGTGTACACCGACCAGTGATTTGATGGCACTGAAAATTAGCCGCGACGTCAGAAAAATAAAAGCTACAGAGTTCCCTTTAAGTGCACTGCAGATAACCAAGCCACTTCCGAAAATCGGGCAGTTCAATATCGTGGGTTACTCCTGGGGGGCGGTCATCGCAGCACGCAGTGCCATCTATCATGCCCGTGCCGGCATCAAGGTCGATCACCTTGTGCTGATCGGCGCCCCAATCAACAAGAGTCTTAGGGACGCAGTCAGCACCCATCCGAATATCGGCAGTACCACCATCCTCGATCTCAAGGACAAAGGCGATCCCATTTACGCGGGGATTTCAGACGAAGAGCTGATGAGCGCTTCCGTCGAGTTGGGCAGGCAAATGCTGAACGGCGGCGGGCACTTTTATTATTCAGACGACAACGCCCAGGGAAAAGCCAGACGCCGAGAGTTGGCCAAACTTCTGTATGCGAAGGGGTTGCGCTAAGTGATTCGATACTTCTACCTGATCGTATCGGCGCTTTTGTTGCTGATGTCTTTTACGCATCCGCGCACGCAACAACCGAACAACTTAAGTTGGGGAGAATTCTCTTTACCCTCTGACTGGTATGAATGGCTATTTTTGTTTTGCACCCTATCTTTCATCCCCATGATGGGAGTGGCTCTTTATTACTTTCTCAAAGGCATAACTTTATCTCTGAAACAGAAAAGTTTGCGAGCAGGCTATTCGGCGCTGCTGGTTTCTATTGCAGTGTCCATCGCGCTTTATAGTTTTAATAAGTGGGTATTCCGTGAGCTGTTTTAGAGGCGGTTCAGCGAAAGAAAAATTCGAGCTTATTGATTTTAAGGGCCGTGGCTGATGAAAACGGGAAATACATGCCGCTCGGTGGCAAGACAAGTCGTATTCGTGAAAGCAGTTGGCCAATTCGCTCACAAAACAGGCAGGTAACCCGTGTCCTTTAACCACTACTACCAAAGCGAACTCACCGCACTTCGCCAGTTAGGTCGTCGATTCGCCGAGCGTAGCCCGGCGTTGGCGCCTTTCCTCGGTCAGGCCGGGCGGGATCCGGACGTGGAGCGGTTGCTGGAAGGCTTTGCGTTCCTGACTGGCCGCCTGCGCCAAAAGCTCGATGACGAGCTGCCGGAACTCAGCCATTCGCTGATGCACCTGCTGTGGCCCAATTACATGCGGCCGCTGCCGGCGTTCAGCATTTTGCAGTTTGATCCGCTGAAACGTTCGGGTCCTGCGTTGATGGTCGAGCGTGACACGCCGGTTGAAAGCGTGCCGATCGATGACGTGCGTTGCCGCTTTCGCACGTGCTACCCGACCGAAGTCTTGCCGCTGGATCTGGCCGCGCTGAATTACTCGGTGAAGGGCGATGGTTCGCTGTTGAGCCTGCGCCTGCAGATGAGCGCCGACGGCCACCTCGGCGAGCTCGACCTGAGCCGTTTGCGCCTGCACTTCGCCGGCGAGCGCTACATCAGCCAGATGTTGTACTTGAGCCTGCTGCGCAATCTGCAAGGCATCGAACTGATCCCGCTGGATGGCGCCGGCAAGCCGATCAATGGCGTCAACGGTGTACCGATGGCGTTCAAGATGCCCGGCGACCGTGTGCAACCGGTAGGTTTTGCCGAAGAAGAAGCGCTGATTCCGTACCCGCTCAACACCTTCCGCGGCTACCGCTACCTGCAAGAATATTTCGCCTTCCAGGACAAATTCCTGTTCGTCGATGTCAACGGTCTGGACCTGCTCAACGCCTTGCCGGAAGACACGCTCAAGCAAGTGCGCGGGCTCGAATTGCGCTTCGATATTCGCAAGAGCGGCATCCAGCGCCTGCGCCCGACGCTGGACAACGTGAAGCTCTATTGCACGCCGATCGTCAACCTGTTCAAGCACGATGCGCTGCCGATTCGCCTCGATGGCAAACAGGACGAATACCTGTTGCTGCCGGCCGAATACGACTTGGAAAACTGCGGCGTGTTCTCCGTGGAAACCGTCACGGGATGGAAGCCTGGCGGCCTCGGTTATCAGGAATACGTGCCGTTCGAATCGTTCGAGCACGACCCGAGTTTCGACGTGCCCAACAGCCGCCCGCACTACAGCATCCGCCAGCGTTCGTCGTCGCTGCATGACGGCCTCGACACCTACCTGAGCTTCGGCATCCGCCACACCGAAGCGCACGAAACCCTGTCGATCGAGCTGATGTGCACCAACCAGAACCTGCCGCGCAAGCTCAAGCTCGGCGACATCAGCCAGGCGTGCGAAGAGACGCCGGAGTTCCTCAGTTTCCGCAACATCACCCCGGCCACGCCGAGTTACGCGCCGCCGCTGAACCGCGACTTCCTGTGGAAGCTGATCAGCAACATGTCGCTTAACTATTTGTCGCTGGCCGACGTCAACGCGTTGAAGGTGATTCTCGAAACCTACGACCTGCCGCGCTATTACGACCAACACGCTGAAAAAGTCAGCAAGCGCCTGCTGGGCGGGCTCAAGTCGATCAAGCATCAACACGTCGACAGATTGCACCGAGGGTTGCCGGTACGCGGGTTGCGCACCGAGCTGACCATCGACCCGGAAGGGTATATCGGCGAGGGCGACCTGTTCGTTTTCGCTTCAGTTCTCAACGAGTTTTTCGCGCTTTACGCCAGTCTCAATTCGTACCACGAGCTGCGCGTAAAAAGCACACAGGGAGAGGTGTACCAATGGACACCACGTATGGGCCTTCAGCCGCTGCTTTAAGCGGACTGACCCGAGGAATACGCGAGTACTCGCTGTTTCAGGCCGTGCTGCTGGTGGTCGATCGATTGCGCGACGCGCACCCGCACATGAGCCAGGACGATCTGTACGATCAGCTGGAATTCCAGGCCAATCCGAGCCTCGGTTTCCCCGGCAGTGACGTCGATCGCGTGGAGTTTTTCACCGAGCACGGGCAACTGCGCGCGCGCATGCGTTTCAACCTGATCGGCCTGGTCGGTTCCGGCTCGCCGCTGCCAGCGTTCTACGGCGAACAAGCCTTGGGCGACAGCGAGGACGGCAACCCGACGCGACACTTTCTCGACCTGTTCCACCATCGCCTGCAACGGCTGATGCTGCCGATCTGGCGCAAGTATCGCTATCGCGCCAGTTTCGAAAGCGGCGCGCTCGACCCGTTCTCCGCGCAACTGTTTGCGCTGATCGGCCTGGGCGGCGAAGAGATCCGCAAAGCCAAGGAACTCAACTGGAAACGCCTGCTGCCGTACCTCGGCCTGCTCAGCTTGCGCGCGCACTCGGCGGCGCTGATCGAAGCGGTGCTGCGTTACTACTTCAAGCACGCCGAACTGACCATCGAGCAGTGCATCGAGCGTCGCGTGGAAATTCTCGACGAGCAGCGCAATCGTTTGGGACGTGCCAACAGCATGCTCGGCGAAGACCTGGTGCTGGGCGAACACGTGCGTGATCGCAGCGGCAAATTCCGCATCCACATCCGCGAGCTCGACTGGTTGCGTTTTCACGAATTCCTGCCGATCGGTTTCGGCTACCAGCCGCTGTGCGCGCTGGTGCGGTTCACCCTGCGTGACCCGCTCGATTACGACATTCGCCTGGTCTTGCGCCAGGAAGAAATCCGCGAACTGCGCATTGGTGAGCAGAACGCCTGTCGCCTGGGATGGACCAGTTGGCTCGGCCGCGAAAAAGCGGACGGCGTGGTGACCCTGGGCAGCAAAATTCATTAAGGACGGATGACCAATGAGCAACGTAGACCTGCAACAACTGATTCAGGCGCTGGACGCCGAAACCCGTCGTGACCTCGAAAGCTCGGCCGAACGCTGCGTCGCCCGTGGCGGCAGCAAAATCCTCGTCGAAGACTTGCTGCTGGGCCTGCTGGAGCGCCCGCAAGGCTTGCTCGCACGCGCGTTGCAAGATGCCGAAATCGACGCCGGCGAACTCAGCGCCGCCCTGCAATCGCGGGTCGAGCACAGCGCCTCGCGCAACCCGGTGTTCGCCCCGGAACTGGTGCAATGGCTGCAAGACGCCTTGCTGGTGGCCAACCTCGAACTGGGCCAGACCCAAGTCGAGCAAGCCGCGCTGATCCTTGCGCTGCTGCGCAACCCGATGCGCTACGCCGGCAGCCGCTACCAGGCATTGCTGGCGAAACTGAACATCGAGCGCCTGAAAGAATTCGCGCTGTCGCAGAAAGAACAACCGGCCAATGGCAAACCGGCCGCACAGGGCGAATCGCTGCTCGAGCGCTTCACCCACAACCTGACCCAACAGGCCCGCGACGGCAAACTCGACCCGGTGCTGTGCCGCGATGGCGCGATTCGGCAGATGATCGACATCCTCGCCCGTCGGCGCAAAAACAACCCGATCGTGGTCGGTGAGGCCGGCGTCGGTAAAACTGCGATCGTTGAAGGTCTGGCCTCGCGCATCGCCGCCGGTGAAGTGCCGCAGGTGTTGAAAGGTGTCGAGTTGCTGTCGCTGGACATGGGCCTGTTGCAGGCCGGCGCCAGCGTCAAAGGTGAATTCGAACGTCGCCTCAAAGGTGTGATCGACGAAGTCAAAGCCTCGCCGAAACCAATCATCATCTTCATCGACGAAGCGCACACGCTGATCGGCGCTGGCGGTAATGCCGGCGGCTCCGATGCGGCCAATTTGCTCAAGCCAGCCCTGGCGCGTGGCGAATTGCGCACCATCGCCGCGACCACTTGGGCGGAGTACAAGAAATACTTCGAAAAAGACCCGGCGCTGGCCCGGCGTTTCCAACCGGTGCAGTTGCACGAACCGACCGTCAGCGAAGCGGTGACCATCCTTCGCGGCTTGGCCCAGGTCTACGAAAAGAGCCACGGCATCTACCTGCGCGATGACGCAGTGGTCGCCGCCGCCGAACTGTCCGCGCGCTACCTCGCCGGTCGGCAACTGCCGGACAAAGCCGTCGACGTCCTCGATACTGCGTGCGCGCGCGTGCGCATCAGCCTCGCCGCCGCCCCGGAAAGCCTCGAACGCCTGCGCGGCGAACTGGCTGAAGGTGGCCGTCAGCGTCAGGCCCTGCGCCGCGATGCCGAGGCTGGTTTGCTGATCGATCTCGAAGCGCTCGAAGCGCTGGAAGATCGCCTGGCTGCCGCCGAAGACGAAAGTGTTGCGCTGGAAGCGCTGTGGACCGAACAGAAAGAACTCGCCGAGCGCCTGCTCGACCTGCGCCAGCAACTGGCAAAGGCGCGTGAAGCTGCGGCCGTCGAGCCGACTGTCACGGTTGAAGAAGACGCCGAAGGCACGGTGATCGAAACCCTCGAAGTGCCGGTCGACGAAGCGCAAAGCGTCGCGTCGCTGGAAGCTGCGCTCAATGAAACGCACAAAGCCCTGACCGACTTGCAGCTCAAAGACCGTCTGGTCAGCTTCGAAGTGTGTCCGCGTCTGGTCGCCGAAGTGATCAGCGCCTGGACCGGCGTGCCGTTGGCGCAATTGGCCCGCGAGCACAACGCCAAAGTCGCCAGTTTCGCCACCGATTTGCGCGTGCGCATTCGTGGTCAGGAGCAAGCCGTACACGCCCTGGACCGCTCGATGCGCGCCACCGCTGCCGGCCTGAACAAGCCTGATGCGCCGGTTGGCGTGTTCCTGCTGGTCGGCCCGAGCGGCGTCGGCAAAACCGAAACCGCGCTGGCTCTCGCGGACCTGCTGTACGGCGGTGATCGTTTCATCACCACCATCAACATGTCCGAGTTCCAGGAGAAGCACACCGTCTCGCGCCTGATCGGTGCGCCGCCGGGCTATGTCGGTTACGGCGAGGGCGGCATGCTCACCGAGGCAGTGCGGCAGAAACCGTACTCGGTGGTGCTGCTCGATGAAGTCGAAAAAGCCGACCCGGACGTGCTCAACCTGTTCTACCAAATCTTCGACAAAGGCGTGGCCAACGACGGCGAAGGGCGCGAGATCGACTTCCGCAACACGTTGATCCTGATGACCTCGAACCTGGGCAGCGACCTGATCAGCGAACTCTGCGAAAACGGCGAACGGCCAAGCGCCGAAGTGCTCGAAGAAACCATTCGCCCGGTGCTCAGCAAACACTTCAAACCGGCGTTGCTGGCGCGGATGCGCGTGATCCCGTACTTCCCGGTCGGTGGCCCGGTGTTGCGCGAGCTGATCGAGATCAAACTCGGTCGTCTGGGCGAGCGCCTGAATCGCCGTCAACTGGCATTCAGCTGGTGCCAGAACCTCGTCGATCACCTCGCCGAGCGTTGCACCCAAAGCGACAGCGGTGCGCGTCTGATCGACCATTTGCTCGACCTGCACGTGCTGCCGCTGGTGGCCGACCGCTTGCTCGATGCGATGGCCACCGGCGAAAGCCTCAAGCGCGTGCACGCGACGCTCGACGGCAACGCCAGCGTGATTTGCGAGTTCGCCTGAGGTGGGTGTGATGTTCACTCAAGTGCCGCAACCGCTGGCCTACGCCGAAGCCTTGCTGGCGCAGTTCGCCAGCCTGTCGCGCGCGGCGGACGGTGCTGCGCTGCTGGGTGACTTCGTGTGCGGTTTGGCCGAACTCAGCGGTTGCGAGCTGACCCAGTTGTACTTGCTGGACGCCACGCACACGTGCCTTGGAATGAACGCCGAGTGCCTCGACGGCGTGCTGCAACCGCGCGAATCGGCGAGCCTGCCGGCGGATTACAACGGTGAGCAACTGCTGCAATTTGCGCTGTGCCAGAACCGCGTGGTGTGCCTCAGCGAATTGAGCGGCAGCCTGCACGAAACCACGTTTTTGCCGAGTCAGGCGACGCCATGGCAATCGCTGCTGTGCGTGCCGCTGTTCAATCAGCAGAAGAAGGCCGTTGAAGGCTTGCTGCTGTGCGCCAGCCGCCGGCACATCGATTTGCAGGGTTTTGCCGATTCGCTCGGGCAACTCGGTTCGTTCGTGCTCGGCCAATTGCAATTGCTGCAACGTTTGCGGCAACCCGCCAGTGCGGCGACGCCGGTCACTCGCAGCGTGCCGAGCATCAGCGGTTACGGCTTGATCGGCAAAAGCGCGGCGATGCGCCAGACCTGTTCGCTGATCAGCAAAGTCCTGCACAGCCCTTACACCGTGCTGCTGCGCGGCGAAACCGGCACCGGCAAGGAAGTCGTCGCGCGGGCGATCCACGATTGCGGGCCGCGTCGTTCGCAAGCGTTCATCGTGCAGAACTGCGCGGCGTTTCCGGAAAACCTGCTGGAAAGCGAACTGTTCGGCTACCGCAAAGGCGCCTTCACCGGCGCCGACCGCGACCGCGCCGGGCTGTTCGATGCGGCCAATGGCGGGACCTTGTTGCTCGACGAAATCGGCGACATGCCGTTGTCGCTGCAAGCCAAGTTGTTGCGGGTTTTGCAGGAAGGCGAGATTCGGCCGCTGGGCTCCAACGACACGCACAAGATCGACGTGCGCATCATCGCCGCGACGCACCGGGACCTGGCGGTGCTGGTCAGCGAAGGCAAGTTCCGCGAGGACTTGTATTACCGCCTCGCGCAGTTCCCGATCGAGTTGCCGGCATTGCGTCAGCGCGAGGGCGACATCCTCGACCTGGCCCGGCACTTCGCCGACAAGGCCTGCTCGTTCCTGCAACGCGATGCGGTGCGCTGGTCGGATGCGGCGCTGGATCATCTGTCCGGCTACAACTTCCCCGGCAACGTGCGCGAACTCAAAGGGCTGGTCGAACGCGCGGTGCTGTTGTGCGAGGGCGGCGAGTTGCTCGCCGAACACTTTTCGCTGCGCATGGAAGCCATGCCCGAAGACAACAGCGGCCTGAACTTGCGCGAACGTCTGGAGCAGGTCGAGCGCAGTCTGCTGCTCGATTGCCTGCGCAAAAACGACGGCAACCAGACCCTCGCCGCCCGCGAACTGGGCCTGCCACGCCGGACACTGCTGTACCGCCTCGGTCGCCTGAATATCAACCTGGGTGATTTCGATGGTTAACCCAAAACAAATTCTTCAGGTGAGCGCGATTCCTGTGGTGAGCAGGTTCTCTGTGGCGAGGGGGCTTGCCCCCGTTCGGCTGCGCAGCAGTCGCAATCCGGTCAACGCGGTTTGCCTGAGGACGCTCGGCAGCCAGTTTTGGGGCCGCTTCGCGACCCAACGGGGTGGTGCGGCATTCCGACAAGCCCCCTCGCCACAGGCGTCCGGCTCAAAGTCCCTGACCAGAGCCTTGAAACCCACCTTATTCGCTTCTAACAGCGCCATCCGCAAGGGTCGGCGCTTTGTACTTTATCTACCTCTGGAGACCCTCTGATGCCTGTTCGTCACTGGCAAGCCGTCCTGTTGACCCTCGTCGTTCTATGCGGCCTCGGCGGCTGTAGCGGCAATTACAAATTCAACGACAACACCTATCGCCCATTGGGTGATCCGCAGGCGGTCAATCGCGGCAAGTGACCGCAAGGAGCATCATCATGGAACTGGTTTTCGAAATGCTGAACACCAAGCAGTTCGTGCCCACGGATTTGTGCCAGAAGACCTTCAAGCAGGCTGGCGGCGTGATTGGCCGAGGCGACGATTGCGACTGGATAATTCCGGATCGCAAGCGTCACCTGTCCAACCACCACGCGCTGATCAGCTACCGCGAGGGCACGTTTTACCTGACCGATACCAGCAGCAACGGGATCCAGGACAGCGGCAGCGGCGCGCGCCTGCGCAAGGGCGAAGCGATGCAGATCGAGCACGGTAGCGTTTACGTGCTGGGTGACTTCGAGATACGCGCGCGTCTGGTGCGCGACCCGGCGATGTTCGACGTCGAAGTCGGCCGCCCGCAAGCGGCGGGCAGCATCATTCCGGACGACGCCTTTCTCGACCTCGATCCGCTGAATGCGCTCGACCAGCAAGAGCGCGTCTACTCCGAAATCGACGAGCTGATCTCGCCACGCGCGGCGCCCGAAGACACCCGACAACGCGCCGACTATGCGCGCATTGACATGGAAAGCCTGATGGTTCCGGAGCTGATCGAAGCCCCGGCCGAACCGGTTCCGGCACCCGCGCCGAAACCGGTCGAGCGCCAGAGCGAAGGTTTCTGGGAGCACTTCGGCGCCGCGTTGGGCGTCGATCTCAAAGGCCTCGACCACGACGCCCGCGAAGCCCTGGCACTGAACGCCGCGCGCCTGCTCAAGCAAAGCGTCGGCGGTTTGCAGCAGAGCCTGCGCACCCGCAGCGAGCTGAAAAACGAACTGCGTCTGGCGCAGACCATCGTTCAGGGCAACAACAAGAATCCGCTGAAATTTGCCGTCGATGCCGGCGAAGCGCTGGGCATTCTGTTGCAGCCGAACAAACCGGGCCAGTTGCCGGCCGAGCAAGCGATCTCGCGTTCGTTCCGCGACCTGCAAGCCCACCAGGTGGCGCTGCTGACCGCCAGCCGCGCCGCCGTTCGCGGCACGCTGGAGCACTTCTCGCCCGAGCAACTGACCTTGCGTTTCGAGCGCGACAACAAGCCGCTGATGGCCACTTCCGGCAGCCGCTGGAGAGCCTACGGGCGTTATCACCAGGCCCTGCGCCAGGACGATGACTGGAGCGAACGCCTGTTGGCGCGCGACTTCGCCCAGGCTTACGAAGAACAGATTCGCCTGATTTCCACCCTTCACACCGACCACCAAGGATGATCCGCATGTCTCGCTGCTCGACCGCTTTTTTCAAGACGCTGACGGCATTCGCGGCCCTGGTGCTGCTGGCCGGCTGCTCGTCGCTGTCGCCGTATTCGACCGTGACCAAGGTCAACCTGAAGCTGACCGCCAGTGATCAGTTGAACCCGGACCTCAACGGTCGGCCGTCGCCGATTGTCGTGCGCCTGTTCGAACTCAAGCACCCGGTGGCCTTCGAAAACGCTGACTTCTTCAGCCTCTACGAACGCGCCAAGGAATCGCTGGCACCGGACATGGTCGCCACCGAAGAACTGGAATTGCGCCCGGGCGAAACCGTCGAGCTCAAGCTCAGCGTGGAGGAGGGCAGCCGCTACGTCGGCATCCTCGCAGCCTATCGCGACCTGACCGACACCAAGTGGCGCTACACCGTGCAAGTCACCCCGGTGGAACTCACCGAGGCAGACCTGACCCTCGACCAGGCTGGCATCCGCAACACCAATGAAACGCTCGCCAAGGCGGTTGACTGATCATGAATTCGCACAAAGTCATTTGGCAGGAAGGCATGCTGCTGCGGCCGCAGCACTTCCAGCACAACGATCGTTATTACGACCACCAGATGAAGACCCGCACGCAGTTGCTGGGCAGCTACACCTGGGGTTTCCTGAACCTCGACATCGACTTGCAGTTCCTCAACATGGGCAAACTGGTGATCAGCCAGGCCTCGGGGATTCTGCCGGACGGCAGCCTGTTCGAACTCGGCGGCAACACCGAGCCGCTGGCGCTGGACGTGCCGCCGAACACCGGCAACACGCCGATCTATCTGGCATTGCCGCTGGTTACCGGCAACCACATCGAGGCCCGTCGTCTGGAGCAATCCGACGTGCTGGCGCGCTACACCGCTTATGAAGCCGAAGTCGCCGACTCCAACGCGGGTGACGATTCTTCGAGCCAGGTCAGCTGCGGCCGCCCGGACTTCAAACTGCTGCTCGGCGAGCAACAGAGCGATCAGGCCTACGTCAAACTGAAAATCTGTGAAGTCCTCGACACCACGCCCGACGGCGTGATCAGCCTCGACCCGGACTTCGTGCCGACCTACATTCAGGCGCATTCCTCCAGCTACCTGCTGTCGTGCCTGAAAGAAGTCATCAGCATGCTCGGGCACCGAGGCGACACCATCGCTGACCGGATTCGCTCGAACGGCAAGGTCGGCGGCGCCGAAGTCGGCGACTTCATGATGCTGCAACTGATCAACCGCACCGAACTGCTGCTGCGCCATTACCTTGGCCTGGAACAGGTTCACCCGGAAGAGTTGTACCGCACGTTGCTGACCATGCTCGGCGATCTGGCGACTTTCTCCAGCGACAGCAAACGTCCGCGTCTGGACAGCCGTTACCAGCACAGCGACCAGGGCGCGAGCTTCCGCAAACTGATGGAAGCGATTCGTCAGGTGCTGTCGATGGTGCTCGAACAGCACGCCATCGAACTGGTTCTGCAAGCACGTCAGTACGGCATCATCGTCTCGCCGTTGCACGATCACAAACTGTTGGGCTCGGCGTCGTTCGTGCTCGCCGCGAGCGCCAACTGTGACTCCGAAGAACTGCGTCACCGCTTGCCGGCGCACCTCAAGGTCGGCCCGGTGGAGCGCATCCGCCAACTGGTCAACCTGCATCTGCCCGGCATCAAGGTCAAACCGTTGCCGGTGGCCCCGCGGCAGATCGCGTTCCACTCCAACAAAACCTATTTCATTCTCGAACTCAGTTCCGAAGACCTGGCACAACTGGAGCGCTCCGGCGGCTTCGCGTTCCACGTGTCGGGCGAATTTGCCGAGCTTGAACTGAAATTCTGGGCCATCAGGAACTGACCGACATGATCAAGGACATGGACCATAACCAGGACGATAAAACCGTCCTGCTCGACCGTCAGGGCCACGGCCCGGCTTCGAGTCCGTTGACTGACTTCGCTGCGCCACCGCGTTTCGAGCAGCTCGAAGAACGCATGATTTACGCCGCGCGCCTGCGCCCGGCCGAAGCGTTCAACATCAGCCTCAATTCGCTGGTGGCCGCCGCGTCCGATCTGTTGTCGGAAGTGGTACGCCTCAAGCACAGCGACACCCGCGAAGACATGTACGCGCTGAACGAGCGACTGACTTCAGCGCTGAAACTGTTTGAAGTGCGCGCGCTGCACAACGGCGCCGAAAGCAGCCAAGTGATGGCCGCGCGTTACGTGCTCTGCACCGTGGTCGACGAAGCCGTCGTGACCACGCCGTGGGGCAACGAAAGCGAGTGGTCACAGATGAGCCTGCTCAGCAGCTTCCACAACGAAACCTTCGGCGGCGAGAAGTTTTTCCAACTGCTGGATCGCCTGTCGAAAAACCCGGTCAAGCACCTGCCGATGCTGGAATTGATGTACCTGTGCCTGTCCCTGGGCTTCGAAGGCAAGTACCGGGTGCAGGCCCGCGGCATGCTCGAACTCGAAGGCATCCGCGACGCCTTGTATCGGCAGATTCGTCAACTGCGCGGCGACGTGCCACGCGAATTGTCGCCGCACTGGGAAGGCCTGAACGATCAGCGCCGCAGCCTGGTGCGCATCGTGCCGGCGTGGATGGTGGTGTTGTTCACCGTGGTTTGCCTGGCCGTGATGTATTCGGGTTTTGCCTGGGTATTGAGCGAGCAACGCGAAACCGTTCTGCAACCTTATCAGCAGCTTGATCCGGCCGCGGTCCAGCCGCAGTCGCAGCCGTAAACAGGGACGTGTGATGAAAAAGTTTTTCAAGAAAATCGGCGCATTCTTGCGCAAGACCTGGGTCTGGACCTTGCTGGTGGTGCTGTTCCTCGCGCTGCTGGTGTGGTTCGTCGGGCCGCTGCTGGCGGTCGATGACTACAAGTTCTGGGAAGGTTCGACCTCCCGTTTGCTGACCATCAGTGTGCTGTTCCTGATCTGGGGCCTGACGATGGTCTTCGTCAGCTGGCGCGCCGGTGTGCGCAAGAAAGCCATCGAAGACAGCGAAGACGGCCAGGATCGTATCCGCCGTGAAGAGTTGATCGACGAAGAGCAGAAAGAGCTGAAAGTGCGTTTCAAGGACGCGCTGAAAACCCTCAAGACTTCGAGCCTGTATCGCGGTCGCAGCGAGCGCTGGCGCAGTGATTTGCCCTGGTACTTGCTGATCGGTCCACAGAGCAGCGGCAAGACCAGCCTGCTGGACTTCTCGGGCCTTGAGTTTCCGATCAACAAGATCGATCGCAAGCTGACCCGCGACACCCTCGGCACCCGTCATTGCGACTGGTATTTCGCCGATCACGGCGTGCTGATCGACACCGCTGGCCGCTACTTGACCCAGGGGGATGGCGATGTAGATGGCAGCGCCTGGAACACTTTGCTCGACCTGCTGCGCAAGCGTCGCCGCAACCGTCCGTTGAACGGCGTGCTGGTGACCATTCCGGTGGAAACCCTGCTGAGCAACACCGAGCAGGAACTCGACACGCTGGCGCGTAGCGTGCGTGCGCGCCTGCAAGACGTGCATCAGAAACTGCACGTCGATGTGCCGGTGTATCTGGTGTTGAGCAAGGCTGACAAGTTGCTCGGTTTCGATGAGTTCTTCGACCAACTGACCCGCGAAGAAAGCGATCAGGTGCTTGGCACCAGTTTCCGCAAGGAACAGAGCGGCACCGACGTCGCCGTGCTGCGCGCCGAATTCGAAGAGCTGCTGCGTCGCCTCAACAGCCAAGTGATCATGCGCATGCACCAGGAGCGCGACACCCAGCGCCGTGGCCGCATTCTCGACTTCCCGCATCAACTGGGGCAGATCGGCGAGCGTCTGTGCCTGTTTGTCGACATGGCGTTCACCGGCAACCGCTACCAGCGCGTCAGCCAGTTGCGCGGTTTTTACCTGACCAGCGCACCGCACCTGACCGAAGAAATGGACCAGACCACTGCCGGCATCGGCGCCAATCTGGGGATGAACGCTGGCGTTCTGCCGACGCTGCGCAGTGGCCGTTCGCGCTTCATTCACCATCTGCTCAGCCGCGTGATTTTCCCCGAGGCCGATCTGGCCGGTCTGGACAAACGCGAACGCAGCCGCATTCATTGGGGCCAACGGGCGTTGTACGTCGGTGCGTTGGCGGCGCTGGGCTTGTTCGGTCTGCTGTGGGCGGGCGGTTTTTCGGCCAACTACGAGCGTCTGGAAAACCTGCGCACCCTCGCACAAAACTGGACACAATCGCGCTCGGCTTTGAGCCCGCGTGATGACTCCATGGCCGTGCTCAAAACCCTCGACAGCAGCTACGCGGCGACTCAGGTTTTCCCCAACAAGGGCGATGTGAGTTACCACGAGCGCGGCGGTTTGTATCAGGGCGAAGAAGCCAACCCAGTGGTGAAAGCGGCCTACGAGCGGGAGCTCGAAGCGCAACTGTTGCCACGGGTCGCGACGCTGCTGGAAGGGCAGATCCGCGCCAACATGCAGGACCGCGAACGTCTGCTCAATAGCCTGCGCGCGTACCTGATGCTGAACATGAAAGATCGCCGCGACGCAGGCTGGCTCAAGGATTGGGTCGCTAGCGACTGGTCCCTGCGCTACGCCGGCAACACTGCGGTGCAGAACGGTTTGAACACGCACTTCGAGCGCTTGCTCAAACAGCCGTTCATCTATCCGCTCAACGATCAACTGGTCGCGCAGGCACGTCAGGTGTTGCGCAGCGAGTCGCTGGCAAACGTGGTTTACCGCATGCTCCGTGAGCAGGCGCGCAACCTGCCGGAATACCGTTTGAGCCAACACATGGGTCCGCAGGCTGCGCTGTTTATCGGCACTGACTACGTGATTCCGGGCTTCTACACGCAACAGGGTTATCAGCAGTATTTCTCGGTCCAGGGTTCTGCGCTGGTCACCGATATCCTGCGCGACAACTGGGTGCTGGGCGAAGGCTCGGGTATCAGCGGCATGGACTTGCGTCGTTTGATGGTCGAACTGGAGCAACTTTATTTCCGCGACTACGCCAACTTCTGGAGCGAAGCCGTCGGCCAAGTCGCATTGCCGCCGATCAACGACGCGGCTGAGGGCGCCGAGCAACTGGCGGGCCTGACCTCGTCGAACTCGCCGATCCTGCAACTGCTGGTCGAAGTGCGCGAAAACACCCGTTTCCCGGTCATCGCCGACAGCGCCGATGAAGCCGCCGAAGCGGCTGAAAAACTCGGTGAGAAGGGCGGCAAACTGGGCAAACTCGCAGCGTCCGCAGCAGACAAGGCATCCGATGCCCTGGCGAAAAACCTGCCGGACACCTCGAAGAAATCCCTGCAACGTCGCTTCGAACCGCTGCACCGTTTGCTTGATGACAACAACGGCCCGGCCGCTGATCTGACCCCGGCACTGCAAGCGCTCAACGACCTGCAACTGCAACTGTCGAGCCTCGCGCGTGCCAGTGCGCCGGAGCAAGCCGCGTTTGAAATGGCCAAGACGCGCATGAGTGGCCAGCGCGATGCGCTGAGCAACTTGCGTAATGCCTCGGGGCGCCTGCCGCGTCCGGTCAGCGTCTGGTTTAACGTGTTGGCCGAAGACACCTGGCGTCTGGTGCTCAACGATTCCTACCAGTACCTGAACCAGCGTTATCAGAGCGAGCTGTACAGCTTCTACGGCAAGGCGATCAACAAGCGTTATCCGTTCAGCGCCCACAGCACCAGCGACGTGGCGATCAACGACTTCCGCGAGTTCTTCAAGGCTCAGGGCATCGTCGATCGTTTCTTCGACAGCTACATGCGCCCCTTTGTCAGCGGTGAACCGGGCAACTACCGGATGCGCAGCGTCGATGGCCACAGCCTGCCGGTCTCCAAGGTTTACCTCGACCAGATGGCCGCGGCGCAAACCATTCGCCAGAGCTTCTTCGCCGAAAACCCGGCCGAGCCGCAGGTGCAATTCAAACTGGAGCCGTACACCCTCGACCCGGCCGTCAGCCGTTCCGAGTTCAAGTTTGGCGACAAAACCATGGAATACCGCCACGGCCCGATCCTGCCGATGGCCTTCAAATGGCCGACCGATGCTGAAGACGGGCGCACTAGCCTGGTCCTCGACAAAATGGCCGGCCGCCCGATTGGTATCGAGAAGAACACCGGCCCATGGTCGCTGTTCCGTCTGTTCGATCTGATGCAGACCGAGTACCTGACCGGGCGTGATGTGCTGGTCCTCAAAGCAGACGTCGGTGGCTTGCGCGCCAACTATCTGCTGTCGAGCCAACGCACGCCGAACCCGTTCGACATGGGCGTGCTGCGCACCTTCCGTATGCCGGTGCAGCTCTGATGCAGGTTGCCAGTCCCTGGCGCAGCGCTGCGCGTACCGACGCCGGCAAGGTTCGGGCGCGCAACGAAGATGCCTTCCTCGACTCGCCGCAGCAGGGGCTGTGGGTGGTCGCGGATGGCATGGGCGGTCATCAGGGTGGCGACATTGCCAGCCAGTTGATCGTCGCCAGCCTGGCGGAATTGCCGGCGCAGGACGACTTCGATGAACGGCTCAAAGGCATTCGCCAGTGCCTGCACTGGTTGAACCGCCGCTTGGGCCAGGAGTTGACCGTCACGGCCGGGCGCCACGACAGCATCATGGGCAGCACCGTGGTGGCGCTGCTGGTTGAAGGTAGTCGCGCGGCGTGCATCTGGGCCGGCGACAGCCGTTGTTACCTGTGGCGCGGCCAGCGTTTGTATCAGCTGTCCAAGGACCATTCGCTGCAACAGCAATTGATCGACGAGCAAAACATGAGCGTCGAGCAAGCCAAGGCGCATCCTTCGGCGCATGCCTTGACCCGCGCGGTCGGGGCGGCCGAGGTGCTGACCCTGGACGTGCTCGAACTCGAGGTTTATCCCGGCGATACGTTTCTGTTGTGCAGCGACGGTTTGTACCAAGGGCTCAGCAGCGATGCCTTGGGTAACGCCCTGAGCCTGACCGCGCCGCACGTTGCGCTGGAGCGTCTGTTCGACGGCGCCCTGCGTGGCTCGGCGCGGGACAACCTGACTGCCGTGGTAATCCGTAAATGACTGAACTCATGCCACCGATCGACGACTTGCTGGTGAGCGAAGAAGAGGCCAACAACCTCACGTACTTCGCGTTCGCCAAGCCTCTGAAAGGAGCGCCGCACAAGGCTGAACCTGCGCTGGCGCCGACACGGGCCAGCGTCGGCCAACTGCCCGACGTGCTCGCTGGCCGTTATCGCATCGAGCGCCTGCTGGGTGCCGGTGGCATGGGCGCGGTTTACCGCGCACGGGACTTGCTGAGCGAACAGTTCGGCGATCCCGACCCCTACATCGCGCTGAAAATCCTCAGCGAAGAATTTGCCGAATCGCCGGACGCCAGTGCCTTGCTTTACAGCGAGTTCGCCCTGACCCGACGCTTGCGCCACGACCACGTGCTGCGCTTTCACACTTTTGAAGTCGACACCGACTGCCAGCGCGCCTTCATCACCATGGAACTCATGCGTGGGCTGACCCTGGACAAATTACTCTGCGAGCGGCCCGTGGGCATGCCGTGGAAAGAACTGCGCGACATCGCGCTGCCGCTGCTCGACGCGCTGGCCTATGCCCACGCTCGCGGCGTGCTGCACGGTGACATGAAACCGAGCAACGTCATGCTCAGCGAAGAAGGTGTGCGCCTGTTCGACTTCGGTCTCGGCCAGGCGGAAGAGGGCATCTTGCCCGGCCTGCCGCACCTGAGCCGCAACCGTTTTAATGCCTGGACCCCCGGCTACGCCGCGCCGGAATTGCTTGAAGGCCAGCCGCTGACCGCCAGCGCCGATGTCTACGGCGTGGCCTGCGTGCTCTACGAACTGGCCGGCGGCAAACACCCGTTCCGCCGCTTGCCCTCGAACCAGGCCCGCGATGAACACCTGCAGCGCGAACTGCACGCACCGCGAAACCTACCGAAACACTGTTGGCCAGCCCTGCGAAAAGCGCTGACCTTCAACGCGGCTGATCGCACCATCACCGCCGCTCAATTACGCGACGCCCTGGGCGTCACCTCGTCTTTGCTGCAACGTCTGCGACTTCGGGCGTAACGGATGACATCCGAACAGGGAGCACACAATGTTCAACCCAGCTAACGAAACGCATTTCAGCCTGACCATCGAGGGCGCTGAAAGCGACAACATCGGCAACCTGCAAGTGCTGTCGTTCAGCGGCACCGAAGGCATCAGCCAGCCGTATCGCTTCGACCTCGAACTGGTCAGCGAAAACCCTGATCTGGACCTCGAAAAACTCCTGCACAAGCAGGCTTTTCTGGCCTTCGATCCGCAGGGCTCCGGCATCCACGGCCAGATCTACCGCGTCGCTCAGGGCGATGCTGGCAAACGCCTCACACGCTACAAAATCTCCCTGGTGCCGCACCTGCAATACCTGCATCACCGCACCAATCAGCGCATCTACCAGCAGATGTCGGCGCCGAAAATCATCGCGCTGATCCTCGAAGAACACGGGATCAAGGGCAATACCTACAGCTTCCAGCTCAACGAAACCTGCCCCGACCGCGACTACTGCGTGCAGTACGACGAAACTGACCTGCACTTCGTCCAGCGCCTGTGCGAAGAAGAAGGCATTCACTACCACTTCCAGCACACGCCCGAGGGCCACTTGCTGGTGTTCGGCGACGACCAGACCGTGTTCCCGAAACTCGGCCAGCCCACCGCGTACGTGCAGGGCAGCGGCATGGTCGCCGACGAGCCGGTGATCAAAGGTTTCAAACTGCGTCTGGAGACCCGCACCGGCCGCGTCACCCGTCGCGACTACGACTTCGAAAAACCACGCCTGCAACTCGAATCCGCCTACAAACCTGACGGCGAAAGTACCGAGCCGGACCTGGAAGACTACGACTACCCGGGCCGTTTCATCGACCGCGCGCGCGGCAAATTCCTCAGCCAACGCGCCCTCGAAAGACACCGCGCCGACTATCAACAAGCCGAGGGTAACGGCGACCAGACACGACTGGTCAGCGGCCATTTCCTGGAACTGTCCGACCACCCGCGCCAGGAGTGGAACGACCTGTGGCTGCTCACCGAAATCTTCCACGAAGGCAAGCAGCCGCAAGTGCTCGAAGAGTCGGTGACCAGCGACACCACCGCCAACAAAGACGACTTCCACCAGGGCTATCGCAACCACTTCCTCGCCACCCCGTGGGCCGTGTTCTACCGCCCGGCGCTGCGACACCCGAAACCGCGCGTGCTCGGCAGCCAAACCGCGCTGGTCACCGGCCCCAAGGGCGAAGAAATCCACTGCGACCAATACGGCCGCGTCAAAGTGCAATTCCACTGGGACCGCGAAGGCCAGGCTGACGACAAAACCAGCTGCTGGATGCGCGTTTCATCAAGCTGGGCCGGCGACCGCTACGGCGCCATCGCCATCCCGCGCATCGGCATGGAAGTGCTCGTCACCTTCCTCGAAGGCGACCCCGACCAGCCGCTGGTGACCGGTTGCCTGTACCACAAGGAAAACCTCGTCCCCTACGAACTGCCCGCGAACAAAACCCGCACCGTGTTCAAAACCCTCAGCTCACCGGGCGGCGGTGGCTACAACGAACTGCGCATCGAAGACAAAAAAGGCGCGGAACAGATCTACCTGCATGCCCAGCGCGATTGGGATGAAAACATTGAGCACGATCAGAAGATTCGCGTGGGCAATGAGCGGCATGACACGGTGGAGAAGAACACTTACACCGAGCTGAAGGCTGAAGAACATCGCACCACCATTGCTGATCGCAAGAGTGAAGTGCGGATGGATGATCACCTGACGATTGGGCAGAACCAGCATGTGAAGTTGGGGACTGCGCAACTGACTAGTGTCGGGAAAGAGATACATCTGAAGGCTGGGGACAAGATTGTTATTGAGGCGGGGATGGAGCTCACGGTTAAGGCCGGGGGGAGCTTTATCAAGCTGGATGCCGGTGGGATTACGGTGGTTGGGCCGGTGATCAAGATTAATGCGGGCGGGTCGGCGGGCTCGGGCACGGGGATCGGGATTAAACCGCCGGTGCTGCCGGGCGCTGCGGATTCGGATAAGGCGGGGAGTTTGATGGATCAGGCAAAAGCGAACGCACCAGAAGATCCGAAACCCAAAACAAAGTACCTGTTATCGCTGTAATGTCAGCGCTCAATGGATTTGAAGAATTTATTAAATTTGGATCACACCTATGTTGATTAGCCCTCCATTTCTCCCTGCTCCAATGGCCGGAGAGACTGACGAAGCGTATTTGAATCGAGCAATGCTGTGTGGGGAGCCGGGTGATGGTTTTTTCCCGATTAGCTTTGATTTGAACTGGCATGGTGGTACGCATCTTAAAGCCCCTGCAGAGGAGGGGCGTGCGCTGCCAGTGCGCGCGATTGCGGATGGCACGCTGGCCTACTTCCGCGAGCCATCACCCGTGGATACGAGTGAAAATGCACCTCTGAATTACAGTGGTTGGACGGACAATGGTTGCATTGTTCTTCGGCATGAGACCGAGATTGGGGAGGGTGCAAGTTCGAAAGTGATTTTCTACTCGATTTATATGCATCTTTCAAAAGTAACGGTGAAAGAGCCGAAGAAGGGCATGCAGATATATCGCAAGGAGGCGATTGGTGAGGCTGGGCAAATCTACGGCGCTAGAAATAAAATTCATTTTGAAATTATCGCGGATGATAGCCAAGTTAAAAATCTTATAGGCCGCGCTGACAGGGAACTGTCTTATCAAACCAAGCCGGGAAGAAAAGATAGCTGCTGGGGCGACATGTATTTTTATTTGCCTCCAGAGGTCATAGGGTATGCGGATCGACCTAGTTCGTGGACTGATACGAATAATGCAACGAGTTGTGTGCGTCGTCCGGCGGAAGATCTATTTGTACGCATGAGTTATAGCCAAGGGCAATGCGTGCTGAGAACTTACACACTTGATGGTGAATGCATCGGCGAGCAAAAAGAAGAAAAAGATTTCGAATACGACCTTTATAAAAAAGCAACGGCTCGTTTTGCTGGTTGCCCAAGTGCAGGCTATGAATTACTTCGTTTTGGTCGTGTTCTGGGCCCTGATAAACTAGTGCCGGAAAACGCGGCGCATTGGCGTCAGATTGCATTTCCTGATGGGACGGGATGGTTTAATTTAAATAGTAGCACTGTTACCTGTTTTAGTGATGCCGATTTCCCTCAATGGCAAGGGTGGAAGTTAATTGACGATGACACTGATGAAGACAGTCATTGTCAGTCGCCGTATTTACGTACTTTGTTGAAGCTAGATGAGGATCCTTTATTCCCTCCACAAAAGGGTATCGCCGAAGCCTCAAAGTCCCCTGACTTCAAATACGCGCCTACTAAACTTGAGGGGGAGCATGTTTTAAGTAAGAGTTATCGTATAAAGAAGCATAATCAAGAGATTATTGAAAAGGAAAGTTCCAAGCAAAAGCTTAAGAGGTGCATATTTAAGTTTCCAAGCGAATGGGGCAAAAATGATTTTGAAACTCGTTATGGATGGTTGCTCCAAGAGTCGGAATTGGGTCCGCCAATGCCTCGCAGGGATTACGAAAAACTGAAGGCTCACCAAGAGTCCATGGCTTTCTGGGAAGAGGCGGGCTTGATAGGGATCGAATCAAAGCACTGGCATTTCCCGCCTAAGGAATTTGTAGCGGCTTTCGGTAAGTGCCTGTGGTTAAGTGAGAATGAGTTGGTGCAATGTATCCCTCGCTCTTTTATTGAAGAGGATCATAAAAGTAAAATACTGGCTCGATCAAATATTGCATATGCGAATGCTTTTGAAAGGGCTTCGCTTATAAAGATTTCACTTAATAGAGTGATGCGAAAATATTTAATTGTTACGGCGCAACGTGTAAGTCAGTTTGTGGCGAACGGGTTGGCAGAGTCCGGTTATTTTTCAAAGTTTGCAGAGGATGGGGCAGGAAAAGATAAACCATATGGTGATTGGTATGGAAGGGGTATTATTCAGATAACTCACCGAGATGCCTATATAAAATACTTCAAGCATAGAGGGCGAGCGATAAGTAACGAAACTCAGAATATCGTTTGGAGAGATAAAGTTGAAGTTGAGTCTTACGATCGGGCTGAAAGCGCGGGTTTTTGGTGGGCGGATAATAGAGCTAATAGAACAAGTGATCCAATCACCGATAATAAGAAATTGCAATTGGAAGTTTGCCATGATTATGACTGGAAAGCAAAAAAGTGTAACGGTAAACTCAGCTCTGAAAGCCGATTTAGTAATCCTACGTTAGACCGGGTTGGGCTGCATATAAATGCCGGAAGTCCTACATCAACAAAAAAAATGAATGGACTTCCCGCGAGGCGAGACGTGTTCACTAATGTTCAGTCAATTGTAATGAATCTATTGTATGAAAGTGATAATGCTGAAGAAGATCTATTGCCAATTCCATCCTTTGTAAAAAGGCAGAAAAAATGATCAGGTTGGTTTTTTTGTATCTGTTAAGTTCGCTTTTTTTTGTGCACGCCAGTGAAACTCTGGTTGTGCAAAGCAAAGGCTGTGTAATGGAAGTGAAGGACTCTCCTGGAATTTCATTTTTCAAGACCGATGATGGCATTTCATTTGCTAAGTACAAATATAAAGATGGTAGATCACAAAATATACAAATGAGCTGCGCAGCTATGAGTTTTACAGACGCAGTGGCCACCGGTTTTGTGCAGGAGGCTGACGGATTAAAAATCGGTACAGGGATGCAGCCGCTATCAAAAGCTAGTCATATTTCTGGGACGAATTGGTCTGGGTGGGAAGGAATATATTATTCTAACTCATACTGTTTTAATGCAGTATTTGAAGCTGGTCGTGATCATGTGTTTATGATAGATAAATGTGGCAACGAAGAGGATATCAAAGCTCTGAGAAAGCGTATGCTGTTGTTGCTTAAAGGCTCAAAAACTTATCATGTTGAATCTGGTGATGAGTAAATAATTGGGCGAATACTGAAATGGGACGGAATGCATTATTCGACCGCCATTTAAATAATGGATGTTGATAGATGATGATACTAACGGAGATGGTCGCTGCCAATCTAAATCAATTTTGAGTTTGCTTAGTGTTGAAAACGCACCAGTAACTTCCGAAGAACGGGAGAGATGTCGGGCGATATTAAGTCAGCCTGAAATGTATACGAAGATAAGTCGATTGGTATGTAAGTTCCCGACCGAGTGGAAGAAAGATAACTTTTCCGATAGATTTAACTGGTTAAAAGATGGCGAGACACCCATTGTTTCGAATGAGGTTTATGAACGCCTAAAAGTTCACTATGAAGCTTTGGCGTTCTGGGAGGAGGCTAACTTAGAGGGGATTGAAGCCGAACACTGGCATTTTCCGCCAAAACAGTTTATAGCGCTATTCAGACAATGTGGCTGGCTAAGTTTGAACGAAATGATGCAAATAATACCTACACGCAGAGCAGATGCGCCGGGTGAGGTAGATAATGAAACTGTCACAACAAGGCTCACAGTTGACGGAGTGAGTTCACAGCAGGGATATCGTCCTGCGGGGATGCATTTGAGCCTCAACAAAATGATGAGGAAGTATAATTTTTCTACTTCCGAAAGAATTTCAGCGTTGTTTTCACAAGTATTGACTGAAACTGATCTACTGAGAACTACACGAGAATATGGGAATACGGACTATTTCACCCGCGGCTATGAGGGGCGGTGTAACGTTACCATTCAAAGAGCCGTTCCCGAGTGGGGACCAGGGATGCTGAACTTATCTCCTATTGGTAATTGCAGTCCCGGGGACGGCCCAAAATATATTGGACGAGGTGTTATTCAAATGACTGGGCGTGACCTCTATTCGAAATACGGTGTCTACCGAGGCAAGGATTTTGTCTCTGGGACGGCTCATTTGAATGTTTCGGATGTGGCGGATAACGCTTGTGATAGTGCGGGGTATTATTGGGTAAAAGAAGATTTAAGAGATAAGACTCCTGCAGGACCTTGGGTGCTAAGGGGAGTAAAGAATATACATCGAGAGGCTGACGCTCTCAGTGGAACAGAGCTAAGTACAGCAGCGGGAGAAACCGCGGCAGACACAAAAGTTCTAAGTTTAACCCGTCAGATTAATAGGGCGTCTCTTCACCTTGCTAGGCGCAGGCACTTTTTTAAACATGCATACTATTTTCTTTCAGAGTCGATTTCTCCCCCTCCGAGCGCTTTTCATAAGAGGTTATTGTAATGAAAATTTTGTTCATGTTGCTCAGTGGTCTATCTTTTAGTGCGCTTTCATCTTTTGCTCAATCAGAGCCTCTGGATATGTGCGGAGTTACAATTCCGGAGATTACCGGCTTTAAGTTGAGCGTGAGAGCCGAGAATGGGGTTTGCTATGGCGACTTGGTTTCGAGCGTTAATTTAAACCCAGATATACTGACGGAAGAGAACGTTTTTATTGTTGAGTCAGTTGGTTTTGATAAGAGTTTAAATGTTTCTGGGCGTTTTGATAGTAGCGGTAAGTATATATACAGCTACGCCGTTGACGATGCATTACATCAAGAGTCTGAGGCGGGCTCAGTGGATATTGTCCATTCATTAGCATGGGGTTCTGCCGCTGTTCGGGTAATAATGTCTCCTTTTATGCTTTGGAACTCTGACGAAGACATTGCTGCTGCTAAAAATAAATTTTCGTTGGATAAAACAGGTCTGTGGTTCGATTGTTTCTATGGGCTTAAGGGTATGAAAGATAACACGGTCAAATTTTCTGCATGTGTACCTAGGTCTAACCTGAAAAGTGATCCTAAGTTATCTGATATTAAGGCTTCATTTGAGGCCATTACGCCTAGCAAAAAATAGATTTTTTACAATGAGGGGGAGATGGATGTTTGGCTTAATCGGTGGAAAAGGGGAAGATTTATTTATTGGATCGGCTACAGATTTTAATCTAGCACTGAAAACTTTCAAAATTGAAGGTTGTGCGAAGCTTAATAGATCGGGTGTTTATAATTTAATCGACAGTAAGGCATATAAAAACGCCGAGCTTTCATTCGCTTGGGGACTGTGGAGTGATCCGGGGGGTGGAACTTCTGGAAAAGCCGCAGATCGAGCTCAAGCAATAATAGGCTGTAAGCGTTTTCTTGAGTTATATAATACGGATACTTCAGTCAGTAGTAATACAACACTGAAGTATTATGCGGCAGGGCGTATAGCCTCCGTAGCTAAACAATATGCTGAGGCCAGAGTTTTGAAGCTGGTAGTGATCATGTGTTTATGATGGATACATGTGGCGACGAAGAGGACATCAAGCTCTGAGGAAGCGTATTCTGTTATTGCTCAAAGGCTCAGAAACTTATCATGTTGACTATGATGATAAGTAAGTAGTGGGGCGAGTAGTGAAATGCGAGCGGAATGCATTATGCAGCCACATTAAAAATGGTCGGCCCTTTTTTTGCGAGATTTATCTAGAACAATAAAAAGTGAAAGGGTATGGATTTATTTGTTCTCTTTAAAAAGCTGTGTAATGAAAAAAATATATTTTTAGTGGCCATTGCCCTGACTTTTTTTGAATATTCAGCGATTGTCAGGTCAGAAACTCTGAAAGCATGTGGCGTTATAATTCCGGAGGTTCACGGATTTCAGTTGAACATTAAAGCTGAAAGTGGTGTTTGTTATGGTGATATGGTTTCGCGTGTTAAATTAAGCTCAGATGTTTGGACTGAAGAGAACGCTTTTATTATAGAACCGGTCCTCTTCGAGAAGAGCTTGAGTGATTCCGGGTGTTTTAATAGTCAGGGTAAGTACATTTACAGATATGCGGTTGACGATGTTATGCATCAAGAGTCTGAAGCGGAGTGGGTGGATTTTGCTCATTCATCAGCTTCTGTTTCTACCGCTGTCCGTGTGATGATGTCTCCTTTCATGCTTTGGAACTCTGACGAGGAAATTAGTATTGCTAAGAAAAAATTCTTTCAGGCTAAAACAGGTTTATGGTTCGACTGCTTTTATGGGTTGAAGGGTATGAAGGGCATAACGGTTAAGTTTTCAGCGTGTGTGCATAGATCTATAGAAGACTTCCACCAAGGCTATCGCAACCGCTTCCTCGCCACCCCGTGGGCAATGTTCTACCGCCCCGCCTGCAACACCCGAAACCGCGCGTACTCGGCAGCCGGACCGCGCTGGTCACCGGGCCCAAGGGTGAAGAAATCCACTGCGACCAAAAGGTGCTAACAACTCAAGCGGCACTTGAGGGCGCCCCGTTGGTACCGCTACGTGTAGCTTCTTTCAGTTCCGCATGCGACGTAAAGGCTGAGGCGTTAAGGGTTCAAATGACAAAGGGTGATCTATTCAATGAATCGGATCGAATGGAATTCATTAAAAAAATCGCCGATCAGTACGATAAGTTAATGGGCGACAAGAAGGACTATATGGAACAAGAAATCGAAACCATCTCTACCTGGAAAAACACCCAATGAGATATTGTTTTTTTGTGCTGTTCTTTTTATTGGCTGCTTGCGGCGATGCAGACACTATTGGGGGTAAAACGATGGCCGGTAATCAATCATTGATTCAAATTCAGCTACATCAGAACATCCAAGATCTGATTTCAAATAGCCCTTTGAAGTTTGAAGAAGAATGTATGGCACAGGTGAATATGTGCTGGTACAAGATTAGCGCATCTTTTAATAGCGAAACTCTCCCTTCAGTAGTTGTAGATAAAGATCTGAAGCTTGATCAAGTCGCCAGCGTCTCCATTGCAGTTGATAAAGATGTTGGGCCTGATATAGAAAATATCGAATTGTCGATAAAGAGTTTGCCTGATAACAGCAAGCATGAAGCCTATCAGGCTTTTTTGTATGAACTGATGAAGGAAATCAAGGCGGCTGGTTGGAAGCATTATTATTCTCCTTCAGATCCTAGGATTTCAGGATCGCAAAATGACAAAGTGGCTACACCCAATAAAATTTTAGGTGACTATGTTTTAAGTCATCCATGGTTGGATCCAGACTATCAAATTGATGTTGAGCAATGGTTGGAGGTAAACGATTTTTATAATTGGCATTTTTTCAAAGATGGCAATCACCTGAAGTTGCAGGCGTGGCGACATGATTCTGAAGATCTGCCAAAAGAGCGCGGAACGTACTTGGTCAGTTTGAACTTCACGACAGAGCGTGAGTACTGGGTCGCTTCGTTTAGCGAGACTAAAGATAAGGCACGCTGGAAGGAACTATTGCCGGCGCGTCTCAAGGAATTTCAAAAAATTAGAAACGCTCGTGAAAAAAAGGCAGTCGATGCAGGCATTGAGATAGATACTAGCTATCAAGATCCTGCCGTTAAGGCATTGAATTAAGGCGAGTAACTAAGAAATAAATTGTAAGGTCGACGGTGTCTATGCATCGTCGGTTTTGCACATTATTTAAACAAAAGTGGAAAGATTTATTTATGCAGATCACCTCGTGGAAAAATAAATCTGTCCCCGTATTTCATCAGCATCGCGCTTACCTATGGTTTAACTTCCCGCAGGATGCAACAAGGCCTGGGCGGGATACTTTCATTATGCATGCTTAAAGTATGAAATATCTTTTCGTTTTAATTGGCTTGTTTTCGACCCTTGCATGGTCAGTTGAAGGTGAGTTTTGCAATGCTGATACAGACTCTAAAAGCTTTATAACAGACTGGAAGTTGGGTGATGGCAAAACCAAGGTTCTTGCTACGATAAGTTCTACCGAGTTTATTACAGATCATGGGAGAATTGTTTATACCGGCGACCTCAGCGGAGACAGTAATGATGACTTTATTTACGAGGCATCTACAGGGGCAGGGTCTAGCGGAGACAGAGTTTTTAGCTTTTTACTTCAATGCCACGGTTACCTTAAATTGGTAGGTAGTGACTATTTTGCCAAAGTTGAAGTTCTGGATTCTGATAAGAGCAGTGGCGCCAAATTTAAAAATATAAAAATATATTCCTATAAGCGAAATCCGGATGGAAGTATTCAGCAGAAAGGTGGAGATGCATTAGTGACTCCTCATGTTTGGAAGTTCAATCCGGAAACTAAGAGATACGAAGGAGCATCTGAGTAAGCATTTAGTCGCGATTCTGAATCTGGCAGATGCGTATTGAGATATAGATATGAAGGGTGATGTATGCCCACTGTAAAAAGAATTTTGAGAGCGACGTGTGTGAAATTTAATATTATTTTTTCTTTTCTTCTTTTGGTTTGCGCGGCTCCGGTGTTGGCAGATAATAAAAATATGGTCTGTGATCCGGATAGTAACGTGTGTTCTGTTGCTGTGACTAATAATTATCGCGCTTCAGGCGAAGTTGCAAAGACAAAATGGGATATACGTTCAGGAACATATGTCTTGAGCTGTGAGTGTGATTGCACATCTCAGGAAAATAAATTTTGGTTGATCGATACTGCTGGAAACTCTCCCGTGAAGACTATTGAGAGCAGTAAGATAGTTAGCTCTATTGATATAGGAAAAAACAAAGCCAGCGTCCCTGATTCGTTTGGATTGGTACCTTATTGTAAAAATCCTCAAGTGAACTCAGATGTATTAATTAATCTACAAAAGATTCCTGGCCCTGATGGAGCGACACAACCGTATTGCTATTCGGTCGAAAAATCGATCGCGGCAGACGTTTGCACTACGTCGGATTGCGAAGCTAAAAAAAATCTGGTAATGCGAGACTTTGCCAAGTTGAAAGATGAGTCTTTATCTGAGTTTAAGAATGCTACGGCTAGACTCTATAAGGAAAAGGTTAGGTTTCAAAATTTCCCTAAGGAGCAGTTTGTTGCGCTGTATGTCAGCAACTTTGGCTATTCTAAATCTGATCAGCAGTCGTATAATGATATTGCATACTACTGGCAGCAGGCGGGCTTTAATGATGATGCAATTTGGTTGCTGGAGAAAGTTATCTCCGGTAGTCCCGATCGTGTGGTTGCTTACTTAAATATTGCGGATGCATATTGGTCGAAGGGTGAGAAGAACAGAGCGTCAGATAACTATAAAAAATACATCGATTTGATGATGGTGTCAGGCAAGAAACAAAAAATTCCTGAGCGCGCCACTAATAGAAGCAAATAATACGAGTAAAAGTATTAGATTTATTTTAGTGAAATATCTGGAGGTATGGATGTGATCAGAAGGAATTGAATTTTCGGCGAAAGCGCTGAGCCCGACCTGGAAGACTACGACTACCCGGGCCGTTTCATCGACCGCGCGCGCGGCAAGTTCCTCAGCCAACGCGCCCTCGAAAGACACCGCGCCGACTATTTACAAGCGAGGGTAACGGCTTGCCGACCGCAAGAGTGAAGTGCGGATGGATGATCACCTGACGATTGGGCAGAACCAGCATGTGAAGTTGGGGACTGCGCAGCTGACGAGTGTCGGGAAAGAGATACATCTGAAGGCTAGGGACAAGATTGTTATTGAGGCGGGGATGGAGCTCACGGTTAAGGCCGGGGGGAGTTTCATCAAGCTGGATGCCGGTGGGATTACGGTGGTTGGGCCGGTGATCAAGATTAATGCGGGCGGGTCGGCAGGTTCGGGCACGGGGATCTGGATTAAACCGCCGGTGCTGCCGGGGGCTGCGGATTCTGACATTGCCGGCAAAGTACCGCCTCAGGCTCTCGGCAATACCCCCGCGCCGATGCCGCCACCGCCAGTGTGCAAGGAATGCCTGGCACGGGCCAAACGTAATGCTCAGGCTTTGGCCGCACGATAAGGGACGACATCATGCATAAAACTAACGCGCACTGGCTCGACGAGTTATGGGTCAACGCCCAGCAACTGCAGCACCAGCACCTCGACCTGCTGATCGACGCCACCAGCCTCGACTATCCCTTGCTGCAAGAACTGGCAGAGCAAACCGACGCGCCGAAACTGGCCAAATTGTTCGAAAACACCCCGGAAGTCGCCATCGCCGATTTCGGCCCGTTGCTGCTGCGCGTGGAAACCTCCCAACGGCCCTGGCTGAAAACCTTCATCAGCGCCGTCGACTGCAACAAACACGTCGTCGCTCTGTTCAGCCCTTGGGATTTCGAAGCACTGGCCAACCATCTACGCGGCTTCCTCCAAGCGCAATGGAACCAAGGCCGTTCGGAGGGCGTGCTGCGTTATTACGACCCGCGCATGTTACTGCCGGTCGTCGAAACCCTCACGCCTGTGCAGAGCAACGCCTTCCACGCAGCCGTCATTTCCTGGCACTGGCTCGACCGCGATCAACACCCGCAAAGCCTGCCGGGCAACTACATCCGCCACGCCCGCGTCCCACCCAGCGCCCCCGTCATGTTCGACCACCCACAAGTGGCCAATTTGCTCGTATGGAGCGAAGCCCATGCCTACCGCATCGATCACTGCGCCATCCCGCAGCGCTACGGTCTGAGCCGCAATGAAAGCCTGATTCGTCATCTGTACCGCAGCCAATTGGCGGCGAGTCAGAAAGGACTGAAAGAGCCGGAAGAGCGGGAGTCGTTTATTGATCAATGGTTGGTGGAGAACTCGGCGTTTGTGATTGATGAGCCGGTTAGGGAGTTGATTTGATGAGTGGTGTGGCGGGGGTTGCAGGGCAGGCGGTGCGTTCCTGGCTAGTCCGTGGGTGGGTGTTGGTGGCGTTAGTGGGGGTGAGTGGGTGCCATGCTCATCCTGAAATGGTGTCCGCATCGGTCACTGGTTATAACCATACCTCCGCAGAAATTATACGGTTCAGTATCAATGGCGCTGGCGGTCCTAGCATTCCACCCAATCAGGCTGGAGGTGAAGTTTGCTGCGGCGTACTTCCTGTTCAATGGACCTCTGAACTTAGAGCGTTTATCGAATGGAACAAAGACCCAAAGCCATACGAATCCCTAGAGCGTGATCAGTACGGCCAAATTGTCAAAGAGGCGGCTATTCGCCACACCGTTGGCTATTCTCATCACTCAGCTACTGTAGAAATTCCTAAGTACGCTGAAGAAGTTTGCGCTTTGCAAGTTCACTTTTTTCCTTGCGATCAAGTAAGAGTGTCCACGACTTGTCATACCTCCGGGCATCCGAACTATCCCGACAAGGCTTATTTCCATGTAAAGGAGTCGACGACATGTCCGGTTCTTTAATTGGGCTTTTTAGGGACTTCGGATCTCGGAGTTATGGTGGATTGCTTTGCCTGAGTCTGTTGGTATTAAGCGGTTGCCATACGCAACCCGAAATGGTGTCAACACCTGTAACAGGGTTTAATCATACTTCGGCCAGTATCATCAAGTTCACCGTGAATGGTGCCGGGGGACACAATATTTCGGCATTTCAAGGTGGAGGGAGTCAAGTTTGCTGCAGCATGCTCCCTGCTCAATGGAGTTCGGGGCTTAGGGCGGTCGTTGAGTGGGATAAAGATCCTAATCCCGATAAATTTGTTAAGCGTGATAAATATGGGCAAATTGATCAGGAAGACTATAAGAAGCACGCAGTCAATGTCTCTCACCACAAAGCGACTGTTGAAATTCCACAATACGGTAGTGAGTTTTGCGCGCTTCAAGTTCACTTTCTTGCTTGTGATCAGGTGAGGGTCTCCACGACTTGCTTTACACCGAAGCACCCGAATTATCCCGACAATGTTTATTTTCGGATAAAGGAGACGGCGACATGTTCGGCAATTTAGAGAGGTTCGTGAACCTGATGGCGAAAAAAATATAATTTTTATCTCGCTAACAAATATTTAAATTCTCAGACAGCATCAACCCGGTTCTCCGGGCATTTAAAAATCACCCGTTGAACATGGAGGGCCGAAGGTATGTTGAATCTTATAGGTAAATGCGTCGGCAGGTGTTTTGGGAAGTCATTTTCATTTGTCAGATTATTCCGCTGGTCAGATATGAACGTTCTATCCCGGGCCGGAAAAGAAATTAGGAAGCGATTTGTACGAGTGGTCTTGTCGCTAGCGGGCGTATTAACCATAATTGCCTGCCAAGCAGAGTCAAAAATGCTCCCTACGTCGGTTACAGGCTATAACCATACTTCCGCCGCTATTAATAGATTTACCGTCAATGGCACTGTAGGACCGAACATAGGCCCGCATCAAGGTGGAGGAAGCGAAGTTTGTTGTGGTGTTATACCAAGGGTATGGACTCTTGGATTAAGAGCAATTGTTGAGTGGGAGGCGGATCCTAATTCAAACTCATCAACTAAACGGCCCCCTCTTGGTACGGACGCCTTTCGTGCAGAGTTAAAAAAGCACGCTGCTAAATATACTCACCACACAGTGACTGTCGACATTCCGAGGTATGAAGTCGCAGGATCTTTAAAAGTGCATTTTCTTCCATGTGATCAAGTTCGCGTATCCGCTGACAACATTAAGCGCGGAGAGCCAGACTATCCATATAACTTTCCAATGAATATGGAGGAGCCGATGATATGTCCTGGTTCATGAGTCACGGTTGCGCCAAGGTTGGCCTGTTAATGGTGGGGTATTGGCATTGGATGCCTGCAAGAAAGGCTCGATAATGCTCGATATATCAGTGACCGGTTTTAACCACACCTCCGCGGCGATCAACTGGTTTAGCCTCAACGGCGCTGGGGGGGAGGGAATGTGGGCCGCATCAAGGTGCGGCAGTGAGGTGCGCTGTGGGATGGTGCCGCAAGTTTGGGGGCCGGGTTTGAGCGTAAAGAGGACGGATTTATTTTCGTTCTTTTTCGTCACCGTGGACCCTGAGTCCTCTGGATCAAGTAATCAATATATGCAGCGCTCACTGCCCATGTAGGTGCACCAAATTCAACAATCGCTTCAGCGCAAGGGGATTCGAGAAAATGAAGGGGGACAGGTTTATCTGTAAGCGAGATGCTGTCTATCGAAAAAATAAATCTGTCCCCTTATCTTTGACGTGCAGCAGGGCGTGGCAGATCGATTTGACTCAGAAAAAACGAAAGCACAGGGGCGTTTAAAAGATGAAAGCGGCTACTAAATTCTTCATGTTTGCTTTTGCTCTATTCTTTGTTGGCGTTTCAATAGCTCAAGATAGTTTGTCACTGTACGCTTCATCCTCAGGAAGTGCGGCAATAACCGAGCATAAAGGAAGTGCTTCGCTACTTGTTGTTGCAGGTGAGAACGACGCTGGCGAAGCTACTTCAGGTAGTTGCGTAATCGCGGCAAGCCTGACGGCTGTAAAAGGAGGTTTTAAAGGGGAGTTTATTCCGGTCAATACGGCACTTACCAGTTATGGTAATGACCAGGCGGAAGGAAAAAGGCTACAGATTGAAAATAGTAATAATTCAATCACTATAAATGACGCCGATTATATTGGTATATGTGCATTAGACAGTAGTTTGATTAATCGGTACGAGCAAGTAACGCCTGCAGACAGGCGACATAAACATGTATTCGCGGAAATGATCGATCTTGCTCATGCGGATGCTCTGTACTTATTTAAGAAAGGACAGAAAGAAGAAGCAATTATGGAACTGTCTCCTTTTGTCGAAAATTATCAAAAAGCATGGCTGTCAGATAAAGAGTTGGGCGACGCAGTAATTTCCGCGATAAATGATTATGGCTATTTTCTACAAGAAAATAATAAATATTTGGAATCTATTCCGTTTTTGAATGATGTCGTGGTAGCTCAACCGAAAAGAGCCGCAGCTTGGTTGAATTTGGCGGACTCTAACTGGGCGATTGGCGAAAAGAGTGACGCTGTAAAACAATATGCGGAATATAAAAGGCTGATGATAGCTAAGAATAAAAAGTCAAAGATTCCGCCGCGAGTATTTGAGCGTGTTTCTACATCCATATAATTTTTCAATTGTGTCATAAAGGGCGTAAATAGAACGGATTTGTTTCCGTTCTTTTACGCCGCCGTGGATCTGAGTTCTTTGGGATCCATTAATCAATATATGCAGCGCTCACTCGCCAAGTAGGTGCACCCAAATAAACAATCGCTTCAGCGCAAGGGCTTCGAGAAAATGAAGGGGACAGGTGTACCTGCGAGCGAGATGATGTCTATCGAAAAAATAAATCTGCACGCTTATCTAACGTATTGCCAGCTACGCCACTAAATTTGAAGCTATTTTTAAAGCTACATCCGTAGCGCCAGAGACTCGATAAAATGATAAGCATAAATTTGTTCTCACTTCTCTTCATAAGCCTTTCGGCTACTGTGTCCGCTACTGAAAAAGTCCCCTCCTCATCGGCTGATGTTTATGAAGTTAGTGCGGAAAATCAAAGCCTGAAAATCAGCTGGGCGGGCGGAAGCCAGACAGTTGACGGGGTTATTGGCGATAAGGGCGAGGTAACACGAGAGCTCGTTGACTTCAATGGCGCCAGAGCCTTGCATTACGAGAATCTAGCATCCGCGACTCCGTTTGAAGCTTATTTTACTCTGAGTAGACAAAAAGACCGCGCAGTCATCGATTGTGTATATACAAACATACGTAATGATCGAAACGGAATTCTAATTAGTAAAGCAGTTTGCGGTCTTGAAAGGCCGCTAACCGAAGATTATGAAGAGTCGATTTATGCATTCTCTGATGCGTGGAAAGATGCAACTGGGACTATCTCGATTACCTCTCTGAGCAATACTCCGGCGATACCATTGAATGTGGATGAAGCGCAATACAAAGACATTCATCTGGTCCGCACTTATAAAGCGCAAAGTAATTTGTTGTCTGAGGCGCCATCAGTCGCGATCAAGAAAGGCAGCACTCAGCACCAGTTTGTAGTCGATACGATTTTTTCTGTCTATAACGTGAATGATTTGAAATCGCCTAAATACTTGGATGTCGCTACAAAAGGTATCGAAAATTCTTTTACACGCTATGATTACGCAGGATTGAAAGCGTTGTTGAAGTGATATGGGCACATAGAAGGGACAAGTTTTACCGCTGTTTTTAAAGGCCAGTCGCTTCTGTAAATCTCGCGGTGCAGCTAGTAACCGTAAAAGGGGACATTAAGTCCCCTTCGTACGTTTATTACGCCGTAGCCACGTGCCGACCCTTTGGATCAGGCGAATCAATTTGATCCAGCGCTCGTTCCACCATCAATTGCACCCCGTCGGCCAATCGACTCAGCGCCAACGCTACCGAGCGGCGTGTGCCTTCCACGTCGTCCGCCAGGTCTGCAGCGATGGCGCTGATGGCTAGCAGGTCTTCGGATGCATTGGCCAAAAGTGTTTCGGTGTTGAGGTCGGAGGAGGCGGTGAACAGCGCGCCTTTGCGCGGTTTGGGTTTGGCTTTCGCGTCGGGGTTCGGCCCGAGATGGTAGTCGAGGGCGCGCTCGGCGGCTTCGTGGAGCTTCTTCGAATCGAGGGATTCGTAAGGGGTTATCGATACGTCTTCGGGCGGGTTAGGTGTTGGTTTGAACATAGATGTAGCTCCTGGAATTAAGAGACTGACACCGTTTCGCTTGCACTTCGAAAGAGGTGGCAGCTGTGCGTTGGTGTGCAAGACCGGACCAGGACCCGGCAGATCCGCAGATCTCCGACGCACAGCTGCCATAACGATCCGCGAGGATAGGAAAACACTCGACGAATAGCCATACCATTCATGCACCTGGTCCGGACTTGCACGTCCGAGTCACCGATTTTGCGCTGACGAAAACAAGGTTATCGATGAAACCCAACCTCGCCTAGTTCACGCATAGCCCCACGACTTGAAGGAAATTTCCGAGAGGTTTGCGGGCAGTCACCTCGGAAAAACACCACCCGGATCGGGTCCTACACCACGACGTTTCCTGTCATATAAATCGCCGATTTATTTCCAATCAACAACCGCCATTCACCGATAAACCCTTTAGACTTGCCCCCCTCAAGGAAGACCTCAGGACACGGAATGCCAGTCCCCCAAAATCGCCCTCGCCAAGCCCTCGTCGCGTGGCTATATGCCGCCGCGCTGGTGCATTTATTCGTCAGCCTCATCCTGACCTGGGCCGGCGACTCCGGCCTGCTCGACGGCTACCTGCAAACCATCGAACACGGCTTCTGGCCTGACCTGCCGCCGCGCGCCGCCCGCGAGCAACAAGTCTGGTGGCTGGCCCTGTTCGGCGCCACGCTGCAAAGCTATTCCCTCTATATGTTCGCGCTCGTGCACTTGGGCAATCGCCTCAAAACCTCCATCGCATGGGGCTGGTTGATCGCCGGCATCGTCGTTTGGGCGCCGCAGGACATGCTGATTTCCCTGACCGCGCAGCTCTGGTTACACCTTTGGGTCGACAGTTTCGCGCTGCTCACTTTGCTGCCGCCGCTGGTCTGGCTATATCGCCACGACCGCCGCGCCGCCACTTCAAACCTCACACTGAGGGCCGCCACAAATGGCTGATTTTTCACTTCTCGATTGGGCGGTCACGCTACTGATTGCGCAGGCCATTCTGGGTGCGCTGGATACCATCTATCACCACGAGCTGACGGTCGCGCTGCCGTATCGGCACAGTGCGCGGCTGGAGTTGTCGATCCACGCGATGCGCTCGTGTTTCTACGGGATTCTGTTTCTCGGCATGGCGCATCTGGCGTTCCAAGGCACATGGGCGATTGTGATCGCGCTGCTGTTTGCCCTGGAAATTTGCCTGACGCTGTGGGATTTCGTGGTTGAGGATCGCACTCGCAAACTGCCGGCCATCGAGCGAATCATGCACACCGTTTTGGCGGTGAATGGCGGCGCATTTTTCGCGTTGTACGGCGTGCAACTGGCGCAGTGGGCGAGTCTGCCGACCGGGTTGAGCGCGATTGATTTTGGCTGGCGTGGCTGGTTGCTGACGCTGTTCGCCGCCGGCGTCACGGCTTCGGGCATTCGCGACGGTTTAGCGGCGTGGCGCATGCAGCGCGAGGGTAAACCGTCGAACCCGTTTGCCGGTGGCGCCTACAAACGTGTGCTGGTGACCGGGGGCACCGGGTTTATCGGCGAAGTGCTGGTCAATCAATTGCTCGACGCGGGGCACACGGTCAGCGTGTTGGCGCGCGATCCATTGAAAGCGGCTTACCTGTTCGATGGTCGCGCGCGGTGCGTGCGTTCGCTGAGCAAACTCGGCTACGACGAAACCTTCGACGTGGTGATCAACCTCGCGGGCGCGCCGGTCGCCGGGCCGCGCTGGAGTGCCAAGCGACAGGCGCAATTGATCGCCAGCCGGGTCAACACCACCGAGGCGCTGATGGCCTGGCTGAAAAACGCCAGACACAAACCGGCGTTGTGGATTCAGGCCTCGGCCATCGGCTATTACGGCGTGCGTGATGCCAGCGAAAGCCTGGATGAACAGGCGAGCAAGGGCGACGGCTTCATGTCCGAGCTGTGCGCGCGCTGGGAAGCCGCCGCGCGACCGGCAACCGAGTTCGGCGTGCGTCAGGTGGTGTTGCGCTTGGGCGTGGTGTTTGGCCCGGGCGGCGCGTTATTGCCATTGCTGATTCCGTTCCGTTTGGGTTTCGGCGGGCGCATGGGCGATGGCCAGCAGATCATGAGTTGGGTGCATCGCGACGACGTGATTCAAGTGATTGCACGGTCGTTCGATGACAACCATTTGAGCGGCACCTACAACCTCGTCGCGCCGGATGCGGTGAGCCAAGGTGTGTTCGCCGAGCGCGTCGGTAAAGCCCTGAAACGCCCGGTGTGGTTTCACATTCCGGCGGCGCCAGTGCGAGTGTTGGCGGGTGAAATGGCCCAGTTGTTTTTCGACGGGCAGCGTGTGGTGCCGAGCCGATTGACCGAGGCCGGTTACACGTTTCGTTATCCGACACTCGACGCTGCCCTGCGCGATCTGGCCTGAGGACTGTTCATGAGCAAGCCGCTGATGTACCTGCTGGCCGGCAATGGCAGCGCCGCCGATTGGTGGGATGACGCGCTGCCGCATTTTCAGCGCTACCAGGTACTGCCGCTTGAGTTGCCGGGCTTCGGCGACAATCCGCAGGCGCCGTGCGAAGACCTCGCCGATTACGCGCGAGCCTTGCTGGCGATGACGGTTGAGGGCAGCGCGATCATGGCGGTCGGGGTCAACGCGTTGTTGGTGCTGCATGCGCTGCAACGCAAGCCGGGGCATTTTTGTCGCAGTGTGTTGCTGGCGCCGGTCGGCGCGTTTCTGTGGCAACGACGGCTGCCGGCGCTGATGTCGCCGCTGCCGATCCGCAAGACGATTCATTGGTTGCTGTCGAATAAACCCGCTGTGTTCGCCCGCAAGTTCTCCAACCAGACCTGGACGCCCGCGCAGTATCAGCGCATGGGCGCCGGTTATGCGCGATGTCGCGCGTTTGTGCCGCACTGGGACCTGGTGCGCGCCGACACCGCGTTGCCGCTGCTGGAGTGGATCACCGACCCGGTCGAGCTGGTTTGGGGTGACCAGGACAACGTGCTCGGCATTGCACAAGCCGCCGCGTGGTCGGCGATTCTGGCCCGCGCAGACCTGACCATCAGCCTGAAAACCGGTTGGGGTCATTACCCGTGGATCGACGCGCCGGCCGAATTCGCCGCGTGGCTGGAGTCGGGCGAGCGTGGATTCGTTGCGCATACCAAGGGTGGCCGTTTACGCCTCGCCGAGTTGGCCGGGCAGGCAGTGCCGCCAGCGCTGTCGCTCAACGATTGTCATGACTCACGGTTGTCGCCATTTCTCACCAGCCAACCGGGTGCCACGTGGGCCGTGCGTTCTTCCAGTTACGGCGAAGATCAGGCCGATGCAGCGAATGCCGGGTTGAGCACCACGTTCCTGCGCGAACCGGCGCCTAATGTCGCTGCGCGCATCAGCGAATTGAGCGCGGCGGGCGTTGAGGAAGTGGTGGTGCAGCGGTTTATCACACCGCAGGTGTCCGGGATCGCTTTTGTTCGGCATCTGTCGGTAGAACTGGAGTGGGTTGAAGGTCATCTGGAGTCGCTGGCCGACGGGCACGTCAGCCCCGAGCGCGCGATCATTTCCCGTCTCGGTGAATCGTGGAGCAGCGAAACATTCAAACCTTCCCATGGCCTGACGGCGGACGCGTTATGGCGCTTTCTGCAAGGCGTCTTGCGGGTGTTTCATTACGTGCCCGGCGACGTCGAATGGGCCTGGGACGGCCAGCAACTCTGGCTGCTGCAATACCGGCCTATCAGCGACTACGGCTGGCGCCGGCACCTGACCGCCGCCAACATCGCCGAGATTCTGCCGCCGCAACCAAGCGTGCTGGTGGAGTACGCCCAGCGCCGTGCGGCGGCGAGTATTCCGGCGATCATGGCGCGGTGGGATTCGCGGGTGTTGCAGGATAACGAGCCGTTTACCGCAGTGTTTGGCGGCGCTTCGTACATCAACAATGATCTGTTTCTGGCGCGACTGGCCGACTGGGGCATTTCCGCCAGCAGCTATGCCGGTGAGGTTGGCGGCGCGACACCGCATCTGCCGTGGCGGCCGCTGCGAATACTGCGTTCGTTGCCGTTGTTTCTTCGCATGCAACGCATCGCACGTGGGCATTTGCTGACGTTGGAAAGGGGTTTGCAACGCTTCGATCAGGAGCTCTGCGAACTCATCGGCCAAGGTGCCGACGGCCAACAACTGGCCGACTGGTTCACCCGGTTTTACGTGTTCGTGGTGCAAGGCAATCTGTGCATCGCCACATCATTGGCCAGCAGCGGCGGCGACCTGCTGGGCCGGCCGCCGACGGCGTATGACGACCTGGAAAACAGCCCGCATCGATTGCCGTCGGAAACCGATCCGGCCACGCCGCGCCCGGCACCGACGGATCTGCCGTTGCAGGCCTTCCCGCAATGGTCGGGGCTTATCCGGGTGGCTCATTCCACCGGCCTGCCGGGCCTGCGTGGCTACTACCTGCAAGTGCGCGAGTGGTACCGCGACAACCTGATGCGGGTGTTTTTTCGCCTGCATCACGCGATGCCGATGGCGGATCGAGCGCATTGGTTCGCGCCGCATCCAGACATCCGCAGCCGCGCCGGCAGCTTCTGGCAGGACGGTCGCGAAGGTACCGAGCAGGCGACGGGTTTTATGATTTATCCGGGGCAGGTGCAGGGGATTCTGGGCGACGACATTTTGCTCGAAGACACCTTGGACCCCGGACGCCACGCGCACTATCAAGCCGCGCGGGCGGTGATTGCGCGCATGGGCGGGCGCTTATCCCATGGCTCGACGTTGTTGCGTGAACTGCGCAAACCTTCGGCGGTGCTGCCTCAGGTCGATGTGGCGTGGCTGGGGTGTGAGGTGCTGTATCGCGATGGTGAACTGACGTTGGTGAAGTAGTTTTTGATGAAAAGGAATTCTCTTGTGGCGGGTGTGAAGCGTGGATGCCTGGCGTGGTTGGCGCTGGTGATGTCGTCGGCGGTGTTCGCGGCGGAGTCGGGCGCAGTGCAGTGCCCCAGCGCCAATTTTGCGGAGTTCGTCACCGCGTTTACGGCGAATACTGACACTCAGCCAGCCTTTATCGCTTCGCCGGTGATGGAGTCGTCAGTGGTTTCCACCGGGTCGAAACCCCGGGTGGTGCAACGCCAAGTGCCGATGCTGAGCCCGCGATCGTTGGTTGAACTGTCTGCGGATTACATCGCCAAATCCGGGCTGAGCTTGCAGGTTCAACTGCCCAACTATGTATTCGTCCGCGACCGCAAAGGCGAAGTGCTGAAGGTCTTCACGTTCAAGTTCGGCGACTGCTGGAAATTGGTGCGGGTCGAAGACTGGTCACTGGAAAAAGTGCTGTCCGCGCAACAAGGGGAACTGCGCGCTGCGCCGGGTGCCCGTGCCCTCAAGCGAGGCGCGCTGTATGACGCGCTGACGAACGAGTCGGGGTATCCGGCCGATGTGCAATTGTATGTTTCGTCCCTGGACAGTTACCTGGACGGTGCCGCCCAAGGTAACGACCAGGCTGCCTATGCGGCCGCGTCAGTCAGCCTTTCGGGACAGCCGCGCCTGGACAACAGCAAAATCCTCGAACTTTATATTCAAGGTTCCCAAACGCTCGCCCAGGCCAGCCACGCGCTGTCCGGGTTTTATTGCGACGAAGGCGAGTACGGCGACCCGCGCCCTTGCGCCGACCCGGCAAAATCCCTGGCGGCGTTGAAAAGGTCCGCTGCGCAAGGCGCGCCCTATGCGCTCAACGACCTTGGCAGTGCCTTTCAGCGGGGCACGCTGGGCATTCAGGATTCGCAACGGGCGCTGGCCTGTTACCTGGCGGCGGCAAACAAGGGAGAGGAAGGTTCGCGCACCAATGCGGAACAACTGATTGCTCAGGGCATAACGGTCGACACGGCCAAGCCGTGCCTGGCGCATGAACCTGCTGAGGAACCCCAGGCATTGGCCTGTCCGTCGAAGAATCTCGAGGCGTTTTTAGCCGACTTCATGGAAAGCCCGGCCATTCAAAAAGCTTTTACCCGTGTCCCGATGAAGAAGCAGATCACAGTGGACGCCGAGCCTGAGCAGAAGCAGGTCAGTACGTTGCTGGATCGCAGCGAACTGGTATTCCCGCTGATCCCTGAGGCGAAGACGCGTGAGACGCAAGGGCTGACGCTAGAGGTCGTGGACAAGAGCGAGACGTCGGCGACGGTGAAACTGCAAAAACCGGATACGGGTTATCAGGTTATTTACCGGTTCAGTTTTGATGGGTGTTGGGGACTGGACGAAGTGCAGGATTTCTCGATTTGAATGCCGGAGTTATTTCAAAGGATTTGAAGTGAAGAGATTGCTGCTGTTGGTCATTAGCGTGCTGCCGTTGGCGGCTCACTGCGAAGTTGTGTCGGAGAATCTTTGTTTTGAAAGGGGTGAGGGGAGTCCGGTGAAATTCGAGCTTCGGACTTACTACGACGAAACGAACAAATGGCACGGTGGGTTTGTTAAGTACGCATCCTCCGGTGTGGCGATTCCTCTGGTTTTAACCGACCACCAAGCAGAGGAAGTGAGCCCGGATATGCCTTGGCTGGCCACCACCACGTGGACCGAGGTGTCTGACGGTAAGGTGTCCGGCGAGTACGAAATGGTGAGTCAGGGCGTAACAGTCCTTTCCATGACTTACACGAAGAAATCGAATGGTAGGCAGTACGACTTTTCTCACAACTGGAGTATCGATTTTTCTGCGGAGAAAGGATGCCAATGGGAACAGTGAATTTATTCAGGAGTTACAACATGAAAGGACTGCCGATTTAGTACCTTGAGGATTTGTTCGATGATTCAGCGTTTATTCGTGGGCAGCGTTTCGGCGTTGTTCACACTGGCGGTTTTTGCCGCCCCACCGGATGCCTACACCCAACGCGATGTCTTGCAATGCGGTGGCGACGAAGTGGCATTGATTTCATCTTGCCGGTCGGTGAGGGTGCAGGACGATCAAGAACACCAGCTCCCGGTGTGCTCCAACCAGACCATCACTTTCAACGGCAAGGAGCTAAAGCGCAAACTTAAGCGGGTTTCCCAATTGACCATGGACGGCGCAAGCACACCGATGGTGGTCACTCTTGTAAGTGCGATGGGCTGCCTCAAAGGGACAAAGGGCAGTCTTGTCGCCATTGGTGGCCATTCTGGTTGTGACGTTTGCAAGCAATGGTTTGGCTATTACTCAACGGCCGGCGAATTGGAGATGTTTACCTATGGCGATTCTTACCAGTCGTTTGGCGCGAAGGGCTCTAAAGGCTCATCTGAAGCATTGATGGAAGCCTACGGCGTGACTGCGAAAGACCTTCGCGGCGAAAGCCCGGAGATAAAAAAGATTACTTATGGGCAGCCTTGATCTGGCTGGGCGCAAGGGTATGGACTAGTCAAAACAAGGGAGTTGTCTTTGAAAAAGTTATTGATGCTGATGTGGCTAGCCTTCCCCGCATTCGCTCACAGCGAAGTGGAAACGGAAATTGACTGTTTTCAATCCTTGGAAGGCAAGGACATAAAGCTGGATTTCAGGATCTACCGTGACGAGGCCGCCAAGTGGAGCGGGGCGGGCGCTAGGTATGGGACGTCCAAAGAGTCGATCCCGTTGGTATTCAAAAGTACCGAGCAAGAAGAAATGGCCGAGGGCCGGCCTTTTCAGTTCACCACCACATGGGTGGAAGTCGTCGGTGGCGCAGTCACGGGTGAATACGTCATGGTTCGCCAAGGTGCGTTGATTTACGGCATGTCCTACACCAATGCCAAAACCAAGAAACGGTTTGAGTTTGATCATCACCCCTTGATTGAGACTTCTGCTGAGAAGGGGTGTCAGTGGTGAAACTGTTTACCTTGAAGATTTCAATGTTCCTGATGGCGCTATTGAGCTTTGGCGCGGGTGCCACTGAGTTGGTTTTTCCCCACGCCACGATCTGTGAGTATTACGGCAAGGCCCCCGGCAGTTGTTCAGTTGCCTTGAGTGCAGACGGCTACATTTTAGATGCCCGCTCAGGAAAGAAACTGTTCGACGGGCCCGAATATACAGGCGCCATGTTTACCAACGCGCTGTACCGATCCGGCAGCCGTTACATTCTGGAGAGTGAAAATTACTCTTCTGCCAAAACCCGTCGTTGGGTGGACTTCAGTTATGACGGTAAAGACATTGTCCTGAACCATATCTATATTTTTTCTTTGAATATCTCGATGCAAGTGGGTCCGTACTGGCATGGCTATGACTGTCGTCCGGTCAACGCGAAGCTGAGCTTCCCGGCAGGGCAGGGGCTCCTGGAATCCTCACTCGATGCTGTTTGCAAGGACGTTGAATCCTACGCCCCATCAGTAGCGGATGGCGCACCCGAGTCGTTGGCGGCCGGTACGTTGGCGGTTAGCGTTCCGGTATACAACGACGGGCAACAAAATGGTTCTGCGACTTATCTGTTTGAGGGCACTGATCAACCTGAATTGTTGAAGTTGGCGTGTTATTCCGGCTGCGAGTCAACTTGGAAAAAAACGGCCTCCCTGAATAAGGGAGAAGTCGCGCAACGAAGTACCGCAGCCACCCAGACAACAGTCATCAAAAAACTATCGGCCAGCTTATTAGGCGATGCATCCCGGCAAAACGTGTCTGTGCTGTCCGGAGCCACCGGGGCAGACTTCCGCCGCCTGCAGATCACACGCGAACACGGCACCGGCGACGACATCCTGCTGGATACCTCCAAGGCGTTGCCGTTGGTCAAGAGCCAATACTCGACTGCCATGAACGATGTCTTCAGTGTCAACATCATCAACAACCCGGCAGGCGTGCTTAATGTGATCGATATGCAGGGTGAGCCTGTGTCGGTCAAACAGTCTTCTGCCGAAGCCGGGAGCGCCCTTGTACTGGTCAGCAGCGAAGAAGATAACGCCGTTTATAATTTCAACCTGGTGTTTCGCTACAACAAAAGCTCCAGACAATTTGAGCTGAAAAGCGTGTTGCAGGTAACGAACAACGACGCCTGTGATCACTCGATTGTCGGTGTTCGAGAAATGCCTCTAGGAATGATCGGCGAAAAGTCATTGGCGTCTTTCGAGGGGCGCAAGGTGTTTGAGCAGCTGTCTGACTTGCACCCTAAGTCTGCCGACTACAAGAAATTGATGATGACTGACGTCGCGGAAAAGCTCGACAAGGCGTTGGCGCTGTATCGAAAAGGGCAGACCGAGGCGGTCCGGGAGTTGATGGGAAGCTTCCTGATGTACAACAACGCAGGCCAATGCGATCCAGAAGGCTACATCGCTTCAAAGTATGATTTTCCTCAGCTACCCGGCTGGTCTAACGACTTGGGGTTTCTATTGGGTGAAACCGGTTATTACCAAGAATCCATCGAGTTGTTGAACGCGGTGATTGCCCGAAATCCCAACCGGACCGTGGCCTATCTGAACCTCGCGGACAGTTACTGGGGACTGAAGGATAAAGTGCGGGCGGCACAGGCTTACAAGCAGTACGCCTCGTGGATGACTGACGCGCGTAAGGCGTCGAAGATTCCTGCGCGAGTGACTGAGCGCAGTGATGGAGTAGTTGAGTGATGTGGGGATACACAAAGGTATTAGCCGGTATTGCCTTAGCGACGTTCATATCTCCGGTTTTCGCTCAACCATCCTGTCAGCCCGACAGTTTTGAGAATCCCGACCTGCTGATTTGCAGTCAGGAAACCTTCGACCGACTCGATTCATCGCTAAATGATCAATACAAAAAAGCGTTGGCCAGTCTTTCCCCGGACGACAGGAAACTGTTGGCAGATGTGCAGCGCAGTTGGGTGGAATTCAAGGAAGAGTATTGCCAAGAGCTTTATCAACATGCCGGTACTGGTGAGGATCCGGCACTCAAAAAATGGTCCTGTTTACTGCACACCACCAATGGACGATTGAGCGAGTTGATGTATCTGCAGACAGGGATGACCAACGATGGTTTCTACAATGCGATGCAGGCGATGGTGGGCAAGGATCAAGCTATGACGTTGGGCGCGGTGGCTGATCGCTTGGGAGGAGAGGCATTGGTTGACCCGGTCTGGCAGCACTACGTGGATGGCCATTGTGAAATGGCCTTCATCTTATTCCGCGAAGACTTGGAGTACTGCGGGCAGAGAATGCGCTTCCAGTTGCCGATCTATCGCTGATTAGTCAGTCGGAAATCGTGACTTGGCAGTCATTTACGCCAAAAAGTGCTATATCTTCTTCCAACACAACCCGATAGTGTCGTTATCCACCGAAGTCGCTACACTGCGCCCGCCGTTCATTTCCTTTTGAGGCTGCACGCATGAAATTTCGTTTTCTTCTGTGGATACTGGGTTTGTTGATGGGTAAGGCCAGTCGGACTAATCCTGCGTTTCAACAGCAGTTGGGTGACAAGGAATTGGTGTTTCAGCTACAGACCCTGGACGGGAAAGTGGCGCGGCACTTTTTGGTAAAGAATCAGCGCATCACCAGCAAGTCCGGGATGTACCCCGAGCCGGCGTTTGCGATTGCTTTCAAAGACGCGGCTTATGGTTTCGCGACGATGCAGGCGAAGAACAAGCAGTTGGCGTTTATGACGGGGATTCAGGACAAGTCGATTCAGATCAAGGGCAACCCGGCGCTGGTGATCTGGTTCCAGGGTTTGACCAAGTATTTGAAGCCGAGGAAGGCTAAGCCTAAGGCTTGAGTTCGGTGTTGGGGCTGTGACGCGGAGCGTCACGGGATGCGTTACCACGCGGAGCGTGGGAACGATCAGGTAGCCAGGAAGACCGAGTTGGGTTCATCGCGGGCAAGCCTCGCTCCCACAGGATTAGGTGATCCGTAGGAGCGAGGCTTGCCCGCGAATGCTTTCAGCCCTGAGAGAACTGCGAGGCCAGTTCGCGCAGCAGCACTTCGGCTTCGAGGACTTTGCTGACCACGTCGTTGGCTTTCTCGCGGCTCAGGCCGACGCGCTCCAGCAGCGCATCCGGGATGTCTTCATCCGGTCCCGAGCCGACGCCGCGACTGCGCAGCAAACGCACGGCCAGGCACACCAGGTTCGGGTATTCGGCGTAGGCGCCGTCATATGTCGGGTCGTGCTGGAAGCGCAACGCCGTGGCCAGCTCGTCGGGCATGTCCCAATAACGCATCAACCACGAGCCGATCTGTTCGCGACTGATGCCCAGCAGATGTTGCTCGACATAGCTGTGGCACAGGTGCGGGTTGACCTCAAGGTGACGGCAGATCAGCGAAAAGTGCGGCGGGAACACGTGCGCCAGCAGCAAATAACCGAAGTTGTGCAGCAGGCCGGCGAGGTAGGTCAGGCCCGCCTCGGGGCGCTGGGCGCGCGGCATGGCGCGGGTCAGGCCTTCGATGACGGCGGCGGTGTAAATCGATTGCTGCCAGTACGGCGTGGTGTGTTGCGGATGATCTTTGGGCAGGCTCAGGGTTTTGCCGAGGGCCAGACCCAGCGCCAGGTTGATCACCAGATCAAAACCGAGCACGCGGACGATCGCGTCTTCCACCGAACGTATCTTGCCCGGCGAAGCGTAATAAGGCGACGCCGCCCAACTCACGACTTGCGCGGCCAGCGCCGGATCGGTTTCGACCACGCCAGTGATGTCATCAATCGTCGCGTTGGGATCGACCCGCAGTTTGATGATTTTCTGCGCAGTTTCGGCCAGCGGGGGAATCTCGATGGTGGCTTCCAGACGTTGCTGGATGCGCCGCGCGGTGAATGCCTGAACGGCCTGGGTGATTTCCTCGCGGTCATCGTCCGGGCGGTCGAGGTTGGGGCGGATGCTGGTAAGGTTCTCGCCGAAATTGGCGGCGCTGGCCTTGGTCAACATTGTCTTGAAAGCGTCGCTGGTGATTTCCAGCAGCACGTTCGGCTCACCGGAGTTGATCAGCAACTTCGGCTCGCGCAGCAGACTTTCTTCGTACAGACACGGCGAACTGGTGAGCGCCGGCAGGCCGGGCAGCAAGCTCAGGTTATGTTTGCCGAGCATCTTTTCCAGACGCTCGGTGGACACTGCCGTCAAGCGCCGGCCAGTCAGTTCGGCGAGGCGATTGAGGTCCAGCAATTGGCTTTGCGGGAACAGCACCATGAGCGCGCCGACGGCATCGTCAACCAACACCGCTTGCACTTTTCGCGCGGCGTTGAGGCCGTGGTGGTCAATGACTTCTTCGTAAGCAATGCCCAACTTGCCGAGCAGCAAGCGAATGACAGACGGGGCGTGCGGGGCTTCTGGGACGAGAGCAGCTTCGGTCATGGTCTGTGTCCGTTTTCAACAATTGCAGGAGTATAAACAGCTTCCCCGGACCGAGTGTCCGGAAACTGCGACGGTGCTCACACTTGTCCGTATTGCTGCCCATGACGCAACCAGCGATCGAGCAACGGGCTGACATGATCAGGCCAGCGTTCCAGCAACGCCTGCGCCGCGTCGCGCACGGCGGGCAATAAATCGGCGTCGCGCATCAGGTCCGCCACCTTGAATTGCAGCAGGCCAGTCTGGCGCGTGCCGAGCATTTCGCCGGGGCCGCGCAGTTCCAAGTCTTTTTCGGCGATGACAAAACCGTCGTTGGTTTCGCGCATGATGCCCAGGCGCTGACGGCCGATTTGCGACAGCGGCGGATGGTAGAGCAGCACGCAATGGCTGGCGGCGCTGCCCCGGCCGACCCGGCCACGCAATTGGTGCAGTTGCGCGAGGCCGAGGCGTTCGGGGTTTTCGATGATCATCAGGCTGGCGTTGGGCACGTCGACGCCGACTTCGATCACCGTGGTCGCGACCAGCAGTTGCAGGTTGCCAGCCTTGAATTCGGCCATCACTGCGGCTTTCTCCACAGGCTTCATGCGCCCGTGGATCAGCCCGACCTTCAACTCGCCGAGCGCGGCGGTGAGGTCCTCAAAAGTGGTCTCGGCGGCCTGGCAGGTCAGCTCTTCGGATTCTTCGATCAGCGTGCACACCCAATACGCCTGACGCCCTTCGGCACAGGCGCCGCGCACGCGCTCGATGACTTCGACGCGCCGCGTGTCGGTGACCAGCACGGTGTTGACCGGGGTGCGGCCGGGCGGCAGTTCGTCGAGGATCGAGGTGTCGAGGTCGGCGTAAGCGCTCATGGCCAGCGTCCGAGGGATCGGCGTCGCGGTCATGATCAATTGGTGTGGGCACATGCGCCCGCCGACGCCTTTCTGCCGCAGCGCCAGACGTTGCTGCACGCCAAAACGGTGCTGTTCGTCGATGATCGCCAGTGCGAGGTTCTTGAACCGCACTTCTTCCTGAAACAGTGCGTGAGTGCCGACCACCATGGGCGCACCGTTGGCGATCTGCTCCAGCGCGGCGACGCGATTCTTGCCTTTCAGCTTGCCGGCCAGCCATGCGACTTCGATGCCCAACGGCTCGAGCCAGCGCTTGAACGTGATGAAATGCTGCTCGGCGAGGATCTCGGTCGGCGCCATCAGCGCGACTTGATAACCGGCCTCCAGCGCTTGCAGGGCGGCGAGGGCGGCGACCACAGTTTTACCCGCGCCGACATCGCCCTGAATCAGCCGCAGCATCGGTTCGTGCTGACTGAGGTCGTAGGCGATTTCGTTGCCGACCCGTTGCTGCGCGCCCGTCGGCGTGAAGCCGAGATTGGCCAGGTATTTGGCAGGCAACCGGGTGGCTTTCGGCATCGCTGGCGCGCGCAGTGAACGCATGCTTTCGCGCAGGCGCTGCTGGGACAGTTGATGCGTCAGCAGTTCTTCGAACGCCAAACGGTGCTGCGCCCAGTGATGACCGATGGCGAGTTCATCGACGTCGGCGTCGGCGGGCGGGTGATGCAGGTAGCGGATTGCGTCCGCCAGCGGCGCCAGTTGATAGTCGCGCGCCAGTTCGGTCGGCAGCCAGTCGGGCAGGCTGGTCGGGCCGAGCAGGGTCAGGGTTTGCATGCACAGTTGGCGCAAACGCTGCTGGGTCAGGCCTTCGGTGAGCGGGTAGACCGGCGTGAGCGTTTCATCCACGGGCGGCGGTTCGTCGCCGGTGATGGCGCGGTATTCCGGGTGGTAGATTTCCAGCCCCGAAGCGCCGGGCCGCGCTTCGCCGTAGCAGCGGATTCGCGTGCCACGCTTGAGGCCTTCTTTCTGCGCGTTGCTGAAATGGTAGAAGCGCAGGCTGAGCCCGCCGGTGCCGTCCTGGATCCGCACGACCAGACTGCGGCGACGGCCCATGACCACGTCGGCGCCGCTGACGGTGCCTTCGACCACGGCATCCTGGCCGGGGCGCAAATGGCCGATCGGGACCACGCGCGTGCGGTCCTGATACCGCAGCGGCAAGTGAAACAGCACGTCCTGGAGATTCTCCAGACCGACCTTGGCCAATTTCTCGGCCATGGCTTCACCGACACCCTTGAGTGCGGTCACCGACACTTGCGACAACTCGGTCATGGCTGCGACTTAACCGGCCACCACCGGCGCTTGCGGCTTGGCCACCGAGCACAGGCGAATGGAGTCAGCGAGGATTTCGATGGCTTTCGGACGCGGGAAGCTAGCGCGCCAGGCAATTGCCACGGTACGGAACGGCACTGGCGGCGTCAGTGGGCGCACGGCAATTACGCCCGGTGCGTAATGGTGGCTGTCGACCGCCGACAGCGGCAGGATCGAAATGCCGAGACCGGAGGCAACCATGTGGCGGATGGTTTCCAGCGAGCTGGATTCGACGGTGGTGTGCTTGGCGCCGTCATTGCCCTTGCCCAGCGTCGGGCAGGCTTCCAGCACTTGATCGCGGAAGCAGTGGCCTTCGCCGAGCAGCAGCAGGCTCTTGTCGTTGAGCAGGGCGGCGTCGATCGATTCTTTTTTGGTCCACGGATGTTGCGCCGGCATCAGCACATAGAACGGCTCGTCGTAGAGCGGCAGGGTCAGCACATCGGCTTCATTGAACGGCAGGGCGATGATGATCGCGTCGAGCTCGCCGTTGCGCAGTTTGTCGCGCAGCACGTGGGTGAAGTTTTCTTCGATGTACAACGGCATCTGCGGGGCGACCCGGTGCAGTTGCGGGATCAGGTGCGGAAACAGGTACGGGCCGACGGTGTAGATCGCGCCGACTTTCAGCGGTGCGGTCAGTTGGTTCTTGCCGGCCTGGGCCAGCTCGCGGATGCCTTGCGCCTGCTCGAGGACTTTCTGCGCCTGGGCGACGATGCCTTCGCCGACCGGGGTCAGGCGCACGGCGCTCTTGCTGCGCTCGAAAATCAGCACACCGAGTTCGTCTTCAAGCTTTTTCACGCCCACCGACAGGGTCGGCTGACTGACGTGGCAACGCTCGGCCGCGTGGCCGAAGTGCTGCTCTTGGGCGAGGGTAACGATGTAGCGTAATTCTGTAAGAGTCATAGCAAGCGTCCGTGAAGTTGCGGGCCAAGCATACCGGCTGCAATCGATAGACGCACGTTATCAGAGAGAGCGTGGTGAGTGACACCGGGCAATGCAGGTTTGCCGTTGGCGGAGACGCAAAAGGCACCTTTCGGTGCCTTTATGGGCGCTGCATGACCCTGTAGGAGCGAAGCTTGCTCGCGAAAGCGGTTTATCAGCCAACATGGATGTTGGATGTGATGGCCTCTTCGCGAGCAAGCTTTGCTCCTACAGAGTGCGCGGTGGTTTAGCGTCGGCGTTTTTCCAGCGAGTAAACAAACGGCGCAACAATTTCAATCGAGCCATTGTTCAGCATGTCTGCCGGTGGCTTGGGCAGGGGTTGGGCGCGTTTGATCATTTCCAGCGTCGCGCGGTCCAGATCGGCGTTACCAGACCGGCCGACCAGCTCGTACGACAATACATTGCCTTCAGCATCGACCACAAAGCGCAGGCGGTTCAGCCCTTCCTTGCCCCGCGATTGCGCACTGGCCGGGTACTTTTTGTACTTGGCCAAGTGAGCGAGCAGGGTGCCTTGCCAACTGGCCTTGGCGGCCTGTTGCGCGGGCGATGGGCCCGGCGCTGGCTGCGCGGATTTCTCGGTCGGTGCCTGCGTCGGTTGCGCGTCGCTCGGTTTTTCCTCGGACGGTTTCTCCTTCGGCGGCTCCGGTTTTTTCTCCACAGGCTTGGGCGGTTTAGGCTTTGGCTTGGGTTTGACCGGTTTCGGCACAGCGATCTCGGCTTTCGCCACTTCCGCCAGTTTCGGGATCGGCAGTTCTTCCACCGGGGCCGGTGGCTGCGGCGGCGTGATCACCTTCGGCGGGGCGGGCGGTGGCGGGGCCGGAACCGGCGCCAACTCGACCATCATCGCCTGCGGTGGCAGCTCGATCGGCGGGCGCGCGGTCCAGTTCACCGCCAGCGCGATGGCCAGCGCATGCACGCCGAGCACCACGGCCAGGCTCCCGCTGTAACGCGTCAGCTTATGGCGCGTCGTGATCATTTCTTGACTGCCGTCTCAAGCCCGACCAGACCGACCTTCAGGTAACCGGCCGAGCGCAGGCTGTCCATCACGCTCATCAGGTCGCCGTAATCCACGCCTTTATCGGCCTGGAAGAAGATCGTCGTGTCTTTCTTGCCCTGGGTCCGGGCGTCGAGTGTGGCGCCGAGGGCTTCGACCCTCACTTCGTCTTCACCGAGGAACAGGCGCTGGTCAGCTTTCACGCTGAGGAACACCGGTTTCTCTGGCCGTGGCGCCGGTTTGGCGCTGGAGGCCGGCAGGTCGACCTTGATGTCCACGGTGGCCAACGGCGCGGCCACCATGAAGATGATCAACAGCACCAGCATCACGTCGATAAACGGCGTGACGTTGATTTCGTGGTTCTCGTGCAGATCGTCGTCCGCACCTTCTTTCAAATGCAAGCCCATAGCTGATTACCCTACTTTGACCACGTGGGGCTGCGGGGAGCGCTCAGCGGTCGGCAGGTGATCGAGATCACGGCTGACCAGCAACAGGACTTCAGCAGAGGCGTCCGATACCTGCGCCTTGTAACCGGCGATGGAGCGGGCGAAGACGTTGTAGATGACCACGGCCGGAATCGCTGCAACCAGGCCCAGCGCGGTAGCCAGCAAGGCTTCGGCGATACCCGGTGCGACGACGGCGAGGTTGGTGGTCTGGGTTTTGGCGATGCCGATGAAGCTGTTCATGATGCCCCACACGGTACCGAACAGGCCCACGAACGGCGCGGTGGAACCGATGGTGGCGAGTACGCCGGTGCCGTTGCTCATGTTGCGACCGCACGCGGCGACGAGGCGCTCGAGACGGAAGCTCACACGTTCCTTGATGCCTTCTTTCTCGCGGCTGTTGGCCGACAGGCGCATTTCTTCCAGCGCGTCATGGACCAGCAGATTGGCGAGGGTGCCTTGCTTGGTCGCCGAAGCGCTGGCTTCTTTAAGGGTGGTGGCTTTTTTCAGGTGGACGATTTCGTTACGCAGACGACGCTTGGCGCCCATCAGCTCGAAGCCTTTGGCGATCCAGATGGTCCAGGTAATGATCGAAGCGATGGCCAGGCCAATCATCACGATTTTGACGATGATGTCGGCGTTCTGGTACATGCCCCATGGCGACAGGTCGTGGGCCATGCCCAGGGTGTTGTCCGGTTCCAGCACTTCTGGAGCATCTGCAACGGAAGCGTCGACGGCCGGCGCCGGGTCGGCAGCAGCAGGCGCGGCGACTGGCGCGGCTGGGGCAGGTGCCGGCGCAGCTTCAGTCGCAGCGGCGGCCGGAGCGGCTGGCGCTTGCGCATCAGCCAAAGCGGCGACCGGTGCGATCATCAGGCTGAGCAACAGGGCGGCCACAGCGCTCCAGGCGCGAGGTCGTTTGGTAGGCGAAGCGGGGAATTGATTGCGTGTCATGCTGGCCGGACCTGAGAAAAAAAGACGGTAAATGTTCTTCCAGGCCTCGAAGGCCGAGAACAAAAGTGGCGGGCATTATTGCAAGTAATTCTTGTTAACAAAAGTAATAGAGTATCTTTTTTTCCTTCATTGCTAGCCGCTCGTCCTGTGCGGAAGCTAGTCTGTACCTTTCCCGGAGGAGTTTTCTGATGTCCGCGCCTTCTGTTTTGATCGCCGGCTGCGGTGATGTTGGCAGCCGTCTGGCTAAGCAATTACTGGTTTCAGGCTGGGAGGTTCACGGCTTGCGCCGTAATATCTCGCGGCTGCCCGAAGGGGTGATCGGCGTCGCCGGTGACCTGTTCAATAAAGACTGCCCGGACACTTGGCCGATCGGCGCGGTGGATTACCTGGTGTATTGCGCCGCCGCGACCGATCACGATGAGGCCGGCTATCGCGCCGCTTACGTCGAGGGTTTGCAGCACGTGCTGGAATGGCTGGGCGATTACGGCCAGGTGCCGAAACGCCTGTTATTCGTTTCGAGCAGCAGCGTCTACGGCCAGCAGGAAGGTGAATGGGTCGATGAGACCTCGCCGACCGTCGCCGGTAGCGGTTATTCCGGGCGGTTGATGCTCGAAGCCGAGCAAGTGGCGCTGGACAGCGGCATCCCCGCGAGCATTGTGCGGCTGACGGGTATTTACGGGCCGGGCCGCGAGTGGCTGCTGACTCAGGTTCGTCGCGGTTATCGGGTGGCGCTTGATCCGCCGCTGTACGGCAACCGCATTCACGCCGATGACGCGGCGGGTTTGCTGGCGTTCCTGCTTGAGGCGAATGAGCGCGGTGTGGCGCTGGATGACGTCTATATAGGTGTCGACGATGCGCCGGCGCCACTGGCCGAAGTGGTCGGCTGGTTGCGCGAGTATCTGGGCGTGACCGAATGGGCCGAAGACGCGAGCGTGCGTCGGGCGGGGAGCAAGCGCTGCAGCAATGCTCGGGCGAAGGCGCTGGGCTGGGCGCCGCAATATCCAAGCTATCGCGAAGGTTATGCAGCGATTCTTGAAGGCCGCTGCTGATTCCAAACACCCGAAGCATTGTAGGAGCGAGGCTTGCCCGCGAAAGCTTCATAAATGCCGACGTAGACGTTGGATGTTATGACGCCTTCGCGGGCAAGCCTGGCTCCTGCAAGGATTTCGCTGTTACTGCTTCTCCAGCAACCACTTGCGATCACCCGGCGTGAACGATGGCATTTCATCAGCCATCGACGCGTTCACGGTCTGGAAAATCTCCAGTTCCTTGCCCTTGCGCGCAAACACCCAAGTGTTGCCCTGGCCGTTGAGTTGCAGCCACATGCTGTCGTTGCCGCCGCTCATCGACGCGCAATCACCGGCCAGACACAACGCATAACGATCCGCCCCGGTCAGGCCGGTGACTTGGCCATCCGCCTGAAATTGCACGGTGTTGCCTTCGCCCGGGCCGCTGATGACTTTCCAGCTGCCGCCCATATAAGCGGTGTACAGCGCCCGTTCGAAACTGGCGCCAATCGGCGCGCCGTCCGGCACTTGAATCACTGCGCGGTCGAAAACCTGCGCCGGTTCGTTGTCGCTGGCGACCTGGCTCAGCTGCTTGCCGTCGCGGCGCAGTTCGCTAGCGGAGCTGCCATAGAAGTCGACCTTCCAGGCGCCGGACTCGTCGGCCAGCAGCTTGCCTTCGACGTTTTCAAAACCGTTGGTGTAGCGGGCCTGATTGGCCTTGGTGTTGACGTCCCATTCCAGGTTCGGGCCGTAAGCCTGCAGCGCTTCACGCAGTGGGCCGCCCTGAGCGGCAGCATCGATGGCCACCTGGTTGATCCAAGTGCCGCTGATGTCGCGGTCGGCAGGGTCGCTGGCGCAGCCGCCGAGGAAAACGGCGAGCAAGGAGAGGGCAAGCGCTTTGCGCATGTTGGAATCCTTTCAAAAACCTTTCTTACAAAAGATCAGCGGCGCAGCCTGTGAGGGCTGCGCCGGATGTATTACTCGATGACCAGAATGGCGTCCATTTCTACCTGCGAACCCTTTGGCAGGGCGGCAACGCCGATGGCGGCGCGGGCAGGGTAGGGCTGTTCAAAGTACTTGCCCATGATCTCGTTGACCTTGGCGAAGTGGCTCAGGTCGGTGAGGAAGATGTTCAGTTTGACGATGTCCTTGAACGAACCACCGGCAGCTTCAGCCACGGACTTGAGGTTCTCGAACACCTGGACGGTCTGGGCTTCGAAGCCTTCAACCAGTTCCATGGTTTTTGGGTCCAGCGGAATTTGACCCGACATGTAAACGGTATTGCCAGCCTTGATCGCCTGGGAATAAGTACCGATGGCGGCCGGGGCCTTGTCGCTGGTGATAACTGTTTTGGTCATGAATGACTCCTTGTAATGGGTGGGCTACGCACGCATGCGGGTGATGCGGATCACCCCGGTCAAGGCGCGCAGTTTCTTGATCACACGAGCCAGGTGCACACGGTCGTGCACGCTGACCACCAGTTGGACCACGCTGATGCGACCATCGCGTTCGTCCATGCTGATTTTTTCGATATTGCCGTCGGCCGCGTTGACGCTGCTGGCCAGCAGAGCGATCAGGCCGCGCTGGTGTTCCAGCTCGACGCGCAGTTCGACGTTGAATTCGCCGGTAACATCCTTGGCCCACGAGAGCTGGATGCATTTTTCCGGGTTGTGCCTGATTTCGCTGATGTTGCGGCAGTTGTCCAGGTGCACGACCATGCCTTTGCCCGCCGACAGATGGCCGACAATCGGGTCGCCCGGGATCGGCGTGCAGCACTTGGCGTAGCTCAGCACCAGACCTTCGGTGCCGCGAATCGCCAGCGGGCCTTCCGGGCTCGGCAACTGTTCGCCTTCGCCGAGCAGGCGGCGCGCGACCACGTATGCCATGCGATTGCCCAGGCCGATGTCTTCGAGCAAGTCTTCGATCAGTTCGAGGCGATACTCGGCGAGCATTGCCTTGACCCGTTCGGCGGCGATTTTTTCCAGGCTGCTGTCGAAACCGTTGAGCACCTTGTTCAGCAGGCGTTCGCCGAGGCTGATGGACTCGGAGCGGCGTTGCAGTTTCAGCGCGTGGCGGATGTGCGTCCGCGCCTTGCCGGTGACCACAAAGTTGAGCCACGCCGGGTTTGGCCGCGCGCCGGGGGCGCTGACGATCTCGACCGTGGAGCCGCTTTGCAGCGGCTCGGACAGCGGCGCGAGACGGCGGTTGATCCGGCAGGCAATGCAGCTGTTGCCGACGTCGGTGTGCACCGCGTAGGCAAAGTCGACTGCCGTGGAGCCTTTGGGCAGCTCCATGATCCGGCCCTTGGGCGTGAACACGTAGACCTCGTCCGGGAACAGGTCGATCTTCACGCTTTCGATGAATTCCAGCGAGTTGCCGGCGCGTTGCTGCATTTCCAGCACGCCTTTGACCCACTGGCGGGCGCGGGCGTGAGTGCCTTTGGGCTGCTCGTCGCCGCTGGATTTGTACAGCCAATGGGCGGCGATGCCGTTGTTGGCCATCTCTTCCATTTCACGGGTGCGGATCTGGATTTCGATCGGTACGCCGTGCATGCCGAACAGCGTGGTGTGCAGCGACTGATAGCCGTTGGCCTTGGGGATCGCGATGTAATCCTTGAAACGGCCCGGCAACGGTTTGTACAAATTATGTACAGCGCCCAGTACGCGGTAGCAGGTGTCGACCTTGTCGACGATGATCCGGAACGCGTAGACGTCCATGATCTCGTTGAAGGCCCGACGCTTGCCGCGCATTTTCTTGTAGATGCCGTAGAGGTGCTTCTGGCGGCCGCTGACTTCGCCCTGGATTTCATCAATCGCCAGGCAGTGGCTCAGGGATTCTTCGATCTTGTTGACGATTTCCTTGCGGTTGCCCCGGGCGCGCTTGACGGCCTGGTTGATCCGCGCGGAACGCATCGGGTGCATGGCTTTGAAGCCGAGGTCTTCGAATTCTATGCGGATGGCGTGCATGCCCAGCCGGTTGGCAATGGGCGCATAGATTTCCAGGGTTTCCTTGGCGATGCGTCGGCGTTTTTCGCCGGACAGCACTTCCAGCGTGCGCATGTTGTGCAGGCGGTCGGCGAGCTTGACCAGGATCACGCGAATATCGCGCGCCATGGCCATGGCCATTTTCTGGAAGTTTTCGGCCTGGGCTTCGGCTTTGGTCTCGAAATTCATCTGGGTCAGTTTGCTGACCCCGTCGACCAGTTCGGCCACGGTTTCGCCGAACTGCGCTTGCAGCGCTTCTTTGGCAATCCCGGTGTCTTCGATCACGTCATGCAGCATCGCGGCCATCAAACTCTGATGGTCCATGTGCATGTCGGCAAGAATATTCGCCACCGCAAGAGGGTGCGTGACGTACGCCTCGCCGCTGCGGCGGCGTTGGCCGTCGTGGGCTTGTTCGGCGTAGAAATACGCTCGGCGGACCAGGTTGACCTGGTCCTTGCCGAGGTAGGTCGATAAGCGATCGGCGAGGGCGTCTATGCTCGGCAAAGTATTAACTCCTGCCGTTGGCTGTGACCCCGCGCCGTGCTACGTCGACCAGGCATAGGCTTAGACGGCCTCGTTGGACTCGTCCTCGAACGCTGCGAACAGCGGTTCGTCTTCGACGATTTCAGCATTGGCGATGAACTCATAGCTCATCAGGCCTTCAGCGATTTCACGCAGCGCTACAACGGTAGGCTTGTCGTTTTCCCACTGAACCAGTGGCTCTTTGCCGCCGGTGGCCAGTTGACGGGCACGTTTGGTGGACAGCATGACCAGCTCAAAACGGTTTTCCACGTGGTTCAGGCAGTCTTCAACAGTTACGCGGGCCATGGTATTCCTCGGAGCGAATGCAATATGCGCGCTGCCCGGTTGGGCGAGCGGACTCGACAGTTTAAAAAATCACCAGCGTTTAGGGAAGCGCTGATTTTTTGACCAAGCCCTTCAACGCGCTGCAAGTGCCAATGTAAAGCCCTTGCAACGGTTTTGGGAAGAGCTGATTAAGCGCTTGTCAGCCAAGCAATTCGGCCAAAAGTTTTCCGTTGCGCTGCTGCTGACGCTTTTGATGCAGCTGATTGGCACGGAAAATCGCCTGCAGGTCGCGCAGTGCGTGGGCGAAATTGTCGTTGATGATCAGGTAGTCGTAGTCGACGTAGTGGCTCATCTCGCTGACCGCTTCACGCATCCGCCCGTCGATGATTTCGTCGCTGTCCTGGCCGCGATTGGTCAGGCGCTGGTGCAACGCTTCCAGCGACGGCGGCAAAATGAAGATCGAGCGCGCTTGCGGCATCAACTTGCGCACTTGCTCGGCGCCCTGCCAGTCGATTTCCAGGATCAGATCGTGGCCCGCGTCCAGCGTCTGCTGCAAGTGACTTTGCGAGGTGCCATAGAGGTTGCCGAAGACTTCGGCGCGCTCGAGGAAATCGCCGTGCTCGCCCATTTTCACGAACGCTTCGCGCGTGACGAAGTGATAGTTCACGCCGTTCACTTCACCGGGGCGCATGGCGCGGGTGGTGTGCGAAACCGAGACGCGAATCTCTTGGTCGGCGTCGGTCAAGGCCTTGACCAGGCTGCTCTTGCCCGCGCCCGAGGGGGCGGAAATGATGTAAAGGGTGCCGGTGCTGTGGGTCATGTCGGGGTTGCCTTACTCAATATTCTGCACTTGTTCGCGCATCTGCTCGATCAACACTTTGAGGTTGACCGCCGCCGTGGTGCTGCGCGGGTCGAAGGCTTTGGAGCCCAGTGTGTTGGCTTCGCGGTTGAGTTCCTGCATCAGGAAGTCGAGGCGCCGACCGGCGGCCCCGCCGGACTTGAGCACCCGGCGAACTTCGATGATGTGAGTGCTCAGGCGATCCAGTTCTTCGGCGACGTCGCTCTTTTGCGCGAGCATGACCATTTCCTGTTCCAGACGCTGTGGGTCCATCTCGGCTTTCATGTCGGCAAAGCGGTCGAGGACTTTCTGGCGCTGGGTCGCGAGCATTTGCGGGACCAGCCCGCGCAGGGTCACGACGTCTTCTTCAATAGAGGTCAGGCGATCATTGATCAGCCGGGCCAGCTCCGCGCCTTCGCGCTCGCGGCCAGCCTTCAATTCCTTCAGGCCTTGGGTGAACAGTGCCAGGGCCTCGGCGTTCAAGGCTTGCGGGTCCGCCGCGTCGCCCACCAGCACGCCGGGCCAGGCCAGCACTTCCAGCGGGTTCAGCGCGGCCGGGTTCTTGATCAGGTCGGCAATTGTTTCAGCGGCGGCCACCAGTTGCGCGGCGCGTTCGCGGTCCACTTGCAGGGTTTGGCCGGTGCTTTCCTCGGTGAAACGCAAGGTGCATTCCAGTTTGCCGCGCGACAACCCTTGGCGCAGCGCTTCGCGAACGGCGCCTTCGAGGTCGCGAAAGGATTCCGGCAGGCGCAGATGCGGTTCCAGGTAGCGGCTGTTGACCGAGCGCAGTTCCCAGCTCAGGGTGCCTTGGACGCCGGCGGATTCGACGCGGGCGAAGGCGGTCATGCTGTGCACCATGGAGGTACCTCGCAGTGCAGGCTGGCGCGAAACCTTGGCTTCGCGAACCCGATATCAATGAATGTGAGCCGACTGGCAGCAAAGGCGCAGGATTGTAGCGCAGTGCGGTGGATGCGCCCAAACACACCCTGTGACAAAGGGCTGCAGGCCGTCGGTTAAGGCAATTTTGCCGGCTTCAACCGTCGGCTGGATTTTTTAGGCGTGCCCACTCGCGGCTCGCGGCTCTATAATGCTCGGCAGTTTTCCGTCCCCAGTACAGGTATTCCCTATGAAACGTCCAAGTGGTCGCGTTGCCGATCAGCTCCGCTCGATCCGCATTACCCGCAACTACACCAAACACGCCGAGGGTTCTGTGCTGGTCGAGTTCGGTGACACCAAAGTCATCTGCACCGTCAGCGTCGAAAACGGCGTGCCACGTTTCCTCAAAGGTCAGGGCCAAGGCTGGTTGACCGCTGAATACGGCATGCTGCCGCGCGCCACTGGCGAGCGTAACCAGCGTGAAGCGAGCCGTGGCAAGCAAGGCGGCCGTACCCTGGAAATCCAGCGTCTGATCGGCCGTTCGCTGCGCGCTGCGCTGGACATGTCGAAGCTCGGCGACGTTACCCTGTACGTCGATTGCGACGTGATCCAGGCTGACGGCGGCACCCGCACTGCCTCCATCACCGGCGCCATGGTTGCACTGGTCGATGCGTTGAAAGTGATCAAAAAGCGCGGCGGCCTCAAGGGCGGCGACCCGCTCAAGCAAATGATCGCTGCCGTTTCGGTCGGCATGTACCAGGGCGAGGCTGTGCTTGACCTCGATTATCTGGAAGACTCGGCTGCCGAGACTGACCTGAACGTGGTAATGACCAGCACCGGCGGCTTCATCGAAGTCCAGGGCACCGCTGAAGGCGCGCCGTTCCAGCCGGAAGACCTGAACGCCATGCTGGAATTGGCCAAGAAAGGCATGAACGAGATTTTCGAACTGCAAAAAGCTGCGTTGGCTGACTGATCGAGTCGTTTTTCACACCAAGGAGGATGTTATGAGTGATGGGCAAGAGTTACTTCCTACCCCGAGCCAAGAGGCTCGGCAGTGGGCGATGTTTTGTCACTTGTCCGCCTTGTTGGGGATCTGGATTCCATTTGGTACGTTGATCGGCCCGCTGATCCTCTGGCAGATGAAGCGCGAGAGTGACCCGTTCATTGATGCGCAGGGCAAGGAAGCGCTGAATTTTCAGATTACCGTTGCCATCGCCGCGACCATCTCGTTCTTTTTGATATTGGTGGTCATCGGGTTTTTCCTGCTGGGTCTGATCGCAATCGCAGGTTTGGTGCTGACGATCATCGGTGGCGTAAAAGCCAATGAAGGCGTGCCTTATCGTTATCCGTTCACTTTGCGGTTGATCAAGTAACGACCCAACCGGCGACTCGTTCACATTTGCCGATTGTAACTAAATGCCCTGACTTGTCAGGGCATTTGTATTTTCATAATTCAATTAACAGATTTGACATAACGGTGTGTGGAATACGTGTTAAACACGCGCGTACATTCCTTATTGAAATTTGACTCTTACATCTTAAGTCACAACTTCAATGCCTATAAGTTGGCTGCGTTCTTGGCAATCAGACTTTGCGGTTGTTAGAGTTGCCCCACGTTATATTCACTTAGAAATATATCGACATATTCAAGCCAACGAAGGTCCTTGAATTTCAGCCAATCAGTGTTGAGATACTCAGCCGATTCATCAGGCGTGCGCGGGTAAAAAGTTCGCCTCTGAATATATAGCCAAGAACAATCCCAATGATTCAGCTCGACTTTTATGGAACGCTGGTGGCCGCCTCTTTAGTGCTTTTGCTGGGGCGCGGACTGGTTACACGTGTGGCTTTCCTTCGTAATTACAATATTCCCGAACCTGTTGCCGGTGGTCTGGTGGTTGCTCTGGCTCTGCTTCTCTCGCGAACCTTTGATATTGAAGTTCGCTTCGATACTTCGTTGCAGACGCCGTTGATGTTGGCTTTTTTTGCCACGATTGGCTTGAGTGCCGACTTCGCCAGCTTGAAGAAGGGCGGTCGCGTGGTCGGTGTATTTCTGTTGGCGGTGGCCGGACTTCTGATCGTCCAGAACGCCATGGGTATCGGCCTCGCAACCCTGCTCGGGCTCGATCCGCTGATGGGGCTGCTGACCGGTTCGATTACGTTGTCGGGCGGTCATGGTACAGGCGCTGCGTGGGGGACGGTGTTCAGTGAGAAGTACGGTCTGGCGTCTGCCTCCGAGTTGGCGATTGCCTCTGCAACGTTTGGCCTGGTGTTGGGTGGCTTGATTGGCGGCCCGGTCGCCCGCCTGCTGATCAAGCGTGTTCAAGTACCTGGCTGCCACACGCAAGAGGCGCCACGCTTGCCAAAAGGCTTTGAACAGCCGAACAAAGAGCGTTCGATCACGCCATTTTCGTTTATCGAAACCCTCGCGCTGATTGCAGTGAGCTTATTGGTCGGCAATCTTCTGAATGGTTTGTTGCAGGGAACCGCACTTGAATTGCCAACTTTCGTCTGCGTGCTGTTCATTGGTGTGGTTTTACGCAATGGCCTTTCAGCGCTGGGCTTGTATCAGGTATTCGAGCGTGAAGTGTCTGTGTTGGGTAACGTCAGTCTGTCGCTGTTTCTGGCGATTGCCTTGATGTCGCTGAAACTGTGGGACTTGGCGGCACTGGCCTTGCCGATCTTCATCATTCTGGCTGCGCAAGCGTTGGTCATGGCGTTGTTTGCGATTTTCGTGACGTTCAGAATCATGGGCAGTAACTACGATGCGGCGGTGTTGGCGGCGGGGCATTGCGGTTTTGGACTAGGCGCGACGCCCACGGCCATCGCTAACATGCAGGCGGTAACGCAGCGTTACGGTCCTTCGCAGATAGCGTTTCTGGTGGTGCCAATGGTCGGTGCATTCTTCATCGACATCATTAATGTCATCGTGATCAAGTTGTACCTTGCGCTGCCGTTTTTTGCCGTTGCCTGAAGTTCTGGCCATGTCGCCTGGCGCATAAAAAATGCCCGTATCTCGCGATACGGGCATTTTTTTCTGCGAATCGACGCTTAGATCGTCAGCGTCCAGTCGTAGTCCACGATCAACGGTGCGTGCTGCGAGAACCGTGGCTGACGTGGCAGGCGCGCGCTGCGGACAAAGCGGCGCAGGCCTGGGGTCAGCAGCTGGTAATCGAAACGCCAGCCGAGGTTGAGCATCTCAGCCTGCTCGTTGTCCGGCCACCAGCTGTACTGGTCGCCTTCACGACTGACTTCGCGCAGGGCATCGACATAACCCATGTTGCCGACAATCTCGTCCATCCAGGCACGTTCAGGTGCCAGGAAGCCCGGGGATTGCTGGCTGTCGCGCCAGTTCTTGATATCCAGCTTCTGTTGCGCCACGTACAGCGAGCCACAATAAATGTACTCGCGACGTTTGCGTCGCTGTTTATCCAGATAACGGGCGAAATCGTCCATTAGCTTGAACTTCTGGTTCAAGTCTTCATCGCCATTCTGCCCCGAAGGAAGCAGCAAGGTCGCGATGCTGACCTTATCGAAATCGGCTTGCAGGTAGCGCCCGTAGCGGTCGGCCGTCTCGAACCCGAGACCGCTGATGACTGCCTTCGGTTGCAGCCGCGAATACAAAGCCACGCCACCTTGGGCGGGTACTTCGGCTTCGCAGGCATAAAGGAAGTAGCCATCCAGTTGGAAGGCTGGATCGTCCAGTTCAAAGGCGGAGGCGCGGGTGTCCTGCAGGCAGATGACGTCGGCATTCTGTGCTTGCAGCCAACTGAGCAAACCTCGCTCCACTGCAGCCTGAATACCATTGACGTTCACACTGATGATCCGCATAAATGGCCCCAAAAATCGCGTGCGTGTATGATACACGGCGTCAACCTAATTAGCTAAATCCGTGGTATTTGGGGTTTTTTTCATGCAAGCGTATCAGCGCGATTTCATTCGTTTTGCCATCGATCGCGGCGTTTTGCGCTTCGGTGAGTTCACCCTGAAGTCCGGGCGCACCAGTCCTTACTTCTTCAACGCAGGCCTGTTCAACAGCGGTTCGGCCCTGGCTCAGCTGGGGCGTTTTTATGCTGCGGCCATCGTTGAAAGCGGTATTTCTTTCGATGTGCTGTTTGGCCCGGCGTACAAAGGTATTCCTTTGGCGGCGACCACTGCCGTGGCGCTGGCCGAGCATCACGAGCGTGATCTGCCGTGGTGTTTCAATCGCAAAGAGGCCAAGGCCCACGGTGAAGGTGGCAGCCTGGTTGGCGCACCGCTGAGCGGCGAAGTGCTGATCATCGACGACGTGATCACCGCCGGCACTGCGATTCGTGAAGTGATGCAAATAATTGCCTCGCAGGACGGCGCCAAGGCTGCGGGCGTGCTGATCGCCCTCAATCGTCAAGAGCGCGGCAACGGCGACTTGTCGGCGATCCAGGAAGTGGAGCGCGACTTCGGTATCCCGGTGATCAGCATTGTCTCGCTGAACCAAGTGCTGGAATTCCTCGCCGATGACCCGCAGCTCAAGCAGCACCTGCCAGCCGTAGAAGCCTACCGCGCGCAATTCGGCGTCTGACACCGCAGACCTGTAGGAGCGAGGCTTGCCCGCGAAGACGTCGTCACATTCAACAGATATGTTGACCGTTAAATCGCTTTCGCGGGCAAGCCTCGCTCCTACAAGGAGTGCGTCGTTAGTGCAGTCTTCGCCATTTCCGTACGAGTTTCAGTGCCAACCACAGGTTGAATAGCGCAAATACCAGCAATGCCAGGACGACTGACACGTAGAGCGTTCGGTCCACGTCGAAGTCCCACAGGTCCAGTGTGCTGGAGCTCATGATCCTCACGGCGGCAGGTAAGTTGACGTAGAACAGCGCAATGAAGGCCGCCAGTAGTGGAAGGGCGCAGCTGCACAAAACGTTCATCACCTTTGTCCTGCTGCGCTTTCTGGCCAGCTCCCCCGACTCATATTCATCCAGTTCCAGCGCCTCATGCAGCCTTGGCCACGCCAGGTTGAACATGAACGTGGTCAGGGTCAGCAGCAAGCCGCTGACCGCGACGATGTCACTGAACGGCATTCAGGCCCAGCGTCTGGCACAACAGCGCGTGGGAATCCTCGCTGATTTCGAACTGCCCGGCACTGCCTTTGCGTTTGGTGATGGGTTTGAAGGTCGGCTCGTTTTGCGTGATCAGCATGTTCAGCTCATCACGAATGACGTCCGAGCTGATGACCACCAGATACACCGTCTGTGCGTGCTCCGCAGACTCGATGACCGCTTGCATGCTGTGCTGCAAGATCTCGTCGAGCTGATTGCGAAAGCGCGAAACCGTGTTTTTCAGCAGGGTTTTGCTTTGACTCTGGGTCAGCTGAAAAATCGTCGAAATCTGCGATTCGGTCGGCAAGGTCTGGCCGAAGTAGCTTTGGATCAAGTACAGCAAACGATCCTGTTTCGCTTCATCGGCCCGACTCGGCATCCCGCCTTCGACCAGCATTTTCAGGTATTCAGTGAGGCTCGCCTTGGCGATCCGTTGTAAGGCATGAGCGATTTCGCCGTCGGAAATCTTCAGGGTCTTTTTGACCGGCTCCTTTTGCTCCTGCTCGAAAGCCTGGGCGTCGATCGTGAACGAGATCTGCATGCTGAGCCTCCCGAGATCACTTGTTGGCGTTATCTGGATACGGATCTTCCACGGCATCGCCTTGGCCGCTGAGGACCTTCCAGCCTTTCAATGGGTGGGGGGAATTATTGAAGTCAGGGCAGGGCGGCATCGATTTTTGTGACGGGCCTGAATACTCGCGGCCGCAATCTACGCACGCATAGGAACCTGCTGAGATATCGCTGCCGTAAGGAACATGGTCTTTTTGCATAGGGAAGATCTCCTGTGGATTCAGGGAAGATCCTATGCGGACTAGTGCTGGGCGATATGTCAGACGTTTCGCTGAATCAGGTCAGACGTTTCCCGCAGGCAAAAAAAGATCGCAGCCTTCGCCAGGTCCTACAGGGTTATCGGAAAACCCTGTAGGCACTGACGAAGGCTGCGATCTTTTGGCGTTACTGAATCAAGGACGTTTGCGGTTACTGATCAACGTCCCCACGCCGGTATCGGTGAAGATCTCCAGCAGAATCGCGTTCGGCACCCGGCCGTCGATGATCAGCGAGCTGCCGACGCCGCCCTGAACCGCTTCCAGCGCGCAACGGATCTTCGGCAGCATGCCGCCGTAGATCGTGCCGTCGGCGATCAGTTCGTCGACTTGCTGGGTGGTCAGGCCGGTGAGGACCGTGCCTTGCTTGTCCATCAGGCCGGCGATGTTGGTCAGCAGCATGAGCTTTTCGGCTTTCAGCGCTTCCGCCACTTTACCGGCCACCAGGTCGGCGTTGATGTTGTACGACTCACCGTTGGCGCCGACGCCGATTGGCGCGATCACCGGGATGAAATCGCCTCTGACCAGCAGGTTGAGCAAATCGGTGTTGATCCCGACCACTTCGCCCACTTGCCCGATGTCGATGATCTCCGGTTGGGTCATCTCCGGCGTCTGGCGGGTCACGGTGAGTTTTTTCGCACGGATCAGCTCGGCGTCTTTACCGGTCAGGCCGATGGCGCTGCCGCCATGACGGTTGATCAGGTTGACGATGTCCTTGTTGACCTGGCCGCCGAGGACCATTTCCACCACGTCCATGGTCTGCGCGTCAGTCACGCGCATGCCATCGATAAAGTGGCTCTCGATCGACAGCCGCTTGAGCAGATCGCCGATTTGCGGGCCGCCACCGTGAACCACCACCGGGTTGATGCCCACGGCTTTCATCAGCACGATGTCGCGGGCGAAGCCAGTTTTCAGCTCCTCGCTTTCCATCGCGTTGCCGCCGTATTTGATCACCAGCGTCTTGCCGACGTAGCGGCGAATGTAAGGCAGTGCTTCGGACAGGACCTTGGCGGTGTTGGCGGCGGCTTCGCGTTCGAGGGTCATTCAGGGCTCCGGGTGAATCAGAAGATCAAAACGGTAGTTGGAGATCAGGTGCAACACGCTTCAACTGGACTTTGAACACGTCCTTGATGCGCTGCAATTCAGCCTCGTCATCGGCCTCGAAACGCAGCACCAGCACCGGTGTGGTGTTGGAGGCGCGCACCAGGCCCCAGCCTTTGGCGTAGTCGACTCGCACGCCGTCGATGGTGGTCAGGTCGGCACCTTCGCCCCACTTCGCGTCGTGCAGAGCATCAATGATGCTGAATTTGCTCTCTTCGGTCACATTGATATTGATTTCAGGCGTAGAAATATCGTTCGGGAAGGTCGCGAACAGCTCTTCGGCGGTGGATTTTTCCTTGCTGAGGATCTCCAGCAAACGCGCGGCGCTGTAGATGCCGTCGTCGAAACCGAACCAGCGCTCCTTGAAGAAGATGTGCCCGCTCATTTCGCCGGCCAACAGCGCGCCGGTTTGTTTCATTTTCTTTTTGATCAACGAGTGACCGGTCTTCCACATTAGTGGGCGACCGCCGTATTCCTTGATCAGCGGCGTCAGGCGCCGGGTGCATTTGACGTCGAAGATGATTTCCGCGTCGGCGTTACGCGCCAGTACGTCGCGGGCGAACAGCATCAGCAAGCGGTCCGGGTAGACGATGCTGCCGGTGTTGGTCACGACGCCAACACGGTCGCCGTCGCCGTCGAAAGCCAGGCCCAGGTCGGCGTTGGTTTCCTTGACCTTGGCGATCAGGTCGACGAGGTTTTCCGGTTTGCCCGGGTCCGGGTGATGGTTCGGGAAGTTGCCGTCGACCTCGCAGAACAGCGGGATGACTTCGCAGTTCAGCGCTTCGATCAGTTGCGGGGCGATCACGCCGGCCGCGCCGTTACCGCAGTCGACCACGACTTTGAGGCGACGGGCCAGTTTGATGTCCTGGACGATTTCGGTGTTGTAGCGATCGAGGATTTCGACCTTGGTGATGCTGCCCTTGCCGCTGCTCAAGTTGTTGGTCTTGAGGCGTTCGTGCAGGGCCTGGATCTGTTCGTTGGCCAAGGTGTCGCCGGCAATGACGATCTTGAAACCGTTGTAGTTCGACGGGTTGTGGCTACCGGTCAACATCACGCCGGATTTGCCGGCCAGTACGTTGGCGGCGTAATACAGCGCCGGTGTTGGCACCAGCCCGACGTCGCTGACGTGGCAGCCGCTGTCGGCCAGGCCCTGGATCAGGCGTTCGACCAATTCCGGGCCGGAAAGGCGGCCGTCGCGGCCAACGGAAACATTCGGTTCGTCCTGGGCAAGGCTCTGGGCGCCGATCGCGCGGCCGAGCCAATAAGCGGTTTCGCCGTTAAGGAATTCCGGGACGGTGCCGCGAATATCGTAGGCGCGGAAAATGCTGTCGGGGAACTTCGGTGCGACTTGGGCTGGACTGCTCATCTGTGGAAATGCTCCATTTCGAAAGTGACTGGACCGGCCAGCGATTGACGCTTGGGCTGGCTCAAACTGAAGGGTATGACGGCATTTTCCCCAGAGAGTTCGTGGTGCGAAATGGCCATGATCGTCGCATTAGCCGGTATTTTGCCGGCCAATCCCTTGATTTTCAGTGGTAAACCTTCCAGATGACAGCTGTGCATTTTTGAGCACATAAAGTATTTGCGGCGAGCGAGCTTGCTCGCGCTTGGGGGCGTAGCACCCACAAAATCGGTAATGACTTACAGAATTTGGGGCCGCTTCGCAGCCCAGCGCGAGCAAGCTCGCTCGCCACAGGTTTCTCTGTTGGTCAGTGGCTACCGGAATGCCCGAAACCACCGGCACCGCGTTCGGTTTCGACGAACTCTTCAACCATTTCGAAGTGCGCCTGAACCACCGGCACCAACACCAACTGCGCCAGACGTTCGCCCACTTCGAGGGTGAAATCCTTGTCGCTGCGGTTCCAGCACGAAACCATCAGCGGGCCCTGGTAATCGGAGTCGATCAAACCGACCAGATTGCCCAGCACGATGCCGTGTTTGTGGCCGAGGCCGGAGCGCGGCAGGATCAGCGCCGCCAAACCCGGATCGCCGATGTAAACCGACAGGCCGGTAGGGATCAGCAGGGTTTCGCCCGGCTTGATCACGGTGTCTTTTTCCAGCATGGCGCGCAGGTCGAGGCCGGCGGAGCCTGGCGTGGCGTACTGCGGCAGCGGGAATTCGCTGCCGATGCGTGGGTCGAGGATCTTGGCTTGCAAAGCGTGCATGTAAATTAAACCTGGTTCAGACGGTCGGCGATAAAAGTGATCAGCTGGCGAGCGATTTTGCTCTTGCTGGTCTGGGCGAAAAGTGTGGCGTGCAGTTCACGGTCGATCACGCTGCAGGCGTTTTCTTCGCTGTTGAAGCCAATGCTCGGATTCGCCACGTCGTTGGCGACGATCAGATCCAGATTCTTGTCTTTCAACTTGCGTGCTGCGTAATCGAGCAGGTGTTCGGTTTCGGCGGCGAAACCGACGCTGAACGGACGGTCGGGACGGGTGGCGATGGTGGCCAGGATGTCCGGGTTGCGCACCATTTGTAGCAACAAGCCGTCGCCGTTCGTAGGATCTTTCTTGAGTTTCTGTGGCGCGACGACTTCCGGACGGTAGTCCGCGACCGCCGCCGAGGCGATAAACAGGTCGCAGGGGATCGCCGATTCACACGCGGCGAGCATGTCGCGAGCGCTGACCACGTCGATGCGCGTGACCCGATCCGGCGTCGGCAAGTGCACCGGGCCGGTGATCAACGTCACGCGGGCGCCGGCTTCAACCGCCGCTTCGGCGAGGGCAAAACCCATTTTTCCCGAGCTGTGGTTGGTGATGTAGCGCACCGGGTCGATGTTTTCCTGGGTCGGACCGGCGGTGATCAGCACGTGTTTGCCGGTCAGCGCCTGACGCTGGAAACAGTCCGCGGCGCACTGCGCGAGGTCGGTCGCTTCCATCATGCGGCCCATGCCGACGTCGCCGCAGGCCTGGCTGCCGGAGGCTGGACCGAAGGTCTTGAGGCCGCGCGATTCAAGGGTTTGCAGGTTGGCTTGGGTCGCCGGATCGCGCCACATTGCCTGGTTCATTGCCGGCGCAACAGCGGCCACTGCATCGGTGGCCAGCACCAGCGTGGTCAGCAAATCGTCGGCGATACCTTGGGCGAGGCGGGCGATCAGGTCGGCGGTGGCCGGCGCGATCAGCACCAGATCAGCCCATTTGGCCAGCTCGATGTGGCCCATCGCCGCTTCGGCTGCGGGGTCCAGCAGGTCCAGGTGAACCGGGTGCCCGGACAAGGCCTGCATGGTCAGCGGAGTAATAAACTCCCTGCCGCCACGGGTCATGACCACGCGCACTTCGGCGCCCTGGTCGATCAAGCGGCGGACCAGGTCGGCACTCTTGTAGGCAGCAATGCCGCCGCCGACGCCCAGAACGATGCGTTTCCGATACAGCCGCTGCATAGGTCTGCCTTTCATTTCGTTGATGACTGCATGGCGAAACCCCCTCCCCAGGGATGAATTCGCCCGCAAAAAAGATGGGCTACGATATCACAGCGACCGCTACGGAACAGCGGCGCCCACAGACCAGGGAGGTGTTATGAGTATTCGTGATTGGCCGGCGGCGGAACGGCCGCGGGAGAGGTTATTGGAGTTTGGCTCGGCGAGTCTTTCAGATGCCGAGTTATTGGCGATTTTTTTACGCACCGGCGTCTCCGGCAAAAGCGCGGTCGATCTGGCGCGACACTTGTTGGTTCAGTTCGGCAGCTTGCGTTCACTGCTGGAGGCTGATCGAACAACATTCAGCAAAGAATTAGGGCTTGGGCCGGCGAAATTCGCGCAGTTGCAGGCAGCTCAGGAGATGGGCCGACGGCACTTGGCTGAGCAATCGCGGCAAAAGTCCGCGCTGGAGAGCCCGCAAGCCGTGCGCGATTATCTGAAATCCATGCTGCGCCACGAGCCCCACGAGGTGTTCGGCTGCCTGTTTCTGGACTCCAAGCACCGCGTGCTGGCGTTCGAAACGCTGTTTCGCGGCTCTATCGACACCACCAGCGTCTACCCGCGACAAGTGGTCAAGCGCGCCTTAGCGCACAACGCCGCAGCGATGATCCTGTGCCACAACCACCCCTCCGGTAACCCCGAGCCGAGTCAGGCCGACCGAATGCTCACCAGACGCCTGCAAGAGGCGCTGGAATTGATCGACGTGCGCGTGCTCGACCATTTCATCGTCGGCGACGGGGAACCGCTGTCGATGGCGGAGTACGGCTGGATGTAGCGCGCGGGACACCTGTAGGAGTGAGCCTGCTCGCGATCGCATTCTTTCAGTCACCGATTTGGTTGACTGACACGGCGCCATCGCGAGCAGGCTCACTCCTACAATTGATCTGCGGTAAACACAGAATCTGCGTCCAACCCACAACCCCTGTAGGAGCGAGCCTGCTCGCGATCGCATTCTTTCAGTCACCGATTTGGCTGACTGACACGGCGCCATCGCGAGCAGGCTCGCTCCTACAATTGATTTGCGGAAAGCACAGAATCTGCGCCCAACCCACAACCCCTGTAGGAGTGAGCCTGCTCGCGATTGCATTCTTTCAGTCACCGATTTGGCTGACTGACACGGCGCCATCGCGAGCAGGCTCACTCCCACAATTGATCTGCGGTAAACGCGGAATCTGCGGCCAACCCATAACCTTGTGGGAGCGAGCTTGCTCGCGATGGCGGTTTATCAGTCAACAGCGATGTTGAATGTAACGGCCTCATCGCGAGCAAGCTCGCTCCCACAGGTTTTGTGTCGGGTCGGGTTATTTGATGCTGACTTTGGAATAATCCTGGCGGCCGAACGGGCTGACTTGGTAACCCTGCACGTCCTTGCGCGTCAGTGCGAACGCCGTCGGGTGCGCCAGCGGCAGCCACAACGCCTGTTGCTGGATCTGCGTTTGCGCCTGTTCATACAGCTTGGTGCGCACGCCTTGTTCGCTGGTGGTTTTGCCGGCACTGATCAGCTTGTCCAGGTCCTGATTGCAGTAGCGCGCGAAGTTGGTGCCGGACTTGACCGCCGCACAGGAAAACTGCGGCGTGAGGAAGTTGTCCGGGTCGCCGTTATCGCCCGCCCAGCCCATGAACAGCAAGTCATGCTCGCCAGCCTTGGCGCGCCGAATCAACTCGCCCCACTCGATCACGCGGATCTCCGCTTGAATGCCGATGGCGGCCAGATCCGACTGCAACATCTGCGCGCCGAGGCTCGGGTTCGGGTTCAGCAAACTGCCGGAAGGGCGGGTCCAGATCGTCGTCTGGAAACCTTCCTTGAGCCCGGCCTTGGCCATCAATGCCTTGGCTTTTTCCACGTCATGCGCGTAGCCGGGCAGGTTTTTCGCGTAGCTCCAGGTGTTCGGCGGGTAAGGGCCGTTCGCCGGCGCGGCGGTGTCTTCGAACACGGCTTTGATGTAGTTGGCCTTATCGAACGCGAGGTTGATCGCCTGGCGCACTTCCGGTTTGTCCAGCGGCGGATGCTGGGTGTTGATGCCAACGAAAGCGGTCATGAACGCGTCAGTCTTTTCGACTTTCAACGTCGGCTCTTTCAGCGCGGCTTGTACGTCGAGCGGCTTGGGCGAGAGCGCAATCTGGCATTCGTTGCGGCGCAACTTCTGCAAACGCACGTTGGCGTCCGGCGTAATGGCGAAGATCAGCGGGTCGACTGACGGCTTGCCGCCGAAGTAATCCGGGTTGGCCTTGTAGCGAATCACCGCGTCTTTCTGGAATCGCGTAAATACGAACGGGCCGCTGCCGATTGGCTGGCTGTTGAGCTTTTGCGGTGTGCCGGCCTTCAACAGTTTGTCGGCGTATTCGGCGGAATAGATCGAGGCGAAACCCATGCTCAACGTCGCGAGGAAGGTCGAATCCGGGTGATCGAGGGTGAAGCGCACGGTCAGTGGGTCGAGCGCGTCGATCTTCTTGATCAGCGCCGGCAACTGCATTGACTGCGCGTGCGGGAAGCCGCTCTGGGCGATTTTGTGCCACGGGTGCGCCGGGTCGAGCATGCGGTCGAAGCTGAATTTGACGTCTTCGGCGCTCAACTCGCGGGTCGGGCTGAAGTAGTCGGTTTTTTGGAATTTGACCTTCGGATGCAGTTTGAACACGTAGGTCAGGCCGTCCGGCGAGACTTCCCAGCTGTCGGCGAGGCTGGCGACCACTTTGCCGCTGGCGGTATCGAAATCCACCAGACGGTTCATCAGCACATCGGCCGATGCATTAGTGGTGGTCAGCGAGTTGTATTGCACCACGTCGAAGCCTTCAGGGCTGGCCTCGGTGCAAACGGTCAGGGCCGCAGCGTGGGCCAGCGGGCTCAGCAGCAGAGGGGCGAGCAGCAGCGGTAGGGCAGCGAGGCGCATGGTCAGATTCCTTCACAGATCGATTGCCCATCTGCAAGTGCAGTCTGGAAAAGGCCTACCCTAGAGGGCTCTTTTGCAAATGACTATCCCCTTTTTCATTTTGGGGCGACTATAGGCGCCAGATTTTTGTGTGTGAGGGTTGGCAAGGGTCTTGGATTGACGTGTTGGTGGAGGCTCTGCGACGAGCGGTCGCCACCGACAATAGCCTTTATCCAAGGCGCTCACAGCCCGGAAAACGGGCTTTTTGTGAATTCTTCGCACACTGAATGTTGTTGCTTCAAGGTCTTTCTGGTATAAAGCAGCGCTCTTTTCTAGGGGCCCGGTTCCTTCACTGTAGGTGTAGCCGGTAAGACCTCTAAAGAAACGCGGCGCCTGGCGCCAAATGACTGAGAGATTAAGCGGCCAACCCATGCCGGGTTGGGCATGTGGTTTTAGAGGGCTGAGGCATGTCGAGAGTATGTCAAGTTACCGGTAAGGGTCCGGTGACTGGGAATAACATTTCCCACGCAAACAACAAAACCCGTCGTCGTTTCCTGCCGAACCTGCAGCATCACCGCTTCTGGGTTGAAGAAGAGAAACGTTTCGTGCGTCTGCGCGTATCTGCCAAAGGCATGCGTATCATCGACAAGCGTGGCATCACTGTCGTGCTGGCCGAAATCCGCAAAGCTGGCAAGATCTAAGGGAGCTAATCATGCGTGAATTGATTCGTTTGATTTCGAGCGCCGGTACTGGTCACTTCTACACTACCGACAAGAACAAGCGCACTACGCCGGACAAAATCGAGATCAAGAAATTTGATCCGGTTGTTCGCAAGCACGTGATCTACAAAGAAGGCAAAATCAAGTAATTGATTTTTCCGACTTACGAAAAAGGCCCGTATCGCGAGATACGGGCCTTTTTTGTTGCCTGCGGGTTAGGCGTTGCCTGTCAGGACGCCTTCGCGGGCAAGCCTCGCTCCTACAGGGATCGCGTCCGTCCTGTAGAAGCGAGGCTTGCCCGCGAAGAGGCCGGCCCAGACAACTAAAATCCCCAAACCCTCAAGCCTTCTGCTCAAACGCCACATAGATCTTGCGGCACGCTTCCAGCACTTCCCACGTCCCGCGAAAACCCGCTGGAATCACGAAGCGATCGCCCGCGCGCACGGTTTTACTGTTGCCGTCGTTATCGCGCAGCACCGAAACACCCTGCACGATCTCGCAATATTCATGTTCGGTGAAGTTCACCAGCCACTGGCCCACCGCGCCTTCCCAGACGCCGGCATTCAACTGGCCGCAAGGGCTGTTGTAGTGGTTGTAAACCACTTGTTCGGGATCGCCTTTCAGAATTTTCGCCTCGTCCGGTCGATAGCGTTCCGGTTCGGTTTTGGCTTGGCTGAAGTCGACCACGTTCTCGATATTCATTGTTGTAATCCCCCGTGATTGCGGCGCGATGGCTGGAAAGGCCAAAGTCTATGTTTATTAAAATGAACACCGCAAGGCTGTTTACCTGCCTTATGTCAAATATATTGAAACAACCCCGGTCACTGGTTTAGGGTGGCGGGTGCCCTGGGCCGAAAGTCGGCTGGCCGGGCGGAATTCCTGCAAGCACTCGCGAACAAACGCGGGGCACTCGTATTCAACAAGAGGAGGACACCCGAATGACCACCCTGACTCGTGCCGATTGGGAGCAACGCGCTCGCGATCTGAAGATCGAAGGCCGCGCCTACATCAATGGCGAATACACCGACGCCGTCTCCAGCGAGACCTTCGAGTGCATCAGCCCGGTCGATGGCCGTCTGCTCGGCAAGATTGCCAGCTGTGACGCCGCCGACGCCCAGCGCGCTGTGGAAAATGCCCGCGCTACCTTCAATTCCGGCGTCTGGTCGCGCCTCGCTCCGACCAAACGCAAAGCCGCGATGATCCGTTTCGCCGGTCTGCTCAAGCAGCACGCCGAAGAACTGGCGCTGCTTGAAACCCTGGACATGGGCAAACCGATCAGCGATTCGCTGTACATCGACATCCCCGGCGCGGCGCAAGCGCTGAGCTGGAGCGGTGAGGCGATCGACAAGATTTATGACGAAGTCGCCGCGACTCCGCACGATCAACTGGGCCTGGTGACCCGCGAGCCGGTGGGCGTGGTTGGCGCAATCGTGCCGTGGAACTTCCCGTTGATGATGGCCTGCTGGAAACTCGGGCCGGCGCTGTCCACCGGTAACTCGGTGATCCTCAAGCCGTCGGAAAAATCGCCGTTGACCGCCATCCGCATCGCCGCGCTGGCCGTTGAAGCCGGTATTCCGAAAGGCGTGCTCAACGTTCTGCCGGGCTACGGCCACACCGTCGGCAAGGCTTTGGCCTTGCACAACGACGTCGACACCTTGGTGTTCACCGGTTCGACCAAAATCGCCAAGCAATTGCTGATCTACTCCGGCGAATCGAACATGAAACGCGTCTGGCTCGAAGCCGGCGGCAAGAGCCCGAACATCGTGTTTGCCGATGCGCCGGACCTGCAAGCCGCCGCCGAATCCGCCGCCAGCGCCATCGCCTTCAACCAGGGCGAAGTCTGCACCGCCGGTTCGCGTCTGCTGGTCGAGCGTTCGATCAAGGACACCTTCCTGCCGCTGGTGATCGAAGCACTGAAAACCTGGAAACCGGGCAACCCGCTGGACCCGGCGACCAACGTCGGCGCGCTGGTGGACACGCAGCAGATGAACACCGTGCTGTCCTACATCGAATCCGGCCACACCGACGGCGCCAAACTGGTCGCGGGCGGCAAGCGCATCTTGCAGGAAACCGGTGGCACCTACGTTGAGCCGACGATTTTCGACGGCGTGAACAACGCGATGAAAATCGCTCAGGAAGAAATCTTCGGCCCAGTGCTGTCGGTGATTGCTTTCGACTCCGCCGAAGAAGCCATCCAGATCGCCAACGACACGCCGTATGGCCTGGCCGCAGCGGTGTGGACCAAGGACATCTCCAAGGCGCACCTGACCGCCAAGGCACTGCGCGCCGGCAGCGTTTGGGTCAACCAGTACGACGGCGGCGACATGACCGCACCGTTCGGTGGCTTCAAGCAGTCGGGCAACGGTCGCGATAAATCGCTGCACGCGTTCGACAAATACACCGAACTGAAGGCGACCTGGATCAAGTTGTAAGCGCCACACAACGAAGATCCCCTGTGGGAGCGAGCTTGCTCGCGATAGCGGTGTAACAGTCGACATCAGTGTTGAATGTGCAACCGCCATCGCGAGCAAGCTCGCTCCCACAGTGTTTTGTGCTGAACAAAAAAATATCCACAGGAGCGTGGAACATGCGTTGGGCGACTTATTTCGCCGTGTTGGCGTCTGTCTTGAGCGTTGGCTTGGCTCTGGGCGTAAGCATGCCGTTGGTGTCGTTTCGTCTCGAGAGCTGGGGTTATGGCGCGTTCGCGATTGGCGTCATGGCCGCCATGCCGGCGATTGGCGTGTTGGTCGGGGCGAAGATCTCCAGCCATCTGGCGGCGCGTTTCGGCACCGCCAACCTGATGCGTCTGTGCCTGTGGGCCGGGGCGGTGTCCATCGGTTTGCTGGCGCTGTTGCCGAGTTACCCGATCTGGCTGCTGCTGCGGCTGATGATCGGCGTGATCCTTACGCTGGTGTTCATCCTCGGCGAGAGCTGGATCAACCAACTGGTGGTCGAGCAGTGGCGCGGCCGTTTGGTCGCGCTGTACGGCAGCAGTTACGCGTTAAGCCAACTCGGCGGGCCGTTGCTGTTGGGGGCCTTGGGCACTGATCACGATTACGGTTTCTGGGTCGGCGTCGGTTTGCTGATTTCTGCGCCATTGCTGTTGCTCGGGCGCAGCGGCGCGCCGGCCAGTGAAGCGAGCAGCGTGACGTTCGGTGATTTGTGGACGTTCTGCCGAGGCTTGCCGGCGATTGCCTGGGCGGTGTCGCTGTTCGCCGCGTTCGAGGCGATGATCCTGACGCTACTGCCGGTGTATTGCCTGCGCCAGGGCTTCACTGCCGAGATTGCTTTGGCGATGGTCAGCACGGTGGTGGTCGGCGATGCGTTGCTGCAATTGCCGATTGGCGCGCTGGCGGATCGGGTGTCGCGGCGCAGTCTGTTCACCGCTTGCGCGGTGGTGCTGCTGGGGTCGAGCCTGGCGATTCCGCTGCTGCTCGACACGTTGCTGATCTGGCCGCTGTGGGTGTTGTTCGGCGCGAGCGCGGGTGGGTTGTTTACCTTGTCGCTGATCTTGATCGGCGAGCGTTATCGCGACGATGCGCTGGTGCGGGCCAATGCGCACATCGCGCAGCTGTGGGGCATCGGTTGCCTGGTCGGGCCGTTGGCGGCCGGCGCGGGCAGCCAGTGGATCAGCGGGCACGCGTTGCCACTGCTGATGGCGGCGGGGGCGTTGGGGTTGGTGATATTGCTGATGCGCCAAGGTGCGTTTGGCGCAGTGGCCGAACCTGCCTGAACCTGAACGCAAAACCTGTGGGAGCGAGCTTGTGTGGCGAGGGGGCTCGCCCCCGTTCGGCTGCGCAGCAGTCGTAAAACCATCCAACGCGACATAACGGGTAGATTCGTGTCGTCAACTTTGGCGCCGCTTCGCAGCGCAGCGGGGGCAAGCCCCCTCGCCACAATTGATCAGTAAACCTTGACTACAACATCCGCTCCAGCCCGACGGTGGTGCTGAACCACGCATTGAACCGCCGCCACAGACTGCCCGGCTCTTTGCTCAGCGTGTGCATTTTGCCGTCGTCCTCGGTCACCCAAACCACTTTGCCGTCCTGCAGTTTCGCCTCGTAACTGAGCGGCGGCGCCATGCCTTGCAGCGCCAGTTCACGCACGTGCGCGGCGAGTTCCGGGCTGTCCACCAGCACCCCGACTTCGGTATTCCACAGCACCGAACGCGGGTCGAAATTGAACGAGCCGATAAATGATTTCTTCTGGTCGAAAATCATCGCTTTGCTGTGCAAACTCGAATCCGAGCCTTGATACGCCGAGCGCCGGAACAGATTCGGGCCACTGCCGCCACCTTCACCGGGCTGGCGACGCAACTCGTACAGCTTCACCCCGTGCTCCAGCAACGCCTTGCGATACGGCGCATATCCGCCGTGCACCGCCGGCACGTCGGTGGCTTCCAGCGAATTGGTGAGCAAACTCACGGTGACGCCCGCGTCGGCACGCCCGGTGAGGTAAACCAGCCCCGGTTGTCCCGGAACGAAATACGCGGAAATCATGATCAGCTCTTTGCTGACCCCAGTCAGCTCAGGCGCCAGTTGCGTGGTCAGCAGCAAGTGCGGATCGGGTTCGCCTTTGGACAACACCTTGCTCGGCGCGTCCCACAGTGCCTGGTTCCACGCCCAGATCAACTCGCTGCGCCAGATATCCAGGCGCGGGTGTTTGTCGTAAATCATCAATTGCTGATACAGCGCGTGGTTCTGTTTACGCGTTTCTTCCAGCGATTGCTCCAGCTGCGCGCGGGTCTCTTGCAGGTCCTTGGCAGTTGGTTTGCTGCTGAGGAAATCGTCGATCGGCTTGCTCAGCGCACTGTTCCAGTACTGGTCGAAACTGTGCCCGAGCTGCTCGGCGACCGGGCCGACGCTGAGCATGTCGATATCAGTGAAATTCAGGTTCGGCTCGGCGTCGAAATACTCATCGCCCAAGTTGCGTCCGCCGACGATGGCGGCGCTGTTGTCGGCCAGCCACAGCTTGTTGTGCATGCGCCGATGTTGCAGCGACAGGTCAAACAAACGGCCCATGGCCCGCGTCACGCCGGTGGCGCGGCCCAGGTGCAACGGGTTGAACAGGCGAATCTGGATTTGCGGATGTGCGGCCAGCGTCGCGATGATCTGGTCGAGGCCGTCGCTGGTGGTGTCGTCCAGCAGGATGCGCACGCGCACGCCACGGTCGGCAGCCTTGAGCAATTCCTCGACGAGCATCCGCGTGCTGATGCCGTCGTGGACGATGTAGTACTGCAAGTCGAGGCTGGTCTGGGCGTTGCGGATCAACTCGGCGCGGGCCATGAAGGCTTCGGTGCTGTTGGACAACAGGCGAAAGCCGGATTGCCCTTGATGCGGCGCCGCTTGGGCCTGGATCGAGCGGCCAAACGCCGAATCGGCTGCCGGCAGCGCTGAGCTCGGCTCGCGCGGGGCGCTGATGCTGGCGCAACCGCCAAGGAGCGCGGTGAGTAACAAAAGCACGTACAGCGGTGGTCTGGCTCTCACGTAGGATCGTTCCGAGTGGCGGCGGTTGTCGGCATAGGATGCCGGTTTTGCGAGAAAGGTCAGTCGCTGGTGAAATCTGTTTCGGCCAGCAACTTGATCGCCGCCGCGCCGACCTTGCGCACGGCGTCTTCGATCTGCGGCGTCGGTTTGGCAGCGTAGTTCATGCGCAGGCAATTGCGGTACTTGCCCGAGGCGGAAAAAATGCTCCCGACGGCGATCTGTACGCCTTGATCGTGCAGCGCTCGATTCAGTTTCAAGGTGTCGAAACCTTCCGGCAATTCGACCCACAACATGAAGCTGCCCTGCGGGCGACTGGCGCGTGTGCCGGCCGGGAAATAACGGCTGACCCAATCGATCATCAAGTCGCGATTGCGCTGATATTGGCTGCGCATCCGCCGCAGATGCGGCTCGAAGTGGCCGCCCTTGAGGAATTCGGCGATGGCGATTTGCGGTTGCGGCGCGGTGGAGCCGGTGCTGATGTATTTCATGTGCAGCACCCGTTCCAGATAACGGCCCGGCGCTACCCAGCCAATCCGCAGCCCTGGCGCCAGGGTTTTGGAAAACGAGCTGCAAAGCAGCACGCGGCCGTCTTCATCGAAGGATTTGATCGTCCGTGGGCGCGGGTAGTTGTAGGCCAATTCGCCATACACATCGTCCTCGATGATCGCCACGTCGAAGCGCTGTGCCAGGTTCAGCAATGCGCGTTTGCGCCCCTCGGGCATGATGTAGCCCAGCGGGTTGTTGCAGTTGGGCGTCAGTTGAATGGCTTTGATCGGCCATTGTTCGAGCGCCAGTTCCAGTGCGTCGAGGCTGATGCCAGTGAGGGGGTCGGTGGGAATTTCCAGAGCTTTCATGCCCAGGCCCTTGAGGGTTTGCATGGCGCCGTGAAAGCTCGGCGAGTCCACCGCGACGATGTCGCCTGGCGTGCAAATCGAGCGAATGCTGGTGGACAGTGCTTCGTGGCAACCGGTGGTGATCACCAGGTCAGCAGCGCTCAATTGGCAGCCGGAATCGAGCATCAGCCGGGCGATCTGTTCGCGCAGGTCGAGGTTGCCGTGGATGTTGTCGTAATACAGGCCGGGCATGTCCTGGCGCCGACTGATTTGCGCCAGCCCGCGCAGCAACGGTTTCATGGTCGGCGTGGTGATGTCCGGCATGCCGCGCCCGAGTTGCACGGTGTCTTTGCGTGGCACCGCGCGGATCAATTCCAGCACCTGATCCCACTGCGAAATATCCACCGGGCGTTGCGCCGGGCGGCCAATCGCCGGCAGTTCCGGCAAGTCGCGGCTGACCGGCACGAAGTAGCCGGATTTGGGTTTCGGCGTCGCCAGGCCGCTGTCTTCGAGTACACGATAAGCCTGTTGCACGGTGCTCAGGCTGACCCCGTGTTCCACGCTCAAGGCCCGCACCGACGGCAACCGGTCGCCGGGACGATAGAAGCCCTGTTCGATACGCGTGCCGAGCAATTCGGCGAGATTGACGTAGAGAGTCATGGTGCAGCCTCGGCGCGGGTGATTCGGTTAACCAGTACAGATCGGCTTTAAATACGTGATTCAGAGCCTGAACGGTCAATCTGTATGGAATTAATACAGTTGCTTTGAATCTGTAATGCTTTTCGACGTCCGCGCATCATGAAAGCTCTGGCTATCCAAGTAAACAGGAGCAATCAAAATGAACGGCTTGAGCGATGTGCGGCTGACGTTACACAGTCAGGAACTGGCGGCAGGGCAGGAGAACGCGACCCGCGAGGCAACGATGAGCACGGCGTCTTGCCTGAGTCGTTGGGCGCTGTTCTGGCGGCGAGTGCATACACGCAAGGCGTTGCTGAACCTGACGACCGAACAGTTGCGCGATATTGGCTTGAGCCGCGAGCAAGCGCTGGCGGAAGGGCTGAAGCCGTTTTGGCGGATTTGAAGTCTGTGGTGTGCTTCAGGTCCATTCGCGGGCAAGCCTCGCTCCTACAGGTTATGCACTGGATACCTGTAGGAGCGAGGCTTGCCCGCGAAGGCGTCCTTACAAACGCCAAAAATCTCTCAAACCAACTCTTTAAGCCGATGCCACAACATCCCCAACGCCAGCAATGGTGAGCGCAAATGCTTGCCGCCGGGGAAGGTGATGTGCGGCACCTGCGCAAACAGATCAAAGCCGCCGCTGTGCTGGCCGCTGATTGCTTCGGCGAGCAACTTGCCGGCCAGGTGCGTGGCATTCACCCCGTGCCCGGAATAGGCCTGGGCGTAATACACATTCGGCTGCTCCTTGAGCCGGCCGATCTGCGGCAAGCGATTGGCGCCGATGCCAATCATCCCGCCCCACTGATAATCGATTTTCACCCCGGCCAGTTGCGGGAATACCTCAAGCATCTTTGGCCGCATGTACGCGGCGATGTCTCTCGGGTCGCGCCCCGAGTAATGGCAGGCGCCGCCGAACAGCAAACGCCGATCCGCCGAGAGTCGGTAATAATCCAGCGCGACCCGTTGATCACACACCGCCATGTTCTGCGGCAACAGGTTATGCGCCTGTTCCTCGCTCAACGGCTCGGTGGCGATGATGTAACTGCCGGCCGGCAGCACTTTGCCGCTGAGTTCGGGGTTGAGGTCATTCAGATAAGCGTTGCAACCGAGCACCAAGGTCTTGGCGCGCACCCGACCCTGAGCGGTATGGACCTTCACTTCCGAGCCGTAATCGATACGGATAACCGCCGACTGTTCGAACAGTTTGACCCCCAGTTGCTGCGCGGCGGCCGCTTCGCCGAGCGCCAGGTTCAGCGGGTGCAAATGCCCGGAACCCATGTCGATCAAACCGCCGAGGTAACGGTCCGAGCCCACTACCGAGTGCATTTCATCGGCTTGCAGCAAGCGTGTTTCGTAGCGATATCCGAGGCTGCGCAGTTCTTCGGCGTCTTCGGCGAACCCTTCAAGGTCGCGGGGTTTGTTCGCCAAGTCGCAATAACCCCAGGTCAGGTCGCAAGGTATCTGGAAACGCTCGACGCGCTGGCGGACGATTTCCACCGCTTCCAGGCCCATGAGTTTCATCTGCCGCACGCCGTCGGCGCCGATGATGTTGGCGAACTGATCGAGGCCATGGCCGACGCCGCGAATCAGTTGCCCGCCGTTGCGGCCGCTGGCGCCCCAGCCGATCTTGTGCGCTTCGAGCAGCACGACGCTGAGGCCACGCTCGGCCAGTTCGAGCGCCGTGTTCAACCCGGAGAACCCGCCGCCGACCACGCACACATCGGCGATCAACTCGCCTTGCAGCGCCGGGTGATCGGGCTGCGGCAGGCTGCTGGCGGCGTAATAAGAGGCGGTGTGCCGGGCAGGGGCATTCATGCGTGGGTTCCTGATCATCGTGTTTGAAAAAGTCGACGGAGGATAAGCCGGACCTTCCGGCGCGGGCAACACTGGTCGGTTGCGGCTGTATGGATCGAGCCGGATGCGTCAGACTCGCGTTCAATTTCGCTTTTGGTCAGCGCTTCGATGAGTTGCAACAGTCAGAAAATTCGCACCTTGCGCCAGCAGATCCCCTCGTTCGAGTGCGTGCCTGGCTGCCATGACTGCTGCGGCCCGGTGACTACTTCGCCGGAAGAAATGTCGCGCCTGCCGCGCAAGACCCGCGCCGAGCAGGACGCCGCAATGGACGAGCTGAACTGCGTACATCTGGGGCCAAACGGCTGCACCGTGTACGACGAGCGGCCGCTGATCTGCCGGTTGTTCGGCACCACCAAAACCCTGCCGTGCCCCAACGGGCGCGGGCCGGTGGAGCTGATCCATCCGCGGGTGGAGAAGCAGATTCATGAGTACATGGCTTCGACGCGGCAGGTGTTGGTTTAGCGGTCGCGTTCCTGCGGAGTGACCGAGTCGACGCCATCGCGAGCAAGCTCGCTCCCACAGGTTCAGCGCTGTCCTTGTGGGAGCGAGCCTGCTCGCGATGGCGTCCGCCCAGCCGACTTGATCTCAATCCGGGATCGGCAGGCACAGGCTCTCTTTGACTTCTTCCATTACGATATAGCTCTTCGATTCGCGCACATGCGGCAGTTTCAGCAGGATGTCGCCGAGCAATTTGCGGTAAGACGCCATCTCGGAAATCCGCGCTTTCACCAGATAATCGAAATCCCCTGAGACCAAATGGCACTCCAGCACGTGCGGCAGTTTCAGCACCGCGCGTCGGAACTCTTCGAAAGTATCGCCGGATTTGTAGTCGAGGCTGATCTCGACGAACACCAGCAAGCTACCCTTCAAATGCTGCGGATTGAGCCGGGCGTTGTAGCCCATGATGATCCCTTCGCGTTCCAGCCGACGCACCCGCTCGGTGCACGGCGTGGTCGAGAGGCCGACCTTTTCCCCCAGCTCGGTAAAGGAAATGCGCCCGTCCGCTTGCAGGATCCGCAGGATGTTGCGGTCGATCTTGTCCAGCTCACGTTTGGTCTGAGTGTTGGTACGCATAGGGGATGCGCCTCCGTGAAAAGGGTTTTTGCCGAGAATTGTCGCCAAATATAGGCACTTATATAGTGAAAAGCACTGGCTAATCTTTTTTAAACTGCGCACATCATCGGTTTGCACACATCGATTTACACAGCACACGTCAGCGGTCCGCCGCGATGAGGGAAATAAAAATGCGCGTTATGGTCTTGGGTAGCGGCGTCATCGGTACCGCCAGTGCTTACTATCTGGCCCGTGCCGGATTTGAAGTGGTGGTCGTGGACCGGCAGCCGGCCGCTGCCATGGAGACCAGTTTCGCCAACGCCGGGCAGGTTTCGCCGGGTTATGCCTCGCCGTGGGCCGCGCCGGGCGTGCCGCTCAAAGCGATCAAATGGCTGCTGCAACGCCACGCGCCATTGGCGATCAAGGCCACCGCCGACATCGACCAATACCTGTGGATGGCGCAGATGCTGCGCAACTGCACCGCCAACCGTTATGCGGTGAACAAGGAGCGCATGGTCCGTCTGTCCGAGTACAGCCGCGACTGCCTCGACGAATTGCGCGCCGAAACCGGCATCGCCTACGAAGGCCGCAGCCTCGGCACCACGCAACTGTTCCGCACTCAGGCGCAGCTCGACAACGCCGCCAAAGACATTGCCGTACTGCAAGCGTCCGGCGTGCCGTTCGAACTGCTCGACCGCGCCGGTATTGCTCGCGTTGAACCGGCGCTGGCCAGCGTCACTGACATCCTCGCCGGTGCCCTGCGCCTGCCGAACGACCAGACTGGCGACTGCCAGATCTTCACCACGCGCCTGGCCGAAATGGCCGTGAAACTCGGCGTGGAATTCCGCTTCGGCCAAGACATTCAGAAGCTCGACTACGCCGGTGATCGCATCAACGGTGTGTGGATCGACGGCAAGCTCGAAACCGCTGACCGCTACGTCCTTGCGCTCGGCAGTTATTCGCCGCAACTGCTCAAGCCGCTGGGCATCAAAGCGCCGGTTTACCCGCTCAAGGGTTACTCGCTGACCGTGCCGATCACCAACCCGGCGATGGCCCCGACTTCGACCATTCTCGACGAGACCTACAAAGTCGCGATCACCCGTTTCGACAACCGCATTCGCGTTGGCGGCATGGCCGAGATCGCCGGTTTTGACCTGTCGCTGAACCCGCGTCGGCGCGAAACCCTGGAGATGATCGTCAACGACCTTTATCCTCAGGGCGGCGATCTGGCCCAGGCGAGTTTCTGGACTGGCCTGCGCCCGACCACTCCGGACGGCACGCCGATCGTTGGCGCGACGCCGTTCAGCAATCTGTTCCTGAACACCGGCCACGGCACACTCGGTTGGACCATGGCCTGTGGCTCCGGGCGTTTGCTGGCAGATTTGATTGCGAAGAAAACCCCACAGATCAGCGCCGAAGGCCTCGATATTTCCCGTTACGGCAGCAAAATCCAGGAGTCCGCAAAACATGGCAATCCAGCGCCAGCTCACCAATGAACGCATGAGTCAGATCGTCGCCCACAACGGTACCGTGTACCTCGCCGGGCAGGTTGGTGATGACCTGAGCGCCGGAATTGAACAGCAGACCCGCGAAACCCTGGGCAACATCGAGCGTTTGCTTGATCTGGCCGGCACCGACAAAAACCATCTGCTGTCGGTGACGATTTACCTGAAAGACATCGATGCGGATTTCGCCGGCATGAACGCGGTGTGGGATCAGTGGTTGCCAAAAGGCGTCGCCCCGGCCCGTGCCACCGTCGAATCGAAGCTGTGTGAACCGGAAATTCTGGTTGAGCTGTCAGTGGTTGCCGCGCTGCCGTAACGGCCTGTTGCAAACAACCTGTAAAAAACGATCCCTCTCCCGGTGCTGCTGGCGGTTCACGCCGTCAGCCAGCGCCGGTTTTTATTCCCATGACCGCCTAGAAGTCTGCCGCCATGCGTCCTGCCCGTGCCCTGATCGACCTTCAAGCAATGCGTCACAACTACCAGATCGCCCGTGAACTCGCGCCGGGGGCCAAGGCCCTCGCGGTGATCAAGGCTGATGCCTACGGCCACGGCGCGGTGCGTTGCGCGCAGGCGCTGGAAGCCGAGGCCGACGGCTTTGCGGTGGCATGCATTGAAGAGGCGCTGGAACTGCGCGCGGCGGGGATTCGCGCGCCGGTGTTGTTGCTCGAAGGTTTTTTTGAAGCTGAAGAGTTGGCGCTGATTGTCGAGCACGACTTCTGGTGCGTGGTGCATTCGCTTTGGCAACTCGAAGCGATTGAGCAAGCGGCGCTGAGCAGACCGATCACGGTGTGGCTCAAGCTCGATTCGGGCATGCACCGCGTCGGTTTGCATCCCAAGGACTATCAAGCGGCCTATCAACGGCTGCTGGCCAGCGGCAAAGTGGCGAAAATCGTCTTGATGAGCCACTTCGCCCGCGCCGATGAATTGCACGCTCAGGCCAGCGCCGAGCAGGTCGCGGTGTTTGAAGCGGCGCGTCAGGGCCTGGCCGCCGAAGTCAGCTTGCGCAATTCGCCCGCCGTGCTCGGTTGGCCGCAGATCCCCAGCGATTGGGTGCGTCCTGGCATCATGCTCTACGGCGCCACGCCGTTCGAAGAAGCCAACGCCGTGGCCGCGCGCCTGCAACCGGTGATGACCCTCGAATCGAAAGTGATCTGCGTGCGCGAACTGCCGGCCGGCGAGCCGGTGGGCTACGGCGCGAAGTTCATCACGCACAAGCCGATGCGCATCGGCGTGGTCGCCCTGGGTTATGCCGACGGTTACCCGCGCCATGCACCGACCGGCACGCCGGTAATGGTCGCCGGCCAGCGCAGCCAGTTGCTCGGGCGGGTGTCGATGGACATGCTCTGCATCGATTTGACCGATGTGCTGCACGCCGGCCTTGGGTCGACCGTCGAGTTGTGGGGCAAAAACGTGCTGGCCAGCGAAGTGGCGCTGGCCGCTGACACGATTCCTTACCAGATCTTCTGCAACCTGCGCCGGGTGCCGCTGCTCTATTCCGGGGCTTGAGGCAAAACGCCCCGCGCCGGAAGTCGCCTCGCTGAACAGGATTCAGGCCAAAGTGTTGTAAATACTGAACGCTGTCGCCATGATAACGCTCAAATTTTCTACAACCTGAATCCCTGGAGGCTCCAGCATTGGACGTCGGTGAACGACTGCAATCCATCCGTAAGCTCAAAGGTCTTTCGCAGCGTGAGCTCGCCAAACGCGCGGGTGTCACCAACAGCACCATTTCGATGATCGAGAAAAACAGCGTCAGCCCCTCGATCAGCTCGCTGCGCAAAGTGTTGGGCGGGATTCCCATGTCCATGGTCGAGTTCTTTTCCGAAGAAATCCTGCAGGAAAAACCGACTCAGATCGTCTACAAAGCTAACGAGCTGATCGATATTTCCGATGGCGCCGTGACCATGAAACTGGTCGGCCGGGCCCACCCGAGCCGGGCCATCGCGTTCCTCAATGAAATTTACCCGCCCGGCGCCGACACCGGCGACGAGATGCTCACGCATGAGGGCGAGGAAACCGGGATTCTGGTCGAAGGCCGGCTGGAGCTGGTGGTCGGCGGCGAAACTTTTGTGCTCGAAGCCGGCGACAGCTACTACTTTGAAAGTACCAAGCCGCACCGTTTCCGGAATCCGTTCGATGCGCCGGCGCGACTAATCAGCGCAGCCACTCCCGCGAATTTCTGACAGAAGAGGCGCCCGGCCAGCATCGCGAAGGCGCCCGAAGGGTTTTACCCCACACCACAAGACCCCTTCGACTTTGGGGTTGTTTCAGTGTGGCGGGCTTGTCGTTATACTTGCGCCCGCCTGCGAACCGTGGCCGCGGGCGTGAATAGCCACCATTGAGGGTGAACGCGTGAACCTAATTATGAAAATGCTGGCTGCACCAGCAACTGTATTGGCCCTTTGGGCTGTGAGCGCACAAGCTGCGACCAACGATGACATTGCCAAACGCCTTGAGCCTGTCGGCCAAGTCTGTGTGACGGGTCAAGAGTGCAAAGGGATGGACGTGGCCGTTGCGGCCGGTGGCGGCGGGGCCAAGACCCCGGATCAAGTGATTGAAAAACATTGCAACGCTTGCCACGGTACTGGCTTGTTGGGTGCGCCGAAAATTGGTGACACAGCGGCCTGGAAAGAACGCGCCGATCACCAGGGCGGCCTCGACGGCATCCTGGCCAAAGCCATCACCGGCATCAACGCGATGCCGCCAAAAGGCACCTGCGCCGACTGCTCCGATGACGAGCTCAAAGGCGCAATCGAGAAGATGTCCGGCCTGAAATAAGCCTTCATCTTCAGCGAAAAAGCCGCTTGCGAGCGGCTTTTTTGTGCCTGCGATTTACCCTTGGGGACTATTCTTTGCAGCAAAGGCCCGGCAAGCTCGGTCCAACCCGCATTCACGCATTTGAAAGGGAGGATCCGATGGTGCAGCTGTGTTCTATCGAGCAGGCGGTCGATGAAGTACTGGCGCGGTTGCCGGCGCACATTCACATGGGCCTGCCGCTGGGGTTGGGCAAACCCAACCACTTCGTCAACGCGCTGTACCAACGCATCGCGCAATTGCCCGAGCGCCGGCTGACGGTCTACACCGCGCTGTGCCTGGGCCGACCGGCGCTGGGCGATGGCTTGCAGAAGCGCTTCATCGAACCGTTCGTGGAGCGCGTGTTCGGCGATTACCCGGAACTGGATTTCCTCGCCGACCTGCAGCGTGACGACCTGCCGCCGAACATCCAGGTCCAGCAATTTTTCATGCAGCCCGGCAGCCTGCTGCACAGCGCGCAGGCCCAGCAGGATTACGTCAGCAGCAACTACAGCCACGCCGCCCGCGACATCAATGGCGCCGGTTTGAACTTGGTGGCGCAAATGGTCGCCAGCCATCCCGAGCATCCGGATCGCCTGAGCCTGAGTTGCAACCCGGACATCACCCTCGACCTGTTGCCGATGATCGCCAAGCGCCGCGATGCCGGGGAAACCATCCTCGTGGTCGGCCAGGTGCACAACGATTTGCCCTACATGCCGGGCGATGCGGAAGTCGGCATGGACACTTTCGATCTGTTGATCGACGCCAAGGACAGCAGCACGCTGTTCTCGACGCCGAACATGCCGGTGGGTTTTCAGGATCACTTCATCGGCCTGCACGCCAGTACGCTGGTGCGCGATGGCGGCACGCTGCAAATTGGCATCGGCTCGATGGGCGATGCGCTGACCGCCGCGTTGCTTGCGCGTCAGGCCGATAACGCCGGTTACAAAGCCTTGCTCGCCGATTTGAACCTCAGCCAGTGGGCGCAGTTGATCGAGCGCGAGGGCGGCACCGATGCCTTCGCCAAAGGCCTTTACGGTTGCAGCGAAATGTTCGTCAACGGCCTGCTGGTGTTGGCCGACGCCGGGATCATCCGGCGCAAGGTCTACCCGGACGTGCCGACCCAGCAGCAGGCGAACGACGGCACCCTCGACGAAGCCGCGCAACCCGATGGCATCTCGGTGCACGGCGGGTTCTTCCTCGGCCCGCGCAGTTTTTATGAGCGCCTGCGCGAGTTGCCGCAGGAAAAACGCCGCGAATTCAACATGACCCGCATCAGCTACATCAACGAGCTCTACGGCCAGGAAGAGCTTAAGCGTTTGCAGCGTCTGGACGCGCGGTTCATCAACACCGTGTTCACCATGACTTTGCTCGGCGCCGGTGTCGCCGACCAACTGGAAGACGGGCGCGTGCTCAGCGGCGTGGGCGGGCAGTACAACTTTGTCGCGCAGGGGCACGCGCTGGAAGGCGCGCGTTCGGTGCTGATCCTGCGCAGTTGGCGCGAGTCGGGCGGCGAGGTCAGTTCGAACATTGTCTGGGAATACGGGCATTGCACGATTCCACGGCACTTGCGCGACATCGTCGTCACCGAATATGGCATCGCCGATTTGCGCGGCAAGACCGATGCGGCGGTGATCGAGGCGTTGTTGAATATCAGCGATTCACGCTTTCAACCGGGGCTGATCGAACAGGCGCAAGCGGTCGGCAAGTTGCCGAAGAATTTCCGCATGGATCCGCGTTTTGCCGATAACCATCCGCAGCGTTTGCAGGCGATTCAGGCGCGGCACCCGAATCTGTTTCCGGAGTATCCGCTGGGCTGTGATTTTACCGAGGTCGAGCGCGATGTGTTGCGCGCGCTGAACTGGCTGAAGAGCAAGTTCAAACTCACCGAGATTCTGGAATTGGGCAAGGCTGCGCTGGATGCGCCCGAGGCGACGCAATACCCGGAACATCTGCAGCGCATGCAACTGGAGAAGCCGGAAGGGTTCAAAGAAGACCTGTTTCAGCGACTGCTGCTCACCGGCCTGAAAGCCACCGCGCAACAGTGAGGACGCCTTCGCGGGCAAGCCTCGCTCCTACAGGATTCGCGCGTTATTTGCGGTCGCGTATGACCTGTAGGAGCGAGGCTTGCCCGCGAAGAACGATGACCGGGTTCATCTGGAACACCGCATCGCCTGCATCGCGAGCAAGCTTTGCTCCTACAGGGTTACTCGATGAAGGTGACTACGCCGTCCTTCAGCGATTGCACGCGGGCCAGCGATTCAACGCGATAACCTTGGGCATCCAGTTCCGCGCGGCCGCCCTGGAACGACTTCTCGATGACGATGCCCAAACCGGCGACGGTGGCGCCTGCCTGTTTGATGATCGAAATCAGCGCTTGCGACGCCTTACCGTTGGCCAAAAAGTCATCGATGATCAGCACGCGGTCGCTGCTGGTCAGGTGGCGCGGGGAAATCGCCACGGTGCTTTCGGTCTTCTTGGTGAACGAGTAAACGGTCGCCGACAGCAGGTTTTCAGTCAGGGTCAGCGACTGTTGCTTGCGGGCGAAAATCACCGGCACGCCGAGGTTCAGCCCGGTCATGATCGCCGGGGCGATGCCCGAGGCTTCGATGGTGACGATCTTGGTGATCCCCGAATCCTTGAACAGCGTGGCGAATTCGTCGCCGATCAGCTTCATCAGGGCCGGGTCGATCTGGTGGTTCAAAAAGGCGTCAACCTTCAGGACCTGGTCGGAAAGCACGATGCCTTCTTCGCGGATTTTCTTGTGCAGTGCTTCCATGAAGCTTTCCTCTAAGGACGCCTGTGCGTCCAGGGCTGATTAAAAAGTAGTCGATTCTAGCGCTTTAACATCGCGCGTATGTCGGCCAAAGCGGTATTGCCGCGAACGGCTTTGACTTCGACCGGGGTGTCGTCGTTGCCTTCCCAGGCCAGGTCGTCCGGCGGCAGCTCATCGAGGAAGCGGCTCGGCGCGCAATCGATGATCTCGCCGTACTGCTTGCGCTTGGCGGCGAAGGTGAAGGCCAGCGTCTGCCGCGCGCGGGTAATCCCCACGTAGGCCAAGCGGCGTTCTTCTTCGATGGTGTCGGCTTCGATGCTGGAACGGTGCGGGAGGATTTCCTCCTCCATGCCCATGATGAACACGTAGGGGAATTCCAGGCCTTTGGAGGCGTGCAACGTCATCATCTGCACACCTTCGGCGCCGTCCTCTTCTTCCTGCTGACGTTCGAGCATGTCGCGCAAAACCAGTTTGCCGATTGCATCCTCGACGGTCATTTCGCCTTCTTCATCCTTCTCCAAGGTGTTTTTCAACGCCTCGATCAGGAACCAGACGTTGCCCATGCGGTAATCGGCAGCCTTGTCGCTGGAGCTGTTGGTGCGCAGCCAGTTCTCGTAATCGATGTCCATGACCATGCTGCGCAGCGCCGAGATCGGGTCTTCACCGGCGCATTGCTCGCGGACCTTGTCCATGAAGCGCTTGAAGCGCGACAGGCGATCGGTGAAGCGCGTGTCCAGATGCTCGCCCAGACCGATTTCGTCGGTCGCGGCGTACATCGAGATTTTGCGTTCGGTGGCGTAGTTGCCGAGTTTTTCCAGGGTGGTCGAACCGATCTCGCGGCGCGGCACGTTGATCACGCGCAGGAAGGCGTTGTCGTCGTCCGGGTTCACGATCAGACGGAAGTAGGCCATCAGGTCTTTCACTTCCTGACGGCCGAAAAAGCTGTTGCCGCCAGACAAACGATACGGAATCTGGTGGTGCTGCAGCTTCAGCTCGATCAGTTTGGCCTGATAGTTACCGCGATACAGAATCGCGAAATCGCTGTAAGGGCGGTCGGTGCGCAAGTGCAGGGTCAGCAACTCGACGGCGACGCGCTCGGCTTCGGCGTCTTCGTTGCGGCAGCGGATCACGCGGATCTCGTCGCCGTGGCCCATCTCGCTCCACAGTTGTTTTTCAAACTCGTGCGGGTTGTTCGAGATCAGCACGTTGGCGCAGCGCAGGATGCGGCTGGTGGAGCGGTAGTTCTGCTCCAGCATCACCACTTTCAGCGACGGGTAATCGTCCTTGAGCAACATCAGGTTTTCCGGGCGCGCGCCGCGCCAGGCGTAGATCGACTGGTCGTCGTCGCCGACCACGGTGAACTGGTTGCGCGTGCCGATCAGCAACTTCACCAGCAAATACTGGCTGGCGTTGGTGTCCTGATATTCGTCCACCAACAGGTAGCGGACTTTGTTCTGCCACTTTTCGAGGATGTCTTTATGTTCCTGGAACAGTTTTACCGGCAGCAGGATCAGGTCGTCGAAGTCCACCGCGTTGAACGCTTTGAGCGTGCGCTGATAGTGGGTGTAGACGATGGCGGCGGTCTGTTCCTTGGGATTACGCGCGTTTTCCAGGGCTTCGGCGGGCAGGATCAGGTCGTTTTTCCACGAGCCGATCATGTTCTTGATTTCATCGACGCCGTCGTCGCCCGCGTATTCCTTTTGCATGATGTCGGTCATCAGGGCTTTGACGTCGGTCTCGTCGAAGATCGAGAAGCCCGGTTTGTAGCCCAGCCGCGCGTGTTCCTTGCGGATGATGTTGAGGCCCAGGTTGTGGAAGGTGCACACGGTCAAGCCACGGCCCTCGCCGCCCTTGAGCAGGGTGCCGACCCGTTCCTTCATCTCGCGCGCAGCCTTGTTGGTGAAGGTCATGGCGACGATGTACTGGGCGCGGATGCCACAGTTCTGGATCAAGTGCGCGATTTTGCGGGTGATCACGCTGGTCTTGCCGGAGCCTGCACCGGCGAGCACCAATAGAGGGCCGCCGACGTAGTTCACGGCTTCTTGCTGCCGGGGATTGAGTCGGGACATACGAAATCAGGGAGTCATTTGCGAAATGGGCCGGCATTTTAACAGGCTCAGCGAATTGTGCTGCTCTGTCCGACTTGTGACGCAGCACGCGATCTCCATTTGCCGGTTTTGTTACTTTCACGCAGGATGCGCAGGGTATTTGCGGCTAATGTTCGTATTCCAGCGACAAAGCCGCGTTTGCACGCTCAGGTCAGTTGGTCATTGGTTTTGTGCGCGGCATAATGCTGCCGCCTACATCTATTGCAGAGTCTAGGGAGCTAGCTTGTCTACGCCTGTCGAACCCTTGCGTTTGCTGCTACTGGCCGAAGAGCCAGCGTGGACAGCGTTGTTGCGCGAGTGTCTGGCTCCGATGGGGAGCTCGGCAGTGCTGATCAGCGCGCCGAGCTGGGAGTCGGTCAGCAGCCTGTTCGATGACAACCGCAGCGCTGTATTACTGACGATTCCGGCGCTTCAACCGGGGCCCGGCCGTTGCAACTTGCCCACCGTGTTATTGCTCGAACACGAACCGCCAACGCCGCCCGACGGTGTCAGTGACTGGCTGGTGCGCGACGTGCTCGACCCCGGCATGCTGCGCCGCTGCCTGCGCCATGTGCGCGAGCGCGGCGTACTCGAAAACACCCTGCAACGCCTCGCCGAGCAAGATCCGCTGACCGGCATCGCCAATCGCCAGGGTTTCCAGACCTTGCTCGCCGCGCGCCTGGCGGAAAACGACGGGCGCGGCCTCGCACTCGGCCACCTCGACCTCGACAACTTTCGCCACGCCAACGACGCCCTCGGCCATCAGGCTGGTGACCGGCTGATTCTGCAAGTGGTCTCGCGGCTGAAAAGTCAGCTGGAGGTCGGCGATCAACTGGCGCGTCTCGGCAGCGACGAATTTGCCTTGCTGATCGACACCCGCCGCGCCCCGCAACGCGCCGAATGGATGGCCGAACGCATCACCGAAGCGCTGGCCGAACCGTATTGGGTCGACGGCGAAAGCCTGTTGATCGGTTCCAGCCTCGGGATTGCCCACGCCCGCGCCCAGGCCGGCGCCGACCCGCTGATGTGGCACGCGCACATCGCCATGCAGCAAGCGAAAAGCACCCAGGGCTGCACCTTTCATATCTTCAACGAACGCATCAACCGTAACGCCCGGAGCATCGCCGACCTTGAAAGCGAACTGCGCCGGGCGTTGCGCCGCGATGAGCTGGAGCTGCATTACCAGCCACGCCTGAACCTCGCCGACGGGCAGATCGTCGGCCTCGAAGCCTTGGTGCGCTGGCGCCATGCCGAACGCGGTTTGCTGCCGCCGAGCGAGTTTGTGCCGCTGGCCGAGCAGAGCGGTCTGATTGTGCCGCTGGGTTACTGGGTGATTTCCCGGGCGCTGCGCGACATGCAGGCGTTGCGTGAGCGCGGTTTGCCGGCGCTGCACATGGCGATCAATTTGTCGTTCCGCCAGTTTCAGGACAGCCAGTTGCTCTCGACGCTGAGTCGCTTGATCACCGAGCGTGGCGTCGAGGCGCAATGGCTGGAATTCGAACTGACCGAAACCGCGGTGATGCGCCGCAGCGATCTGGTCAAGCAAACCATGGACGCGCTTGGCCGTCTGGGCGTGCGCTTCTCGCTGGATGACTTCGGCACCGGGTTCTCGTCGTTTGTGCACCTCAACAGCCTGCCGATCACCTTGCTGAAGATCGACAAGAGCTTCGTCGGCGGCATGGAGCAACGCGAAGAGAATCGCAAACTGGTGCACGCGATGATCAACCTGGCGCACAACCTCAATCTGGAAGTGGTGGCCGAAGGCGTGGAAACCCCGGCACAGCTGGATTTGTTGCGCGGGTTCGGTTGCGATCAGGTGCAAGGGTATTTGATCAGCCGACCGCTGCCGCTGGCGGAATTGGTCGAATACCTGACGTTCGGCAGCAGCCAGCAGCCCGCCACAGAAGTGATGAGCTAACGCAAAATCCCCTGTAGGAGCGAGGCTTGCCCGCGAAGGCGTCGTATCAGTCGACATCTTTGTTAACTGACACGACGCCTTCGCGGGCAAGCCTCGCTCCTACAAGGGCAGACTAATCTGGCTGGGCAATCGGGAAACGCTCCGGCGCAGGCTCGCGCCGGATCATCCGTTTCATCTTCCACTCAAACGCCAAGGTCAAACTCACCGCCGCGCATGCCAGGCCCAGCGCCAGGCCCCACCAGACGCCCGTCGGCCCCCAGTTCAGATTGAACGCCATCAGCCACGCGGCCGGTGCACCGATCAGCCAGTAGCAGCCCAAACCCACCAGAAAAGTCGTCTTGGCATCCTTGAGCCCACGGATGCAGCCCATGGCAATCGTCTGCGTGCCGTCGAACAGCTCGAACCACGCCGCCACCGCCAGCAGGCTCACCGCCAAATCAATCACCGGCCGGAACGCCGGGTCGTTGTGGTCGAGAAACAGACCGATCAACTGATTCGGCAACAACCAGAAGACCATGGCGAACGCGAGCATCGAAGCGCCGCCGAACACGATCCCGACCCGGCCCGCCAGCCGCGCATCGAGCAATTGCCCGGCGCCGTAATGCTTGCCGATGCGCATGGTGATCGCATACGAAAGCCCCGCCGGCACCATGAACGCCACCGAAACAATCTGCAGCGCAATCTGATGCGCGGCCAATTGCGTGCTGCCCATGGTGCCCATGCACAGCGCCGCGAACGCGAACAAACCGACTTCCACCGCGTAGGTGCCGCCAATCGGCAAGCCCAGGCGCCAGAGTTCTTTGAGGTACTGCCGGTTCGGCCGCGACAGACCCTGACGCAGCGGATAAGCGTCGTAAGCCGGGTGCCGGCGAATGTGCAGCGCCAGCGCCACGGCCATCAGGTTGGCAACAATTGCCGTCACCAGACCAATGCCGACCAGGCCCATTTTCGGCAAACCGAACATGCCGGTGATCAACGCATAGTTGAGGACGAAGTTGGCCACCGTACCGCACAGGCTGATCACCATCACTGGCGTCGCCCGGCCAATCGCGCTGGTGAACCCGCGCAGCGCCATGAAACTCAGGTAGCCGGGGAGGGCAAACGGCAGGATCAGCAGGAATTGCCCGGCGGCCTGCACGTTGGTTTCGGTCTGGCCAAACAGCAGCAGCACCGGTTTCAGGTTCCACAGCAGCAACCCGGCCACCAACGCCATAAGCCACGCCAGCCACAACCCGGCCTGCGTCAGCCGCGCCGCGCCGACAATGTCGCCGGCGCCCTGGCGGATCGCCACCAACGTGCCGACCGCCGCAATCACGCCGATGCAGAAAATCGACACGAACGAATAAGTCGCCGCGCCCAGACCGCCGCCGGCCAGCGCCTCGGGGCTCAGGCGCGCCATCATCAGGGTGTCGGTGAGGACCATCAACATGTGCGCCAACTGCGAGGCAATCAACGGCCCCGCCAGCCGCATGATGGCCCAGAGTTCGGTACGTGCTGGATGCTGCATGGTCATCACGCTCCTACGGCAGATTGAACAGGGAAAGGCTCGATTCTCGGCGCTCTGCGGGGTTTTCACAAAGGGATTAAAACGATGGTTGGCATGATTAAAACTCATCCAGCGGACTTTCTGATAAGTTTGCCCGGTGCCTTTTTTTGCCGCCATAGGAGCTTTGCGCATGTCTCGTCGGTTGCCTCCCCTGTATGCCCTGCGCGCATTTGAAGCAGCGGCGCGGCACAGCTCGTTTACCCGCGCGGCACAAGAGTTGTCGATAACTCAAAGTGCAGTCAGTCGGCATATTCGTACGCTCGAAGAGCACTTTGCCTGTCGGCTGTTTCATCGCAGTGGGCGCAACCTGCAATTGACCGAGTCGGCGCGGCTGATTCTGCCGGGCATTCGTGAAGGTTTTACCGCGCTGGAACGCGCCTGCAACACCCTGCGCGCCGAGGACGACATCCTGCGCATGAAAGCCCCGTCGACCCTGACCATGCGCTGGCTGCTGGCGCGGCTCAGCCGTTTCCGGCATCTGCAACCGGGCAACGAGGTGCAACTGACCAGCGCCTGGATGGACATCGACTCCGTGGACTTCAACCACGAGCCGTTCGACTGCGCGGTGATCCTCAGCGGCGGCAACTTCCCGCCGGACTGGGAAACCACGTTGCTGTTTGCGGAAGAACTGATCCCGGTCGGCGCGCCGAATCTGCTCGACGATCAACCGTGGGATGTCGCGCGCCTGGCCAGCACCGAGCTGCTGCACCCGGCGCCGGACCGGCGTGATTGGCGCAATTGGCTGGAGCGCATGGGGCTCGCCGACAAGGTTTCGCTGAAGGGCGGGCAGGTGTTCGACACGCTGGAGCTGGGCATGATCGCCGCCGCTCGCGGTTATGGCGTGTCGATGGGCGACCTGCTGATGGTCGCCGAAGATGTCGCGCAAGGTCGCCTGAGTCTGCCGTGGCCGACCGCCGTCGCCAGCGGCGAAAAATATTACCTGGTGTGGCCGAAAACCCGCCCCGGCGGTGAGCGCATGCGCCGGCTCAGCGACTTTTTGCAGGGCGAAGTCCGCGCCATGGAATTGCCCCCGGTCGAACGCCTGAGCTGACCAAAACCGCACCCCGGCAAACACGCTCCATGTAGCAGCTGCCGAGCACCGCGAGGCTGCGTCCGGCGGCAAAGCCGTCGTAAACCCGCGCCCACGCTGAACCTGAAACACCGCGCCAGCTGATTTCACGACGGCTACGCCGCCGAACGCAGGCTTCGCCAGCTGCTACATAACGGCTAAGCCGCCGAACGCAAGTTGCGTCCGGCGGCTACCGAACGGCTGGCGGCATCACGAACTGTCATCAGTTCTGCGCTATAACCGGGTTAATCACTCAAGTATTCAGGTTTGCCGCCGAATAGCTGCAGGTGGAACCTTCGTGCAGGTTCCGCGCTACGCCCACACGCGTTATCCAATTATTAGAAATTTTGCTGAGCGCCTAACCGGATCAAGGAGGATCCGGTCGCTTGGCCAGGAGCTGTCATGTCTCAACCCCGTGCCCGGATCGCCTCACAGCTAGGTCTTGCGCTTGCCGTGATACTGGCGATTGTCATCAGCGGCAGCACCGTGTTCGCTTTGCGTTCGCTGGACACTGCCAACCTCGCCACCCGCGAAGAGCATTTGGCCAGTGAAGCGCGCTTGCTCGCCGATCAGTTGAGCACCTTCCACGGCACGTTGCGTGAAAGCACCCAGCGCCTCAGCGGCTTGTTCGAAAAGCGCTTCAGCGCGGGCCTGAGCGTGCACCCGGACGAACCTGTGAGCGTGGCCGGCGTGCAGACGCCGGGGCTGCATCTGGGCAGCGAAGTGTTGAACAACAACTTCCAGGAAGTCGACGAGTTCAAGCAAATGACCGCCGGCGTAGCCACGGTGTTTGTGCGCAGTGGCGAAGACTTCATTCGCGTCAGCACCTCCCTGAGCAAGCAGGACGGCAGCCGCGCGATCGGCACTTTGCTGGATCACGCTCACCCGGCTTACGCACGGTTGATCGCCGGGCAGAGTTACGTCGGCCGCGCCTTGTTGTTCGAACGCTCCTACATGACCCAATACACGCCGGTCAGGGACACCAGCGGTAAGGTCATTGCCGTGTTGTTTGTAGGATTCGATTACACCGACGCGCAGAACGCTCAGTTCGCCAACCTGCAGCGCTTTCGCATCGGCCAGACTGGCTCGCTGGCGCTGCTCGATGAACAAAGCAAATGGCTGGTGCCGATTGCCGGCGTGCAAGCGCTGGATCAGGCGATCCCGGCCATCGTCGACCTGGCCAAAACCCCGGGCAAAGGCGAGTTCTGGAGCGACAAGTCGCAAGCGTTCTACAGCGTTGCCGTGCCGTTCGACGGCGGCCCGTGGTCGGTGGTGGCGAGCATGCCGAAAACCGAAATCAGCGCCGTGACCTGGAGCGTCGGCATTCAATTGGCCATCGGCAGCCTGTTGGCGATGTTGATTGCGGTGGGCTCGGCAGTCTGGTTGCTGCGCAGCAAACTGGCGCCATTGGGGGATCTGGTGCGTCAGGCCGAAGCCTTGGGCGCCGGTGATTTGAGCGTGCGACTGAACGTCTCGAGCAACGACGAAATCGGTCAGTTGGCGCGCGCCTTCAACCAGATGAGCCAAGCGCTGTCGACCATGGTCGAGCACATCCGCAAGGCCTCTGCCGAGGTCAACAGCCGCGCGCAGGCCTTGTCCGGTTTGTCCGGCGGCGCTTATGAAGGCATGGAGCAGCAGTCCGGCGAAATCACCAGCATGGCCGGCGCCGTGGAAGAATTCAGCGCCACCTCGCTGAACATCGCCGACAACATGAGCAACACCCAGCGCATGGCCCAGGAAAACGCCCAGCAAACGCAGATCGGTCGTACATCGATGACGGAAGCGTCCTCTTCCCTCGAGCAAATTGCCGGCGCACTCAACAGCACCGCGACGGTGATCAACACCCTCGGCCAGCGCTCACAGGAAATCGGCGGCATCGTCGGCGTGATTACCGCGATTGCCGACCAGACCAACCTGCTGGCGCTCAACGCCGCCATCGAGGCCGCGCGTGCCGGCGAGCAGGGCCGTGGTTTTGCCGTAGTCGCCGACGAGGTGCGCAACCTCGCGTCGCGCACTCGTGAAGCGACTGACGAAATTTCCAGCATGATCCAGAGCATCCAGCAGGAAACCGGTAACGCCGTGAGCACCATGGAGCAGGGCAACCTGCTGATGCAGGAAGGCTTGTCGCGCAACGCCAACGTCGCCTCGGCCCTCGAGCGCATCGACGAACAGAGCCGCTCCGCCGGCCAACAATTCGCCGCCATCACCACCGCCACCCAAGAACAAAGCAGCACCGCGACATTGCTCAGCAGCAACCTGCAAAGCATCGCGCTGGCGAATAGCGAGCAGCGTGAAGTGGTGTCAAACCTGGCGATCACCGCCAAGGAACTGGAAAGCCTGGCGGCAGACTTGCGCCAAGAGGTTGATCGGTTTCGTTGAAGAGCAGACGGGTGCTCGCTCAGGCGAACACCCGTTGTTTGTTCCTGAGATATCGCTCGAGCGGTTAAATCGGTCAGCGCAAATCAGGAGCGTCGCGTTCAAGTACCCGCTCGGCGACGCTTGCAAAAATCTGGCGAGTCATACTGAAAAACGGACTCAAGTTGCCGTTGATCGGCACCAGATCAATCCCGGCCAGGCAGTCCAGACTCATATCCTGATCAATGTGCTGTGCGACGAGCTTTTCGAGCTCGCCCCACCACTGGAACCGCAGATCTTTCAAGTAAGTGCTGTTGAGGTTAAGCAACTCAATGGTGTATCTGGCGCGATCTTCTTCCTGCGCTGACAGCCCGTCAGCAGGTAATACCCGACCGTCTGACACATAAGTGAAGAAACGCGCACAGTCAGGCTGATGGCACGCTACAAAACGGTTGAAGTCGACTCCGCGCGACTTGCCGAGCGCATGCCCACCAAAGACTTCGGCTTCCTGCGCTGCGAACTTTTTCAAATCCGTTCTGCTGTCCAGCGCGCAAGCCGCGAGATTGCTGTAATCGAAGGTACGTTGAGGGTGCTGGCTTTTGTTCTCGACATGCTCGATGTGCATGCCGACGCCGACAAGATCAGGGCGAATTTCGCTGTAGCAGCACAAGTTGAATTGCTCTTCGAGCAAATAACCCTGCACCTGCGTGGCGAAAGGAAAGCGTCCCCAGCGACTGGTGGCGGCGGAATCTGTGGTGGGCGGGTTCAGATGGGCCTTGCCTAATTCGAATGGGCCTGCACCACGCTTGCGAACAAACCTCATCCCTTCAAGACCTGCTGGCGCCTGATGCTGCGCTGCAGACGTTGCAACTGTGGGTGCTGCTCGCCTAGCGACTCGGTCAACTGCTGCATCAACTTAATTGTCGAGGGCTCGTCATAGCGACCTTTGTCCACCCATTCAGTGAGTTGCAGCAAGCCCGTTTTTTCACTGACGGGTGGCTGCGGGTCAACTTGCATCACGCTGTGCAGCACGCTGTTGCTTGGCTCGCCGTAGGTCATGGCCAGCGGTTGCGAGGCAACGAGTTGGCCTTGGGCGTTTTTGCCAATCACCCGGATATTCTCCCGGCGCACCGTGCTGAGCACCTGAGGACTATGCGTGGTGACGATAAATTGCATGGCCGGAAAAGCCGCGCGCAATGCGCCAATGATCGTTTGCTGCCAATAGGGGTGAAGGAACATGTCGACTTCATCGATCAAGGCAATGCCCGGCGTTTCCAATGCGGCTCGTTCACCCAGGTGCGGATTGAGTTTGCAGGCCCGAAATGCCAGGTCGGCGACCATCGCAATGGTGTTGCGCAGGCCATCGCTGAGCATGTCCACCGGCATCACGCCCTGCTCGGGATGATGCATGACTAATTGCTGGTGACGGGTCTCGCTGTATTCAAGGCTATGCCAGCCAGTAGGCGCTTTCGTCAGCAGGTCGATGGCGTTCTTGATCGCGCCGATGACACGTTCAAACCGCTGGCCCTCATCGGACAGCTTTGTGCTGTTCTCCAAGGCGATCAGTTGTTGTTCCCGGTAGCTGCGATATAGCCAGCCATACCAGGCAGTGAAGGTTTTGAAACTGGACGAGTAGGACAGGCAATTCAAGTAGCCGGACGTTCGGGAATATTCGCTGATATCGAGCGCCGTTTTTGCCGCCACCGATGTAAAGCGTCCCTCAAACCAAAGGCGTGACGTCCCCAGGTAAGTCACCATCGGCAACGTTACCTGCGCATCGGCGCGCACCTGTTCCTGAAGTGATTTGCTGAATGAGGTGAGGGCTTTTGACCCGGCGTCGCCGATGGTATTGGTCGATTTATTCAGGCTGACGCGCTGCTGCAACCAGCTTTCATGCTGCTGTTCGGCAGCCCAGGGACCGCTGGCTTCAATTTCGCACGGGGTTTTGGCTTCCATGTTGCCGCTGCTCAACCTTGCCAGCCGCACGTCCTCGTTCTGGATCGTGGCTGATTTACCGGTCTGGCTGCCGAGGTCGAACCCTTTGACAAAGGGCCATAAAGCCACGCGGGCAGCATCCAGAATCGTGGTTTTCCCACCGCCGTTGGAGGCAATCAGAATAGTCAGATGCGGGTCGAAGTCGATCTCGAACGCTCCAAAGCATCGATAGTTCTGTACGCGCAACTTGTCGAGCCTCACAGGGTTCTCTCCGTTTTCGTTATCTGGCCACGCATGGGAACACAACTTTGCGTCGCGGCTGGAACAGCATACTAATTCAAACCGCGACAACACCAAACAAAGCGATACCGGCGACACGAGCCCGCCGTCAGCGCAGGACCGCGGCCGGGTCCTGCGGGTGTTTCCTGGCGATGCCTAATCACACTTGGCATTACTCGCCACTTCCTTGCTCGCCAATTTCAGCTGTTTGCCCAACTCCGCAGCGTTGTTGCTGGAGTAGACGCGGCCGCCGGTGTTTTCGGCGATGCAGCGCGAGGGGCCGCCGGTGCCGATGTTGACCACGTTGACCCGCAGGCGCGGCTGGCTCTGGGCGATTTGGCGGGAGACGGCGCAGACGTCTTTCTGGCAGTTGTCCTCGCCGTCGACGAACATCACGATCACCGCGTCGTTGTTGCGCCCATCGACGGTGCTGGCGGCTTTGGCCAGGCTGTCGGCCAGCGGCGTGCCGTCGTTGGGGCGCAAGCCGCGAATGCCATTGATCAGTCGCTGACGATCGCCGAACTTGAAAACCCCTTGATCCGGCGTGCTGTTGCAGCCTTCGTAGGTGATCAGCCGGGTGTCGATCTTCGGGTCGAGGCCGTTGATCATGCCGGCCAGCGAATCCTTGGCGACGTCCATGCGCGTCGGTTTGGCGAAGATTTGCATCGTGCGATTGGCGTCGAGGTAGCGGTTGTACTCGTTGCTGAAGAACCAGTCTTCGTCGGCCTTCACTGACTTGATGTTCATGTCCATCGAGCCTGACGTGTCGAGCACCACGACGAATTGCGGAATCTTGGTGTCCGGGGATTTCTTGCGGCAGGCAAAGTTGTCCAGCGTCGGCGCCGGTGGCGGGGCGACCACCACCGGTTTTGGCGGCGGCACGGGTTTCGGCGCGGGTACCGGGACAGGTTCTGGTTCTGGCACGGGCTCTGGTTCTGGTTCGGGCACAGGCACAGGTTCGACGACCGGCTCGACTGGCTTCTCGACCGGCACCACCACAGGCGCGACTGGCGCCACCGGGACGATCGGCACCACCGGCTCGCGGTGCAGGAACCAGTACAACCACAGCGCCAACAGCAACAACAGCAACGCCAGCAATGCCGCCGCGACCCACCAGCCAAGGCGCGATTGCCGCGCAACCACCGGCGCAACGACTGGCGCAATCACCGGCGCAGCAGCAATCACTGGCGGCGGAATCGGTCGCGGTGGCCGCTGGTTCCAGCGCACCGCCAAGGGCTCGCCATTCAGGCTGTAGAGCTTGTCCAGTTCCGGCGCGCCCAACAGGCTGCGCAGCTCATCGGCGACGCTCGGCTGACCGCGTTTTTGCAGTTCGTCCGCCAGCAGTTCGAGGGACGCCTGACGCGCATCCCAGGTTTGCAGCAATCGTCGTTGCGCGTCTTCGTTGAGCTCGGCGTAGGGCGTCGGTTGGCCACCCAGTTCGGTCCACCATTCCAGCACGTCGCCGCTGCCCATGCGCGGGATGGCGAAGAGGCTGGCGACGTTCGGCGGAAAGTGTTTCTGGATAAGGGCGACTTTCGCTTGCAGCGCACTCATCCCCTCCGGTGTGGCTTGCGCATCCCTGATAACCCGCTGCATGACGACGATTCCTGGAAAAAGGTGCAGGCCTCCAACGGAAGCCTGCCGGGTGAAAAGTTACTCTTCGTAACCGAGGCTGAATTGCAGCTGATTGACTTTCTTCTGCAGGGTTTTCAGCTGTTCCTGCTTGGCTGCCAGGGTTGCCGGCGAAGCCTTGGTGGCAGGGCTCGTCTGGGACGCCTTGAGTTGTTGTTCCAAACCGGCAATCTGCTTTTGCACCTGGCTCTGATTACCGTGACGGGCCTTGAGCGAGCTCAGCAACTGGCTCAGCGACTGGTTCAGCGCAGCCTGGGATTTCTGCTGGCTGGCGAGGTCGGCTTTGGTGCTCAGTTGCTGTGCCTGAATGTTTTCGTAGACCTGACGGAACATGGCGTTTTCCTGACGGGACGCCGCCAGCGCGGTTTCCTTCTGCTTGACCTGATCGCTGTAACCGCCGGAGTAGTCGCAGTTCATTTTGGTCAGCATGCTGCTGTCGCGATTGGTCGCATCGCACTCGCCGGGTTTGGTCGCGCAACCGCTCAGGGCCAGCACGGCAGCGAGAATCGCCAGTTGTCTTAGCGTCATGTGCTTAACCCAGAGTGATCGCGGAGCGTTGGCTGTACAGACCGTCGACTTCCTTTTGCAGGGCGGCGACTTTCTCGTTCATTTTCAGGATGCTCACGTCCACTTGCTTGATCTCGGCGTTGCTGCCCTGAGCGCGCTCGGCATTCGCCACTTTGGTGTATTCGGTGACCTTGGTGCGCATGTTGCCGAGGTCTTTGCGCAGGCGCGCGATGTTCTGGTCAATCTCGGCGATGTCGGTTTGCGCCTTGGCCTTGTCGACTTTCTTGTTGGCGATGTCTTTTTTGATCTGGGCGATGCGCGCCTGATCGTCGTTGATCACCTGTTGCGCGGTGGCAGTACGCGCGATGACTTTTTGCGTGTCTTGTTCGACATCGCTGTTCATCTTCGCCAGACGCGTGGTGGTGTCGGAGTATTCGCTGCGACGCTGATCCAGATAATAGTTGGCGCCCATCGCCACGCCACACGCGGTAATCCCGGCGGCAATCGCGCACACAGCCTTGTTGCTGCTGTTGGACAACGCGCAACCGAGGATGCCGACCCCGGCGCCGACGGCGCAGGCCTGGTAACCGGATTTGCTGAAGAATTGCGCGTCGCTGCCCTGGGTCAGGCGTGGGTCGGCGCCGTCGCTGCCGCCGAGCATCGAACTGCCGGTGTTGGCGCAACCGCTCAGCAGCAAACTGCCGGTGAGGACGAAAGCGATCTGTAGCTTGAAGCGAGTCCAAAGGCTGCGCGACATGGTGAAACTCCTTGGTGACGATGTTGGCGTGGCGTTCTTTTGATTGAGTAGCTGATCAGCTAGCCGATTGCGTTACTGCGTGACGGTTTTGCAACTGGTCAGCCAGGCCTCAGTGTCGATTTTCTGCTTTTGCAGGAAGGTCTTCTGATTGGCCCAGTGAGTGCGCAAATACGGTTTGAGGTCTTGCAGCTGTTTGTTGCGGGTGATGATTTCTTCCATCACCGGCACTTGCGTTTCCAGCAGCGGCTGACCGTACAACGTCGCCGATTCCACCAGGCTGCTGGCGTAGTAGCGGCTGAGTTTGTGCAGGCGATCCTTTTGCTCGTCGAGCTTGCCTTTGCGCATGTCGCAACTGGCGTCCTTGTCGGTGCCTTCGCAATTGAGCTTGTAGTTCTTCTGCAGGAAATCCACGTACTGGCCGTCGTCGAGCATCTTGGTGCACAGGAACGCACCGAGATTGAGGCTGGCGCGGATCGCCTGATCGCGGGTTTCTTCCTGCTGCTGATTGCTGGCGCGCAACTGGTTTTCCAGCGCCTGGAGTTTTTCCTTGAGCGCTTTGTCTTCGACGCCGGACGCCAGGCTGTTCAGCGATTGCACGGTGCCTTTGTCCGCCGATTCGGTTTCCTTGGCGCCAGTGCCGAGTTTCTTCCAGCTGCTTTCGATCCCGGCCACGCGCTCGCGCGAAGTCAGGGTCGGCGAGACCAGCACCAGACGCAGGCCGGTGGTTTTGTTTTTCACCTGGCCGTCGGCGTTGTAATACGGCTCTTCCTTGCGCAACGCGGTGCGCAGGTCGGCCTGGGCCGTCAGGTAATTGCCGCCGCGCACCACGTAGCCGCCGGCCTGACCGTGCTGGCGGTCGAGTTTGTTCAGGCGAAACGGTTCGAACATCATTTCGTCGGCGTTACCGAGCATGTCGTGCAGGCCCAGCGGATTGGGTTTTTGCAGCCCGGACAATTGCAGTTTGCCGTTGGACGACTGCGCCCCGGCAAACCATTCGTAGGCGTTGATGCCGTCGGCCATCGGATAACGCGTATCGCGGAATTCCGCGGCACCGACTTCCAGGCCACCGCGCGCGGCGAACTCCCACTCGACTTCAGTCGGCAAGCGCAGGAAGCCCAGCGCGCCGTCTTCTTTCGGCAACTTGGCGGCGGCGTTCTTGCGCAACCACAGGTTGTATTTGTCCGCCGCGTCGACGGCTTGCACCCAGCTCACCGAGACTTGCGGCAAGCGCATTTTGGTCGCGGCGGTTGGGCAGGTTTCTTCGGTGAGCGCGGCGTATTGCAGCTGGCTCATCTCGTATTTGGCCATCAGGTAATAACGCGATTTGTCGTTTTTCGCGCCGGTGAAACTGCCGGCGATAAACGTCGGTCGAGTCTGCTCGACGTAGCCGTATTCGGCGCCGTCCTGGCCGATGTTGATCGGGTAATCGTCGAGCGGTCCGGCGACCGGAATGAACACCTTGCGAAACACCATCGAGCCTTCGCACGGCATCGGCAGCACGACATCGCTGGCCTCGGGCATCGGGTTGTAATACTTCTCTTCCCAGCCCGCCGCCGAGGCGTCGAGCAAGTAGCCCAGGCTCAGGGGCAACAGCAAGCCAAAACGTTTATAGCTCACGCAGACTCTCCGCAGGTTGGATGCTGATGGCGCGCACGGCGCCGATCACGGCGACCAGTGCCGCGACCAGAAAGGTCAGGAGCAGGGCGGCGAGGCCATGCCAGATAGTGATGTGGCAAACAAAAGTGCCGGTGGCCTGGCTGCTGCCGAGCAAGTAGTCGAACAAATGGCTGCCGACCGCGTAAAACGCCAGCCCGCCGAGGTAACCGGCGAGGCTCAGCAGCAGCGCTTGCAGCACCACAAAACCGCCAACCGCCGTACGCTCGAAACCGAGCAGACGCAGGACCGCGAGGCTTTTGCGTTTGCGGTCGATGTTGGCCAGGAACGCGCCGACCATCGACGCCACGCAACCGATCAACGCCGCCAGGGCAATAACGCCGAAGATCAGCCCCAGCACATGATTGATCGCTTTGACGTTATCGATATCGGCCAGTTGGCTTGAAGTTTCAATGTGTTGTTCGTTGAGCCAGCGCTCCAGCGGCGCGACTTGGTCGATGTCGCGCGCGTAGACACGGGCGCGCGCGTACAGCGGTTGCAGGTCGCCGAGCGGTTTGCCGGTGGTGACGCCGAACGCAGCGACCTGATAACCGTCGCGAAAGCGTTCCAGATCCAGCAACAGCGGCGGCGCGACAAACCCTGCCGCGCGGCCGAACCGGGCGCCGTCGAGGATCGCCAGCACGGTCAGGTTCAGTTCGCCGCGTTCATTGACCCCTTCGAGCCGGCGCAGCACGCGCATTTGCACAGTGTCGCCAACCTTGGCTTGCAAGCGTTGCGCGGCGCGGGCGCTGAGGATCACTTGCTGGCCGACGGGATTGAAATGCGCCAGGTTCAACTGCGGATCGCCGGGTTCGGTGGCGATGATCTCGGCACTTTCGACAAACCGCGTCATGCCGATCAACAAATCCGCCTGAGTGTTCAGCGAACGGGTCTGGCCGAGGGCAAAACCTGTTTCCGGGCGCAGGCGCAAACGCTCGATCCAGGCGCTGTCGTAGTTGCCGTTGCTGAGCATTTTCACTTCGAGGTTGCGCGGGTCGCGCAGCAATTCGTCCTGCAACTGGCTGACCACGCCGTGCTTGAGCCCGAACAGCAGCAACAGCGGCGCGATCACCGCCACCAGCGAGGCGGCGATGCACAACGACACTTTGCGGTCGTGCCAGAGGTCTTGCAGCGCCAGTGAGCCGAGCAGGCGCAAGCGGTCAGTCCATCGGTTCAAACAGAGTCTCTCCCTGACGGCTGACCGCACCGAGGCGCGGCAAGCCAAAATCTTTCAGCAACGCCCAATCGTGTGACACCACCAACGCGCTCAGGCCCATGCTCGACACCAGACTCAGGAGCAATTCGAACAAGCGCCGGGCACTGTGCGGATCGAGCGCGGCGGTCGGTTCGTCGGCCAGCAACAGCAGCGGTTCATGGGCAATCGCGCGCACGCAGGCAACCCGCTGGCGTTCGCCGATCGACAGCGCTTGCGGGTGCTTGTCGAGCAAACCCTGCAGACGCAACACCTCGACCGCGTGGTCGATGTGCGCACTGTGCGTCGACATGCCGAGCAAGCGCCGGGGCAGGCTGATGTTGTCGCGCACGCTCAAGAACGGCAGCAACCCGCCGCTCTGCAAAATAAACCCCAAGTGCTGCGAACGCACCGCCGCCAGCGCCGGTTGGTCATCGCTGGCGAGCAACCGCGCGATGTCCTGCGCAGCTAGCGCACCTGTGCGCCCTGGGGGCGCTTGGCGTCCAGGGCCTAATTGAAAACGTTCGAGCTCGACCGGCGCGAGCAACAGGCCGATGGCTTCGAGCAAGGTGCTTTTGCCGCTGCCACTCTCGCCCGTGATCGCGAGGATTTCCCCGGCGCGCACCTGCAAGTGCGGCAGGCGCACGTGATGGGCCAGCGCGCCTTCACCCCGGCGCACCAGCAGGTTTTTGATATCGAGCATCGGTGTCTCGTTAAGGCATCATTTCCAGGGGCACGGGGTAAACGTTGTCCCGTGCATCGCTGTCCTTGGCCAAAGCCACCCAACGGTCGACGTCAGCGTTGTAACGCTGGTAGTGCCGCAGTTTGGTGTTGAGCGTGCGGATGAATTTCTCCTGCGCCAGGCCGTCCCAGCTCTTCCAGGTTTCTTCGTCGAGGTTCAGCACTTCGCTCTGGTAGGGCAGGTCTTCGAGGTACTCGCCGAGCACGCCCATGTCCGCCAGTTTGGCGTTGCTGTTCTGCTTGAGCTGGTTGGGATCGGCGCCCATGGTCGCGGCCACCGAGCGCAGGCGTTCGAACATCTCCGTCGGCGAGATCAGTCCTTCGTTGGCGGCGTCGAGAATCTGCTTCATGACGTCGCTCAAGTCACTGAGCTGGGACTTGGTCAGCAACACCCGCACGTCGGTGGTGGGGATGTTCTGCTTGATCAGGTCACGGTCGGTGATCCACGCCTTGAACACCGGCGGCGCCTTGCTGTTGGTCTTCTCGCCGAGATAGGCGAGTTGCATGGCGTGGCCGATCAGCGCGGCGTCTTCGAGCATTTTCTTCTCGGCCGGATCCTGCTTGGCGTTGATCGCGCTGCCGATCGCATCTTCACCCAGGTAAGCGGCTTTCACCTGCGAGGTGATGGCGGTGGCGAGCGCGTCGACCTTGCGCCCGAACTCCTGAACATCGCCGGCGTTCACCGGGTAATACAGCGAAGTATTGGTGCCCGGATAGGTCGACAGGTTCTGGTACTGCGCTTCAGCCTTGCTGTGGTCCTTGATGCCCGCCGGGGTTTTCAGGTGCAAGGTGTAAATCGCCACGCCGGGGTTGGTGGCTTCGAGGCGAACCTGCGAGGCACTCAAACCGGTCTGCGAGAGTTTGTCGTCACCTTCGATGGCGCCGGCATCGGTGATCAGCACCACGTAGCGCGCACCGAATTGGGTCCAGTCGACCTTGTCGATGCTGTGCATCACACCGGCAAACGCGTCTTCATCAAAACTGCTGCTAGAGACTTTGGCCTGCTTTAGGTCAGCGACCTTGGCGAGGAAGTCGGAGCTGTCCTTCACCTGGGTCGGGTCAGCGTACATTTTCGTGGTGTATTCCAGGCCCGGCACCGCTTGCGTGCTGGAACGGAACGCGACGAGGCCGAACTTGACCTGCTTGCCGAGGTTCTGCGATTCGATCTGTTGATAGACCTTGCGGATCGCTTCGCGGGTGCGGTCGATGTACGGGTCCATGGAAATCGTCGAGTCGATGACAAACACCACCGCCGCGCTGAATTCCTTCAACTGGCTGGCAGCCTGGTCGTCGGCTGCCTTGCCAGCAGCGGCGCCGGTTTTGGCCGCGCCACCCTTGGCGTCCTTGTCATCGGGTTTGCTCACCGAAGCGACGTTCAGCAGGCGCGTGCGGAAGCCGCCTTCAGTCATCACTTCTTCGCCGCTGAGCACCGGCAGCAAGTAGAACTGCTTTTGCAGGTCGACGAAATATTCAGGTTCTTCGGCCAGCACGCCGGGGGCTTGCTGGCCTTTTTTCAGGGTCGCGCGCAACGGTGCGACTTTGCTCACCGGGTCCGGCGCATCGAGGATGCCTTCGACCGTGGCGCGTTCCTTGAAGAACAGCAAACGGTCGCGGTTGGCCGGATTGGTGAAGGCCAGGGTCAGTTGCATTTTCCACTCGGTGGTGCAACTGGCGGGCAACCAGCCGATGGTTTTGCCGTAGCTGTCCGGGCCGACTTTCAGCCATTCGGCATTGGCGGCCTGGGCGCGCTCATACACGTAGAAACGGCTGAAGGTCGGTTGCGCTTCGCCGGCAGCGCCGCCCGCCGTCGGGCTGATCTGGCAGCCCGGCGTGGTCAGTACGCGTTGGAACAAGGTTTTTTTACCGGCCTGGATCAGCGGTTTGTCATCGGCCTGGGACCACGGGCTGATGCACAGCGCCAGCAACGCAGCGCCGCTCAACAGGAATCGACTCACGGGCGAGCGCATCACTTCTGCAACTCCTCGAAGCGCTGTTTGGCTTCGGCGTTGTTCGGGTCCTGAGCGAGGATGGTTTCGTACCAATAAGCCGCAGTGGCGTTATCGGCGGTCGGAAAGCACTCGCTGGCCTTGAGGTATTTGGGGTCGTACTCGCGGGCGTAGGCATTGGCGATCAGCGGATCACCGGCCTGCGCGCGGTTGGCGTACAGACGCTGAGCGACGCCGCAGTGTTTGCTGGCCTTGGCCTGATTGATGATTTCGAGCAATTTGGCGCTGTCCGGCGCAGCTTTGATGCAGGTCTGGACGAAGGTCAGCTCGGGCACGCTGTTCATGCTGTCGAGGGTGCAGGCTTCAGCGTTCGTCGCGGCCGGTGCGGGGGCGGCGACTGTCGGTGCCGGCGCTGGCGTGCGCTGATAGAACCAATAGCCGAGGCCGGCGGCCAGCAGCAACAGCACCACGATCAACAGCGCGATCAGACCTTTTTTGCTTTTTTTCACCGGCGCCGGGGGCGGCGTGTAGACCGGTTCGGCGGGGGCCGGTTCTGGTTCCGGCTCGGCGACCGGCAGGAACAGCTCGGGCAGTTCCGGGATTTCCGCTTCCGGCTCCGGCACCACTGGCGCGCTCAGGTCGGCGCCGCCGTACGTCGAACGCGTCTGGCCGCCCGCCGTCGAGGGCAGCAAACCGACGCCCGGACGCACTACGCCTTTGTCGGCGTGACCGAGGTTCTGTTCGCGCAGTTCGATCTGGAATTGCGAGTTGGCGCCGCCCTCCAGCAGCGGGTCGACCACTTCCGGGCCGACCTGCGCCTCAAGTGCTTCGCCGCTGGCCGCGAGGGCAAAACGCGAGACCTTGAACCAGAACGGATTATTGCTCCAGGCCTTTTGGTCCTGGAGGTAAAAACCGTCCTGGTTGCGCTGGATGGAGAATTCCAGCTGTTCTTCTCCACCCTGCCATTTCTTCACAGTGAGGCACGCCCGGCCAGGCACATTGGGCTCTAACGCGAGCAGGTCGACACGAATTGGCATTGCTTATCTCGCTGCGAAGGCTGTGAGCACGTGGCCCAGCCGTTCGTTCTGTTCAGGGGTGATTTCGCGACCGGCACCATGGCCGGCGTTGTCCATCGTGATGTAGGCCAGGCCCGAGAGCCAGTCGCCGAGGAAACGCTGCGCCTGGTTCGCCGGTTGCGCCGGCAGTTCCGGCACTTGCCCCGGACCGATGTCGGTGTAGAAGGCAAACAGCGGCGCCTTGGCCCCGGCGCGGCTGTTCGGGCGCTCGCTGACGGGTTTCTGGATGTAGCCGAACCATGAGACGAAATCGCGCAGCACGCGTTGCACTTCCAGCACTTGGCGCTCGACCAGTTGATCGCGCCGCGCGCCGCTTTGCGCACGTTTGAGCACCGCGCGGCTCAACTGGCCCGGCAGGTCCTGGCGATAACCGGCGGTGATCAATTCGTCGACCACCGCTTCGAGCAGGGATTTCTCCAGGCCCAGCAGGTTGAGCAGGCTTTGCCGCGTCGTCAATTCACGCAGGTGCGCGATCCACGCTTTGAATGCGGCTTTGGCAAAACGATGCTCGTTGCTTTGCAGTTCCGGCGCCGGGGCAGCGGTCTTGCTGCTGGACGGCGTGTCGTGGCTCAAATCGTCGCCAAAATCGAAGTCAAAACCGGCGTCGTTGCCGTACAGGCTGTGGCTCGCCGTCGCGGCGACGGGCGCCTCGTTCTCGGCGGGCTCGTCGTCAGTTTCGTAAACGCCGCTGAGGTACAGGTCGCGCACCTCTTCGCTGGGCATGTCGAGCTGGTCGATAAACTCGCCCAGCACTGCCGGACGCTTGCCCAGCCCCGACAAAATCATCTGCGCCTGGGCTTTCTTGGCGGCAGCGGCGCCATCACCATCGGCGTGATACCAAGTGCTCAAACCATGCGTGGTCAAGCCTTCGAGGCATTCGCCCAACTGCTCGCGGATCCGCTGCAGTTTGAATTCGATGTTCGCCACACCTTTGAAACTGCCGCTGAAGTGGCTGATGCCACCGTCATCGTTGCGCAGCATTTCTTTCCAGGTGTTGGCCGGGTTGTTGATGTGTTTGCACACCAGCGCGTTGGCGGCAAAACTGCTGCCCAGCGCGTCGATACGTTCTTGGTAAGCGCTATTGATCCCGGTTTCGGCGCCGCTGGCGTCCTGGCCGATAAACGCCGCGTCCATGCGCGGTTTGCGCACCAGGAAGGTGTTCTGGAACGGCGTGCCGGCCCAGTCGTTCATCCAGCTGAGGCTGCCGAAGCGTTCGAGCATGGTCAGCTTGACCATGCCGTTCCAGCTCTCGTCGTACTGATCGGCGGTCAGGCTCAGGGAGTTGGTGATGCGCAGGTCGAGCATGGTCAGCGCCCAGATCAGGCCGGTATCGCGCTTGCTGCGCGCGGCGGCGTCGGCGCCCTGGGTTTTTTCGATCCAGCGCGTCAGCACCGGGCCGACGTCGTTGACGTCGCTCTGTTTGGTCGAGCCGGTGCAGACCACCAGCGCGTTCATTTCCTGATTGTCGGTGTAGCGTTCGAACAGGTAAGCGACTTTGCCACGCAGGATCAACTGCGAGACGGAGTTGTCCTTGGTCGCGGATTCCGGGTCGCTGGAATCGGCGATTTCGTGGAGCTTCTTGCGTCCGCGGTAGCCGGGGAAGTCGAGCAAATCGACCTGATTGACGATGTCATCGGCCGGCGCTTCGATCAGGCAAAAAGTCATTTCGGCGGTCAGCGCGGCGAGTTGCGCCACGGCAATGCCCTGACTGTTCTGCAGGCGGCCATCGACCTTGGGGCGCACGTCGATCGGCAAGTCGCGCGGGCTGCCGAAACGTTCGAGGATGTCGACGTTCATGATGCTGTCGCGCTGGCTGTAAGTGTCGTTTTCGAAACTCACCAGAGCTTTCAACGGCGCGAACACGGTTTCGGGTAAGCCGAGCTTGTGCAGGGCGCCGGCCAGTTGCTGGTAGACGCGCGTCAGTTCGCCTTGCTCGCCCCAGAGAATCGCAAACAGCTCGGCGCGTTCCTGGAAGTTCAGGCGTGGCGCCAGTTGCAGCGCTTTCGGCCAGTACAGGTGTTCAAGTTTTTTCACCGAATTGCGGAAGTTGTCGCGCAGGTAATCCCACAGCGACACCAGATCATCGGCGGTCACGCCCGGTTGGATCGGCCCATTCTCGCGGCCCTCGAACGGTTTCAACACACGCTGGATACGCTCTTCGTCGATCTCGTAGGAGATGCGCTCGAGGTCGAAATCCTTGAACCACGAGTTGGCGAGAATCTTCGCCAGTTCGATTTCCTTGAACAGCGTCAGCTCGACCGGAAATTGATCGTCCGGGCTCGGCGTCGCGCGGCGGCTGAAGCGCGTCACCAGGCCGGTGGCTTCCTTGCCGCCACCCACCGGATTGATGTGCTTGATGAAGTCCAGGCGCTGGCCGCCGTAGTTGGTTTCGAGCTTGCCGTTGTGTCCGGCCGCGAGCGCCGAAATCAGGTACGACTTGCCAGCCTGGGACAGACCGAAGAAGCCGATGGTCATCGGCGTGCAGGCCACGCGACCGAGGCTGTGCGCCAGGTTGCGGGCGCGGTGCAGGCGGATGTTGAGGTTATCGGCTTCGCTGTCCAGGCGCGGGGCGTTGACGCGCGTCTGGCCAATCCATTCCAGCGCCTGACCGGCACCTTCATAAACAGCGGCCCAACTGGCAGCGAGCTGATGTTGATCGGGGGTCAGATCATTCATTTGCGTTTCACACTTCCACTGTCGAGCCAGTACTTGGTCTCGCTCAGGCCGGCGTCGAGCATGGTGTTGAGTTCCAGCTCGAGGTCGCTGCGCGGGTTGAAGTTGACGTTGTTGCTGTTGGATTCGATGTCGCGAACCGAGAGGCGGTCGCTGACCAGATCCTGTTTTTTCGTGTACTTGTCCGCAGCTTTCACCTCGAACCGCACTTTGAGCAACGGCGCGCTGCCGTTCTCACCGACCGCACGCGAGAATTTCTCGCGGCCAGCCTTGGTGAAGCGCAGGGTGTACAGCGGCGACGCGGCCCAGCGTTCGGCCGCCAACTGGCGGAAGCCGAGGCGCAGATCGCCGCGCATTTCCAGTTGCGGCGTGTCGGCCGCATCGCCGACGCCGATTTCCGGCAGCTTGATTTTGTAGTCTTCGGACTGGATGTCGCGGTACAGCACGTCGGCATCCTTGATCACATTGTTCAGGTCGATGACGCCGATGTGCTTGACCGTCGAATACGGCTTGAGCGCCGAAGAGCGGAAATAGAAGTTCGGCACGCTGTGGTTGGCGCACAGCAGACACAGCATGGCGCCGACCGAAGCGGTACTTTTCGGGTCGTCGATGCGGCCATTCTTGTGGAACGGATACCAACCACCGGTGCGGTAGTTTTGCAGCGCCAGAATGCGCCCCGGCGGCAGCGGCAGGACCTTGCGAATAAACGCCTGAATCCCCGGCAGGCGCGAAGGACGGCCGGTCAGCAACAGCACATCGCAGGGGTAATGCGACACCACTTCACACAGCGCGCCGAGGATCTTGGTGATGTTGATCTGGTCGTTGAGGAACGCGGCGTGGAGCTTTTGCAGGTCGAAGCTGATCAGCGCTTCATACAGGTCGAACGCGCTCTGGCCACCGACATCGCGGCGCACCGCCGCGTTGACGTAATCGAGCACGGTCTGGCTGATGGCGTTGTCGCCGAGCAACTGCCGGTAACTCTGCGGCGTCACTTCCTGCGGCTCTTGCGGGTCGTAATGTTCGTAGGCCTTGAGCAGCGCCAGGCCCAGCGGTGAGAACACCTGCAGGTTCAATTGCTGACGCAGGATCATGTCCTGGGCGCTGACGGACTCGTCGCCGCACAAGCGCGACATCAATGAATCCGGTGCTCTGACGCCAGCGTTCTGCAAGGCTTTGTCGAAGCTTGGCAGGATGAAGTCCTGGATCACGTCGAGCAGGATGTCATCGCCGGCCACTTTGAATCCGTCGCGGAAACGCTGTTCCGGGACAATGTGCACGTTGCTGCCACTGCCGGTGTTGCCGGCGCGGTCGAGGCGATAGTCGGTGATCACCAGGTCAGTGGTGCCGCCGCCAATGTCGATGGTCGCCAGCGTAATGCGTTCGCGGTCGGTCTTGTCCGGGCGGGCGATGGTGTCGAAGAACTCTTCCGGGTGACCGGCGAAGTTCTCGTTGACCTCGGTGTACAGGTAGACCAATTGGCCGCAGGAAGCTTCGTCCCATTCCACGCGAATGCTCGGGATCGGCGTGCGCGGGCTGACGGCCTGATCCTGATGCGGATCTTCTTCGCCGGCGTGCCAACCGAGGCTTTTCCACACCAGGCCGATGGCTTGCAACATGCGTTCGTTGAGAATGCTGCGCTCGGCTTGCGGCATGCCCGGCGGCACGGTCAACGTGATGCTGTTGAGCTGGCGCGGCACGCGGGTGTGGCCCTGGCGCGAGCGCTGGGCCGGGCTGTTGATTTGCGACAGCGCCTGGGCCAGCACTTCGGCGAGCATGAAAGTCATCAGCGAGCTGCGCGAATAACGCGGCATGAACACCGGCAGACGATCGTCTTCTTCGAGGCTGTAAAGCGCCTCGCCGGTTTCGTTGATCAGGTGCGAGAACGGCGCAGCGGTGGCGTACGGCTCGTTGTCGGTCTTGATGTATGAACAGTTGAAACGCCAGCCGTGGCCGTAGGCGTTTTCGTCCCACAGATACCGTTTTGGACTGGACAGGCCGGTCGAGCCTTCGGTGCCGCGCCGACGGCTGGCCAAGCGACTGGCTTCGTTGCCGACGCGGGCGATGGTCGCCCACTGGAACGCGTCGTGGCGGCCACTTTTGACCGAGCAATGGTCCTTGCCGAAATTCGCCTGGGCAAATTCCACGCGGCTTTCGAACGGCAGGTTGTAGGTGTGTTCCGGGGTGATCAGGTCGCGCAGTTCGAGCACGTAATTGTGTTTCAGCCCGGAGCCGGCCTGACCGTGGTTCTCGATGAGGATGCCGCAGGTACGCGAGTTGCCGACGTCCAGCACCAGGTCCACGAGGATCGGTTTGACCAGGGCGTTGCTGTCATTGGCAACGACTTTCAGTTCCGGGATATCGACTTTAGGCCGCGCCGTCGACTGCGTTGCCACCGACGGCGTGCTCAACAGGCTCAGCAGGTTGAGGAAGTGCGCCAGGTGATGGTTGGCGCGAATGTCGATGTCCAGCTCTTCGCGCGAGCGGTGCGAATTGCCTTCGTTGAACACTTCCAGCAGCCATTCGTTGACCCACGACTGCGCCAGGAACCAGCGGGTTTCGCTGGCCTTGGTCGCCAGTTTGAAAGACACGCCGGAGCTGATGTCTTCTTCGTTCGGCGCCAGGTACGCGGTGCCGTCACGCTTGGGCATGACGCGGCTGTCGAAAGCCATCGTCAGGCGATGGGTGTTGCCGTCGATGTCCGGCGTGGCCAGTTTCACCAAGCGCATGCGCGACCAGTTGCTCGGGCCTTCGTCGAAACGATACGGCGGCATGAAGCGGAAAAACGGGATCGGCAGCCAGACGCCATTAAGCAGGTCGAGGCTGCTTTTCATGTCGACGCTGAACGCCGGTTTGGCTTTCTCGATTTTTTCCGGTTCAGGCTCGTAGAAGTAGAAGTCTTTCTCTTCGTTGTACTGCAAGCGGCAGATCAGCCCGCTGATCATCGGCGCGAACTCGCCCGCCGGTTCCTTGCGCGGATCCAGGCGCAGGGCGAAATCCATGAACTGGATACCGGTGTCGCTGACGAGCGTGACGGTATCTTCGAATTGGGTGACTTCAGGCAACATGTCAGGTTATTCCGTGTTTATTCGCCCGTCTGCCGCATGGACATGGGGAATTGATCTTTTCCGTAACCACCGGTGCAGTCCGCGACGGTGGTCGCGCCTTTGCGGCAGTTGACCTTGGGCATGTCGTAAGTGCTGCCATCGCCGCACACCGCTTGGCCCTGACTGTCGATGGCGAGGCTGCCGCCCTTCATGGCGGCGGTGACCGGGCCGCTGCATTTCGAGCCGTCGGCCTGGTGCACGGTGACTTCGCCCTTGCCATCCTTGAACTGGTATTCCAGACGCAGCGGTTTGCCGGTGCGCCGATCCTGAATGCCGGCGCCCGCGCGGTACTGGCCGTCGAGGAAATCAGCGGCGCCGTCGGCGGCGTCCGCTGGAATGCTCAGCGCCGGGCCCGGTTTGGCAGCGGCGGCTTTTTCCGCGTCGGGCGGCGTGACGGCGGGTGGCGCGTTCGGCGCGGTCGGGGTTTGCGTTGGCGCAGTCGGCGCTTCGACGGCCGGGTCCTGCGTTATGTCGGCGGGCGCAGCGTCGGCCTCGGGGCCTTCAACGGCGGGCGCTTCCACGGCGTGTGTGCCTTCCACGGCAGGCTCATTGGCGGCGGCCGGCACCGTGCCGGTGACCGGCACACCGTTGAGCGTCGCGGCGTTGCCGGTCAGTTGTGGTTCTTCGGTTTGGTGGTCGATCGGCACGACGCCGCTTGGCAGCAGATCAACCGCGACCAGCGGGATCGGCACGCAGCCACGCATCCCGAGCAACAGCCACAGCAGCAGCAACAAAAATGGCAGCAGCAACAGCCACCACCACCAGCGACGCCACCATGGGCGAACGACCACAGGCACCACCGGCGCGACTGGCGCAATTACTGGTTCTGCAACCACTGGCGGCAACGTAAACACCAGCGGCGCGGAATAAAGGCAATGCAAAGGGTCGCGATTGCGGTCGGCGCCGGCATGCTCGAAACCCCAAAAGGTCAGCACCGGTTTGCCTTGCACCAGGTAAACGAAATTTTCGTCGGGGAAATGAATGACGCGCTTGAGCAACTTGCCGAACACGGCTTTGTCGCCCTGTTGCTGCTCGGTCGGGTCGCTGCCGAGGAAGCGCTGGCTCAATTCGTTGAGCGCAGTTCTCAGCGCTTCAAGTTGCTGGCGGGCCGGCGCGCGTTCTTCTTCGGTGGCGCTGCTCCACGGGATCACATCGCCGTCGAGGCCGCTGTACCAGTCGATCTGGTTGCCGAGTTCATCGCTTTGAGGGATGGCCAGGTGATCGACCATCTCGGGATTCTTGCGCCGAATCGCTTCGCGCAATTGCAGCGCCGCCCGGTAGACCGGTTGGCCTGTTTCGCCCAGGGCAGTGAATGACCCGCTCTTGCCGCTGCGTAATAGTGCCCCGCGCATCCAAACTCCATATGATCCGTTGCGCAAATGACAGACAAAAGTGTCTGTGCTTGCTCCTGCAATTAGCTGGCGACCTTAATGTCATTATGATGTCGCCGTCAATCAGCCGTTGGTTCAAAACCGTATGAGACTAGCGCAAGACGAAGCGCGCTGCTCATGCTGTTTCGGTATTTGTTGAGGACGGCCTGGACGGCTGAATTTTTTAATCTTGCTGAATCGATTCATCAGCGCTATAAAAAATGCACAAATCCAAGAAAGGCTTGCCTCATGACCCCGCTAAAATTCGCCATCACCCTCGGCGCACTCACCGCTGCCTCCCACGCCATGGCTTGGGATTACGTGTTGCTCGACACCGACAAAGCCGCGCAGAACTGGCAGATCACCAGCCAGCAACTGGGCGTGAAAACCGCCAAACCCTTCTCCGTGACCCTGCGCGCCTTGCACGGCGGCCGGCAGGAAGGCGTGAGCATCGTCGACATCGATAACGGCACGCTGAAACTCTCGGTGGTGCCGACCCGCGGCATGAACGTGTTGCAAGCCTCGGTCGGCGACGTGCGCATGGGCTGGGATTCGCCGGTCAAAGATGTGGTCAATCCGTCCTTTATAGAGCTCAACGGTCGCGGCGGGCTGGGCTGGCTCGAAGGTTTCAACGAACTCGTCGCCCGTTGCGGCTATGAATGGGTCGGCCACCCCGGCATCGACAACGGCGAACTGCTGACCCTGCACGGTCGCGCCGCCAACATCCCGGCCAGCAAAGTCACCTTGCACATCGACGAAAAACCGCCTTACGCCATCAGCCTGCGCGGCGAGCTGAAAGAGCAGGCGTTCAAGAAAGTCGACTTCTCGGTACTCACTGAGCTGGTCACCGAGCCCGGCAGCGTCGCGTTTGCGCTCAACGACACGCTGACCAATAACGGTGATTACCCGAAGGAATACCAGGCGCTGTACCACAGCAATTTCAGCACGCCGTTCCTCGAGCAGGGCGCCCGTTTTGCAGCGCCGGTGAAACAGGTTTCACCGTTCAACGACAAGGCCAAAGCCGATCTGCCGGACTGGCAGACCTACCGCGCGCCAACCAAGGATTACGACGAAACCGTCTACAACGTCGTGCCCTATGCCGACGCCAAGGGCGATACGTTGACCGTGCTGCACAACAAGGCCGGCAGCCTCGGTGTTTCCGTTGGTTTCAATACTCAGCAACTGCCGGTTTTCTCACTGTGGAAAAACACCGATACGCAAGGGCAGGGCTACGTCACCGGGCTGGAGCCTGGGACAAGTTTTTCCTACAACCGTCGGTATCAACGGCCACTTGGGTTGGTGCCGATGATTGGGGTTAAAGAGCAGAAACAGTTCCAGATTCACTACAGTTTGTTGGCGGATAAAGGCGCGGTGGATAAGGCGCTGAAGCAGGTGAGTGATATTCAGGCTGGGCGCGAGACGGAGGTGCGGCAGGTGCCGTTGGTGGATTTGTCCAAGGAATAAACGCCCTGACAAGATGAGCAGTGAAGTTGGTGTTCACTGCTCATGGCCGGACTAAAAAGGCAGTCTCATTTTTGAGGCTTGTGCAGCATCAAATAACCGCCGGATGAAATCAAAGTCATTCCAGGTTTGGTTGGTATAAAAGCGGTATTCCTTATTCCCTACTTCATCCACGTAATAAATGACGTACTCCGCGTATTTCTCATCCGCGTTAAAGCTGTAGCGCAATGAAAGAGAGAAGCTGTTTTCTTTCAATTTCACCAGCGAGTTATTGTCGTCAAAATTCCATGAGAATTCGCCTTGCTCCGTTCTCGCGGTGAGCGCTTTGACAAAGTCGAGAAATCTAGGCGGTAGCATATTTGCGCCCTCTGGCCGGATTAACCTTTTCAAGGTTCACTTTGATGTTTTCAAGATTGTGGTGAATAAGGACTCTGAAAGGCTTCTCAAGCGGCGCGTTAGCGGTCGCGAAAATGCCTTTTCTGATGGCGATTTCAGTCTCGCCAAGAATGTTGTCAATCCTGTCGAACGCCTGACCTGTGCCGGGTATTTTGGCAAACAGAATTCTGAAATGCTGATAGCACTTCAGCGCTAATGGATAGTTTTCGGTATCCACATAACCTGCTGCTTCATTGAGCGTCGCAAGACATTCGCTGACGGCTGAAGCGGCTTCTACAGCCTTGGCGTCCTTGAGCACTCTGCTGGCTTCTGCGCTGATGCTTCGTGAGTAGCGCACGCTGTGCAGAACTTCGGATATTGAAATGATGAGTGCGACGATGGTTATCACCGTGCCAATGTAGGAAAAGTTATTCAGTGAAGCCGGTGAGCCGACGACGATTTCCTGCTGCAACAATGCCGTCCATACGATAGCAATGCTTATCAGGCAATAAACAAATCTGATCCAGTGACTTTTTAGTTGCTCCATGTATTTCTGACGCTCTCTCTGAAAGTTTATCTGCCTGAATGACTTGCGATTGCCCTCGGTTACGCTGAAGCAGGTCGATATTGCAACGCTTCCGCCAAGTGCTCGCGGGTAATCCCTTCAACCTGCTCAAGATCCGCCAATGTTCGCGCAACCTTGAGCAATCGGTGTGCTGCGCGAAGTGACAAGGTCAGCCGTTCGCAAGCGGATTCCAGCCAGTTCTCGTCAGCTGTGGATAACTTGCAGTGGCGGCGCAGGCCCGGCAGATCGAGGAAGGCGTTGGCGCAACCCTGGCGTTTGTGTTGGCGCTCTCTGGCGTAGGCGACCAGTGCGGCAGCGGTGGCGGTGTCGTCTCCGGGTTTGGGCGATGGATTGAGTGCCGTGGCTTCGCGGGCGACGGTCAGGTGCAGGTCGATGCGATCCAGCAGCGGTCCCGAGAGTTTGTTGCGATAACGCTGGACCATGTCCGAGGAGCAACTGCAACGCCCACTCGGTTCGCCAAGATATCCACAGGGACACGGGTTCATCGCCGCCACCAACTGAAAGCGGGCCGGGAAGCGAACACGGTCCTTGGCGCGGGAAATCACAATGTGGCCGGACTCCATCGGCTCGCGTAATACCTCGAGCACTTTGCGATCAAACTCCGGCAATTCATCCAGAAACAGCACGCCGTGATGGGCGAGGGTGATCTCGCCGGGTTGCGGTTTTGAGCCGCCGCCGACCAGCGCCGGACCGGATGCAGAGTGGTGGGGTTGGCGAAACGGTCGTTGCGGCCAGTGGCTAAGCGGCACGCAACTGGAGACCGATTGAATCGCTGCCACCTCCAGCGCTTCGTGCTCGGCCAGCGGTGGCAACAGGCCCGGCAGACGACTGGCGAGCAGGGTTTTGCCCGTGCCTGGCGGTCCGCTGAACAACAAGTTATGCGCGCCTGCCGCCGCAATCAGCAGCGCACGCTTGGCTGACATTTGGCCCTGCACCTCATTCAAATCGGGATAAGGCATGCTGGCGTAGAGCAAACCGTTGGAGACATAAGGCTCAATCGGCGTGTGCCCGTTGAAGTGCGCCACTGCTTGCAGCAAATGGTCCACCGCAATCACCTTCAACCCCGAGGCCAGACACGCCTCTTCGGCATTCGCGCGCGGCACCACCAGCGTTCGCCCGGCCTTGCGCGCTGCCAGCGCCGCCGGCAGCACACCACGAACCGCGCGCACGGCGCCGGAAAGTGCCAGTTCGCCCAAACACTCGACATCGTCCAGGGTCAATGTCGGCACCTGCACGCTGGCGGATAAAATCCCCAGGGCAATCGCCAGATCAAAGCGCCCACCGTCCTTGGGCAAGTCCGCCGGCGCGAGATTCAGGGTGATCCGTCGCGCTGGAAATTGCAGCCCGGAATTGATGATCGCGCTGCGCACCCGATCCTTGCTTTCCTTCACCGCCGCTTCCGGCAAACCGACCATCGTCAGCGACGGCAAGCCGTTGGCCAAATGCACTTCTACGGTAACGGCGGGCGCATCCACGCCAATCTGGGCGCGGCTGTGGACGATGGAGAGGGCCATGATCGTTCCTTGAGCTTTTCGGGAACCGCTTCCTGCGGTTTCAGAAGGGTAGTCGGGTAGCGTGACGTCGCAGGTGCCAAACTTTCGCAGGATGTTGCGAGCTTTCTTTTGCAGCTCGCAGCTTAAGCGTGCCAGTTCGCTGACGTAATCAGTCGCGGGACGAGGTTGTTGTAGGACGTTGCCTGGATCGATGAAGGATGTCGGCGAAAGGCGAATTGGAGGCGAAAAAAAAACCGCCTTGAGTTGGCGGTTTTTTATTTGCAGGCTTCGGTGAGGCCGAGTCCTACGTCTCGTCAACGGGAGCTAGTCAGAGTGTTATCCAGATCGGGCAGTTGAAGTGAAGAGCGAGGTAGTGGCGCAATGAGAATTGGAGCGTCTATTCGTAGGAAACGGCTGTATTTCAAAGGTGCTCTGAAGGCCTGTGTAGTCTCTTTCCTAAAGTTCTGAGGGGACTAACAGGAACAACCCTGGCGCCTTTGCATAAGTGAATTCAGGTCATACACTCAAGCTTAATGCATAACGTTAAGCTTTAAATTATGATCGTTAGCTTTAAGTGTTCTGAGACCGAGTACCTGTTTCGCAACGGTAAGACCCGTATGTGGTCAGCCATTCTGAGTGTCGTGGAACGGAAGCTGACGATGCTTGATGCTGCTGCCGTTCTGATGGACCTTCGATCACCACCGGGCAATCGTTTGGAGACGTTGGAGGGAAATCGAAAAGGGCAATACAGCATCCGCATCAACGCTCAATGGCGAATTTGCTTTGTTTGGGGTCCTAACGGACCAGAGAATGTTGAAATCGTCGATTATCACTGAGGTGAGTAATGACTAAAAACGGTATGCGCCCGGTTCACCCCGGCGAGATCCTCAAAGAGGAATACCTGGAGCCTCTGAACCTTACAGCTGCGGCTTTGGCCAGGGCATTGAGCGTTTCGACGCCTACGGTGAATGACATCGTGCTCCAGCGTCGTGGTGTCAGTGCTGATATGGCCCTCAGGCTGTCTATCTGCCTGGACACAACCCCTGAGTTTTGGCTGAACCTGCAATCGACTTACGATTTGCGTAAAGCCGAGATTGAACGAGGGGCTGCGATCCGTGATCAGGTTGAGCGTCTTGCGCACTGCGCTTGATTCTCTAATTTAAGAACGAACCCCACGCTGCAAACGTGGGGTTTTTCTTTGTCGTTCAGAATGCCTGAAGCATTCGCGATGCACGCTTCCACCACGGCGCATTCCCCGCCCGCTGTGGCCGTTCACCCTCCGGGAGCATGTGTGGAACATCCTGCAACCGAATCCACGGCTGGTTATTCCAGTGCAGCAAGCTCAATGACATGTCTGGCCAGCTCAGCAGGCTCAATATCGGGCGTTCGGTTGAGGTGGGTTGTTGCGCGTCTCTGAGGGCGGGCACCACGTCGTGTGTCAGCCATTCGCGCAGGCTTCGGTGTTCGGGGCAGTAGTGGTAGATCAGTAGTGCGTAGACGCCGGATTCGCTGATGAGCAGGGTGTTTTCGACGCTGCCTTGGCTGAGTATTCGCAGATTTTGATGTTGGTCGGGGTCTAGTTTTCGGACGGCGCGTTCGTCGAGGAACAGACGTAGCAGGCGCCCGAGGTCGCGGGCGCTGAACCAGGGTTGATTCTGGATGAGCAGGGCGTGGAGGTGGAGTTTGTGGCGGGTGAAGACGTGGGGGACTAGATAGTTGTCGACGGTATTCATTGATACAGCTCCTTTTGCTTGAAGGGCTGCCCTCAATCGTCGCCAAACAATTGGTGGCAGCTGTGCGCGGGTTGGCGAACCGGAGCAAAAGGAACCCGGCAGACCCGAAGGTCTCCCACGCACAGCCACCATGACTCGATGTGGCTCAATCTAGCCGCCATCGAACAGCGGTAGTCTCCTTAAGCTTCCAGGTCGCCAAACCCGGTGCTGAATAATCAGCTGCTGGGAGCTTAGGAGTTGGAGCACTACGACGCTATCGGACGGCGGGGACATTCTTTGTAGGACGTTGCCGAGATTGTTGCGAGGCGCAAGATCAAAAGATCGCAGCCTACGGCAGCTCCTACAGGGGAGTAGTCGGTACAGTGCGGGAGGGCTGGGTGACCGAGGCGACTCTTTCGCGGGCAAGCCTTGCTCCTACAGGGGAACGCATTGTCAGCGACGTTACTCGGTCGGCGGGTTGAGCTTTGCTTCGAGCTCCGCGACTTTCGCTTCCAGGCTTTCCAGCCGTGCCCGCGTGCGCGCCAACACAACCATCTGGCTATCAAACTCTTCCCGGCTGACCAGGTCCAGTTTGCTGAAACCGCTCTGCAACAAAGCCTTGAACTGGCTTTCGATTTCGCTTTTCGGCAAAGGGGTGTCGCCGCTGAAGAGGCGGGAGGCGGTGCCGCTCAGGGCGTCGAGGAAATCTTTGGGCGCGAGCATGGGAAAGGTCCTGGAAACAATGGCGGGCAGTGTATCACGCAGTGTCTATAGTCAAATCCGCAGGCACGGATGCACGCTTTTCGCGCAAGCGGACGGACGGCAGCGCACCGTTGTTGTGCGTTATCTCTGCGGCGTTGACGGGAAGCGGCTTGCAGCAGCGACCAAGGGATTGAATTCAGGGGTTTTTGGCGAGATGGCAAGCTTTCTGCTTAGTCGCTAATGACCCATGCACTGATGCAGTCGCTGTGACGAATGCAGTGCGCCACGTAGAACGGGGAAGTTCTGCACGGAGTGGTTAGCTGGCGTCGGACGGGCAGGTTGGGCCGACGATGCGTTACAAAGCCAGGCACTGCGCTTAGACTTGAGACGGGTTTGTTTTCCTGGGGCAAGTCCACCAATTCGGGAGAGAGTTTTCATGAAGCTAGTCACTGCCATCATCAAGCCGTTCAAGCTGGACGATGTACGCGAGTCGTTGTCCGAGATCGGCGTGCAGGGCATTACCGTTACTGAGGTCAAAGGCTTCGGTCGGCAGAAGGGTCACACCGAGCTGTATCGCGGCGCGGAGTACGTGGTCGATTTCCTGCCAAAGGTGAAGATCGATGTCGCCATTGACGACAAGGATCTTGACCGGGTTATCGAGGCGATAACCAAGGCAGCCAACACCGGCAAGATCGGTGACGGCAAGATTTTCGTGGTCAATCTGGAACAGGCGATTCGCATCCGTACCGGCGAAACCGATACCGACGCGATCTAAGCCGCCACAAACCCAACGCCCCAGGAGAAAACAATATGACTCTGCGTAAATTCGCAGGGCTAGGAGCCCTGTTGTCCCTCGTAATGCCCAGCCTGGCTATGGCGGCAGACGAAGTGGCGGCCCCAGTCCTCAATTCCGGCGATACCGCCTGGATGCTGACCTCGACAGCCCTCGTGCTGTTCATGACCATTCCCGGCCTCGCACTGTTCTACGGCGGCATGGTTCGCTCCAAAAACATTCTTTCCGTGATGATGCAGTGCTTCGCCATTACCGGTCTGATCAGCATTCTGTGGGTCATTTATGGCTACAGCATTGCGTTCGACACCACCGGCATGGAGCAGGGCGTCGTCAACTTCAACTCGTTCTTCGGCGGCATGGGCAAGGCGTTCCTCGCCGGCATCACGCCAGCGAGCATCACCGGTCCTGCGGCGTTGTTCCCGGAAGCGGTGTTCGTCACTTTCCAGATGACCTTCGCGATCATCACCCCGGCGCTGATCGTCGGTGCGTTCGCCGAGCGGATGAAGTTCTCCGCGATGCTGATCTTCATGGGCATCTGGTTCACCCTGGTTTACGCACCGATTGCGCACATGGTCTGGTCCGGCAACGGCGGCCTGATGTGGGATTGGGGTGTGCTCGACTTCGCCGGCGGCACCGTGGTGCACATCAACGCCGGTGTTGCCGGTCTGATCTGCTGCCTGGTTTTGGGCAAGCGCAAAGGCTTCCCGACCACCCCGATGGCGCCGCATAACCTCGGTTACACGCTGATGGGCGCGGCCATGCTGTGGGTTGGCTGGTTCGGCTTCAACGCCGGTTCCGCCGCCGCTGCCAACGGCACTGCCGGCATGGCGATGCTGGTCACGCAGATCGCCACCGCTGCTGCCGCACTGGGCTGGATGTTCGCCGAGTGGGTCACGCACGGCAAACCAAGTGCGCTGGGTATCGCTTCGGGTGTAGTCGCCGGTCTGGTGGCAATTACTCCGGCCGCTGGCACCGTCGGCCCGATGGGCGCGCTGGTGATCGGCTTGGCCGCTGGCGTGGTGTGCTTCTTCTGCGCCACGACGCTGAAACGCAAACTCGGTTATGACGATTCCCTGGATGCCTTCGGCGTGCACGGCATCGGCGGTATTCTCGGCGCGATCCTCACTGGTGTATTCGCTGCACCGTCGCTGGGTGGCTTCGGCACCGTCACCGACATCGCCGCTCAAGTGTGGATTCAATGCAAAGGCGTGGGCTTCACGGTGATCTACACCGCGATCGTCACCTTCATCATTCTCAAGGTACTGGACGCGGTCATGGGCCTGCGGGTTACCGAGGAAGAAGAAGCGGTCGGCCTCGATCTGGCACAACACAACGAACGCGGCTACAACTTGTAAGACGCGCAGAAAAAAACTTGCCCGGTTCGCCGGGCATTTTTTTGTCCGGGATTTGTCATTTAAGAGGCTGCTGAAAGGTTTTTTCCTACGCCTTATGTCGTGTTTACGACGAGGGTTTTTTACAAGCGAAAAACTTACAGCAATGCGGGAATATTAGGGCCTTTGTTTTTTCCCAGAGCGCGCTAGAATGCGCCCCGAACGTGCGGAGAACTGTATGTGGCAACAGACTCTGATTACCCTGCGGGCGCGGCCCCGGGGCTTTCATCTGGTAACGGACGAGTTACTCGCCGGCCTGCCTGAACTCAAGGCGTGCCGGGTCGGTCTGTTGCACTTGTGGCTGCAGCATACCTCGGCGTCGTTGACCATCAACGAGAACGCCGATCCGGCGGTACGTCGCGACTTCGAACGATTTTTCAATCGGCTGATCCCACAAGGAACAGACGGCTTTGAGCATAACGACGAAGGCCTGGACGACCTCCCGGCGCACTTCAAGGCCAGCGTACTTGGCTGTCAGATCAGTCTGCCGATTGCGGCAGGTCGGTTGGCGTTGGGCACCTGGCAAGGCGTTTATCTGGGCGAGCACCGCGATTTCGGCGGTGCCCGTAAAGTCCTCGCCACCCTGCACGGTGAAGGGGCGTAACCGCTGGTTACAAGCGGTTGTAGAATTTTTTCCGGCAGCCTTCGACAGACGGCGTGGCTGGGCTATAACTAATCTGCTTTTCGCAAGTCATGAGGTAGAACATGAGCGACGATGATCTGGAAAACGACGACCTCGAAGTAGGCGACGAAGACGAGGCCGAAGAAGGCCTGGAAGCAGCGGCGGAAGACGTTGCTGAAGACGATGGCGGCGAAGCGCCGGCCCCGACCGCCAAAGGCAAAGCCAAGGCTGCGGTTTCGGTCGATGAGTTGCCAAGCGTCGAAGCCAAAAACAAGGAACGCGACGCCCTGGCCAAAGCCATGGAAGAGTTCCTGGCCAAAGGTGGCAAGGTGCAGGAAGTGGAGGCCAACGTGGTCGCCGATCCGCCCAAAAAGCCTGACAACAAGTACGGCAGCCGGCCTATCTAAACGCCTGTCACCTGCTTGCTTGCTGAAAAAGCCCGCCGTCGCTGCGGGCTTTTTCATGGGCGCTACAAAAGGCGTGGCACCACCCCCGTAGGAGCAAAGCTTGCTCGCGATAGCGGTGGGTCAGTTGATATCTGTGTTGGCTGACAGGGCCCCTTCGCGGGCAAGCCTCGCTCCTACAGGGTTGATGGCGTTCATGCGATTGGCGTACGACACAAATCCGTAGGAGCGAGGCTTGCCCGCGAAGAGGCCTTCACCTTCAAAATGGATGGGGCTGACCTACCGCTATCGCGAGCAAGCTTTGCTCCTACGGGCTTTGGGTCAGGCCGAAGCTGCGTTCCAGCGTGCCAGCAGCGCTGGCAAGTCGCTGAGGCGGCGGATTTCTGCGTCGGGCAAACGATCCGCTTCCCATGGCTTGCCGGTCGGGTTGAACCAGATTGCGCGCAACCCTGCCTGTTGGGCGCCGGCGATGTCGTCGCCGGGATGATCGCCAATGTGCACCGCGGTTTCGGCCACCGCACCGCCGCGCTGCAACGCTTCGTGAAACAGGCGCGCGTCTGGTTTGGCGATGCCGATGTCTTCGGCGCACAGCGCGAATTTGAAGTAATCCGCCAGCCCCAATCGGCGCACGTCGGCGTTGCCGTTGGTGACCACGCCGAGGGCGTAATGGTTGGCCAGAATCTCCAGCGTCGGCTCGACTTCGGGAAACACTTCAATCTGATGCCGCGCATGCAGAAACACTTCGAAACCCTTGTCGGCCAATGTCGACGCCTCGTCGTGGGCGTAACCGGCTTCTTCCATGGCGTGAAACAGCACGCGGCGGCGCAGGGCGCTGATGCGGTGTTTCAGGCCCGGCTCATTGCTCAACACGCGCTCACGAATCGCCCACAAATGCTCGACCGGCACCGCGCCGAGGTTCGGTGCGTGCTCGGCCAGCCATTCACGCAACACGGCTTCGGCGCTGGCGATCACCGGGGCGGTGTCCCACAAAGTGTCGTCGAGGTCGAAAGTGATCAACTGGATTGTCATGACTCATCGCCCTTGATTCGTTTGGCCCGTGGATGGGCGCTGTCGTAAACCGTCGCCAGATGCTGGAAGTCCAGGTGGGTATAAATCTGCGTGGTTTTAATGTCCGAGTGGCCGAGTAATTCCTGGACGGCGCGCAGGTCTTGCGAGGATTCCAGCAGGTGGCTGGCGAAGGAATGTCGCAGCATGTGCGGGTGCAGGTTCTGCCCCAATTCACGTTCGCCGGCAGCCTTGACCCGCACCTGAATCGCCCGTGGACCGAGGCGCCGGCCCTGCTGGCTGACAAACACCGCATCGTCCGCCGGGTTGGTCAGCGCCCGCAGCGGCAACCACAGTTCCAATGCTTCGCGGGCCTTTTTGCCGACCGGCAACAAACGCGTTTTGCTGCCCTTGCCGAGCACTTGAACCATGCCATCGGCCAAGTCCAGCTGATCAAGATTAAGCCCGGTCAGCTCGGAAAGGCGCAATCCCGAGGAATAGAACAACTCGAGAATTGCCTGATCGCGACGGGCCAGAAAATCATCCTCGACCGCGCCTTCCAGCAGTTGCAGCGCGCGGTCAGTGTCGAGGGTTTTCGGCAAGCGCCGTTCGCCTTTCGGCGGCGCCAGGCCATTGGCCGGGTCGTGATCGCACAGGCCTTCGCGGTTCAGGTAGTGATAGAGCCCGCGCACCGCCGACAACAACCGCGCCAGGCTACGCGACGATTGCCCTTGGGAATGCAGGCGCGCGATCAGGCTGCGCAGGCGTTGAATGTCCAGCGCGGCCCAACTGTCGATGTTCTGTTTGACGCACCAGCCGAGCACTTTGTCGAGGTCGCGGCGGTAGGCGTAAAGCGTGTGCGGCGACACCTGCCGCTCACTGCGCAAGTGTTCGCAGTAAGCGTCCAGTTGTCGTTCCACGATCAGCGTACCGAGCGTAACGAGTTGTTGACCCGTGGCAGCACGCGGCCCATGACTTCGGCGATGTAGCTCAAAAACAGCGTGCCGACCGAGCTTTTGTAGTGCTGCGGATCGCGGCTGGCGATGGCCAGGATGCCGTGGATGCCTTGATGGCTGATCGCGACCACGGCGGTCGAACCGATCTGCTTGCGCTGTTCTTCGCCGAACAAAAAGTCCAGTTCATGCTCGCGCAGGCTGCCGCTGACGCTTTTGTCTTCCGAGAGCAGTCCGCCGATCGCGGTTTGCGCTTCGGCGTGGGTGACCCAGCGGCCGACCGGCATCGGGTTGTCGCCGAGCAGAATCAGGCTGACAAAAGGCACCTGGAAGTCCTGGCGCAAGCTGTCTTCGACGCTGATCACCACGTCTTCGAGGCTGGCGGCGTCCATCAGCGAAAGGATCAGGCGCCGGGTTTTGTCGAAGAGGCGGTCGTTGTCGCGCGCGACGTCCATCAGGTGCGAAAGACGATGGCGCAGTTCGATATTGCGATCGCGCAGGATGGTCATCTGGCGTTCCACCAGCGACACGGTGTCGCCGCGCTGGTGGGGGATGCGCAACGCCGGGAGCAATTCTTCGTGCTCGACGAAGAAATCCGGATGAGCCTCCAGGTACGCGGCAATCGCCGCCGCCTCAAGGCTTTCGGAAGGGGATTCGTCGGGCTGCGGGGCGGGGACCTGGGGCTTATCTTTCATGGATTTGGCTCTCTCAAAGACGTACTTGTCCTTCGTATACACGCACTGCCGGCCCGGTCATCACGACCGGGTGGCCAGGGCCTGCCCATTCAATGGACAGACGCCCGCCGGGCAGGTCGATCAAAAGCGGCGAATCCATCCACCCCTGGCTGATCGCAGCCACTGCTGCAGCGCAGGCGCCGGTGCCGCAGGCCTGGGTTTCCCCGGCCCCGCGTTCCCAAACGCGCAACTGCGCACGGTTACGGTCGATGACCTGGAGGAAACCGACATTGACCCGCGCCGGGAAGCGCGGATGGTGTTCGATTTTGCGCCCCAGTTCATGCACTGGCGCGTTGTTGATGTCGCTGACCCGCAAGACCGCGTGCGGGTTGCCCATCGACACGGCAGCCAGTTCGACCACGTTGCCGTCGACTTCGAGCTGATAGCTCAAGGCCTGGCCTTCGGCTTCGAACGGGATATCGGCCGGCACCAGACGCGGTGCGCCCATGTCGACGCTGATCTGGCCATCGCTGCGGATATCCAGTTCGATAATGCCGCTTTTGGTCTCGACGCGGATCTGCCGTTTTGCGGTCAGGCGCTTGTCGAGCACGAAGCGGGCGAAGCAGCGCGCACCGTTGCCGCACTGCTCCACTTCGGAACCGTCGGAGTTGAAGATCCGGTAACGGAAATCCACGTCCGGGTTGCTCGGTGCTTCGACGATCAGCAACTGGTCGAAACCGATGCCGGTGTGCCGATCGCCCCATTGTTTGGCGTGTTTGGGCAGGATGTGCGCGTGCTGGCTGACCAGGTCGAGGACCATGAAGTCATTGCCCAGGCCGTGCATCTTGGTAAAACGCAGCAGCATGGTTTTACTCCGGCAGCAGGCTTTCGCCAGCGAACAACTCGGCTACCGTCTCACGGCGACGCACTTCAAATGCCTGATCACCGTCCACCAACACCTCGGCGGTACGCCCGCGCGTGTTGTAGTTGGAACTCATGACAAACCCGTAGGCGCCGGCCGAATGAATCGCCAGCAGATCGCCTTCTTCCAGCGCCAACTCACGTTCCTTGGCCAGGAAGTCGCCGGTTTCGCAGATCGGCCCGACGATGTCGTATGGGCGCGCGGCGCTGTCGCGCGGGCGCACTGGCGTGACGTCCATCCAGGCCTGGTAAAGAGCCGGGCGGATCAGGTCGTTCATGGCCGCATCGACGATGGCGAAGTCTTTGTATTCGGTGTGCTTGAGGTATTCGACCTGGGTCAGCAGCACGCCGGCGTTGGCGACAATGAAGCGGCCCGGTTCGAACAGCAGCGTCAGGTCGCGACCGTCGCAGCGCTCGCGCACGGCTTTGATGTAGTCGGCCACCAGCGGCGGCTCTTCATCGCGATAACGCACGCCGACGCCGCCGCCGAGGTCGATGTGGCGCAGGTAAATGCCGCATTCGCCAAGACGATCGATCAATCCGAGCAGGCGATCAAGCGCATCGAGGAAGGGTGGCAGGGTGGTCAGTTGCGAGCCGATGTGGCAATCGACGCCCAGCACTTCCAGGTTCGGCAGTTGCGCGGCGCGGATGTACACGTCTTCGGCGTCGGCAATGGCGATGCCGAACTTGTTCTCTTTGAGGCCGGTGGAAATGTACGGGTGGGTGCCGGCATCGACGTCCGGGTTGACGCGCAGCGAGATCGGCGCGCGAACGCCGAGTTCGGCGGCGACCACTTGCAGGCGTTCGAGCTCGTCGGTGGATTCGACGTTGAAGCAGTGCACGCCGACTTCGAGGGCGCGGCGCATGTCTTCACGAGACTTGCCGACGCCGGAGAAGACGATTTTGTCGGCGCTGCCGCCAGCCGCCAGGACGCGTTCCAGTTCACCACGCGAGACGATGTCGAAGCCGGCGCCGAGGCGGGCCAGGACATTCAGCACGCCAAGGTTGGAGTTGGCCTTGACCGCAAAACACACCAGGTGCGGCACGCCGGCCAGCGCATCGGCGTAGGCCAGGTACTGGGCTTCGATGTGGGCGCGCGAGTAGACGTAGGTCGGCGTGCCAAAGCGTTCGGCGATGGCGGACAGGGCCACGCCTTCCGCGAACAGCTCACCGTCACGGTAGTTAAAAGCGTCCATGGCGTTCCCTTATTATTGGTAGACGTCGTGCTTGTGTGCTTTGGAAGCAGGCTGTTGTTGTGACGATTTGGCCTGTTCGACAGGGTCCTGGTCGTCATCGGGCAGGTACAGCGGGCCTTTTTGACCACAGGCCGACACAAGGCAAGCAACCGCGACGAGCGCAGCAAGGGAAGAGATCAGGCGCTTCATGGCGAAATCCTTGAAAATGCGTTAATTGCGCCGGAGTATACCGGCCACCCGGCAGCTTGCCTATGTAACGCCGCTCCCGTCCGGCGGGCCTTGTGACAATGCAGGCCAGCCAAGTGCAATCCCGGTGGGGGCGAGCTTGCTTGCGATGGCGTAGTGTCGGGCACCATTGATGTTGAATATGATGGCCACTTCGCGAGCAGGCTCGCTGCCACAGGTTTCGTGGTTGCCCTTGGTCGTTATCCTTTGCATTCACTGGGGCTCGCCCGTATCTTGCGGCGCTTGAGCGTGATCAGACACTTTTTGAGGTTCCTGCAATGAGTTTGACCGAAGCCCGTTTCCACGATCTGGTCGATGCCACCCAGCAGTCGTTGGAGGATATTTTCGATGAGAGTGATCTGGATATTGATCTGGAGAGTTCAGCCGGTGTGTTGACGGTGAAGTTCGAGAATGGCAGTCAGTTGATTTTCAGTCGGCAGGAGCCGTTGCGGCAGTTGTGGCTGGCGGCGGTGTCCGGCGGGTTCCACTTCGACTATGACGAGGAAAGTGAGCGCTGGATGTGTGACAAGAGTGAGGAGCAGTTGGGCGAGATGCTTGAGCGGATCGTCAAGCAGCAGGCGGGTGCTGAATTTGATTTTGAAGGTTTGTGATTCTGTGACTGAGCCGGTAGCTGTTCGTCCGCCCAAGCCGCTCTACAGCAATGTCAGCCCGGCGGTGCCTTCGCCGTGCAGCGGCGTGTGCCGGCTCGATGAACAGAAGGTTTGCCAGGGGTGTTTTCGCCATGTCGAAGACATTCGTGAATGGCGTTCGGCGGATGATGAGCGGCGGCGGGTGATTTGTGCCCAGGCTACTCAACGCAAATCTGCGATCTGAGCGCTGACTGTGGCGAGGGAGCTTGCTCCCGTTCGGCTGCGCAGCAGTCGTCGCTTTTTGCGGGACCGCTTCGCACCCCAGCGGGGCGAGCTCCCTCGCCACAATAGTCTGCGTCGGGGGCTTGGTCGGCCTCACTTGTTTATTTATTGTGCTGTGATAGTGTCCGGAAACGCCTCAACTCATCGAGGCTCGTGAAAACCCCGCCTTTTTCTGGCGGGGTTTTGCTTTTTTTGTGCAGAAGAAAGGAGTCTGCCTGGATCATGACCGTACCTTCCATCACCCTTACCCGTCTGGACGTGCAACGTCTGGAGCGCCTGATTGACAGCCTGGATGACACGCTGCCGGGCGTTATCGCGCTGCAAACCGAGTTGGATCGCGCCGATACTCTGGTCGGTCACGATGAAGTGCCCGCGGATGTCGTGACCATGAATTCCCGTGTGCACTGCCGCGAAGAAGGCAGTGGCAAGGATTACCACCTGACTCTGGTTTATCCCAAGGATGCCAATGCCGACGAAGGCAAGATTTCCATTCTGGCGCCGGTCGGCAGTGCGTTGCTCGGGCTGAAAGTCGGCCAGCACATTGACTGGCCAGCACCGGGTGGCAAGACGTTGAAACTCACCCTGCTGGAAGTTGAATCGCAGCCGGCCAATGGCGGCGATTTTCCGGAGTAAGCGCTCAGACCTGCTCGAGTGCCTCGTTCAGGGCGCGCTCCAGGTCGGCCTTGTAGCGTAGATACAAATTGCTCGAACTCTGCCCATCACCGAGCAGCCCCGACAAGTCGAGGTCGGTGATGTAGCAGCGGTAACGTTCCGTTTCGCGGCGTTGTTCGATGATTTCCCGCGCGACCACCGTAAACACCTGATCGCCAAACTCCAGTTCCGAAAACTCCCGTTGATTGCAATACAACGTCACCTGCACCTGTCCCGGTGCGGCTTTGCCGATGATTGCCTGGACGTCGTAGAACGCTTTGTCGGATGCGGTCTGCGGCGCGGGGCGCGGTTCGACGCGGCGGGCGCGGCCGGGGCCGGAGGGTAATAACTGGTAATACAAAGTGTCGAGGCTCAACGGCTGGGCGGCGTCCATCGGCAGCAGGGCTTCGCGGCGATAGAGGATCGATTGCAGGAAGCGTTGCAGCGGCACCAACAGGCTTTGTTCGTCGTGGTACGGCAAGCGTTGTTGCCACAGCGCGTTGAATTCATCCAGCACGTAAACATCGGCCTGTTGCTCGGTGATCCGGTAGAACACCTGAATGCATTCGGGCTGGCCCATCGGCAGCAGCAGCGCGATGTCCTGTTCTTCGAGGGCCATCGGGTCGAGGTGCAGCGGGCTGTAGCTCGCCAGTTCTTCGCCAAGGTAATCGAACAGCGCCGGCAGGGTGGCGAGGGCGATGTGGTTGACCTGGCCGGGGATCAATTCGAGCACGTGGTAATGCTGCTGCACCTGAATCAGATAGCGATGATTGAGTTTGCTCAGCAGCAGGTTCTGCGCGGTATCGAGAATTTCCTCGACGCGGCGGGCAATGAATTGCGCGCGGTTGTGGCAGAAGCAGCGCACCTGTAAACGCACCTGCGAGCGTTGCTGCAGCGGACTTTTCGGCAGGTTGTTGAGGTAATCGCGGACGCAATCGAGCAACGCATGGGCGCCGTCGTAACGGCTGACCAGCACTTCGTTCCAGCTATTGAGGGTGACTTGATCGAGCGTCAGCACCAGATTTTCGCGCACGCCGGCGTAGCTCAGCGAATCGGTGCGTTCGGTGGTCATCAGGATGTTGAGGTCGCGATGATGCTTGAGCGGATCGACGCCGACGTTCACCAGAATCAGCACTTCGCTCGGCACGCTGGGGCGTAACAGCGCGTCTTCGGCGACGCTGGTCAGGGGCAGAGCGATGGTTTGTTGCAGGCTGCCGAGCAGGTTGAACAGTTCGAATTCGCTCAAATCGCTGGTGCCGGGGTGCAGCGCCAGACGGGTGCTGCTGTCGATCACGCCGTTGCGGTGGCACCACGTCAGCAGTTCGAGCAATTCGCGGCTGCGTTTGATCGGCGCGAAATGCTCCCACTCATGCGCGGTCAGGCTGCCGTTGTACAAACCCCATTGCGTCTGGCCCGGTTCTTTCTTGTTCGGCGCCTGCACCAGCGTCAAGGTGTCTTCGGCCAGATCCGGGGCGATGCCCGGGTTGATGAATTCGACCTTGTCGGCCTTGCGCTCGAACGCCGCGTACAGGCGCCGACCGAGCACGTTGAGGTCGCGTTTGTTGATCAAGCTAACGGTTTGTTCGGTGCGAGCGAATTGGGTCAGGAAGCGGTAGCTGTAATTCAGTTCGCTGACCAGCGCCCGGCGTTCGCTGCCGACCTGACGGACTTTCCACTGACTGCGGCTATCGAGCAACGCCAGGTGCCGCTGGTCCCACTGCCATTCGTTGGCCAGGCGTTCGAGCAATAAACGTTGCCAGCTCTGGGTGCGGCTGCTGCCGGCGGTGAGTTTGCGATTGACCTTCAGGTACAACGCGCGGCGCACGACTTCGAGGCGCTCGGGCTCGTTACGCGCAGTCAGGTATTCCTCGATGCGCCGGTAAACCACGATGTACGGGTCCAGCTCGTCGAGGTCGAGCTGGTTGGCAAACACCGCTTGTTTGAAGCGCAGGCTCAGGCACTGGACCTGCGGATGTTCGCTGGCGTAGGCCTCGATCAGCAGCAGTTTGAGCACGGATTTGTACGGTGATTCGATGCCCTTGAACAACTGCCATAGCCCGGCACCGATGAATTCTCCCGGCGGAATGTGCGCCAGATTGCCCAGGTCGAGGGTTTCGTCGGCGCGGATAAAGCGTTTGGACACCAGCGTGTGCGTGTACTCGTTGTAGCTCGCCTCTTCGTAGACCGGCACCAGCCACCAGATCGGCGTGCGTCCGGCGAGCCAGATGGCGGTGCGGTAGAACTCATCGAGCAGCAGATAATGCTGAGTGGTGCCGCAGTCTTCCGAGCTCAACTGCGTATCGCGTTCACCGCGAACAAAGCGGCTTGGGTCAATCAGGAAGAAGTGCGCCTCGGCACCCTGGCTGGCGGCCCAGACTTCGAGCAACTGACATTTTTTGCGCAGCTCGGCGAGTTCGCTTTCGCTCAGGTCCGGGCCGTGGCACACCCACACGTCCATGTCGCTCTGGTCCGCCTGCGCGAGGGTGCCGAGGCTGCCCATCAGGAACAGTCCGAGAATCGGTCGCGGCGGATTGCTGCCGTGGCGCGTCTTGTAGGAAAACGAGCGGGTCAGGCGCTGGGCTTCGGTGAGGGTGTTGGCGTCAGGCTCATAATTCGACAGCCCGGCGGGCGTGCTGCCGGACACATAACCCGGCAGCAGCGGGTGGTTGACGTGGAAAAACAGCGGCAGCAGGGTCACCACGGCTTGCTGGCGCGTCGACAAACCTTCCATCGCCCGAGCCATCCGGCATTCGTTGAGTTTGAGAAAACGTGCGCGCAGCTGGCTGAGAACCTTGCGGTCGATTCCCTCGTCCAGATCGGGGCGGATTTCATGGGTGCGGGTCATGTCAGCTCAAACCGGCTCGCGAAGCTCGGACGTGGGGTCAGCGGATGAGGGGCAGTTTAGCGCCTCGGCCCCGGGAGTTTTAAGCTGAATTTGATTTTTGACGCCAGATTTCCAGCGAGCGGCGTCAGTTGGCCCGCGGAAATCCCGTGGCAGGGGTTCCCGTGGGCGAAACGCTGAGGCTCAGGCTGTTTCTTCGACGCTCAGAATGGTCAGGACGGTTTGCACATTTTGCGCAGCGTCACGACCCAGGCTGGTCAGGTAACCGCCGTCGGGCTGGTCGATCAGTTCTTTTTCGTGCAGGCGTTTGGCGGCGGCAATGTGTTTCGGGGCAGCGGTCTGATGAATTTTCAAACCTTCCTGGGAACTGTCCAGGTTGAAGAGGGCAAGGACTTCCAGTTCGGCAACCAACTCAGGGGTAAGCGACATAAGGACTCCAGACTTTCTAGGAATTGGACGACAGCGCCCCTAAGGTGAGCCCACTCGTGCGGCATGTCCAGTGCTTGCATCAGGGTTTTTTCGCCTTGGGAAGCAATCCCGGCAGCGGGGTGCGTACCAGTGTAGACAGGGTCTGGAAGAACGGAGCAGATGTTACTTGTAGGAGCGAGGCTTGCCCGCGAAGCTTTTGGCGTTATCGAGGACGCCTTCGCGGGCAAGCCTCGCTCCTACAGGAGGCGGGCGTGTTTACTGCTTCTCTGGCGGCAATTCTGGCAGCGCGCGCAGGGCTGTTTCGTACCATTCGGTATTGAACGCGCGGTCTTCTTCGAGGATCGCGTCGATTTCCACTGCCAGCACGTGGGCCATCAGGCTGAGGATTTCTTCACGCTCGTAACCCACCAGGGTCAGCTTGTTGAAGGTCGCTTTGGCCGCTGGCGGGTTGTCGCTTTCGATCTGGTTTTCAATCGCTTCGATCAGCGTGTTCTCGGTGAATTCTTCTTCGTCGCTATCGATGTCAGTCGGCTCGCTCATGGCAGGCTCCTCAAGGTAAGGCGGGCAGTTTACCTGCATTCAGCGCTGTGATGCTGCTGGCAAGAAACGCCTCGGCGATCTATAAACAGGCACTGCCCACCCCGCACGGCCTGGAGGCTTCGTGATGCTCAAGCTTTATGGATTTTCCGTCAGCAACTACTACAACATGGTCAAACTGGCGCTGCTGGAGAAGGGACTGCCGTTCGAAGAAGTGCTGTTTTACCCGACCGCAACCCCGGAGGCACTGGCCATCAGCCCGCGCGGCAAAGTACCGGTGCTCGGCGTCGATCAGGGTTTTGTCAACGAAACCAGCGTGATCCTCGAATACCTCGAACACAGCCAGAAAGGCACGCCGCTGCTGCCCAGCGATCCCTTCGAGCGCGCGCAGGCCCTGGCGCTGGCCAAGGAAATCGAGCTGTACATCGAACTGCCGGGCCGCGCCTGTTATGGCGAAGCATTTTTCGGCTCGCCAGTGCCGGACGCGATCAAGGACAAGAGCAAATCCGAGTTGCTGCTGGGTTTTGCCTCGTTGGGCAGGCACGGCAAATTCGCCCCGTATGTGGCGGGCGACCGGCTGAGCATTGCCGATTTGTACTTTCTCTACAGCGTGCCGCTGGCCTGCGCGGTCGGGCAGAAGCTGTTCGGGATTGATCTGTTGGCCGAGATGCCGGCGGCGAAGGCGCTGCTGGAAAGGCTGGAGCAGAACCCGCATGTGCAGCGGATTGCGGCGGACAAGGACGCAGCCATGCCAGGGTTTATGGCGATGATTGCGGCCAAGAAGTAAGGGTTTGGTAGCGCTTCTGCGGATGTCATCGCGGGCAAGCCTTGCTCCCACAGGGTTTACGCAATCCCTGTAGGAGCGAGGCTTGCCCGCGAAGCTTTTAACGGCTGGCGAGCAACGCCTGACCGCGCGCCACAGCCTGCTTGACCTGCGCCGGCGCAGTCCCGCCGATGTGGTCACGGGCATTCACCGAGCCTTCCAGCGTCAGCACCGCAAACACGTCCTGATCGATCTGATCGCTGAATTTGCGCAGCTCTTCCAGGCTCATTTCCGCCAGGTCCTTGCCGCTTTCCACGCCGTACTTCACCGCGTGGCCGACGATCTCGTGGCAATCGCGGAAGGGCAGACCACGGCGCACCAGATAGTCGGCGAGGTCGGTGGCGGTGGAGAAACCACGCAGCGCCGCTTCGCGCATCATCGCGTGCTTGGGTTTGATCGCCGGGATCATGTCGGCAAACGCGCGCAGCGAGTCGCGCAAAGTGTCGGCGGCGTCGAACAGCGGTTCCTTGTCTTCCTGATTGTCCTTGTTGTAGGCCAATGGCTGGCCCTTCATCAAGGTCAGCAGGCCCATCAGCGCGCCGAAAACGCGGCCGGTCTTGCCACGCACCAGCTCTGGCACGTCGGGGTTTTTCTTTTGCGGCATGATCGAGCTGCCGGTGCAGAAACGGTCCGGCAGATCGATGAACTGGAATTGCGCACTGGTCCACAGCACCAGCTCTTCGGAGAAGCGCGACAAGTGCATCATCGCGATGCTCGCGGCCGAGCAGAATTCGATAGCAAAGTCACGATCCGAGACGTTATCCAGCGAGTTGCCGCCGACGGCATCGAAGCCCAGCAGTTGCGCGGTGTATTCGCGGTCGATCGGATAGGTGGTGCCCGCCAGCGCGGCGCTGCCCAGTGGCATGCGGTTGGTGCGCTTGCGGCAATCGACCAGGCGCTCGTAGTCGCGGCTGAGCATTTCGAACCAGGCCAACATGTGATGGCCGAAGGTCACCGGTTGCGCGGTTTGCAGGTGAGTGAAGCCGGGCATGATGCTGCCAGCCTCGCGCTCGGCCTGCTCCAGCAAGCCTTTTTGCAGGCGGGTGATTTCAGCGAGGATCAGGTCAATCTCGTCACGCAGCCACAGGCGAATGTCGGTAGCGACCTGGTCGTTACGGCTGCGCCCAGTGTGGAGTTTTTTGCCGGTCACGCCGATGCGATCAGTCAGGCGTGCCTCGATGTTCATGTGCACATCTTCGAGGTCGATGCGCCAGTCGAACTGGCCGGCTTCGATTTCGCCCTGAATGGTTTTCAGGCCGTCGCTGATGCTGTCGCGCTCGGCATCGGTCAGCACGCCGACCTTGGCCAGCATGGTGGCGTGGGCGATCGAGCCCATGATGTCGTGGCGATACAGGCGCTGGTCGAAAGTGACGGAGGCGGTGAAGCGGGCGACGAAGGCGTCGACGGGTTCACTGAAGCGGCCGCCCCAGGACTGATTGGTCTTGTCAGTGCTCATGAATTCGCTCGTATCGGCTTGAAGAAAGTTGGCGTTTTACGCTGGGGCGGATAATAACAGGGTTGCCAATCCTGTCGTTGACGCTGGTCGCGACGTTTTTTTCTCATGTGCGGGGCCATACTCGGGCAATGCCGGCGGTTAATGCGCAACGATATTTTTCAATTGAGCAATATCGCGCCGGCAACCGTCTACAGTTGGACAGTAGGAACAGCGCACTTCTGTGCGCTGGCGCTGCCTATAAAAAAAGGGGGTGTTCATGGTGTGTATCAGCAAACCCTACGGCGATGCCTCGGCCAGCTCTTGCGGCAGTGCCTTGCCAGCGCGGGCCTGGGCCGCCAAACGCCCGGCAGTTGAAAATTTAGCCGCCGGTCTCGCGGCACTTTTTAGCCCTCGCGCCAGTCTTAGCGTGGATCGCGGTGACGGATGTCACTTCACCTGTCTACGCTATCCTTGTGCGAGACTCACGCAGGAATCCAGCGCAATATGAATGTCCTGATCGTTGATGACGAACCCCTAGCCCGCGAGCGCCTGAGCCGAATGGTCGGTGAACTCGAGGGATACAGTGTCATGGAACCCGGAGCCACGAACGGCGAAGAGGCGTTGGCGCTGATCGACAGCCATAAACCGGATATCGTGCTGCTCGATATCCGTATGCCGGGCCTCGACGGCCTGCAAGTGGCTGCCCGATTGTGCGAACGCGAAACCCCGCCAGCCGTGGTTTTTTGCACCGGCCCTGACGATTTTGCCGAAGAGGCGATGCAAGCCAGCGGCGTGGTTTACCTGGTCAAACCGGTGCGCGCCGAAGCGTTGCTCGAAGCCTTGAAGAAGGCCGAGCGCCCCAACCGCGTGCAACTTGCCGCCCTAACGCGCCCAGCCGCCGAAACCGGTAGCGGCCCACGCAGCCACATCAGTGCCCGTACCCGCAAAGGCATCGAGCTGATCCCGCTGGGTCAGGTGGTTTACTTCATTGCCGACCACAAATACGTGACCTTGCGCCACGAGGGCGGCGAAGTGCTGCTGGATGAACCGCTGAAGGCTCTGGAAGACGAATTCGGCGACCGCTTCGTGCGCATCCACCGCAACGCGTTGGTCGCTCGCGAGCGCATCGAACGCCTGCAACGCACTCCATTGGGGCATTTTCAGCTGTTCCTCAAAGGTCTGAACGGTGATGCGTTGATCGTCAGCCGGCGTCATGTGGCCGGTGTGCGCAAAATGATGCAACAGCTTTAGTCCGCCAGTCTCAGGCGGATTCACAGAAGATTGCCGGACGTTGAGGGCCAGGGAGGCCATGCAGTTCCTGATACAAGTCAAAGTGGATTTGGCTGAGCTGTTATTATCCGCCGTATCTTTTCAGTACGGATTGATCCATGTCCTCTCGCGAAATCCGCATCGCCACCCGTAAAAGTGCGCTGGCCCTCTGGCAGGCCGAATACGTCAAAGCTCGCCTCGAACAAGCTCATCCAGGTTTGCTGGTGACGCTGGTGCCCATGGTCAGTCGCGGCGACAAGCTGCTCGACTCGCCACTGTCGAAAATCGGCGGCAAGGGCCTGTTCGTCAAGGAACTGGAAACCGCGCTGCTGGAGGATCAGGCCGACATCGCCGTGCACTCGATGAAAGACGTGCCGATGGACTTCCCTGAAGGCCTCGGTCTGTTCTGCATCTGCGAGCGCGAAGACCCGCGCGACGCCTTCGTTTCCAACACTTACGCCAGCCTCGAAGAATTGCCTGAAGGCAGCATCGTCGGCACCTCGAGCCTGCGCCGTCAGGCTCAGTTGCTGACACGTCGGCCAGACCTGGAAATCCGCTTCCTGCGCGGCAACGTCAACACCCGCCTGGCCAAGCTGGATGCTGGCGAGTACGACGCGATCATTCTCGCCGCCGCCGGTTTGATCCGTCTCGGTTTCGAAGACCGCATCACCTCGGCGATCAGCGTCGACGACAGCCTGCCGGCCGGTGGCCAAGGCGCGGTGGGCATCGAATGCCGCAGCGCCGACACGCGAATCCACGCCTTGCTGGCGCCGCTGCATCACCACGACACCGCCACCCGAGTCATCGCTGAACGCGCCCTCAATAAACACCTGAATGGCGGCTGCCAAGTGCCGATCGCTTGCTACGCCGTGCTTGAAGGCGAGCAGATCTGGTTGCGTGGTCTGGTCGGTGATCCGAGCGGCGGCCTGCTGCTCAGCGCCGAGGCCCGGGCGCCGCGCGGCTCTGCCGAATCGCTGGGTGTGCAGGTTGCCGAAGACCTGCTCAACCAAGGCGCCGGCGACATTCTCAAGGCAGTTTACGGCGAGGCAGGTCACGAGTGAGCGGCTGGCGCCTGCTGCTGACGCGCCCCGCCGATGAGTCGGCGGTGCTGCGCAGCGTGTTGGCCGAGCAGGGGATTTTCAGCAGTTGCCTGCCGCTTTTGGAGATCGAGCCGATTGCTGCCTCTGCCACAATGCGCGCGGTGATCGGCGAGCTCGATCACTTCTGTGCGGTGATCGTGGTCAGCAAACCTGCCGCGCGAATCGGCGTTGATCTGCTCAGCCAGCAATGGCCGCAGCCACCGTCGTTGAAATGGTTCACTGTGGGCGCCGCGACTGCGCAAATCCTCGAGGATTTCGGGCTCGATGTGAGCTTCCCGGTGGATGGCGATGACAGCGAAGCCTTGCTTGATCTTCCCGAGTTGCGCGAGGCTGTCGCCCGGCCTGATCCGCGCGTGTTGATCATGCGCGGGGAGGGCGGGCGCGAGTTGCTCGCTGAGCGTTTGCGCGAGCTTGGTGCTAGTGTCGAATATCTGGAGTTGTACCGCCGCTGCTTGCCGCACTATGCGCCGGCCGAGCTGCCCGCGCGTATCGAAGCGGAACGCTTGAACGGGCTGGTGGTCAGCAGTGGACAGGGTTTTGCGCACCTGCAGCAATTGGCGGGCGCTGCCTGGCCGCAATTGGCGCAGTTGCCGTTGTTTGTTCCAAGCCCAAGGGTCGCCGAGCTGGCACGTGCCGCCGGGGCCCAAACAGTTGTGGATTGTCGTGGCGCGAATGCCACGGCTTTGCTGACGGCGTTACGGGAGCAACCCGTACCCGTTCTCTAATGCAAAGGATGGATACGTGAGCGAAACAGCCTTGCCTAAAGATGATGTGCAACCCGTGCTTAACAAGCCGGTTGAACCGCCAGTTGAAACTGGCCCGCCTGCTGCCGTGCAGCGCCGAGGCAATGGATTGGCCATCGTCGCCCTGTTGCTCGGTGCCGCCGGGGTCGCCGTGGGCGGTTGGGGAGTCTGGCAGGTGCGTCACCTGCAAGCCAATAATCAACAGCAGCTCAGCCAGGTCCAGGCGCTGAACGATACGGCGCAAAGCCTCAAGCTCAATGATCAGCGCCTGACCTCGCGTCTCGAACAGTTGCCCGCCGCCGAAGAACTGGATGCGCGCAACCGTCTGGTGGCGCAACTTCAGGGCGATCAGCAGCGCTTGAATCAACGCCTGGAAACCGTCCTCGGCGCCAGCCGCAAGGATTGGCGCTTGGCTGAGGCCGAGCATTTGCTGCGTCTGGCGAGCCTGCGTCTGTCTGCGTTGCAGGACATCAGCAGCGCTCAGGCGCTGGTGCAGGGCGCGGACGAAATCCTCCGTGAACAAAACGATCCAGGTTCCTTTGCCGCTCGCGAGCAAGTGGCGAAAACCCTGGTGGCGTTGCGCAGCACCGAGCAGCCGGACCGCACCGGGCTGTTTCTGCGATTGGGCGCGTTGCGCGATCAAGTGATCAACCTCACCGAGCTCGCGCCGGAGTACAAGGACCGTGGCGAATCGCTGCTGGGCCTGACCGCCGATGCGGATGGTTCGAGTCGTTGGGCGCAGTGGTGGGATCAGATTTCGCATTACATTCGCATCGATTTCAACGCTGACAAAAATGTCCGTCCGCTGCTGGCCGGGCAGAGCCTGAGCCAGGTGCGTCTGGCCCTGAGCCTGGCGCTGGAGCAGGCGCAGTGGGCCGCGCTCAATGGTCAGGCGCCGGTGTATACCCAGGCGCTGGCCGAGGCGCGCGATGTGCTCAAGGGTAATTTCAACCCGGACAACCCGCAAAGCAAAGTCATGCTTGAGCAGGTTGGCGAGTTGAGCAAAGAGCCGGTCACTGTGGTCACGCCAGACCTGGCGGGCACGCTCAGCGCCGTTCAGGGTTATCTGGAGCGGCGCAATGTGAATGCCGAGGAATCGATCAAACCGCTGGCCAAACCTGACGCGAGCGCCGCGCAGGAGGCGACGCCATGAAACGCCTTTATGTGATCCTGTTTCTGGTGATCGCGGCCGCTGCGGCGCTGGGGCTGGCGATTGCCGAACACTCCGGTTACGTGCTGATCGCCTACAAGAGCTTTCGCTTCGAATCGAGCCTGTGGGCGACCCTGGCGTTGGTCGCGGTGCTGTGGCTGGTGTTCTGGGGTATCAAGGTGTTGATCGGACTGGTGACGACCTCGGGTGGAGTGGTCAATCCATGGTCGCGGCGCAACCGCAGCCGTCGGGTGCAAGTGGCGATCGAACATGGGCAGATGGACCTCGCCGAGGGCCGCTGGGCGAGTGCTCAGCGTCACCTGCATCGTGCCGCCGAAGCCGAGCGTCAACCGCTGTTGTACTACCTCGGCGCAGCGCGCGCGGCTAACGAATTGGGTCATTACGACGAGAGCGACAGCTTGCTTGAGCGCGCTCTGGAGCGCCAACCGCAAGCCGAGTTGGCGATTGCCTTGAGCCACGCGCAATTGCAGACCGATCGCGGCGACACCGACGGTGCGCTGGCAACCCTGCAAACCATGCACGAACGCCATCCGCACAATGCGCAGACGTTGCGTCAGTTGCAGCGATTGCATCAACAGCGCGGTGATTGGTCGGCGGTGATTCGTTTGCTCCCGGAGCTGCGCAAGGACAAGGTTTTGCCTGCGGCGGAACTGGCTGAGCTGGAGCGTCGCGCGTGGGGCGAAAACCTCAGTCTGGCGGCGCACAGTGAGGAGGACGGAACAGTCGGCTTGCAGTCGCTGACCCGCGCCTGGCAGCAACTGACCAATGCTCAGCGGCAAGAGCCACAACTGGTTTTGGCCTACGCCGAGCAATTGCGCCAGTTGGGCGCGCAGGTCGAGGCCGAAGAAGTGCTGCGCACGGCGCTCAAGCGCAATTACGACAGCCATCTGGCGCGGCTTTACGGCTTGGTGCGTGGCAGCGATCCGTCGCGGCAACTGCAGACGGCCGAAGGCTGGCTCAAGGATCATCCGGGCGATGCGAGCCTGCTGCTGACGCTGGGCCGTTTGTGCCTGCAAAGCAGTTTGTGGGGCAAGGCGCGCGATTATCTGGAAAGCAGCCTGCGCGTGCAGCGTAATCCGGAAGCTTGCGCCGAACTGGCGCGGTTGCTGGCGCAACTGGGCGATACCGAGCGCAGTAACCAGTTGTTTCAGGAAGGCTTGGGTTTGCTGGATGAACGCTTGCTGGCCGCGCCACTGCCGGTCCCTGCTCGGGTCTGACTCACGACCGCAATTTGCTCGTTGTAGCAGCTGCCGAGCCCGCGAGGCTGCGTTCGGCTGCGAAGCAGTCGCCAAACCTGCGCACGCGATTTTCCTGAAACACCGCAGTGCCTGAATCACGACTGCTGCGCAGCCGGACGCAGCCTCGCAGGCTCGGCAGCTGCTACATAAAGTGGTGATGTGTGGGCTAAGCCGCTGCTACAAGTTCCGTGTGCGTCGGGAGCGTTTTTGGGCGTTGGATCGGCTGATTAATTGGCTGGATGTCGAGCTCTGTGGTCCCCGATCGGCTTAGTCCTACAAGGGACTACGCCGATTCCTCTCGTTCCTGTCGGGAATTCCCTACACCTCTGGTGAACTGTCCGTGCCGGGCCGTCTTGAAAGCCTGCTGCGCTTTCCTCTACCGTAACCCTCTGTCTCTATTGGTACGGATTAGCCATGTCTTTGGCCTGCTCACGCTCATTGTTTTTCATGGCATTCACCGCGGCTGCATTGGCCCTTGGCGTTTCCTTTCACCTGGAATACGTGGTCGGACTCAAACCTTGCGGGTTGTGTCTGTTGCAGCGGGGCTGCCTCGCGCTGCTGATGATTGTCTACCTGATCGCGTCGGTTCACGGGCCGCGCCGTTTCGGCTCATTCGTCTATTGGCTGGCGGGTGTTGGCGCCAGTCTCGGCGGGACCATCACGGCGTGGCGCCAAGTGCTGCTGCAAAGTGATCCGCAGCAATTCGCGGTGTGTTCGCCGACCTTCGACAACCTGTTTGGCTCCATGCCTTGGACCTGCGCGCTGCGGCGACTGTTCGAGGGTGATGCCGATTGCGCGGAGATTTCCTGGACGCTGTTCGATCTGAGCATCCCGGAATGGAGCCTGCTGTTCTTCGTCGCGATGCTTATCCTCGGTGCCTATCAATTGCTGCGCCACGTCTGGGTCGCCTGTCTGCGGCCGCTCAGCGGCGAGTCGTCGCACCCGGCCATAGCAGGTGATTAAACACTTGTATGAACTTTATCTCCTGCGTACCTTGAAGCCATTGTCGTGCGGGCATAATCTGGCCCGCACGTGTCATTGGAATTATGTTGCTCGATGACGCTCTGCCTGGCCGATTCTTGACCTTCAAGGGTGCGACAGGTGTAGGGCAGCATGACCCACAAGGGAAGAGAGATCACCATGCTCGAAAGTTGTCAGAATGCTCAGGAACGCTGGGGTGGAGTGCATCTGCTGATCGACCGCTGGTTGCAGGAGCGTCACGAACTGGTTCGGGCCTATGATGCTCTCGGCGCCAAGCCCGAAGCGCTGGGCGAGAACGCTAAACTGCTGCAGGAATTTTGCGGTGTGCTGGTCGATTACGTGTCGGCGGGTCACTTCGAAATCTACGAACAGCTCACCGGTGAAGCCAAGGCCTTTGGTGACACGCGCGGTCTGGAGCTGGCCGAGACGATTTATCCGCGCATCGACGTCATCACCGAGAAGCTGCTCGCGTTCAACGACCTGTGCGATGCCGGCAAATGCGTCGCCGAAAAATTCAAGGAATTGGGTGGCCTGTTGCACGAACGTTTCGAACTGGAAGATTGCCTGATCGAAGTGCTGCACACGGCGCACAAGGAAGAGGATTCGGTTCAGGCCTGAACCCTTTCCGGCAACACAAGAAAACGGTGCGCTATGCGCGCCGTTTTTCGTTTGCGCGATTCAGCTGCTGGCGCCGCGCAATTCAACTTCGAACACCAGCGGGGTGAACGGCGCGATCAGGTCGCCGGCACCGTCGGCGCCATAAGCCTGGGCCGATGGAATCACCAACCGCCACTTCGCGCCGACCGGCATATTTTGCAGAGCGATCCGCCAACCGGTGATCACGCTGTCGAGGCTGAACCATTGCGGTTGGCTGTTCTGGTCGAACACGGTGCCATCGGGCAAGCGACCGATATACAACACCTGGACCTTGCCGGTGGGGCCAGCCTTGGCGCCAGTGCCAGGCGTCAACTCGGTCAGCAAAATCCCTTCATCCAATTGACGAACGCCGGGCCGGGCTTTTTCCTGAGTGAGAAAACGCTGCTCTTTTTCCAGCGCTTCTTCGGTCTGCGACACCGCCGGTTGCTCGGCAATCTGCGCTTCGTGCTCGGCGAGGATCTGTTCGATCTGCGCGTCTTTCAATGCCAACGGCTTGCCTTGATAGGCTTGCTGCAAACCTTCGATCAGCGCCTGCAATTGCAGGTCCGGAACCTCTTGGCGCAAGCGTTCACCGAGGCTGGCGCCGAGGCTGTAAGCGAGATCGTGAGCATCATTTGCCGCGGTTTTTTCCGCCGCTTGAACTGCGGAAAAACACACCAGCAAGGATAAAAAAACGTAACGCGACATGGGCACTCTCCGACCTCAGATGCGGGGGATTATGCCAGTGCGAATGCGTCGAACGGTGAACTGCTTTTGCGCCAACGCAGAACATTTTCGATCCCGTGCAACGCAGCGCTGTGCTTACTGTCAACATGACCTAGCAGCGGCGTCAGCAGAAGTCTAGTATGAGCCGCACTCACGTCAGCCAGGAGGTAAACCATGTCGGCCACCAAGAAGCCTGTAAATACTCCGTTGCACTTACTTCAACAACTGTCGGGCAGCCTGCTCGAACATTTGGAAACCGCTTGTTCGCAAGCCTTGGCTGATGCTGAAAAACTGCTCGCCAAACTGGAAAAACAGCGCGGCAAAGCACAAGAAAAACTGCACAAATCCCGTACCAAATTGCAAGACGCGGCAAGCGCCGGCAAAGCCAAGGCACAGGCCAAGGCAAAGGACGGCGTCAAGCAACTCGAAGACTTGCTCGATGCGTTGAAAGATCGCCAGTCCGAGACTCGCAGCTACATTCTGCAACTCAAGCGCGATGCTCAGGAAAGCCTGAAACTGGCCCAGGGTATCGGTCGCGTTCAAGAGGCTGTCGGCAAAGCGTTGTCCCAGCGTTCGGCGAAACCTGCTGCAGCACCGGCGAAGAAAACTTCGGCCAAACCTGTGACTGAAAAAGCGGCGTCCAAGACTGTGGTCAAACCGGCTGCCAAAGCATCGAGCAAAGCAGCGTCGAAACCGGCTGCCAAAACTGCTTCGAAAGCTGTAGCGAAAAAACCCGTCGCCGCCAGCGCCGCGAAATCCACAGCTAAAACGACAGCTGCAAAACCTGCTGCTGCCAAGCCTGCTGTGGCGAAAACCACCGCTGCTAAAACCACCGCTGCGAAATCGACTGCTGCCAAGTCGACAGCCGCGAAGTCGACACCAGCAAAAACCGCAGCCGCTAAACCTGCTGCGAAACCAGCTGCCAAAACTGCCGCAGCGAAACCTGCTGCCAAGTCGGCCGCCAAACCCGCCGCTGCGAAAACCGCTGCCAAACCTGTTGCCGCAAAAGCACCGGCCAAACGAGCTGCTGCAAAACCTGCTGCTAAAACCGCCGCCGCCAAACCTGCTGCGAAAACTGCTGCTGCCAAGCCAGCTACCGCCAGCGCTGCAAAACCAGCCGCTGCCAAACCTGCGGCCAAAACGACTGCTGCAAAACCAGCCGCCAAGCCTGCAGCCAAACCCGCAGTGAAAAAACCAGCTGCCGCCAAACCAGCTGCTGCGAAACCTGCTGCCGCCAAACCGGCCACCGCGCCAGTCGCCAAGCCTGCTACTCCAGCCCCGGCGCCGGCCGCCGCGCCTGCGCCAGCCGCCAGCACCTCGACCACAACTGCCGCGCCAACGCCGGCAGCATCGTCGAGCACCGGCACCAACCCAACCAGCGCTTCCTAAGCGCCGGTCACCGCGACGCGCAGCTGCTGCAGCGCGTCGCGGTCCAGGTTGGCGGCGCCCGCCGCCACACCTTCCAGCCAGGCCGATGGTTCGGTCAGCTGATCTCGCGGCCAGTTCTCGGCTGTTCGTTCCAGTCGCACCAGCAAATGCCGTTCGGCCTGCAACTCCAACGTCTTGATGTGTTCGCGCAACGCCGCGAGGTCGATGTCGTCAGCGGCAGCGGTTTTCCATTGCGTGCGCAACGCGCGAAGCGGCCGCACGACCGTCGCCTCCCACGGCCCGACGATCTCTGAAAGTTGCCGCAAACGTTGCGCCGTGCAGGCCACGCCGCGTTGTTCCAGCCACAACCCGCACAGCAACAGGCAAACATTTGCCCCCGCCGCCTGCCATTGCAGGCACAGGCCTTCCACGCCGGGACGGGCGTAAGTGTTCAGGGAAAAGCTCCACAGGTCAGAGGACATAGTGCTACTCGCGCCAGTTGCGAGCGAAGCTGGTAGACTCCGCCGCCATTATGATTCGACTTCAGAACCTGACTTTACAGCGTGGCCCGCAACGTCTGCTAGAAGACGCCGAGCTGACCCTGCACGCCGGCCACAAAGCCGGCCTTATCGGTGCCAACGGCGCCGGCAAATCGAGCCTGTTCGCCTTGCTGCTCGGCGACCTGCACCCCGACTCGGGTGACTGCTTGCTGCCGGGCGACTGGCGCATCGCCCACATGCGCCAAGAGATCGACACGCTCGACCGGATCGCGGTCGACTACGTGCTCGATGGCGACCTGCGCCTGCGCGAGGTACAACGTGACCTCGCCGCCGCCGAAGCGGCGCAGGACGGTGCCGCTCAGGCGCGCCTGCACTCCGAACTCGACAGCGCCGACGGTTACACCGCCGATGCGCGGGCGCGCAAGTTGCTCGCGGGACTGGGGTTCACCAACGATCAGATGGATCGTCAGGTAGGAGATTTCTCCGGTGGCTGGCGGATGCGTCTGAATCTGGCGCAGGCATTGATGTGTCCATCGGACCTGCTGCTGCTCGACGAACCGACCAACCACTTGGACCTCGACGCCATCATCTGGCTCGAAGAGTGGCTGAAAAGCTACCCCGGCACGCTGATGCTGATTTCCCACGACCGGGATTTTCTTGATGCCGTGGTCGATCACGTGGCCCACGTCGATCAACGCAAAATCACCTTGTATCGCGGCGGCTACAGCGCCTTCGAACGTGCGCGTGCCGAGCGTCTGGCCCAGCAGCAACAGGCCTACGAGAAGCAGCAAGCGCAACGTGCGCACATGGAAAGCTACATCGCCCGCTTCAAGGCCCAAGCCACCAAGGCCCGTCAGGCGCAGAGCCGGATCAAGGCGTTGGAGCGGATGGAAGAACTGTCCGCCGCCCACGTCGATTCGCCATTCGACTTCGTCTTTCGCGAATCGCACAAGATCTCCAGCCCGCTGATCGACATCTCCGACGCCCGACTGGGTTACGGCGAGCGCGCGGTGCTGGAAAAGGTCAAATTGCAGCTGACCCCCGGCGCGCGCATCGGTTTGCTCGGCCCGAACGGCGCCGGTAAATCGACCCTGATCAAAAACCTTGCCGGTGAACTCTCGCCGTTGTCCGGGCGCCTGACCCGTGGCGAGAACACCGTGGTTGGCTACTTTGCCCAGCATCAGCTGGATTCGCTCGACTCCAAGGCCAGCCCGTTGCTGCACATGCAGCGGCTGGCGCCGACCGAGCGTGAGCAGACCTTGCGCGATTTCCTCGGCGGTTTCGACTTCCGTGGCGCGCGCATCGATGAGCCGGTGCTGAACTTCTCCGGTGGCGAAAAGGCTCGACTGGCGCTGGCGTTGATCGCCTGGGGCCGGCCGAACCTGTTGCTGCTCGACGAACCGACCAACCACCTCGACCTGGAAATGCGCCTGGCGCTGACCATGGCGCTGCAGGAATTCAGCGGTGCGGTGTTGGTGGTGTCTCACGATCGTCATCTGCTCAAAAGCACCACCGATAATTTTTATCTGGTGGCCGACGGCAAGGTCGAAGAGTTCGACGGCGATCTGGAAGACTACACGCGCTGGCTAGTCGACTATCGCCAACGCAATGCGCCGGTCAGCAACACCCCGGTCAACCCGGACAAGACCGACAAGAAAGCCCAGCGCCAGGCCGCTGCTGCGTTGCGTCAGCAACTGGCGCCGCACAAGCGCGAGGCCGACAAGCTCGAAGCCGAGCTGGGCAAGCTGCACGAGAAACTGGCGAAAATCGATGTCAGCCTCGGCGACAGCGATATCTATGAGCCGGCGCGCAAGAACGAATTGCGCGATCTGCTCGCCGAACAAGCCCGACTCAAGGTGCGTGAAGGCGAGCTTGAAGAGTCGTGGATGGAAGCGCTGGAATTGCTCGAAAGCATGCAATCGGAGCTGGAGGCGTTGTCCTGATGGAGGCTTTCACGCTGCCGCTGCCGGCAATGTGGGTCGAACCGATCTGGCTCGTCGTGCAAATCCTGCTGATTCTGCTGGCCGGTTATTTCGCCCAGCGCTTCGTCGCCCGCTGCCTCACGCGCCTCGGCGAGCGCTACCCGTTTCCGCCGCAATTGCTGCTGCCGCTGCGCGGGGTGTTGCGCTGGTTGATCATGGGCAGCGCGCTGATATTCGTGCTCGGCCGTCTCGGCGTTTCGGCGACGGTGCTGTGGACCGCGTTGTCCGGGTTCGTCGCGGTCGCGGCAGTGGCATTCTTCGCGATGTGGAGCGTGCTCTCCAATCTGCTGTGCGCGATTCTGATCTTCACCGTCGGCCCGTTCCGTATCGGTGATGTCGTCGAGTTGGTGGACACCCTCGACAAACCGGGCGTCAAGGGCCGGGTGGTGGCGATCAATCTGCTGTTCACCACGCTGATCGAAGTCGAAGCGGCCGGGACCGGCAGCGTGATGGTGCAAGTGCCTAACAGCCTGTTCTTCCAGCGCTCGGTTCGGCGCTGGCGGGGGACGGATGTGTTGCCTTCGAGCGGGTTTGAGAAGTAGGTCTGTGGTTATCTGACAGGCCGCTATCGCGAGCAAGCTCGCTCCCACAGTGGTTTTCAGTTGTTCACAAAAAAGCGGTGCACTGAAGATCCAATGTGGGAGCGAGCTTGCTCGCGATGGCGCCGCCCGCCCTGTTCATTGGCTTATCCCGCAAAAAATCGGTAGTCATCCGCCAAATCCCGCATTAGCTTAGACGTCTGTCACGAGTCTGAGTCGAGGTGTGTAATGGGGCTTCAAACATGGCTGGCGTTTTTCGCCGCTTGCTGGGTCATCAGCCTGTCGCCCGGTGCCGGCGCGATTGCGTCGATGTCCAGCGGTCTGCGCTACGGTTTCTGGCGCGGCTATTGGAATGCCCTGGGACTGCAAATCGGTCTGGCGGTGCAGATTGCGATTGTCGGCGCCGGTGTCGGCGCGGTGCTCACGGCATCGGCCACAGCGTTCTATGCGATCAAATGGTTCGGCGTGGCGTACCTGGTTTACCTGGCGGTCAAACAGTGGCGCGCGTTGCCCAGCGACATGAGCGACGACGCGGCGGTGCGGCAGATCGGCAAACCGTTGGCGCTGATGTTCCGTGGTTTTCTGGTCAACATCAGCAACCCCAAGGCGCTGGTGTTCATGCTCGCGGTGCTGCCGCAATTCATTGATCCGCATGCGCCGCTGCTGGCGCAGTACCTGATCATCGGCGTGACCATGGTCTGCGTCGACCTGATCGTCATGGCCGGTTACACCGGGCTCGCGTCCAAAGTCCTGCGCATGCTGCGCACGCCGCAACAGCAGAAACGCATGAACCGAACCTTCGCCGGGCTGTTCATCGGCGCCGCCGCGTTCATGGCGACGTTGCGCAAAGCGGTGGTGTAAACGTCCGGTGACAAAATAAGGCGACCTCTTCAGGTCGCCTTTTTTCGTTATGGCAATTCAATCTTCATGCCTGGCGAAGGCGAGTGAAGGCATACAAAGGATTAAGCTGGTCTGTGCGAAAACTGCACAGACTATGTGCTGAAAGTGCCGTTGTGGCTGAGGTTGCGGATTTCTAGACTGCGCCTCACTTACTCGCCCATCTGCAGGAATCGCACAATGTCCTCTATCCCGCGTTTTGTTTCTCTGATCCGCACCGTGTTTGCCAGTCTGAGCCTCGCCGCTGCTGGCAGTGCCAGCGCCAGCCCTGTTGTCGACGGTGCCGCCCATCCAACCATCCGCGCAATGTCCGGCGCGACTCAGATTGAGCGCCTCGACCCGAAGACCACCGCGCTGGTCGTGATCGATTTCCAGAATGAATATTTCACCGGTCGCATGCCGATTCCCGATGGCGTCGCCGCCATGAACAATGCGCGGGCGCTGATCAAGTTTGCCGACACGGCCAAGATCCCGGTCTATCACGTACAACATGTTGCCCCGGCCGGCTCCGCGGTGTTTGCGCTGGGCGGGGAGACTGTGAAGTTTCATCCATTGATGCAGCCGCGCGCTCACGATCAAGTGGTTCAGAAAAACACCGTCAGCGTGTTCGCCTCGACCGATCTGGATAAACAGCTGAAACAGGCCGGGATAAAAACCGTGATTTTCGCCGGGCTGATGACCCACGCCTGTGTCGCCGGTGGCGCCCGTGACGCCGCGCCGTTGGGTTATCAGGTCGTGGTAGCATCCGACGCCTCCGCGACCCGCGCGATCACGCGCCTGAATGGCCAGACCGTCGACAAGGACAGCCTGCACCGCGCCGCGCTGGCCGAAATCGAAGACACCTTCGGCGACGTCATGACCACGCAAGAGATTACCCGCCTGCCACTCAACTGACGCTTTCGAGGGATCGATGAACCAACTGCTGGCCATGCGGGCATTCCGCTGCATCGTTGAATGTCGAGGTTTCTCTGCGGCGGCCGAGCGGCTGGACACCACGCACTCGACGATTTCCCGGCAGTTGCAACAACTCGAAACCGATCTGGGCACGCGGCTGATCAATCGCAACACCCGGCGTTTCAGTCTGACGGCGGCGGGGGAAACGTACTACGCCGCCGCCGTCGATATCCTCGACCGTGTCGAGCAGGCTGCACTCGCCGTGGCCGAGGATGCGCAGCGTCCAGCAGGCTTGTTGCGCATCAGTGTGCCGATGGTGATCGGGACGCTGGAACTGGCCAGCTGGCTGCCCGCGTTTCAGCAGCGATACCCGCAGATACACATCGATTTGTCGTGCAGTGACCGCTTTGTCGACCTGGTCACCGAAGGCTTCGATGTCGCTTTGCGAATCAGCGGGCCACTCGCCGACTCTTCATTGGTCGCGCGGCAACTCACCGTTTCCGAGCAAGTGCTGGTGGCATCGCCGGGGTATGTTGCGCGCCACGGCCTGGTTCGTCAGGTGGATGAATTGCCGGCGCACCAGATGCTGTGTTTTGCCGGTGCCGAAGAATGGCTGCTGACGCCGTTGCGGGGCGAGCCGGTGCGCATCGCGCCACGCGGGCGTTTCACGGTGAACTCGATCACCAGCCTGCACGCGGCGGCGCTGGCCGGGGTCGGCATCGCGGCATTCACCCGGGCCACGGTGCAGAGCGACTTGGCGCACGGTCATCTGGTGCACATCTTGCCCAGCTACACGCTGGCGCAGCGGCACTATTACGCCCTCTATCCGCAAACCCGTCATCTGGCGCCCAAGGTCCGGGTGTTCGTGGATTTCATGGCTGAGCATTACCGCGCATTGTCCGCCAACGCTCGATGAAGTTCGCTTGACGACCAACAAAGCTTGAGTGAAAGGCATTCGAAGTGAACAATATGTAACTTCGTATTTCCCCTTGAGACTCATTCATGATTGCCTCTTCCCGTTTGCTGGCGTGGCTCGTGTTGCCGGTTATTGCGTTTTGCAGCCTCAACGCCTCGGCCGAGACCGCTGAGGGCGCGCCGAAAGCCCTGCATATGCTCGACTACATTGGCGCCGATTACCCGGCGACGGTCGCGGCGGGCAAGGTGATCGATGAGTCTGAATACCGCGAGCAGCAGGAATTTCTCGGTGTGCTGCAAGGCTTGATCGCCGAATTGCCGGACAAACCGGAGCGCGCCGATCTGCAGCAAGGCGTTAGCAATTTGCGCGCAGCCATCGCCGCGTACCAGGACGGCGCCAACGTTGCGCGCCAGGCGCGGCAGCTCGGGGCGAAATTGGCGGTGGCGTATGAAGTCAGCCAGGCCCCGATCATCACCCCGGACCCGACGCGCGGCGCGCCGCTGTATGCCCAGCAATGTTCGGTGTGCCACGGCGATGCAGGCGCGGGCGATGGCCCGGCGGGCGTCGGCATGACCCCGCCGCCAGCCAATCTGCGCGATACGGCGCGGCTGGATCGCTTGAGCCTGTACGCGATCTACAACACCTTGGTCCAAGGCGTCGAAGGCACGGATATGCCGTCCTTCGCCGATCAACTGGATGACCGTCAGCGCTGGGATCTGGCGACTTACATCGCTGGTTTCAGCGCCGATCCGGCGGCAGCGAAATCCGCGAAGACTTACAACATCGCCGATCTGGCGCGGCAGACGCCGGCCGAAGTGCTCGCCGCTGAAGGCCCGCAAGCACTGGCAACGTTCCGCGCGCAACGTGCGCAACCGCCGCAGGTCAAGCGTGGCCCGGCGCAGTTGCTCGATTACACCGCAGCGACCTTGGATAAAAGCATCGCCGCTTACCGTGGCGGCGAACACGATCAGGCGTATGACCTATCGGTGGCGGCGTATCTGGAAGGCTTTGAACTGGTTGAAAGTTCGCTGGATAACGTCGATGCCAACGTGCGCAAAGACACCGAAAAATCGCTGATGGCCTACCGGCAATCGTTGCAGGACGGCTTGCCGATCGCCCAGGTCGAGCAGCGCCTGGAGGCGGCCAAAGGCAAATTGAAAGAATCCGCCGGGCTGTTGGGCAGCGATGGTTTGAGTTGGTCGCTGAGCTACATTTCCGGTCTGTTGATTCTGCTGCGTGAAGGTCTGGAAGCGATTCTGGTGCTGGCGGCGATCCTCGCGTTCCTGCGCAATACCGGCCAGCAGTCGGCGGTGCGCAGCGTCAACGTCGGTTGGGGGCTGGCGCTGGTGGCCGGTCTGGCGACCTGGGCGCTGGCGGCGTATGTGATTGACGTCAGCGGCGCCCAGCGTGAATTGCTCGAGGGTTGCACCGCGTTGTTCGCCAGCGTCATGGTGCTGTGGCTGGGCGTGTGGATGCACGATCGGCGGCACGCGGCGGCGTGGCAGGATTACATCAAGAGCAGCCTGGTTGGCGGCGGCGGGCGTTTCGGGTTTGCGATCCTGGCGTTTTTCTCGGTGTATCGCGAATTGTTCGAAGTGATCCTGTTTTACGAAACCCTGTGGCTGCAGGCCGGTCCCGCCGGGCATGACGCGGTGTTGGCGGGCGGGGCGACGGCGCTGGTGTTGCTGATCGGGTTGGCTTGGGTGATCCTGCGCGGCTCGGCGAAACTGCCGCTGGCGTTGTTTTTCGGGATCAACGCCGGGTTGCTCTGCGCGTTGTCGGTGGTGTTCGCCGGGCATGGAGTCAAGGCCTTGCAGGAGGCCGGGGTGTTTGGCACACGGCCGGTGCCGTTCTTCGATTTCGATTGGCTGGGGATTCACGCCGATGCGTATTCGTTGAGTGCGCAGGCCGTGGCGATTATTGCGATTGTGGTGTTGTATGGTCGCAGTCGGATGGCTGAGAAGCGCCGGGTGCAAACGTCTTAAGTCCGCGTCGTCCCCATTCGCGGGCAAGCCTCGCTCCTACAGAATTCGCGCACCATTTGCGGTCGCGTATAACCTGTAGGAGCGAGGCTTGCCCGCGAAGCTTTTAAAAAGAGGAAAAACACAATGCGTGTCTGGATCGATGCCGACGCTTGCCCTCGGGCGGCCAAGGATCTGGTGGTGAAGTTCGCTTTGAAGCGCCAGTTCGAAGTGGTGATGGTCGCCGGTCAGCCGCAGATCAAACCGGCGCTGGCGCTGGTGAAATTGATCGTGGTGCCGAGCGGCCCGGACGCGGCCGACGATTATCTGGTGGAGCACGCGGTGCCCGGTGAGCTGGTGATCTGCAGCGATGTGCCGTTGGCGGATCGGCTGGTGAAGAAGGGCGTTTCGGCGCTCGACCCGCGCGGCAAGGAGTTCGACGCGCAGAACATGGGCGACCGGCTGGCGGTGCGCAATCTGTTCACCGACCTGCGTGAACAAGGCCAGATGAGCGGCGGCCCGGCGCCGTTCGGCGAGCGCGAAAAACAGGCGTTTGCGAATGCGCTGGACCGGATCCTTACCCGCTTGACCCGCAAACCCTGATCCATACCAAGAACCCTGTGGGAGCGAGCTTGCTCGCGATGGCGTCGCATCAGTCGACATAATGTTGGCTGAAAGTCCGCTATCGCGAGCAAGCTCGCTCTCACAGGTGAGCGGGGTCAGGCGTCGTTTTCGTGGGTCAGTTCGAGCACGCGGTCGACCAGTTTGTTGATCCCCGTCGCCACTTCGCTGATCGACTGGCCGAGCATGTACGCCGGTGTACTGACCAAGCGGCGGGCCTTGTCCTCGACGATATCGCCCACCGCGCATTCAGTGTGCGTGGCGCCCATCTTGTTCATCGCCGCCGCGGTCTCTTCATCATTGCCAATCGTGCACGTCACGCCCGGCCCGTAGATTTTCGCTGCCAGCGCTGGCGAAATGCAGATCAGACCCACCGGTTTCGCCGCTTCGGCGAAGGCCTCGGCCAACGCCAGCACGTCCGGTTGCACCGTGCACGCTGCTCCTTCGACAGCGAAGTTGGAGAGGTTTTTCGCTGCGCCAAAACCACCGGGCACGATCAACGCATCGAAGTCCTCGACGCTGGCCTCGCGCAAGTCCTTGACCTGGCCGCGAGCGATGCGCGCCGATTCCACCAGCACGTTGCGCGACTCCGGCATTTCTTCGCCGGTCAGGTGGTTGATCACGTGCAGTTGCGCGATGTTTGGCGCAAAGCACTGCACCTGAGCGCCGCGCTGGTCGAGGCGCAGCAAGGTGATCACGCTTTCGTGGATCTCGGCGCCGTCGTAAACGCCACAGCCGGAAAGGATCACTGCAATTTTTTTGCTCATGGGTTTTTCTCCAGATTCATGGCGTTAAATGTCCACTAATTTGTCACTCGTTGCCATAGGGTTAATTCGCGGCTACACCTAGGATCTGTGATCCGGATTCTGTTCAGGGCACGTCATGAACTTCATTCTGTACGCGGTGCCGTTTTTCTTTGTGCTGATTGCCGTCGAACTGCTGGCCGACCGTTGGCGCGGCACGCGCAATTATCGCCTCGCCGATGCGATCAACAGCATCAGCACCGGCGTGTTGTCGACCACTACCGGCCTGCTGACCAAAGGCGTGGGGCTGCTGACGTATGCTTTTGCGCTCGAGCATCTGGCGCTGTTCAAACTCGACGGCGACAGCGTCTGGGTCTGGCTGTTTGCCTTTGTCCTGTACGACTTCTGCTACTACTGGCTGCACCGCATGGGCCACGAGCGCAACATCCTCTGGGCCGCGCACTCGGTGCATCACCAGAGCGAGGACTACAACCTCTCCACCGCGCTGCGCCAGACCAGCACCGGATTTCTCCTGAGCTGGATCTTCTACCTGCCGATGGCCGTGCTCGGCGTGCCACTGCTGGTGTTCGTCAGCGTCGCGGCGCTGAACCTGCTGTACCAATTCTGGGTGCACACCAAACACATTCCCAAGCTCGGCTGGTTCGAATGGTTCTTCGTCACGCCATCCAATCATCGGGCCCACCATGCACAGAACGCTCTCTACATGGATCGCAACTACGGCGGGGTGTTCATTATTTGGGACCGTCTATTTGGCTCGTTCCAGGAAGAGGACGATAACGAACCGGTGATTTTCGGCGTGACCACGCCGCTGGCGAGCTGGAATCCGCTGTGGGCCAACGTGCAGTTTTATGCGCAGTTGTGGGAGGACGCGAAACGCGCCGAGAGCAAGTGGGACAAGCTGCGCATCTGGTTCATGCGCACCGGTTGGCGCCCGGCCGATGTCGCCGCGAAGTACCCGATGAGCAAACCCGACCTGAGCCAGTTCCGCAAATTCGAAGTGCCGCTGGACGCGCGCCAGCAAATCTACGTGGCGCTGCAGTTTTGCGTCTACATCGCGCTGGGCAGCTATTTGATGAACCTGGAACCGAGCCTGCCGACCGCCGCGCTGGTGCTCGGCTGGAGTGCCGTGGCGCTGGGGCTGTTTACCTTGGGCGTGGCCCTGGAGAATCGCCCGTGGGCGTGGAAACTGGAGCTGTTGCGCCTGGCATCGAACGTGCCGCTGGTGTGGCTGGCGCCGCTGGTCGGGCTGTGGCCGGCCAGCGCGGTGAGTTGGGTCGCACTGCTCAGCTACAGCTTGCTCAGCGCAATCGGTCTCTACTGCTGCAGAAACCGCTTCACTCGGCTGGCGTCTTAGTCTCGTCGATGCGCGCCTGTTCGGCTTTTTGCGCTTGTTCTTCGGCGTAGATCTTCTTCGCCAGACGCGCATTCTTGAAGCGCCGACGGATCCACAGGCCCAGGCCCAGCACCAGCAGCGCGCCGAGCACCCATAGCTCGTACTTCTTGACGCTGCCGAGCATGCCCTCAAGCACCGCGCCAAAGTGATAAGCCGCGGCGGCGAGGGCGCTGGCCCAGATTGCCGCGCCAATCCCGTTCAGCAGCAGATAACGTCCCGGCGGATAACCCGACAGGCCGATCGCCACCGGCATCACTGTGCGCAAACCATAGACAAACCGGAAGCTCAGCACCCAGATGTCGGGGTGGCGGCGGATGTGTTCCAGCGCGCGGTCGCCCATCAATTGCCAGCGCGGTTTGCGCGCAAGTAATTTGCGCCCGTGTTTGCGCCCCAGGAAGTACCACAGCTGATCGCCGGCATAACTGCCGCAGAACGCCACGACAACCACCAGGTTGATGTCCATGTATCCGCGAAACGCGAGGAAGCCCGCGAGCACCAGGATGGTTTCGCCTTCGAAGAACGTGCCGAGAAAAAGGGCAAAGTAGCCGAAGTCATGCAGAAATTGTTGGAGCATTGTCTGGGTGCTGGCGAAATGAACGCGCAGCCTAACCCTTCGTGCACATTCATGAAAGTGTCCAAATGTGTCTCGACGTGAACAAATCCTACACGGACAATGGAATGCGGCTACGCGTCACAGGGATAAGCACAACCGTCATCTGTTCGTCATAATGGCCGCTTATAACTGTCACGCTCGCCTGCCAGCGCGGGCTCAGGAGTCTGCCGTGAGCTTTACCCCCGCCAATCGCTTGTTTCCTGCAACTCGCCTGCGTCGCAACCGTCGTGATGATTTCTCGCGTCGACTGGTGCGTGAAAACGTATTGAGCGTCGATGACCTGATCCTGCCGGTGTTCGTGCTGGACGGTGAAAACCGTCGCGAAGCAGTCGCCTCGATGCCCGGCGTTGAACGTCTGACCATCGATCTGTTGCTCGAAGAAGCGGCCAAATGGGTCGAGCTGGGGATTCCGGCGCTGGCACTGTTTCCGGTGACCCCGGCAGAACTGAAATCGCTGGACGCCGCCGAAGCCTGGAACCCGGACGGCATCGCCCAGCGCGCCACCCGCGCCCTGCGTGAGCGCTTCCCGGAACTGGGAGTGATCACCGACGTGGCGCTGGACCCGTTCACCACGCACGGCCAGGACGGCATTCTCGACGAAGAAGGCTACGTGCAGAACGACATCACCGTCGATGCGCTGGTCAAGCAGGCCTTGTCCCACGCCGCTGCCGGCGCGCAAGTCGTCGCGCCGTCGGACATGATGGACGGTCGCATCCAGGCAATCCGCGAAGCGCTGGAGCTGGCCGATCACGTCAATGTGCGGATCATGGCTTACTCGGCGAAGTACGCCAGCGCCTATTACGGCCCATTCCGCGATGCAGTGGGTTCGGCGCTGAACCTCGGCAAAGCGAACAAGGCGTCCTACCAAATGGACCCGGCCAACAGCAACGAAGCCCTGCACGAAGTGGCGGCGGACTTGTCAGAAGGCGCGGACATGGTCATGGTCAAGCCAGGCATGCCGTATCTGGACATCCTTTACCGGGTCAAAGAAGAATTCAAAGTGCCGACGTTCGTCTATCAAGTCAGCGGCGAATACGCCATGCACATGGCGGCAATCCAGAATGGCTGGTTGAGCGAAGGGGTGATTCTCGAATCCCTGACCGCTTTTAAACGCGCAGGCGCAGATGGCATCCTGACTTATTTTGCCGTGCGCGCTGCCCAATTGTTACGAGAGCAACAATAGCCCTCCCAGGAACATTCCATGAATACCGAAGGACTTACTGAAGTTGCTGTAAAAGAGGCTCAACCCGTGGTCGAGCAAATCGCCGAAACCCCACCGGAGCTGGAGCCTTCTGCACCTGCGGTGCCAACCGAGGCGCATGCCGCCCCGGCGATTGCCATTCCCGGCCTGGATGACAGCAGCCTGTACATCCATCGCGAGCTCTCGCAACTGCAGTTCAACATTCGCGTGCTGGAACAGGCGCTGGATGAGTCCTACCCGTTGCTCGAGCGGCTGAAGTTTCTGCTGATTTTCTCCAGCAACCTCGACGAGTTCTTCGAGATTCGCGTCGCCGGCCTGAAGAAGCAGATCACCTTCGCCCGCGAACAGGCGGGCGCCGATGGCTTGCAGCCGCATCAGGCGCTGGCGCGGATCAGCGAGCTGGTGCACGGCCACGTCGATCGCCAATACGCAATCCTCAACGACATTCTGTTGCCGGAACTGGAGAAACATCAGGTCCGCTTCATCCGTCGTCGGCACTGGACCACCAAGATCAAAACCTGGGTTCGCCGTTATTTCCGCGACGAGATCGCGCCGATCATCACCCCGATCGGCCTCGACCCGACGCACCCTTTCCCGTTGCTGGTGAACAAGAGCCTGAACTTCATCGTCGAGCTCGAAGGCATCGACGCCTTCGGCCGCGACTCCGGCTTGGCGATCATCCCGGCGCCGCGTCTGCTGCCGCGCGTGATCAAGGTGCCGGAAGAGGTCGGCGGTTCGGGCGACAACTATGTGTTCCTGTCGTCGATGATCCACGCGCACGCCGATGACCTGTTCCAGGGCATGAAGGTCAAGGGCTGCTACCAGTTCCGCCTGACCCGAAACGCCGATCTGGCGGTCGATACCGAAGACGTCGAAGACTTGGCCCGTGCGCTGCGCGGCGAACTGTTCTCGCGTCGTTACGGCGATGCGGTGCGTCTGGAAGTGGCCGATACCTGCCCGAAACACTTGTCCGATTACCTGCTCAAGCAGTTCAACCTGCACGAGACCGAGCTGTATCAGGTCAACGGGCCCGTCAACCTGACTCGCCTGTTCAGCATCACCGGCCTCGACAGTCAGCGCGCGCTGCAATACCTGCCGTTCACGCCGCAGATTCCGAAACTGCTGCAGAACAGCGAGAACATTTTCAGCGTGATCAGCAAGCAGGACATTCTGCTGCTGCACCCGTTCGAGTCGTTTACGCCAGTGGTCGACCTGCTGCGCCAAGCGGCGAAAGACCCGCACGTGTTGGCGGTGCGCCAGACCTTGTACCGCTCGGGCGCCAACTCGGAAATCGTCGATGCGCTGGTCGATGCGGCGAGAAACGGCAAGGAAGTCACGGCGGTGATCGAGTTGCGTGCGCGGTTCGACGAAGAGTCCAACCTGCAACTGGCCAGCCGTCTGCAAGCGGCCGGTGCGGTGGTGATTTATGGCGTGGTCGGCTTCAAGACCCACGCCAAGATGATGCTGATCCTGCGCCGCGAGGCTGGCGAAATCGTCCGTTACGCGCACTTGGGCACCGGCAACTACCACGCGGCCAACGCCCGGTTGTACACCGACTACAGCTTGCTGACGTCCGACGACGCTTTGTGCGAGGACGTCGGCAAACTGTTCAGCCAGTTGATCGGCATGGGCAAGACGCTGCGCATGAAGAAGTTGCTGCACGCGCCGTTCACGCTGAAGAAGGGCATGCTCGACATGATTGCCCGCGAAACCCAGTTCGCCCTCGACGGCAAACCGGCGCACATCATCGCCAAGTTCAACTCGCTGACTGACCCGAAAGTCATTCGCGCGTTGTACAAGGCCAGCCAGTCCGGCGTGCGTATCGATCTGGTGGTGCGCGGCATGTGCTGCCTGCGTCCGGGGATTGCCGGGGTTTCGCACAACATCCATGTGCGCTCGATCATCGGCCGCTTCCTCGAGCACACGCGGGTGTTCTACTTCCTCAATGGCGGCGAGGAGCAGATGTTCCTCTCCAGCGCCGACTGGATGGAGCGCAACCTCGACAAGCGCGTTGAGACTTGCTTCCCGGTGGAAGGCAAGAAGCTGATCATGCGGGTCAAGAAGGAGCTGGAGCTGTACCTGACTGACAACACCCACAGTTGGAGCCTGCAGTCGGACGGTCGCTACATCCGCAACACCCCGACCGGCAACCAGAACCCCCGCAGCGCCCAGGCCACCCTGCTGGAACGGTTGGGTAGCCCGATCCTGGCCGTGCGATAACCCACAAAATCCCTGTGGGAGCGGGCTTGCTCGCGATGGCGGAGTGTCAGTCGATATTGATCATGACTGAACCACTGCTATCGCGAGCAGGCTCACTCCTACATTGGTATGTGGTGTTTGCTGGATCGCGTTGAGGGGATTACCTGTGGGAGCACAGCTTGCTGGCGATGGCGTCAGTGGGATCGCTATCGCGAGCAAGCTTTGCTGCTACAGGTTTGTGTGCGGCAGGTGTGTTAGCGCACGTTGAGGGTGAAACCCACGCGTGTCAGCCATTCCGCTTCGAGGGCGAAGTCGGCCTGGGTCAGCTGGTTTTCATCCAGCCAATTGGCCGGGAATAGCACGTCGAGGCTGTCGCCGTTGGCGCGCAGGGTGACTTGCGGCATTTCCTGGGTGCCACGGATGTGGTGGAACAGGATCGCAAATCGCAGCAGCGCACACAGGCGGATCAGCTTGATGCCGTCCTTGCCGAAGTCGGCAAACTTGTCCTTGGGAATATTGCGCCGATGCCCGCGCACCAGCAGCGCGAGCATCAACTGGTCTTCGCGGGAGAAACCGGCGAGGTCCGAGTGCTCGATCAGGTAGGCGCCGTGCTTGTGATAGTGATAGTGGGCGATGTCCAGACCCACTTCATGCACCTTGGCGGCCCAGCCGAGCAATTCGCGCCAGACACCGTCGTCCAGATCCCAATCCTCGGCCACCTGATCAAACGCGTGCAGCGCTTTGCGTTCAACCCGCGCCGCTTGTTCCAGATCGACGTGGTAACGCTCCATCAGCGAGCTGAGCGTGCGCTCGCGGACGTCTTCGTGATGATGACGGCCCAGCAAGTCGTAGAGCACGCCTTCACGCAGCGCGCCTTCGCAGTGATCCATGCGTTGCAGTTCGAGCGCATCGAAAATCGCTTCGAGAATCGCCAGACCGGCCGGGAAAATCGCGCGGCGGTCAGGCTTGATGCCTTCGAAATCGATTTTCTCGGCGTCACCGAGTTTGAACACCTTGCGCTTGAGCCAGGCCAGGCCTTCGGCATTCACTTCGCCGCTGCCGTGGCCGCCGGCCTTCAGCGCCAGGCCGATGGCGCGGATGGTGCCCGAGGAGCCGATGGCTTCATCCCAGGTCAGCCGATGCAAAGCGTGCTCGATGCTCATGATCTCCAGCCGCGCCGCCGTATAAGCCTGGGCGTAGCGGGCCGGCGTGACCTTGCCGTCCTTGAAATAACGCTGGGTATAACTGACGCAACCCATTTGCAGGCTTTCGCGCAGCAACGGCTCGAAGCGTTGGCCGATGATGAATTCGGTACTGCCGCCGCCGATGTCGGCGACCAGGCGTTTGCCCGGGGTGTCGGCGAGGGTGTGCGAGACGCCGAGGTAGATCAGCCGTGCTTCTTCACGGCCGGAGATGACTTCCACCGGGTGGCCGAGGATTTCTTCGGCGCGGCGGATGAACTCGCCACGGTTGCGGGCTTCGCGCAGGGCGTTGGTGCCGACGATGCGCACGGCGCCCAGCGGCATACCGTTGATCAGTTGGGCGAAGCGCTTGAGGCAATCGAGCCCGCGCTGCATCGATTCTTCGTTGAGCTGGCGCTCATCGTCGATGCCGGCGGCCAGTTGGACCTTTTCGCCGAGGCGCTCAAGAATGCGGATTTCGCCGTTCTGGGCCTTGGCCACGACCATGTGAAAGCTGTTGGAGCCCAGGTCGATTGCGGCGATCAGGGACAGATTCTTGGCTTGGGATTGCGGCATGGTCTGGGGGTCTCGGTCGATAACCTCGACATCGTGCCACGATCAAACGCTCGCGCCAACGCGCAGTGTTCAAAGCCTTGATCCTGCGCAGAAAAGATCAGTGTTCTCACGGACGCCTTCGCGGGCAAGCCTCGCTCCTACAGATTGGCGGCGTGTGAAAGGTCCGCGAACACCCCGGATCCGTAGGAGCGAGGCTTGCCCGCGAAGGCGTCCTGACGGGCACTAAAGATCTTTCAGCCGGCCGCCTCCACCGTGCCGATGAAATTCGCCAACTCCGCCGTCTGCGGCCGGGCGAACAAATCTTTCGGTGCGCCGACCTCGTGCACCTTGCCCTGATGCATGAACACCAACTTGTCCCCCACCTCGCGGGCGAAGCGCATTTCGTGGGTGACCATGATCAGCGTCATGCCTTCCTTGGCCAATTGCCGGACCACGCTCAGCACTTCATTGACTAATTCCGGGTCCAGCGCCGAGGTAATCTCGTCGCACAGCAACACCTTCGGCGACATCGCCAGCGCCCGGGCAATCGCCACGCGCTGTTGCTGGCCGCCGGACAAGCGGTCCGGGAACGCATCAAACTTTTCGCCCAAACCGACCCGTTCAAGCATCTGCCGGGCCAGGTCCGAGGCAATTTTCTTCGGTACTTTCTGCACCACTTGCGGCGCGAGCATCACGTTTTCGCCCACGGTCAGGTGCGGGAACAGGTTGAACTGCTGAAACACCATGCCGACCTTCTGCCGCAAACTGCGCAGGTCGGCGCGGGCGGCGTCGAGGTATTCGCCGTCGACTTCGATGACGCCGTCATTGATCGATTCCAGACCGTTCAACGTGCGCAATAACGTCGATTTGCCCGAGCCGCTGCGGCCGATGATCGCCACCACCTGGCCTTCCTCGACGCTGAGGTCGATGCCTTTGAGCACATGGTGATCGCCGTAATATTTATGCAGGGCGGAAATTCTAAGCAGGGGCATGCAGTCTCCTTTCCAGGTAGCGCGCACTGAGGGACAAGGGATAACAGAGCAAAAAGTAACCAAGTGCGACGAGGCCGTAGACCATGAATGGCTCGAACGTGGCGTTGGCCAACATGCCGCCGGTTTTGGTCAGTTCGGTGAAACCGATGATCGAGGTGACAGCGGTGCCTTTGACCACTTGCACCGAAAACCCCACGGTCGGCGCCACCGCAATGCGCAAGGCTTGCGGCAAGATCACGTAGCGCAATTGCTCCAGCGGATTGAGCGCCAGACTCGACGAGGCTTCCCACTGGCCGTGGGGGATCGATTCGACGCACCCGCGCCAGATCTCCGCGAGGTACGCGCTGGTAAACAGCGTCAACGCCACCGCCGCCGCCATCCACGGCGAAATCTCCACGCCGGCCAGCGCCACGCCGAAGAACACCAGGAACAGCTGCATCAACAGCGGCGTGCCCTGAAACAGTTCGATGTAAGTGCGGGCGAAACTGCGCGGGAAGGTCTTCCTGGAAATGCGCATGACCATCACCAGCAAACCGATCACGCCACCGCCAATAAACGCCACCAGCGACAGCGCCAGCGTCCATTGCAGGCCGGTCAGCAGGTTGCGGACGATGTCCCAAAAGGTGAAATCGCTCATTGGCCGCTCCTTGCGATGTAGCGTCGACCGATCCAGTTCAGCAATTGGCGGATCATCAGCGCCATGCACAGGTAAACCAGGGTGGTCAGGGCGTAGGTTTCGAAGGCGCGGAAGTTGCGCGACTGAATGAAGTTGGCGGCGAAGCTCAACTCTTCGGTGGCGATCTGCGAACACACGGCCGAACCGAGCATGACGATGATGATCTGGCTGCTCAGCGCCGGCCAGACCTTGCCCAGCGCCGGCAGCAAAACCACATGGCGAAACGCTTCGAAACGGGTCATCGCCAATGCGGCAGCGGCTTCCAGTTGCCCGCGCGGTATCGCCTGAATGCCGGCGCGAATGATCTCGGTCGAATAGGCGCCGAGGTTGATCACCATCGCCAGCACCGCCGCCTGCCATTCGGAAATCTGCAGGCCCAGCGAGGGCAAACCGAAGAAGATGAAAAACAGCTGCACCAGAAACGGCGTGTTGCGGATCAACTCGACATACACGCCGAAGATTGCCGAGAACGGCCGGATGTTCCACGCCCGCACCAACGCGCCGACGATCCCCAGGCTGACCCCGAGCACCGCGCCGATGGCCGTCAGTTCCAGAGTGAACAGCGCACCGCGCAGCAACAGATCGGTGTTTTGCACCACCGGCAGAAAATCAAACTGATAAGCCATGTCGCGTCTCCCGGCGGGTGATCAGAGATCGGCCGGCAGCGGCTCTTTGAGCCAGATCATGGCGTTCTTTTCCAGCGAACCGTCGGTTTTGGCGGTGGCCAGGATCTGGTTGACCTTGTCCAGCAGCGCCGGCTCGTTCTTGTTCACGCCCACGTAGACCGGCGAATCCTTGAGCTTCACTTTCAGCGCCGGCACGCGTTTCGGGTTTTTCTCGCTGATCGCGACCATCACCACGTTGCCGCTGGCGATCAGGTCAACCTGGCCGGCGAGGTACGCGGCGATGGTCGAATTGTTGTCCTCGAAGCGCTTGATGGTCACGCCTTCGGGGGCGACTTTGCTCAGTTCGATGTCTTCGATGGCGCCACGGGTGACGCTGATGGTTTTGCCCTTGAGGTCATCGAGGCTTTTGATCTCGGCGTCTGGCGGGCCGAACACGGCGAGGTAGAAGGGCGCGTAGGCGCTGGAGAAATCGATGACTTTTTCGCGCTCGGCGTTTTTACCTAGGCTGGAGATCACCAGATCGACCTTGCCGGTGGTCAGGAAGGGAATGCGGTTGGTGCTGTTTACCGGGGTCAGTTCGAGTTTGACCTTGAGCTGGTCGGCCAGCAGTTTGGCGGTGTCGATGTCGAGGCCGCGCGGTTTCATGTCCGGGCCGACCGAGCCGAACGGCGGGAAGTCCTGCGGCACGGCGACTTTGAGCGTGCCGCGTTTGACCACATCTTCGAGGCTGTCGGCGTGGGCGGGTGCCTGGGTCAGCAACAGGCTGGCGAACAGGGCGGCGAGGAGGGCGCGGTAACGCTGGGTCATGGGAAACTCCGAATCGGCTTGAAGGCAATGCGATTCGATAGAGCACGGGCCATGCCAACAACGTTTGGCGCACGCCGGCGTGGTTGCGCAGGGATTGATCGGGGAAGTGAACGCCGGATAAATCAGCGGTTCGTGCACTGCGATAGTGCATTTTTACAATGCGAGTGCCGCCGGTGCGCGAATTGAGCTATACCCAAACTCATGCGCCACCATAGCGAGAGTCAATCATCTGCGGCTTCCTGAACGGGGGAAGGGCGGCTATGATGGGCCACGTTTTTTTGCTTACAACCTGGAGACTTCCATGAGCAGCGATCTTATCAAACACGTTAGCGACGCTAGCTTCGAGGCCGATGTACTCAAGGCCGAAGGCGCTGTACTGGTCGACTACTGGGCTGAATGGTGCGGCCCTTGCAAAATGATCGCTCCTGTTCTGGACGAAATTGCTGAAACCTACAAAGGCAAGCTGACCGTTGCCAAACTGAACATCGACGAAAACCAGGAAACCCCGGCCAAGCACGGCGTTCGTGGCATTCCTACCCTGATGCTGTTCAAGAACGGCAACGTGGAAGCGACCAAGGTTGGCGCGCTGTCCAAGTCGCAATTGGCTGCATTCCTCGACGCCAACATCTGAGTCGGCGACGTTGTATGAAAAGCCCCGCATATTGCGGGGCTTTTTGCATATTCAGGGCTAGACGCTCCGAAACTCAGGTGGTACATTCGGCCCCGCACTGGTTTCTCCACTGCCCCCTGCTAGCCGTCGCCGACGCACTCCTTTTCGAATAAGTACGCGATCCTGTCGCCTTCTCTGCGGCGCGGCCTCATTAAGCCAAAAGCTTAATTTCCCCCCCTCCATAAATGATTACGTCATTCCTATATGAATCTGACTGAACTCAAGCAAAAGCCGATTACCGAACTGCTCGAATTGGCCGAACAGATGGGCATAGAAAATATGGCCCGTTCGCGCAAGCAGGACGTGATTTTCTCCCTGCTCAAAAAGCACGCGAAAAGCGGCGAGGAAATCTCCGGTGATGGCGTGCTGGAGATTCTCCAGGACGGCTTCGGCTTCCTCCGCTCTGCTGACGCTTCCTATCTCGCCGGCCCAGACGATATCTACGTCTCGCCGAGCCAGATCCGTCGCTTCAACTTGCGCACCGGTGACACCATCGTTGGCAAGATCCGCCCTCCAAAGGAAGGCGAGCGTTATTTCGCGCTGCTCAAAGTTGACACGATCAACTACGACCGTCCCGAAAACGCGAAAAACAAGATTCTCTTCGAGAACCTGACCCCGCTGTTCCCGACCGTGCGCATGAAGATGGAAGCCGGCAACGGTTCCACCGAAGACTTGACCGGTCGTGTCATCGACCTGTGCGCCCCGATCGGCAAAGGCCAGCGCGGTCTGATCGTTGCACCGCCGAAAGCCGGTAAGACGATCATGCTGCAGAACATTGCCGCAAACATCGCGCGTAACAACCCTGAAGTTCACCTGATCGTGCTGCTGATCGATGAGCGTCCGGAAGAAGTAACCGAAATGCAGCGCACCGTGCGCGGCGAAGTGGTTGCCTCGACGTTCGATGAGCCGCCAACCCGCCACGTGCAGGTTGCCGAAATGGTGATCGAGAAGGCCAAGCGCCTGGTCGAACACAAGAAAGACGTAGTGATCCTGCTCGACTCCATCACCCGTCTGGCTCGCGCCTACAACACCGTGATCCCGAGCTCCGGCAAAGTGCTCACCGGTGGTGTCGATGCCCACGCCCTGGAGAAACCGAAACGTTTCTTCGGCGCCGCGCGGAACATCGAAGAAGGCGGCTCGCTGACCATTATCGCCACCGCGCTGGTTGAAACCGGCTCGAAAATGGACGAAGTGATCTACGAGGAATTCAAAGGCACGGGCAACATGGAACTGCCTCTGGATCGCCGCATCGCTGAAAAACGCGTGTTCCCGGCCATCAACATCAACCGTTCCGGCACCCGCCGCGAAGAGTTGCTGACCGCCGACGACGAACTGCAGCGTATGTGGATCCTGCGCAAGCTGCTGCACCCGATGGACGAAATCGCTGCCATCGAGTTCCTGGTCGACAAGTTGAAGACGACCAAGACCAACGACGAGTTCTTCTTGTCGATGAAGCGCAAGTAACACGCAGCTCGCTGCAAAAAAGAGCGCCCCGCAACGGGCGCTCTTTTTTTATGCCGACGATTTTGTATCTGGATTGAAAATTACTGTGCTGTAAACTGGCGCCCATTATTCGGGTGCCACCACCCGCCAACCGCGTATTTATTATCCTGCAGACAGTTTGTGGGGGATCAATCGTGTGTTGCGCGAGGTCCGGTCGTTCCTGTTTCAAAGCAATTTCAATCTGATTTGTATCGGGAACGACAAGGGACGTTATGCACACTTTTGGCAATCGCCGCGATATTGACGGCTTGCGCGCCCTGGCGGTTATTCCGGTGGTGCTGTTTCACTTCGGTTTCAGCACGTTCAGCGGCGGTTTTGTCGGGGTTGACGTGTTCTTCGTCATTTCCGGATTCCTCATCACCAGCATCCTGTTCCGCGAGATCAGCGCGCAACGGTTCAGCTTCGTCGACTTCTGGGCGCGCCGCGCACGGCGGATCATTCCAGCGCTGAGCGTGGTGCTGCTGGCGACGTTGGCGCTGGGCTGGCTGTTGCTGACCGCCAAGGACTTCTCCGAATTGGGCCGGACGGTGCGGTATCAGGCGCTGTTCATTTCCAACATTCTGTTCATGCGCGAAGACGGTTACTTTCAACCCGCGTCGGATCTGAAACCGTTGCTGCACACTTGGTCGCTGGCCGTTGAAGAGCAGTACTACATCTTCTTCCCGCTGCTGATGGTGTTGTTGATGCGCTATGTCCGGCATTGGCGCTGGATGCTCTTTGCGGTGCTGTTGGTGTCGTTCGGTTTGAACATCGCTTACATCGAGCGCAAACCCGACTTCGCGTTTTTCTCGTTGCCGACTCGTGCCTGGGAATTGCTCTGCGGTGCAATGCTCGCCGTGGTCCCGGCGCCAAAACAACCGATTCGGCCGTGGCTCTATCAGTTGGTCGGGGTTGCCGGGTTGGTCGCGGTGCTGGTGGCGGTGTTCACCTTTGACCGCGGCACCGTGTTTCCAGGCTGGGCGGCATTGCTTCCGGTGCTGGGCGCGACCGCGCTGATCTGGTCCGGCGCGCACGGTTCGACAATCGCCGGGCGCCTGTTGAGCGCACGGGTGTTCGTCTGGATCGGTTTGCTGTCCTATTCCTTTTACCTGTGGCACTGGCCGGTTTTTGTCTACGCCAATGCCATTTCCATCGACGGTATTCAACCGTGGGAAGCGGCTGGCTGGATTCTCTTGGCGCTGGGCCTGGCGTGGTTGAGCTGGCGTTTCGTCGAATTGCCGTTCCGTGAGAAGCGCTTGCTGGCCGGGCGAAAACCGGTGCTGGTTGGCGGTTTGCTGGCCATGGCGGCGCTGGCCGTCACCGGTTCAGTGGTGCGCTCCTCCGATGGTTTTCCGCAACGCCTGACCGGCAAAGCGCTGGAATATGCGCAGGCACGTGAATGGCGCGCCGGGCAGATGAAATGCATGCTGGTGACGTCGGACAAGAAGTTCGACAAGGCGTGTCTGGTCGGCGACAACCAGACCGAGCCCGCGACGCAACTGGTCTGGGGCGACAGCCACGCCGCCGCGTTGTTGCCGGCGATCAAAACCAACGCCGCCCGCGAAGGCCGGCCGGTCTGGCTCTACAGCATGAGCGCCTGCCCGCCGATCCTCAGCGATGACCCGCGCGAGCGCTGCAGGGATTTCAACGAACAGACCATGGAGCAGGTGCGCCGCTTGCAGATCAAGGATGTGGTGCTGGCGTCCAACTGGAGTCTCTACGTTTACGGGCGTGAGGACGGCGATAAAAAAGTGCTGCTCAACTCCCACGACAACATTGCGCAATCGGAAGCACGCATGGCTGCCGCGATCGAAGCGCGTGTGGCGGCGATTCGGGCGGCGGGCGCGCAGGTCTGGCTGTTCAAGGAAGTGCCGCTGCAACGCAAGGGCGCCATTGGCCGCTTGACCAGTCTGGCGCGCGTCGGGCGTTCGGCCGAGGGTCTGGGGCGTCCGCTCGAAGAGCACCTGGCGCGTCAGCATTTCCTCAGTTCGCTGTTTGATTCGATGAGCGCCGCCGACCCCGGCGTGCATGTCATCGACCCGACGCCGCTGATGTGTGCCGACAAGGTCTGCAGCATCGAGGTCAACGGCCATTCGCAGTACAAGGACGAAGACCATTTGTCCGACGTCGGCAGTGCGCGTTTGAGCCCGTTGTTTGCGCCGGTGCTGTTGGGTACGGCGCACAATTGATCGCTGGCATGCGCTGACAGGCTGCTGTTCGGGCGTCAGAGCAGGTAGGATGTACGCCTATTTTACGGGTGCCAACATCAATGAAATTCAAGGATCTTCGGGATTTCGTGCAGCAGCTTGAGCAGCGCGGAGAGTTGAAACGCATCCAGATCCCTGTCTCTCCAGTGCTGGAGATGACCGAGGTCTGCGATCGCACGCTGCGGGCCAAAGGCCCGGCGCTGCTGTTCGAAAACCCCACCGGCTATGACATTCCGGTGCTCGGTAACCTGTTCGGTACTCCCGAGCGGGTGGCCATGGGCATGGGCGCCGAGGCGGTCAGCGAGCTGCGCGAAATCGGCAAACTGCTGGCGTTCCTCAAGGAACCCGAGCCGCCGAAGGGCTTGAAAGACGCTTGGTCGAAACTGCCGATCTTCCGCAAGATCATTTCCATGGCGCCGAAAGTCGTCAAAGACGCGGTGTGCCAGGAAGTGGTGATCGAGGGCGACGACGTCGATCTGGCCATGCTGCCGGTGCAGACCTGCTGGCCCGGCGACGTCGGCCCGCTGATCACCTGGGGCCTGACCGTCACCAAAGGTCCGAACAAGGACCGGCAGAACCTCGGCATCTACCGTCAGCAAGTGATCGGCCGCAACAAGGTGATCATGCGTTGGCTCAGCCACCGTGGTGGCGCGCTGGATTATCGCGAATGGTGCGAGAAGCATCCCGGCAAGCCGTTCCCGGTGTCCGTGGCGTTGGGCGCTGACCCGGCGACCATTCTTGGCGCCGTGACGCCGGTGCCCGACAGCCTTTCCGAATACGCGTTTGCTGGTCTGCTGCGCGGCAACCGCACCGAACTGGTGAAGTGCCGTGGCAACGACCTGCAAGTGCCGGCCACCGCCGAGATCATCCTCGAAGGCGTGATCCATCCCGGCGAGATGGCCGACGAAGGCCCTTACGGCGACCACACCGGTTACTACAACGAAGTCGACAGCTTCCCGGTGTTCACCGTCGAACGCATCACCCATCGGATCAAACCGATCTACCACAGCACCTACACCGGCCGTCCACCGGATGAGCCGGCGATTCTCGGTGTGGCGCTGAACGAGGTGTTCGTGCCGATCCTGCAGAAGCAGTTCCCGGAAATCACCGATTTCTACCTGCCGCCCGAAGGCTGCTCGTACCGCATGGCCATCGTGACGATGAAGAAGTCGTATCCGGGCCACGCCAAGCGGGTAATGCTCGGTGTCTGGTCGTTTCTGCGACAGTTCATGTACACCAAGTTCGTTATCGTCTGTGATGACGATATCAACGCGCGAGACTGGAACGACGTGGTCTGGGCCATCACCACGCGCATGGACCCCAAGCGCGACACGGTGATGATCGAGAACACGCCGATCGATTACCTCGACTTCGCCTCGCCGGTCTCCGGCCTGGGGTCGAAGATGGGCCTCGATGCCACGCACAAATGGCCCGGCGAAACCACTCGCGAGTGGGGTCGGGTGATCGTCAAGGATGAAGCCGTGACCAAGCGGATCGATGACATATGGAATCAGTTAGGAATAGATTGATGCGCGTAACCTTGCAGCCCTCCGGAGCAGTGCTTGAGATTCTGCCCGGCGAGCGGATTCTCGATGGCGCGCGGCGGCTGGGCTATGAATGCCCGCAGAGCTGCCGCAATGGCAATTGCCACGTGTGCGCGGCATTGCTGGTGGAAGGCCGGGTCGAACAGGCCGGCGCGGTGCGCGATCATGGCGAGTTCTACACTTGCATAGCAGAGCCGCTGGAAGACTGCATCGTGCTGTGGGATGGCGTGCTCGCGCTGGGAGAACTGCCGGTGCGCAGCTTGTCGTGTCAGGTCATTGAATGCCGTGAGGTCGGCGGCGACACGTTTCGCGTGCACCTGCGCGCGCCGGCCGGCAAGCCGCCGCGCTATCACGCCGGGCAGTATTTGATGATCGGACGCGAGAACGGCGAGAAATCGGCGTTCTCCCTGGCCTCGGCGCCACACGCCGGGCGCGATCTGGAAATCCACGTGCTGGCGCGCGAAAGCAGTGCGCTGAGCCTGATCGAACAGCTGCAACGCAATCCGATGGTGCGCATCGAGATGCCGTTCGGCGACACCCACCTGGCCGAGTTGCCGGACGGTCCGCTGGTGCTGATCGCCGCTGGCACCGGCATGGGCCAGATCCACAGCCTGATCGAACATTGCCGCGCGCAGGGCTTCAAGCACCCGGTGCATCTGTATTGGGGTGTGCGCCGTCCTGAAGATTTCTACGAAATCGAGCATTGGGACGAATGGCTGAAGTTGCCCAATCTGTTCCTGCACAAAGTGGTCAGCGACCAATGCGGCTGGGAAGGCCGTTGCGGCATGCTGCACGCGGCGGTCTGTGAGGACTTCAGCGATCTGAAGGCGTTGCACGTTTACGCCAGCGGCTCACCGGCAATGGTCTATGGCACGCTGGATGCTCTGGTCGACGCGGGAATGGATGCGCATCAGATGCGCGCAGATGTGTTTGCGTACGCTCCACGTTCTTGATCGTTATAACTCCCCATATAGCCGATCGGTATTTATAGATTTATATAAATGCCGGTAGGTTATATCCCAATCGGGCAATTAATTAACAACTGTGCCATGGCACTTAAATTGCCTTAAAACATATGTGCCTTATTGTTTCAGCGGTGCGTTCTATTAAGTAATTCTTTATTCGCGGGGAGCTGAACGCTATTCGCCATGAGTGCCATTGAATCTGCTTTGCTGAATTTGCCTTACCCTCCGCGACTCGATCTGGGGCCGCAGCTTACTCACGAACAATTGCTCAGCTCGATGCAATCGACCATGGCGCGCCACAAGGGTGGGCCGGTCTGGTTGTTCGCCTATGGCTCGCTGATCTGGCGCCCGGAATGCGCCGCCGTCGAACGCGTTCGTGGCCGAGTGCACGGTTACCATCGCGGCTTGTATTTGTGGTCCCACGAACATCGCGGCACGCCGGAAGTGCCGGGGTTGGTGTTTGGCCTCGATCGCGGCGGTTCTTGCAGCGGGTTTGCCTATCGGTTGCCGGAAGAGCAACTCGAAGCGTCGCTGTATGCCTTGTGGCAGCGCGAAATGCCATTCCCGTCTTATCGCCCACATTGGCTCAACTGCCGTCTCGAAGACGGAAGTCAGGTTCAGGCGTTGGGATTTGTCCTGGAGCGGCACCTGCCGAGCTACGCCGGCAACTTGCCGGATCACGTGCTCAGCCAAGTCTTCGAGAGCGCTTGCGGGCGTTACGGCACCACTCGCGATTATGTCGAGCAGACCGCCAACGCCCTGCGCAGCCACGCCATGCCAGACCGAAATCTGGAGGCGCGGCTCAAGCGTTGCCAATCACAGGCTGATCAGGCGACAGCTTCTTCGCGAGTCTGACTGGCGATTTGTTTGTGCCATAGCGTCGGTGCGAGGCAAATCATCGCCAGGATGCACGCGCCGATCAGCAGGACAAATCCGCCGTCCCAGCCGAAATGGTCCACGGTGTAGCCCATCGCTGCACTGGCCGCGACCGAACCACCGAGATAACCAAACAACCCGGTGAAGCCCGCTGCGGTACCGGCGGCTTTCTTCGGCACCAGTTCCAGTGCTTGCAGACCGATCAGCATCACCGGGCCGTAGATCAGGAAGCCGATCGACACCAGCGCGATCATGTCGATGGTCGGGTGGCCAGCCGGGTTCAACCAGTAGACCAGCGTTGCCACGGTCACCAGGCCCATGAACACCATGCCGGTCAGGCCACGGTTGCCACGGAAGATCTTGTCCGACATCCAGCCGCACAGCAGCGTGCCCGGAATCCCCGCCCACTCATAAAGGAAGTACGCCCACGAGGTTTTATCCACGTTGAAGCCCTTGGCTTCCTTGAGGTAGGTCGGCGCCCAGTCCAGCACGCCGTAGCGCAGCAGGTAAACGAAGACGTTGGCGAGGGCGATGTACCAGAGCATTTTGTTGCGCAGCACGTACTTGACGAAGATTTCCTTGGCGCTGAATTCGTCTTCGTGGCTGGAATCGTAGCCTTGCGGGTAATCGTTTTTGTATTGCTCGATCGGCGGCAGGCCAACCGATTGCGGAGTGTCGCGCATGGTAATAAAGGCAAACACCGCCACGGCCAACGCTACCGCTGCCGGCACGTAGAATGCCGCGTGCCAGTCATTGAACAGGCCCATGCCGAGCAGGAACAACGGGCCGATCAAACCGCCACCGACGTTGTGCGCCACGTTCCACACCGATACCACGCCGCCGCGTTCTTTCTGCGACCACCAGTGCACCATCGTCCGGCCACTCGGCGGCCAGCCCATGCCTTGTGCCCAACCGTTGATGAACAACAGGATGAACATCATCGTCACGCTGGACGTCGCCCATGGCGCGAAACCGAAAATGAACATCACCCCGGCCGACACCAGCAGGCCGAAGGGCAGAAAGTAGCGCGGGTTGGAACGGTCCGAGACCAGGCCCATCAGGAACTTCGACAAACCGTAGGCAATCGCGATCGCCGACATCGCCAGGCCCAGCTGACCACGGGTGTAACCCTCGTCTATCAGGTACGGCATGGCCAGAGAGAAGTTCTTGCGCAGCAGGTAATAACCCGCATAGCCAATGAAAATACCGGCGAAGATCTGCCAGCGAAGGCGTCGATAGGTGCTGTCTATTTTTTCTTCAGGCAAGGCAGCCTGATGTGCGGCTGGTCGAAAGAAAGCAAACATTCAAGAGCTCCAGTTTTCTTGTTTTGACTGCGGATGCGAATGTTACAGTTTCGTTACCGAAAATAGCACCGGTTCGCATTGACCAAACAGCGGAAATATTGGAGATGGGGTGTTCTTTTATGAACATGTCGCTCTGGTGTAAGTGGAGGACGTTGTGGGAAATGTCGCGTGGTAAGCCTTTGTGCGGCGGGTCAGTCCAACGTAAGACAAATTTCTAGGAAACGTCCTTCAACCAAACAGGAAGCCATCCCATTCCAGTGCACGGCGAGCGTGACTTAATCTGAGATCGCTGTCGGGTCTGGAATTTCAATCGCCTAGGGATGAGTGCATGCAATGGTTTGCGTTAGTGGTTTCAGTGGTTTTTTCGACGATGGGTTGGGCGTCAGAGGGTTTCCCGATTGCGCAAAAGAATCCCAAGCCGGTTTACTCCAAGGTCTTGGTCCGGGCAGGCATAACCGGCAATGTCGTAGTCGCGTTCACGGCCCACTCGGATGGCTCGGTCAGCAAGGTGCGAGTTCGGCAAAGCGATCATCCCGAACTGGCGCGGGCATCCACTGACGCCGTGCGTCAATGGCGATACCAACCGTGGAGCGTCAGCGACGACACACCGGCCGAAGTGGAAGTGGTGGCGCCAATGGCTTTCCGTCTCTATTCGGATTTGCCGGAAGGCTTGAATGAATGGCTTAAAACGGTGAAGTGCCGAGAGATTACCGAGTCTCTGCGGGACATTGCTGACTACGCCTGGGTCGATTCGGATGTGTTCTACAAAACCCGCGGTTATCTGTTGAGTGCGGATTCGACCGCGCACATGCCGAATGAACAACGGCTGGATTTGATCAGCAAACTCAACAGGCGGGCGTCAGATATCGTTCGCGAGTGCCGTAATTCGCCAATTTCCAAGTTCTCCAGGCATTTGCCTGCGGATATCCGCAAGCTGCTTTAGGTTTGACGTCAGCAGGCGGTCTGCGCATTTCTTTATAGCCGCAGAGACAGGCCCAGACCGCTTCGTCAGGATCAGCGAACCTGCACAACCACCTTGCCGACCGCTTTGCGCTGGCCCAGATCATTGATCGCCTGCGCCGCTTCACTCAGCGGATAAAGCTGCGACACCAGTGGCTTCAACTTGCCCTCGGCAAACCAGCCGAACAATTGCTGGAAGTTCGCCGCGTTGTCCTGAGGTTGGCGCTGGGCGAAGGAGCCCCAGAACACGCCGACCACGGAGGCGCCTTTGAGCAAGGCGAGGTTGACCGGGAATTCGGGGATGCGGCCGCTGGCGAAACCGACCACCAGCAGGCGGCCGTTCCAGGCGATGGCGCGCACGGCCTGGTCAAACAGATCGCCGCCGACCGGGTCGTAAATGACGTCGGCGCCCTGGCCATCGGTCAGGCGTTTGATTTCATCCTTGAGGCTGGTTTCGCTGTAGTTGATCAGTTCATCGGCGCCGGCAGCCTTGGCCACGGCGAGTTTTTCCGCGCTGCTGGCGGCGGCGATCACCCTGGCGCCCATGGCTTTGCCGATTTCCACGGCAGCCAGGCCGACCCCGCCGGACGCGCCGAGCACCAACAGAGTTTCACCCGGTTGCAGATGGGCCCGTTGCTTGAGCGCGTGCATTGAAGTGCCGTAGGTCATGCTGAATGCAGCGGCGGTGTTGAAGTCCATCGACGGCGGGATCGGCAGCACGTTGTAGCCCGGCACGGCGACCTGTTCGGCGAAGCTGCCCCAACCGGTCAGGGCCATGACCCGGTCACCGACCTTGAGGTGGCTGACCTTTTCGCCGACTGCGCTGACCACACCCGCTGCTTCACCGCCCGGGGAGAACGGGAAGGGCGGCTTGAATTGGTATTTGCCCTCGATGATCAGCGTGTCCGGGAAGTTGACCCCGGCGGCGTGCACGTCCAGGAGGATTTCGTTCTTCTTCGCGACAGGACTGGCGACGTCTTCCAGCACCAGCGATTCGGCAGGGCCGAAGGCTTTGCACAGCACGGCTTTCATCAGGGCTATTCCTTTGGGAGTGATGGCCGATAAGTGTAGGTGTGTGAGTCGTTGGGTCAACGAGCATGCCCGGCCCTGATAGCCAGCCATAAGCTTGTGCTTGCGCGGCGGGTGGTTATGCTAGGCCGCAAACCGGATAAGGAGCGAATTGTGAAAGCGTGGATCATGTTGTTGCTGGCCCTGTCTCTGCCGATGGCAGCGATGGCCGAAGAAGCCAAAGAAGCGAAAGAAGGCGAGGCGCCGAAGGTCAATTACATCTCCCTGAACCCACCGTTCGTGGGCAACTACGGGCTGGATGGCACGCCGAAATTGAAGGTGTTCAAGGCTGACGTGGCGTTGCGCGTTACCGGTGAAGAGGCGACCAAAGCGGTCAAGGCCAATGAACCGTTGATTCGCAACCAGTTGGTGGCGCTGTTCAGTCAGCAGACCAGCGATGCGATGGCGAGTGTCGAGGGCAAGGAAAAACTGCGTCAGGAAGCGCTGAAGCAGACGCAGCAAGTGATGAATGATGAAACGGGTAAACCAGTGGTTGAGGATCTGTTGTTTAACAACCTGATCATTCAATAAGACTTCTGGTGCCTGCTCTGGCCTCATCGCGAGCAGGCTCACTCCTACATTGGAACGCATTTCCCTGTAGGAGTGAGCCTGCTCGCGAAGGCTTCCTTCCAGGCGACAAATCAATCAAGGCTTCAACGCGATAATCGCCGTCCATTGCTCCGCTGTCACCGGCATCACCGACAACCGCGAACCTTTCTGCACCAGCGGCATCTCGGCCAGCGCGGTTTGCTGCTTCAGATAATCCAGCTTCAGCACCTTGGCAAACGTCTCGACATGCGCGACATCAATCGCACTCCAGGCGTTTTTCTCCGGCGTGGCTTTCGGGTCGAAGTAATGGCTCTGGGGATCGAGCGCCGTCGGGTCGGGATACGCCGCTTGGGCGATCTGGCCGATCCCGGCGATCCCCGGCTCCGGGCAACTGGAGTGGTAAAAGAAGAACTTGTCACCGACCGCCATCGCCCGCAAAAAGTTACGTGCCTGATAGTTGCGAACCCCGTCCCAGCGCGCTTTGCCAAGCTTCTCAAGGTCTTTGATCGAGAATTCGTCGGGCTCGGATTTCATCAGCCAATAGGCCATTTTTTTGCTCCTTGCGGGGTGAGTGGGCAAGTTGTCGGGCAATTTTATGACAAACCGACAGTCGGTTGACGCCAGCGTTTGCGTGTCGGTTCACGTTGTCGCAAAATGCCGGCCTTCTTAGCTTGACGCTGCTGCACGGCCTACAACGGAAACCGCTGCTGTCATCGTGTTGATGTGCCTTTGGGGGGCAATCGATGAAACGCAAACCGGATTTACTATGGATTTTGGTTATTTTGTTCGGCCTCGGCGTCGTGACCACCGGTTATGCCCAAAGCTTGTGGAACAACAAGACTGACGCACCGATCGAGATCGCCCAGCAACAACAGCCTTCGGCCTTCAAGCGCTGATCCTGTTCTTCGGACGCCGCACCCGTAGGAGCAAAGCTTGCTCGCGATGACGGCGTCGCATTCAACATCTATGTACCTGCAGGGCCGCCATCGCGAGCAAGCTTTGCTCCTACGGTGCGGATCCTGCGAAATACCACGCCTTGTCTGTCACCGTTCCGTGCAACGGCACATCCCAGCTCGCTTGCGCCAAGCGTCCAACCTTCTGACATTCATGGGCCAGCCCCAATAACGTCGGCTGCCGCCAATTTTTCCGGCGAGCCAGATAGGCGAGGCTGCGGTCGTAAAATCCACCGCCCATTCCCAGGCGTCCGCCGAGATCGTCAAACCCGACCAATGGCAGCAACACCAGATCCAGTGCCCAGACTTTGCGTTGGCGGGCGAGGTTGTGGCGCGGTTCCAGAATGCGGAAGCGGTTGGGTTTGAGTTTCTCGCCGGGGCGAATCCGCTGGAACACCATTTTGGTTCGCGGCCAGGCGCTGAGCACCGGCAGATAGGTGGCTTTGCCCCGGCGTTGTGCGGCGCGCAGCAACAGACGCGGGTCGATTTCACCGTCGGTGGGCAGATAAAGAGAGATGTGTTTTGCGCGGCGAAACAGCGGGTGCTGAGCCAATTGCTGATACAACCCGCGAGCGGCCTGGCGCTGCTGACTGGGTGTCAGTGCGCGGCGGGCCTTGCGCAGCATGCGTCGAAGTTGCGGGCGGGGAAGCAGCGCAGGTTCGGTCATGAAATAGGGCTTCAACAGGTCGGGTGCACAAAGCCTACCCGTAAAAAAGCCGATGCCGGTAATTAAACCGGCATCGGACAAGAATCAGGCTCCCCGGATGAACCGCTGCTGACTTAGCCCTTGAACCCGAAAGTTCAAGGTGGAAGAAGCAGTAGGCTTTAAGGCTTTCCGTCTAGCGGACATGCACACCAGCCCAACGTGCAACTTCCAGGGTAGTGCGAATCGGCTCAGGGACATCGTCAACTGGCAAGCACCCCAGGGAGTGACGCGAGTATACCCCAAGCGGTTTCGCGTTTCAGCCCTTGGTGACGTCCGGATCGGTTGCGAGCACCAGATCGACACGATCCAGCAGGTCGCGAACCTGCTCGCGGGTAGAGCCACTGGCGTTTACGTCCGGGCGATCTTCCTTGTGCAGCAGGTCGTGAGTAATGTTCAGCGCGGCCATTACGGCGATGCGATCGGCGCCGATGACTTTGCCGCTGCTGCGGATTTCGCGCATCTTGCCGTCCAGGTAACGGGCGGCGCTCACCAGGTTGCTGCGCTCTTCCTGGGGGCAAATGATCGAATATTCTTTGTCGAGGATCTGCACGGTAACGCTATTGCTTGAACTCATGAGTCTTGCTCCAGGGCCTTGAGGCGCGAAATCATCGATTCGACCTTACGCCGGGCGATTTCGTTTTTTTCAATGAGGTGAGCGCGTTCCTCGCGCCAGGTTTTTTCCTGAGCTAATAGGAGTCCATTTTGGCTTTTTAGTTGCTCGACTCGATTAATTAGCAACTCGAGTCTCGCCATCAGCGCTTGCAGATCGGTGTCTTCCATTGGGTCCACTGAGAATGTCTGATGGGTAATAACGGGCGGACAGCCTTTAATAGTCTTGGCGAGTCTGTCGATGTAGGATACAGGGCTTCATTCTAGACATAGCGCCGTCTGGCGCCTAGCTGCCCATGCCCATTCAGAATTCCCCGTACCAAGCCTTCGCCACGCTGCTGACTTCCAGCGGCCATAACGTCTCGCCTGCCGAACTGCACGGCCTGCTGCTCGGTCGCAGTTGCGCCGGCGCCGGTTTTGACGCCGACAGCTGGCTGGCCGACGCCGCCGAGCTGCTCGAAGGCGAGCCACAAGACAACGTTCGCAATGCCCTGATCGGCCTGCAAGAGATGGTCAAAGGCGAACTGACCGGCGACGACATGACTGTCGTCCTGCTGCTGCCCACCGACGATGCACCGCTGGCCGACCGCGCCGCCGCACTGGGCCAATGGTGCCAGGGCTTCCTCAGCGGTTTCGGTTTGACCCGCCGCGAATACGCGCTGACCACTGAAGCCACCGAAGTGCTCCAGGATCTGGCCGCCATCGCTCAGGTTCAGGACGCGCTGGAAGAGTCCGACGACGGCGAAAGCGACTACATGGAAGTCATGGAGTACCTGCGCGTGGCGCCGTTGCTGCTGTTCACCGAAACCAAGAAAACCGACGAAGCTGCGGCCAAGCCGTCGTTGCATTAATCGCGTGCCAGGAATAACCATCTGCCCATGATTCATATCCCGAAATCGGAATACAGTCGTCGCCGCAAGGCCTTGATGGCGCAGATGGAACCCAACAGCATCGCCATCCTGCCCGCCGCCGCGGTGGCCATTCGCAACCGCGACGTCGAGCACGTCTACCGCCAGGACAGCGACTTCCAGTACCTCAGCGGTTTCCCCGAGCCACAAGCCGTAATCGTCCTGATGCCCGGCCGTGAGCATGGCGAATACCTGCTGTTCTGCCGCGAGCGCAATGCCGAACGGGAATTGTGGGACGGCCTGCGCGCCGGCCAGGAAGGCGCGATTCGCGACTTCGGCGCCGACGACGCTTTCCCTATCACCGACATCGACGACATCCTGCCGGGCCTGATCGAAGGGCGCGACCGCGTGTATTCGGCGATGGGCAGCAACCCCGAATTCGATCGGCATTTGATGGACTGGATCAACGTGATCCGCTCCAAAGCGCACCTCGGCGCGCAGCCACCGAACGAGTTTGTTGCGTTGGATCATCTGCTGCACGACATGCGTCTGTATAAATCGGCGGCAGAAGTGAAGGTGATGCGCGAAGCCGCACGGATTTCCGCCCAGGCGCATATCCGCGCGATGCAGGCCAGCCGTGTCGGGCTGCATGAGTTCAGCCTCGAGGCCGAACTCGACTACGAATTCCGCAAGGGCGGGGCGAAGATGCCGGCCTATGGCTCGATCGTCGCCGCCGGGCGCAACAGCTGCATCCTGCATTACCAGCAGAATGACGCGGTGCTCAAGGACGGTGACCTGGTGCTGATCGACGCCGGTTGCGAGATCGATTGCTACGCCAGCGACATCACCCGCACCTGGCCGGTCAACGGCAAGTATTCAGTGGAACAGAAAGCGATTTACGAACTGGTGCTGGTTTCACAGGAAGCCGCGTTCGCGCAAATCGCCCCGAACAAACACTGGAATCAGGCGCACGAAGCCACGGTCCGGGTGATAACCAGCGGGCTGGTCGAGTTGGGCTTGTTGCAGGGCGACGTTGACGAATTGATCGTCAGCGAAGCGTACAAGGCTTTTTATATGCACCGCGCTGGCCATTGGCTGGGCATGGATGTGCATGATGTCGGCGAGTACAAGGTTGGTGGCGAATGGCGCGTGCTCGAAGTCGGCATGGCGCTGACGGTCGAGCCGGGCATTTACATTGCCCCGAACAATACGAGCGTTGCGAAAAAATGGCGCGGCATTGGCGTACGCATCGAGGACGACGTAGTGGTGACGAAGACCGGTTGTGAAATCCTGACCAAAGGCGTGCCGAAAACGGTCGCTGAAATCGAGGCTTTGATGGCCCAAGCGCGGACACAAGCGGCATGAGTCGAGTCAATCTGGCAATCATCGGTGGCGGTCTGGTCGGCGCCAGCCTGGCGTTGGCCCTGCAGGCCGGTGCCAAGGCGCGTGGCTGGAAAATCGTCCTGATTGAACCGTTCGCCCCCGGCGACACTTATCAACCGAGCTACGACGCGCGTTCTTCGGCGCTGTCCTATGGCGCCAAACAGATTTATCAACGGCTGGGCGTGTGGCAGGAAATCTCCCGCCGCGCCGAGCCGATCAAGCAGATTCACGTGTCCGACCGTGGGCGTTTTTCCACGGCGCGGCTGTCGGCGATGGAAGAGGGCGTGCCGGCGCTCGGTTATGTCGTCGAGAACGCCTGGCTCGGCCAATGCCTGTGGCAAGGTCTGGACAAGGACGTGGTCAGTTGGCGCTGCCCGGCGGAAGTCACGCGCATGGAGCCGCTGGCCGATGGCTATCGCCTGACCCTCAACGACGAAACCACGCTGGAATGCGACCTCGCGGTGCTGGCCGATGGCGGCCGTTCCGGTCTGCGCGAGCAACTGGGTATCGGCATCAAGACGCGCCCGTACAACCAGAGCGCGCTGATCGCCAACATCACCCCGAGCGAAGCGCACAACGGCATGGCGTTCGAGCGTTTCACCGACGAAGGCCCGATGGCTTTGCTGCCGCTGCCGGACAACCGTTGCGCCTTGGTCTGGACCCGTTTGGGCATGGACGCGCAACGGCTCGCGGCGCTCGATGAAAAGAGTTTCCTCAGCGAGTTGCAAGGCGTGTTCGGCTACCGCCTCGGCACTTTGAAACAAGTCGGCGCGCGGCATCTGTATCCGCTGACCTTGATCGAGGCCGAAGAGCAAGTGCGTCCACATTTGGCGATTCTCGGCAACGCCGCGCACAGCCTGCATCCGATTGCCGGGCAGGGTTTCAACCTGTCCCTGCGCGATGCCCAGGCCTTGGCTGATGCGTTGCTCGCCAGCGAAACCGGCCCCGGCGACTTCGCCACGTTGCAGGCGTATCGCGAACGCCAGCGCATGGATCAGAACCTCACCGTCGGTTTCTCCGATCAGGTCACGCGTCTGTTCGGCAGCACGCAGCCGTTGGTGTCGCTGGGCCGCAACATCGGTCTGCTCGGCCTCGATCTGTTGCCGCCGGCCAAACGCTGGTTCGCCCGGCAGGCGATGGGTTTGGGTACTCGCCCGGATGCTTAAGTGGCTGACAGCAAAACTCGGCAAGGCGCGCTTGATGCGCTGGGCCATGACCCTCTATCCGCCGTACCTCGGCGCGGGCGTGCGGGTGCGGCACATCAGCGATGACTTTCGCGACATCAAAGTGTCGATGGGCCTGGGCTGGTACAACCGCAATTACGTCGGCACGCAGTTCGGCGGCAGCCTGTATTCGATGGTCGATCCGTTCTACATGTTGATGCTGATGGAAAACCTCGGACGCCAATACATCGTCTGGGACAAGGCCGCCGACATCGATTTCATCGCGCCGGGCAAAGGTCCGGTGTTCGCCCGTTTCAACATCGACGAGACCTTGCTCGACGAGATTCGTCGGCAAACGGCGAGCGGCGCAAAGTACCTGCCGAAGTTGCAGGTCGATATTCACGACGGCGCGGGCACCTTGGTGGCGCGGGTCGAAAAAACCCTTTACGTGCGGCTCAAGCCGCAAGCGAGACAGGCTTAAAGCATGGAAATGCGCGCAGATCTGCTGATAGTCGGGGCCGGAATGGTCGGCAGTGCCTTGGCGCTGGCGTTGCAGGACAGCGGCCTGGAAGTGTTGCTGCTGGACGGCAGCCCGATGAGCGTCAAACCTTTCGACGCTGCCGCACCGTTCGAGCCGCGAGTCAGCGCCTTGTCGGCGGCCAGCCAACGCATTCTCGAACGTCTTGGCGTGTGGGACGGCATCGCCAACCGGCGCAGCAGCCCGTACACCGACATGCATGTGTGGGACGGCAGCGGCACCGGGCAAATCCACTTTTCGGCGGCGAGTGTGCACGCTGACGTGCTTGGGCATATCGTCGAAAACCGTGTGGTCCAGGACGCGTTGCTCGACCGTCTGCACGAATGCGACCTCGGCCTGCTGGCCAATGCGCGCCTGGAACAGATGCGCCGCTCCGGTGACGATTGGCTGCTGACCCTCGCCGATGGCCGCACGCTGCGCGCGCCGTTGGTGATCGCGGCGGACGGCGCCAACTCGGCGGTGCGTCGACTGACGGGCGTGGCCACGCGCGAATGGGATTATCTGCATCACGCCATCGTCACCAGCGTGCGCAGTTCCAAAACCCATCAAATGACCGCATGGCAGCGCTTCACTGATAACGGCCCGCTGGCCTTTTTGCCGCTGGAACGCGACGGTCAGCAGGATTGGTGTTCGATCGTCTGGTCGACCACACCGAGCGAAGCCGAACGCCTGATGGCGCTGGATGACGTGGCGTTTTGCGCTGAGCTGGAGCGCGCTTTCGAAGGCCGGCTGGGCACCGTGCTCAGCGCCGACCCGCGCCTGTGCGTGCCGCTGCGTCAGCGCCACGCCAAGCGTTACGTGGCTGAAGGCCTGGCGCTGATCGGCGACGCGGCGCACACCATTCACCCGTTGGCCGGGCAGGGCGTCAACCTGGGTTTCCTCGACGCGGCGGTGCTGGCCGAAGTGTTGCTGCAAGCGGCTGAACGCGGCGAGCGCCTGGCGGACGTGAAGGTCCTCAGCCGCTACGAGCGCCGGCGCATGCCGCATAACCTGGCATTGATGGCAGCGATGGAAGGCTTTGAACGGCTGTTCCAGGCCGATCCGCTGCCGGTGCGCTGGTTGCGTAATGCCGGGTTGAAGCTGGTCGAGCAGATGCCGGAAGCCAAGGCGTTGTTCGTGCGCGAGGCGCTGGGGCTGACCGGGGACTTGCCAGCGCTGGCCAAGGCCTGAGATTTTCGCTGGGGCTGATGGCCCCTTCGCGGGCAAGCCTCGCTCCTACAAGGGACCGCATTCTCCTGTAGGAGCGAGGCTTGCCCGCGAAGAGGCCAGCGAATCCAGCATCTATTTCTGGCTGTGCAACATCTGGTAACTCCTCCGCCAACTGTTCGATTGAGCTGGCAAATGTGAGTCCTTATCATTTGGCCTCATTTTGCAATCGAGAGACCACGACCATGTTGGCACCCAAGCGTCTGTTGACCGCGCTGGCCCTGACCCTGATCGGCAGCACCGCCGCCCAGGCCGCCGACGAGGTCGTGGTTTACTCCTCGCGCATCGACGAACTGATCAAACCGGTCTTCGATGCCTACACCGCAAAAACCGGCGTGCAGGTGAAATTCATCACCGACAAGGAAGCGCCGCTGATGCAGCGGATCAAGGCTGAAGGCGAAAACGCCACTGCCGACCTGCTGCTGACCGTCGATGCCGGCAACCTCTGGCAAGCCGAGCAAATGGGCATTCTTCAGCCGTTCACCTCGAAAACCATCGACAGTAACATCCCGCTGCAATATCGCTCGTCGGCCCACGCCTGGACCGGTTTGAGCCTGCGCGCGCGGACCATCGCCTACTCGACGGCGCGGGTGAAGCCCGGCGAGCTGACCACTTACGAAGGTCTGGCCGACAAGAATTGGGAAGGTCGCCTGTGCCTGCGCACGGCGAAGAAGGTCTACAACCAGTCGCTGACTGCGACCATGATCGAAGTCCACGGCGCGGCTAAAACCGAGGAAATCCTCAAGGGCTGGGTCAACAACCTGTCCACCGACGTGTTCTCCGATGACATCGCGGTGCTGGAAGCGATCAACGCCGGCCAATGCGACGTCGGCATCGTCAACACGTATTACTACGGGCGCCTGCACAAGCAGAAACCGGATCTGGCGGTGAAGCTGTTCTGGCCGAATCAGGGCGACCGTGGCGTGCACGTCAACCTGTCGGGCATCGGCCTGACCAAACACGCGCCGCACCCGGAAGCGGCCAAGGCACTGGTCGAGTGGATGACCACGCCTGAGGCGCAGAAGATTTTCGCCGACGTGAACCAGGAGTTCCCGGCCAACCCTGCCGTGCCGCCGTCTGCTGAAGTGGCGAGCTGGGGCAAGTTTGTCGCCGACACCTTGCCGGTGGAAATCGCCGGCAGACGCCAGGCTGAAGCCATCCGCATGATGGACCGCGCTGGCTGGAACTGAGTTCGGCGGTATTGCCATGTTTGCTTGAAGATCCACCCCTCACCCCAGCCCTCTCCCCAGTGGGGAGAGGGGGAAAGGGAGCAGATCGTCATCTATTTCAAATCCTGAGTTCGACTTTGGAATGTCAGGTCGCAGCCTTTCACTTAAGCACCGCGGTCAGTCCCCTCGCCCCTTTGGGGAGAGGGGGAAAGGAGCAGATCTTCATGTATTTCAAATCCTGAGTTCGACTTTGGAATGTCAGGTCGCAGCCTTTCACTTAAACGCCGCGGTCAGTCCCCTCGCCCCTTTGAGGAGAGGGGGAAAGGGAGCAGATCTTCACGCTTTTCAAATCCAGAGTTCGACTTTGGAATGTCAGGTTGCAGCCTTTCACTTAAACGCCGCGGTCAGTCCCCTCGCCCCTTTGGGGAGAGGGTTAGGGTGAGGGGGGCGATCTTGACCCATGCACCACGCCCACCGTCTCAGAGACTTTAACGTGACCCACCCCGCCCAACGCCGCTGGTATCCACTGGTCTTCGCCATCGCCGCGCTGGTCCTGCTGCCGCTGAGCGTGCTGTTTTTCTCGTGGCAAACCATCGATCAACAAATCTGGTCCCACCTCTGGGACACGCAGATGCCGCGCCTGCTCGGCAACACCCTGACACTGGTGCTCGGCGTCGGGGTTGGCGTGACGCTGTTGGGCGTGAGCCTTGCCTGGCTGACCAGCCTCTGCGAATTCCCCGGCCGGCGCTGGCTCGACTGGGCGCTGATGCTGCCATTCGCAATACCCGCTTACGTGCTCGCCTTCGTCTTCGTCGGCCTGCTCGACTTCGCCGGCCCGGTGCAAACGCTGCTGCGCGATTGGTTCGGCAGCGGCTTGCGTTTGCCGCGTGTGCGCTCCACCGGCGGCGTGATTCTGGTGCTGGTGCTGGTGTTTTACCCCTACGTTTACCTGCTGGCGCGCACCGCGTTTCTGGCGCAGGGCAAAGGCCTGATGGAAGCCGCGCGGGTCCTCGGGCAATCGCCGTGGCAGGCCTTCTGGCGCGTGGCGCTGCCGATGGCGCGCCCGGCCATTGGCGCCGGCGTGGCATTGGCGTTGATGGAAACCTTGGCGGATTTCGGCGCGGTGTCGGTGTTCAACTTCGACACCTTCACCACCGCCATCTACAAAACCTGGTACGGCTTCTTCAGCCTCTCGACCGCCGCGCAACTCGCCAGCCTGTTGCTGCTGGTGGTGATGGTCGTGCTGTACGGCGAGCGCCGTGCCCGTGGCGCCAACCGCGCGAGCAACGAGCGACCACGGGTCAAGGCGCTTTATCACTTGCGCGGTTTCAAAGCCTTGGCGGCGATGAGTTGGTGCGGCTTGGTGTTTGTCTGCGCGTTCGTGATTCCGATGCTGCAACTGGTGGTGTGGTTCTGGCAGCGCGGGCGTTTTGATCTGGATGAGCGTTACGCCGGGCTGATCATCCACACCTTGTATCTGGGCGGCATGGCGGCGCTGATCACCGTCAGCGTGGCCCTGCTGCTCGCTTTCGCCCGACGCCTGGCGCCGACCCGGGCGATCCGCTCCGGCGTCAGCGTGGCCAATCTCGGTTACGCGTTACCCGGCTCGGTGCTGGCCGTGTCGATCATGCTCGCGTTCAGTTACCTCGACCGCGAATTGGTCGTACCGCTGTGGGGCAAACCGGCGCTGCTGGGGAGTCTGGCGGCGCTGATCGTGGCTTATCTGGTGCGTTTTATCGCCGTCGCTTATGGACCACTGGAAAGCAGCCTGGCGCGAATCCGGCCTTCATTGCCCGAAGCAGCACGTAGCCTTGGCGTCAGTGGGCCACGACTGTTTTTCAAAGTGTATCTGCCGTTGTTGCTGCCCGGCACGTTGAGCGCGGCGTTGCTGGTGTTTGTCGATGTGCTCAAGGAAATGCCCGCAACCCTGCTGATGCGCCCGTTTGGCTGGGACACGCTGGCGGTGCGGATCTTCGAAATGACCAGCGAAGGCGAATGGGCGAGGGCGTCGTTGCCGGCGCTGACCCTGGTTTTGGTCGGGCTGTTACCGGTCATCGGATTGATTCGACGTTCGGCGCATCGAAACACCTAGGTGTCAGTCCTACACCTTGAGGCTACAATGCGCGGCATTCGGTGCGGTCCGTCCTACAGACCCGGTAGCTGAAATCAGCTGCAAGCCTTGTATTTCAAGGCTTTCACTGGTTAGCACCGTTCCGCACCTTCGCCACGCCCGGAAGGAGAAACCCATGGGACAGCGTACGCCTCTGTATGACCTTCATCTCGCCCTCGGCGCGAAGATGGTCGATTTTGGCGGTTGGGATATGCCACTGCATTACGGCTCGCAGGTCGAGGAACACCATGAGGTGCGCCGTGATTGCGGGGTGTTTGATGTGTCCCACATGACCGTAATCGATGTTCACGGCCCCCAGGCCAAGGAATGGCTCCAGCATTTGCTGGCCAATGACGTTGAACGCCTGCACAGCCCCGGCCGTGCGTTGTACAGCACCATGCTCAACGAGCGCGGCGGCATCGTCGATGACATGCTGGTTTACCGTCTCGACGAAGGTTATCGGCTGGTGGTCAACGCTTCGACGCGTAACCAGGACCTGGCGTGGATGCAGGCGCACCTTGGCGATTTCCAAGTAGCGCTCAAGGAGCGTTCCGAGCTGGCGATGCTGGCCATTCAAGGTCCGCAGGCGCGGCACAAGATCGCCGAACTGGTGACCCAGTCGCGCGGCAACCTCATTCAATTGCTCAAACCGTTCGAAGGCCGGTCCGATGGCGACTGGTTCATTGCGCGCACCGGTTATACCGGTGAAGACGGCTTGGAGATCGTTCTGCCAGCCGAGCAGGCGCCGGGTTTTTTCAACGATCTGGTCGGCGCCGGTATCTCGCCAATCGGCCTCGGCGCTCGCGATACCTTGCGCGTCGAGGCTGGCATGAACCTCTACGGCCAGGACATTCATCAAGATATTTCACCGTTGGCCTCCAACATGGCCTGGAGCATTGCCTGGGAACCGGCCACCCGCCAATTCATCGGGCGCGAGGCTCTGCAGGCGGAAAAAGCCAACGGTGTGCAGCACAAACTGGTCGGTCTGGTGCTTGAAGAGCGCGGCGTTTTGCGCGCGCATCAAGTGGTACGGATCGCCAATGTTGGCGAAGGGGAGATCACCAGTGGTAGTTTCTCTCCTACGCTAAGCAAGTCGATTGCACTGGCGCGCGTGCCGATGGCGACTGCCGACCGCGCAGAAGTGGAAATCCGTGGCAAGTGGTACCCGGTCCGAGTGGTCAAACCGACCTTCGTACGCCATGGCAAAACCTTGATTTAAAACTTTTCTGGCGGGCATCGACCGCTGACATTCTTTTTTGAGGACACAGAACATGAGCGATATCCCTGCCGACCTGCGTTTTGCCGAAAGTCACGAATGGGCGCGTCTGGAAACCGATGGCACCGTTACCGTCGGCATCAGCGATCACGCTCAGGAAGCCTTGGGCGACGTGGTGTTCGTTGAGCTGACCGAAGTCGGCAAAGTGTTTGCTGCCGGCGATCAATCGGGCGTGGTGGAATCGGTTAAAGCCGCCTCCGACATCTATTCGCCGGTTGCCGGTGAAGTGATTGCGATCAATGAAGATTTGAGCGGCTCGCCCGAAGCGCTCAACACCGACCCGTACGGCGCGTGGATCTTCAAGCTCAAGCCAAGCAATGCGGCTGATCTGGACAAGTTGCTGGATGCTGCTGCGTACAAGGCTGCCATCGGCGAGTAAGCCACCCGCGTTACCCAAAGCCCCGACCTGTCGGGGCTTTTTATTGCCCACGATAAACCCCCTGTAGGAGCGAGCCTGCTCGCGATAGCTGTGTATCAGTCACCATAGTTGTTGAATAGCAGACCGCTATCGCGAGCAGGCTCGCTCCCACAGGGAGCAGCGGCGATGCCCGGAAATTCGCGGTCGGCAGCGGCTGCTATGCTGGTTTGACCGTGTTGCATCGACGTTGAGCGCCAGTCAAGAGAGAGCCCGTCATGTCCCCATTGCCGTCCCTGAGCCAGTTACGCGACCCCAATGCCTTCCTGCGCCGCCACTTGGGGCCCGACGCCGCCGAGCAGCAGGCGATGCTCGACAGCCTCGGTCTGGGCAGCCGCAGCGAGCTGATCGAACAGACCGTGCCGCCGGGCATTCGCCTCAACCGTGAACTGGACCTGCCGCCGGCCCTCGACGAACAAGCCGCGCTCGCCAAGTTGCGCGGTTATGCCGAACAGAACCAGGTCTGGACCAGCCTGATCGGCATGGGCTACCACGGCACGCTGACACCGACCGTCATTTTGCGCAACGTCCTGGAAAATCCCGGTTGGTACACCGCTTACACGCCGTATCAACCGGAGATTGCCCAGGGCCGGCTCGAAGCGCTGCTGAATTTCCAGCAACTGACCATCGACCTCACGGGCCTCGAACTGGCCAATGCCTCGCTGCTCGATGAAGCCACCGCCGCCGCTGAAGCCATGGCCCTGGCCAAACGGGTCGCCAAGTCCAAGAGCAATCTGTTCTTCGTCGACGAGAACTGCCATCCGCAGACCATTTCGGTGATTCAAACCCGCGCCGAGGGCTTTGGTTTCGAACTGATCATCGACGCTGTGGATAACTTGCAACAGCATCAAGTGTTCGGCGCACTTTTGCAGTACCCGGACACCCACGGCGAGATCCGCGATCTGCGGCCGCTGATCGATCATCTGCATTCCCAGCAGGCATTGGCCTGCGTTGCGACGGATTTGCTCAGCCTGTTATTGCTGACGCCGCCGGGCGAATTGGGCGCGGACGTGGTGTTCGGTTCGTCGCAGCGTTTTGGTGTGCCGATGGGTTACGGCGGCCCGCACGCGGCGTTCTTCGCCAGTCGTGATGAATACAAACGGGCGATTCCGGGGCGGATCATCGGTGTCTCGAAAGATGCCCGTGGCAACGTGGCCCTGCGCATGGCGCTGCAGACCCGCGAGCAACATATTCGCCGCGAGAAGGCCAATTCAAACATCTGCACCGCGCAGGTTCTGCTGGCAAATATCGCCAGTTTCTACGCGGTGTATCACGGCCCGGAAGGGCTGAAACGGATTGCCCAGCGCGTGCATCGGCTGACCTGCATTCTCGCCGCTGGCCTGGAGCGCAACGGCATTGTCCGGGTCAACCAGCAGTTCTTCGACACGCTGACGCTTGAGGTCGGCGGCGCGCAAACCGCGATCATCGAAAGTGCCAAAGCAGCGCAAATCAATCTGCGCATTCTCGGGCGCGGGCGCTTGGGCCTGAGCCTTGATGAAACCTGCGATGAAACAACGGTGGCCCGGCTGCTGGATATTTTCCTCGGCGCCGATCATGGCTTGAACGTCGATCAACTGGACGCGCAAACCCTCGTCTCCGGCATTCCCGACGGCTTGTTGCGCAGCACGCCGTATCTGCGCCATCCGGTGTTCAGCGCTCATCACAGCGAAACCGAGATGCTGCGTTACCTCAAGCAATTGGAAAACAAAGACCTGGCGCTGAACCAGTCGATGATCCCGCTCGGCTCCTGCACGATGAAACTCAACGCCACCAGCGAAATGATCCCGATCACCTGGGCGCAGTTCGCCCATTTGCACCCGTTTGTGCCGAGGGAACAGGCGGTCGGTTACACCTTGATGATTGAAGAACTGCAGCGCTGGCTCTGCGCGATCACCGGGTTTGATGCGATCTGCATGCAGCCCAACTCCGGCGCCCAAGGCGAGTACGCCGGGCTGCTGGCGATCCGCAAATACCACGAGAGCCGCGACGAAGGTGCGCGGGATATTTGCCTGATTCCGTCCTCGGCCCACGGCACCAACCCGGCCTCGGCACAAATGGCCGGGATGCGCGTGGTGATCGTCGAGTGTGACGAGGCGGGCAACGTCGAATTGGCTGACCTCAAGGACAAAGCCGCGACGGCCGGCAACAAACTCGCCTGTTTGATGGCGACTTATCCCTCGACTCACGGCGTTTATGAAGAAGGCATTAGCGAGATCTGCGAAGTTATCCACAGCCACGGCGGCCAGGTGTACATGGATGGCGCCAACCTCAATGCGCAGGTCGGCTTGACCCGGCCGGCGGATATCGGCGCCGACGTATCGCACATGAACTTGCACAAAACCTTCTGCATTCCCCACGGTGGCGGCGGTCCGGGCATGGGCCCGATTGGTGTGCGCGCACATTTGGCGCCGTTTGTGGCCAATCACCCGGTGGTGCCGCTCGACGGCCCGCAACCGCAGAACGGTGCGGTCAGCGCCGCGCCGTGGGGCAGCGCGAGCATTCTGCCGATCAGTTGGATGTACATCGCGATGATGGGCCCGCAGTTGGCCGATGCCAGCGAAGTGGCGATCCTCGCCGCCAATTACCTCGCGCAGCATCTGTCTGGCGCCTTTCCGGTGCTCTACACCGGGCGCAACGGGCGGGTCGCGCATGAGTGCATTCTGGATTTGCGACCGCTCAAGGCACAGACCGGGATCAGCGAAGAAGACGTCGCCAAGCGCTTGATGGATTACGGTTTTCACGCGCCGACCATGTCGTTCCCGGTGCCCGGCACGTTGATGGTCGAGCCGACCGAGAGCGAATCGAAAGCCGAGCTGGACCGTTTTATCGGCGCCATGCTGAGCATTCGCGCAGAAATCACCGAAGTGCAAAACGGCAATTGGGACGCCGAAGACAATCCGCTGAAACGCGCGCCACACACCCTCGCCGACATCACCGGAGTGTGGGAGCGGCCGTACAGCATCGAGCAAGCGGTGACCCCGGATGCGCACACCAAAGCGCACAAATATTGGCCAGCGGTGAACCGCGTCGATAACGTCTACGGCGACCGCAACCTGTTCTGCGCGTGCGTCCCGGTAGACGATTACCGCTGAAACCCCCAGCCCTTGTAGGAGCGAGGCTTGCCCGCGAAAGCGTTGTATCCGTCGACGAAAATGTTGAATCTCAGATCGCCTTCGCGGGCAAGCCTCGCTCCTACAGAGGTTGTGGAAGGCAAAAAAATGCCGCTCATGGGAGCGGCATTTTGTTCAACGTTACGGCTTATTCAGAAGCAACGGCATTCTTCGCCAGAATCGCGTTTGCCAGCTCCATGTCCGTAGCCTGCAGGCCTGGATTGTCTGCGCGAACTTTCTGCATCGCCGCTTCCAGGTACGGGCCACGGATGCCGCCGTCACTGGCGACGAAACTGCCGGCATCGTCCTGAGCCGCAACCATCAACTTGTGATCCTTGAACGTCAGGTAAGTCGAACCGGTGGTTGCACCGGAAGACAGCACGTTACGCCAAAAGCTGTCGGCCATGGCTGAACCAACAGGAAGGGACAGCAAGGCAAGGGTAGCGACAGCAAGTTTGAGACGCATAGGGGTGACTCCACTGGGGTTAACTACGGCGTTGGATCGTCATATAGCCGATCGAGTTCCGTGACTGCTGAGTCAGACGGCATAGGGCGAATGTCTGGAAGAATGGCGCGAGGGCAATTCATCTTCGGCAAAATGTAACCATGTCTGGCATATAGCTGAGCGTATCGGCTATTTTGACTGCCTGATTGAGGGCGCACGCATGATCAAGCAAGAAGAAACGCTTAGTTATCTGGAGTCGCACATTCCTGAAATGGCGGCGTCCGCCGTTACTCAGGCGTACTGGCAGGCTCTGGCTTCCGGCAATAAGGTGCTGGAAAGCAGGAACGGTGCGCTGTATGAGATTTCACCAGATGGCTCACGCAAGAAACTGAAAAACATCGCCGCGCCAACGGCGGTGGTTCGCGGTGAAAAGCGGCGTTTGAAATGACTGCCGTACCCCGGATGCGGATGTTTGCCGGTCCGAACGGTTCTGGTAAAAGCACGATCAAGTCGGTTATCAGCTCGGAGCTTTTGGGTATCTACATCAATCCGGATGAGATCGAGAAAGATATTCGAGCTACCGGTTATCTAGACCTTAAAGAATTCGGCGTGAGCGATACGGGCCAGGAAGCACTGGGTTTTTTCGAGCAATCGACGTTACTGCGAAAGGCTGGCCTGGTTGCCGAGTCTCAACAAGTCCGACTGAAAAACAATGTCTTGGACTTTTCCGGAATTACCGTCAATTCCTATTACGCTTCTGTCATATCTGATTTCTTGCGCCATAAGCTATTGGATATCGGCACCTCTTTTACCTTTGAAACAGTCATGTCCTCTCCCGACAAAGTGGAGCTGTTGCGTAAAGCTCAGGAACGGGGTTTTCGGACCTATCTGTATTTCGTAGCAACTGATGACCCACTGATCAATATTTCTCGCGTACAGAACAGGGTTCGTCTCGGCGGGCATCCTGTGCCGGAAGACAAAATCGTCAGTCGATACGGGCGCTCTTTGGATTTGCTCCTTGAGGCCATTCGCTACAGTGATCGCGCGTACATTTTCGATAACTCCAGCCACGAAAGTACTTGGTTGGCAGAAGTCACGAACGGCGAGGAACTGGAATTGCGAACGGAGCAAATTCCAGCCTGGTTCAAGTCGGCAATCTGGGACAAGCTTTAGGCAGCAACGCTACTTCTGCTCACTCTGCGGCGTAACCCGCAACACTTCCTCGATCGTTGTCAGCCCCGCCGCGACTTTTTGGGCGCCGGACAGGCGCAGGCTGCGCATGCCTTCCTTGAACGCCTGACGCCGTATCGCCAGCAAGTCTGTATCTGGCGTGATCAGGGCTTTGACGCTGTCGCTCAGTTGCATGATTTCGTAGACCCCGGCGCGGCCGCGGTAACCGGTGTCGCGGCATTCGAGGCAGCCGATGGCGCGGTGGGCGTTGTTCGGCAGCGGTGCTTGCCAGGGGCGGGTCAGGGTTTGCCAGTCTTCTTCGCCCAGGGTCAGCGGCGCTTTGCAGTGCGGGCACAGGGTTCGCACCAGACGTTGGGCCATGACGCCGAGGACTGTGGCTTTGATCAGGTAATGCGGCACGCCGAGTTCCAGCAGACGGCTGATTGCGCTCGGGGCGTCGTTGGTGTGCAGGGTCGAGAGTACGAGGTGGCCGGTGAGCGCAGCCTGGATCGCCATTTCGGCGGTTTCGAGGTCGCGGATCTCGCCGATCATGATGATGTCCGGGTCTTGCCGCATCAATGCGCGCACGCCGGCGGCGAAGTTCAGGTCGATGTTGTGCTGGACCTGCATCTGGTTGAAGGCCGGCTCGACCATCTCGATCGGGTCCTCGATGGTGCAGAGGTTGACCTCCGGTGTCGCCAGTTTTTTCAGGGTGGTGTAGAGCGTGGTGGTCTTGCCCGAACCGGTCGGCCCGGTCACCAGAATGATGCCGTTGGGCTGACGCGTCATGTCCTGCCAGCGCCGCAAATCATCGGCGGAAAAACCCAGCTGATCAAAATCCTTGAGCAACACTTCCGGGTCGAAGATTCGCATGACCATTTTTTCGCCGAACGCCGTGGGCAAGGTCGATAGCCGCAGTTCGACTTCGCCGCCGTCCGGGGTTTTGGTTTTGACCCGGCCGTCCTGCGGTTTGCGTTTCTCCGCAACGTTCATCCGGCCCAGGCTTTTCAGGCGGCTGACGATGGCCATGGTCACCTGCGGCGGGAATTGATAGACGTTGTGCAACACGCCGTCGATGCGAAAACGCACCGTGCCCTGCTCGCGGCGCGGCTCGATGTGGATATCACTGGCGCGCTGCTGGAACGCGTACTGGAACAGCCAATCGACGATATTGACGATGTGCGCGTCGTTGGCGTCCGGCTCCTGATCGCTGGCGCCGAGGTTGAGCAGCTGTTCGAAGTTACCTAGGGTATTGGTCTGCTGATCGGCGTTGGTCGCGCCGCTGACCGATTTGGCCAGGCGAAAAAACTCGATGCTGAAGCGCTGGATGTCTGCCGGGTTGGCCACTACGCGTTTGATCGGCAGCTTCAAAACGTGGGTCAGGTCGGCTTCCCACGCGGTGACGTAGGGCTGGGCGCTGGCCACGGTGACGGCGTCGCGGTCGATGGAAACGGCGAGAATCTTGTGCCGTTGGGCGAAGGCGTAGGACATCAGCGGGGTGATCGCCGCGACGTTGATCTTCAGCGGATCGATGCGCAAATAAGGCTGGCCGGCCTGTTGCGACAGCCACAGGGTCAGGCTTTCGAGATCGAGGTGTTTGCCCGGACGGCTGAGGTCGTCGAGGTGCTGGCTGGCGATAAACTCCAGCGGGTGCAATTGCACGCTGGTGGCGTTGCGCCGTCGCGCATTGAGGGCGAGTTCCGCCGAATCCTGGTTGATGAAGCCTTGGGCGACCAGTTCTCGCAGCAAATCATTGAGATCCAGCCAACGGTCCTGAGTGGCAAGTTGAACGGACATGCGGTTTCCTTTTGAACAATCCTGCAAACAGCGATCTAGACCGCAGTGTGCAAAGGATAGTCGCGCAGGCGCAGACCGTTGGGCCACTACCCGACGAAGGCGTTTCCAGGTCTTTCAACCGGCCGCTTGCGCCTGCGCCTGCCACGCCGAATCGGCGCTTTGCAGGTTCACCGAGCAGACGCTGATCAGGTTACGAAGTTTTTCCGCGATGACCTCGGCGCGGTGCCAGCTCAATCCATCGATGACGATGTCGACCGACAGCAGATCGTCCAGACGCTGCACGTTGACCTGTTCCGGCGTCAAAAACTGCAGGGCGAACAGATTGAGTGTGCGGCAGAGCAAATCCGGTTCGGCCTCGGCCAAGAGTTGATATTGCACGCGGCAATGGGCGTTGCTGACGTTCCACACATCGGCGCGGGTCGTGAGGGTGTTTACGGCTTCCAGATGCGGCATGGGTCGTTCTCCAAATCAGTGGAGAAATTTTTACATTCGGTGGCAGGCATTTCTTGGCTATGATCGGGCGTATTGGCGATTTATCGAATCGTTTGATTCAACAAATGATCATCTGAGGGTTTTTCTATGCATGCCGAGCTGGATGGCTACGACCGCAAGATCCTCGCGTTGCTGCAAGAGGACGCTTCGCTTTCCAGCGCGCAGATTGCCGAGCAGGTCGGGCTTTCGCAGTCGCCGTGCTGGCGGCGGATTCAGCGGATGAAGGAGGAGGGGATCATTCGCGGGCAGGTGACGTTGCTGGATCGCAAGAAAATCGGCCTGAACACGCAGATTTTTGCCGAGATCAAACTCAATGCGCACGGGCGGTCGAACTTCACTGAGTTCACCGAGGCGATTCGCGGTTTTCCCGAAGTGCTGGAATGTTATGTGCTGATGGGGTCGGTGGATTTTTTGCTGCGGATTGTTACAGCAGACATCGAGGCGTATGAGCGGTTTTTCTTTGAGAAGCTGTCGATGGTGCCGGGGATTCAGGAGGTGAACTCGATAGTGGCGTTGTCGGAGATCAAGTCCACGACGAGTTTGCCGGTCTGAGGTTTTGCGGTGACCGTGCAGGCCTCTTCGCGGGCAAGCCTCGCTCCTACAGGGGGATGGTGATCCTTGTAGGAGCGAGGCTTGCCCGCGAAGGCGTTATTACATGCGCAGCAACATTTTCCACGCGCGGTTCTGATACACGGCGATCGCCTGCTGCTTACGCGCATCCAGCGCTTCTTCGGTGATCGGTTCGTTGGCCAGTTGCGCCAGTTTGTTCAGCTCGCCGTACAGGCGATCCATTTCCGGGATGTCCAGCACGCCACGGGCATGGTGCAGCCACGACTGGATGCGCTCGATGCGCGGCAGTTGCTCGGCCAAATCTTCCGGCTGCTGCTGATAACGCTGCAATTGCAGGGACGTGGCTTCTTCGCCAAGCAGGCGCGGCAGCCAGTTGGCCAGTTGCGCAGCGCCTTGGCGATTGCCGCGAACGTTGCGATCGGCAGCCCAGGTGCGGGCCAGCAACCAGCGTGAAGTGTTCAGCGAGAACAGGCCCCAACGCGGATCCTGCAACTCTTCGAGGAACTGCTCCGGCGCGGCTTTGCGCACGTCCTCGTCGTCCTGACCGGCCTGCACCAGCGGGCGCCAGTCTTCCAGCAAAGCGTCGAGCGCCACGCGCAAATCGTGCGTCGATTGACGCGGTGCGGCTTGGCCGAGGCTGCTGAGCAAGGCGCGCAGTTCGACCAGGTTTTCCACCCAGTCCTGCAACAGACGCCAGTGGCCATTGAAACGATATTGCTCGGCCAGACGCTGGCTGCTGCCCAACAAGTGCCAGCTCAGCGCGGCGAACGCGTCGTCGAGCGGCATTTCGGCCGTGATTTGCGGCGCCGGCAGGCTCAGCGAGTAGCTGTTGGCGTCGTACAAACGGTAACCGCGCTCAGCTTTGCTGATGTCACACGGCATCAACGGCAGGGTTGCGGCCAGTTCGGCGGCCAGTTCCAGCAGCGCGGCAGGCTCGCCTTCGCGCAATTCCAGTTCCAGTTCGCAGATCTCTTCTTTCTGTTTGCCGACCACGACATGGCCGAAGTCCAGCGCGGCTTCGATAACCACTTTGGTCTTGCCACGGCCCCAGGCGATTTCCGCGCGTTCGCGGACGAAATCGGTGGTGAAAATGGCTTTCAGGGTTTTCTTGTCCAGTTCGGCCAGCTCTTCGGGCCAGCATTCGCCGTCGAGTTTCTTCACGTCGAGCTTGGCTTTGGGCAAGTTCCAGTCGTATTCGTTACGCTCGGACAGGCCGGCGACGCTCTGGCCACGGGTCTTGAGCGTCTGAATCACTTCTTCGCCATCGCGGCGCAGGCGCAGGGCAACCTTGGCGCGGGCCAGGTCGCGCTCAGGCGTGTCGAAGTATTGGTTCATCAACTCACGGCGTTCCCAGCCACTTTTGTTGCGTTTTTTCAGTAGCGGGTGCTCGCGCAGCGCGGCGAGGGTTTCGCGGCTGACGCGGAGTTTGATTTCGGTTTCTTTCTGCATGGCCGGAAAATCCAGGATCGGGAGCGCAGCCGGGGGAATGTGTGGCTGCCAAGGTCGTGCAGTGTACAGGAGTGAACGTTCCTACGTGCCGCGGCGGTTTATTCCTGTCGGCGGATGGTTCTATGATGGGCCTCAATTCGGGAGTTGGAGTCAGCGATGCCTTTGCCGTCCATGAAAGATCAGTTCGCTGCGCTGATCGCCGCACCGTCCGTCAGCTGTACGCAGGCGAGCCTCGATCAGACCAATCGTCCGGTCATCGACTTGCTCGCGACGTGGCTCGGTGATTTGGGTTTTGCCTGCGACATCCAGCAGGTCAGCCCCGGCAAATTCAACTTGCTCGCCAGTTTTGGCTCCGGCCCCGGTGGCCTGGTGCTGGCCGGGCACAGCGACACGGTGCCGTTCGACGGCGCGTTGTGGCAGACCGATCCGTTGAAACTCACCGAAGTCGATGGCCGCTGGGTCGGGCTCGGCAGTTGCGACATGAAGGGCTTTTTTGCCTTGGCCATCGAAGCGGTGCTGCCGCTGCTCGATCAACCGTTCAAGCAACCGCTGCTGATCCTCGCCACCTGCGATGAGGAAAGTTCGATGTCCGGCGCGCGGGCCTTGGCCGAAGCCGGGCGTCCGCTGGGGCGTGCCGCAGTGATTGGCGAGCCGACCGGGCTCAAGCCGATCCGCATGCACAAAGGCATCATGATGGAGCGCATCGACATTCTCGGTCAGAGCGGCCATTCCTCTGACCCGCGCCTGGGCCACAGCGCCCTCGAAGCGATGCACGATGCGATCGGCGAACTGCGCGGTTTGCGCCTGTTGTGGCAGCGCGAATTCCGCAATGCGCAATTTGGCGTGCCGGTGCCGACGATGAATTTCGGCTGCATTCATGGCGGCGACAATCCCAACCGTATCTGCGGACAATGTTCGCTGGAATTCGATTTGCGGCCATTGCCGGGCATGGACCCGAATGCCCTGCGCGCGGCGATTTTGCAGAAGCTCGAGCCGGTTGCCGAGCGTCATCAAGTGAAGATCGATTACGCGCCGCTGTTCCCCGCCGTGCCACCCTTTGAGCAGGCCGAGGATGCCGAATTGGTCCGCATTGCTGAAAAGCTCACCGGCTATCGGGCCGAAGCGGTAGCGTTCGGCACCGAAGCGCCTTATCTTCAGCAACTTGGCTGCGAAACACTGGTGCTGGGCCCGGGCGACATCGCTTGCGCGCACCAACCGGGGGAATACCTGGAAATGTCACGTTTGCAGCCTACCGTGCATCTATTACGGCAACTGATTGAACATTACTGCCTGACACCGGCCCAAACACCAATGTCGGTCAATTAAACGCAACGCCTGTAGGAGCAAAGCTTGCTCGCGATGACGGCATTAAATCCAACATCACAGTTGGCTGATACACCGCTGTCGCGAGCAAGCTTTGCTCCTACAGAAATAGATAAATTGCCGGTACCCCAACCCGTATTCATGAGGAGAGCGCGCGTGTCGCCAAGCCTGTTCCGACGATAACCACCAGCCCGCTGTGCATTTCCGTTTCGCCCATTTTTTGGCTGCTATTTATTACAGGCCCAGGTTCATGCCCGAATACGTTAATTGGCTTCGCCACGCGTCCCCTTACATCAATGCCCACCGCGATTGCACCTTCGTCGTCATGCTGCCCGGCGACGGCGTCGAGCATCCGAACTTCGGCAATATCGTCCACGACCTGGTGCTGCTGCACAGCCTCGGTGTGCGTCTGGTATTGGTCCACGGTTCGCGTCCGCAAATCGAAACCCGCCTCGCCGCACGCGGCTTGATCCCGCATTACCACCACGGTATGCGCATCACCGATGCTGCGACGCTTGAGTGCGTGATCGATGCGGTCGGCCAGTTGCGCATCGCCATCGAAGCGCGGTTGTCTATGGACATGGCCTCGTCGCCGATGCAGGGCTCGCGCCTGCGGGTGGCCAGCGGCAACCTGGTGACGGCGCGGCCGATCGGCGTGCTCGAAGGCGTCGATTATCACCACACCGGCGAAGTCCGCCGGGTCGACCGCAAAGGCATCAATCGGCTGCTCGACGAGCGCTCGATTGTGTTGCTGTCGCCGCTGGGCTATTCGCCGACCGGGGAAATTTTCAACCTCGCGTGTGAAGACGTCGCGACCCGCGCGGCCATCGATCTGGGCGCCGACAAATTGCTGCTGTTCGGCGCCGACCTTGGTTTGATCGACGAAAACGGCCGGCTGGTGCGCGAATTACGCCCGCAACAAGTGCCGGCGCACCTGCAACGCCTCGGCAACAACTATCAAGGCGAATTGCTCGATGCAGCAGCCGAAGCCTGTCGTGGTGGGGTGGCGCGCAGCCACATCGTCAGTTATGCCGAGGACGGTGCACTGCTGACTGAGCTGTTCACCCGCGACGGCGGCGGCACGCTGGTGGCCCAGGAACAATTCGAACTGGTGCGCGAAGCGGCGATTGAAGACGTCGGCGGTTTGCTCGATTTGATCAGCCCGCTGGAAGAGCAGGGGATTCTGGTGCGGCGCTCGCGTGAAGTGCTGGAACGCGAGATCGAGCAGTTCAGCGTGGTTGAGCGCGAAGGCATGATCATCGCGTGCGCGGCGCTGTATCAGATTGCCGATTCGGATGCTGGCGAGCTGGCGTGTCTGGCGGTCAATCCGGAGTATCGCCACGGCGGTCGCGGCGATGAATTGCTCGAGCGCATCGAAACCCGCGCTCGCGCGCAGGGCCTGAAAACCTTGTTCGTACTGACGACTCGCACGGCGCACTGGTTCCGCGAGCGCGGTTTTGAACCCAGCAGCGTCGAGCGCCTGCCATCGGCGCGAGCGTCGCTGTACAACTATCAGCGCAATTCGAAGATCTTCGAAAAAACTCTGTGACCTGTGGCGCTACCCTCTGTAGGAGCGAGGCTTGCCCGCGAAGAGGCCATCACGTCCGACGTTGATAGTGGCTGTGACGACGCTTTCGCGGGCAAGCCTCGCTCCTACAGGAGATGATGCTATTCGGTGACGAACTTCGCGCTCACATACGGCGAATAATCCGGCAGCACCGTCTCCACCTTCCCCTGTTCCTTCAAGAACTTCGCCGTTTCGCCAATCGCCTTCGCCGTGCCGCCGTCCAGCAACGCGGTGGTTTGCTGCGCTTTGGCGTCGGGGAAGGTTGAGCCGGCGAGCAACTCCGGCACATCAGCCGCGTTGGCACCAGTCAGTTTGGCGATTTTCTGCACCGGCACCGAGTCGGCGGTCCAGCTGTCTTTATGCGCGGCATAGTCGGCAAACGAGTCCAGGGTAACCTTGGCGAATTTCGCCACGACGTCCGGGTGCTTCTCGGCGAAATCCTTGCGCGCGACCCACACTTCGAAGGTCGGAGCGCCCCACTGGCCCACTTGCGCGGCGTCGGTCAAGGTCTTGCCAGTCTTGCGAATTTCCCCCAGCGCCGGCGACCAGACAAACGCGCCATCAATGTCGCCACGTTTCCACGCGGCGGCGATTTCTGCCGGTTGCAGGTTCACCACTTTGACTTTCGAAGTGTCCAGGCCCCAGTGCTTCAGCGCGCCAAGCAGGCTGTAGTGAGAAGTGGAAACGAACGGCGTGGCGATGGTTTTGCCGATCAGATCTTGCGGTTTATCGATGCCGCTGCCGTTGCGCACCACCAAGGCTTCGGCGGCGTTGATCTGCGCGGAAACGATGAACGCGACGATCGGTAAATTGCGTGAAGCGGCGGCGGCGAGCGGGCTGGAACCGAGGTTGCCTATCTGCACGTCGCCGGAGGCAATTGCGGTGACCACTTCCGGGCCGCTGTTGAAACGGCGCCAGTCGATTTTCTCGCCGAGGGTTTTCTCGTAGACGCCATCCGCTTGCGGGACTTTGCTTGGGTCGATGCCGGTTTGATAACCGACCGTAAGGTTGGCCGCCTGCGCGCCACAAGCAATTAATACCGACACACCAACTGTAACAATTTGACTGGATAGTGCGCGTTTGGCCATCATGGCGTCGCCTTTTCGATAGGGTTTGACGTGGTTGGAGCGCGTCAAAGCTAATCGATCTAAAAAAAGGCTAATAAATACTATTTAGTAATTAGCTTATGTGCCGATACCGGGTATCCCGGCGCGGTTTTTCGGTGGCGGGCCATATTCCAAAGCAGCATGAAAAAGAATGAAATAATTCTTTTTGGGTTTATGAAGAATTCATTACCCTGCACGGACCCAATCTGCGGCGATTAGACCTTGGTCGTAGACGCACAAAGTTACGATTGACTTGTCAGTCACGGTCTGGCGCTAATCGCGCATCTTAGGATCCAGGGCATTCGACCCCGGACCAGGAACACAAGAATTAGAACGAGAGGAGCGAAACAATGAACAAGTCCACCTTGGCCCTGGCTGTGGCTGTAGGGGTTTTGGCGCAGCAGGCAGGCGCCGCCGGTTTTATCGAAGACAGCAAGGCTACCCTGGGCCTGCGTAACTTCTACATCAACACCGATAACCGCGATTCCGCGGCTGGCACCACGGCCAACCGCAACGCCGGCGTTCAGAACAAAAACGAAGAATGGGGTCAGGGTTTCGACCTGCGCTTCATCTCCGGTTACACCCAAGGCACCGTCGGCTTCGGTATCGATGCCATCGGCCTGCTGGGCGTGCGTCTGGATTCGGGCGGCGGCACTAACGGCGCTACCGCTACTTCTTACGGCGGCACCGTGTTCCCAAGCAAGTCCAACGGCGAAGCGGTGGATAACTTCTCCAGCCTGGGCCTGACTGCCAAAGCGAAGATTTCCCAGACCGAACTGAAATTGGGCACCCTGCAGCCAAAACTGCCAGTGATCGTGACCAACGACGGTCGTCTGCTGCCGCAAACCTGGCAGGGTGGCCAGATCACTTCCGGCGACATCAAAGACCTGACGCTGGTTGGCGGTCAGATCGAAGCGGTCAAAGGTCGTAACTCCAGCAACACCGAGCAATTGTCGATTGGCGGCGCGAACAGCCCGACCATCACCGGTCGCGACAGCAACAAGTTCATCTACGGCGGCGGTGACTACAAAATCACCAAAGACCTGACCGCACAGTACTACTACGGCAACCTGGAAGACTTCTACAAGCAACACTTCCTGGGTCTGGTGCACAACTGGGCAATCGGTCCGGGCGTATTGAAGTCTGACCTGCGTTACTTCAACAGCTCCGACGACGGCGCCAACGGCAACACGCCTGCCTACTACAGCAGCGGTAACTACTCGGGCGCTGCAAGCGGTCGCGGTAAAGTCGACAACAACCTGTACAGCGGCCTGTTCCTGTACACCGTTGCCGGTCACACCTTCGGTGGCGGTTGGCAGTACAGCAACGGCAGCAGCGACTTCCCTTGGCTGAACCAGGGCGACGGTTCGTCGAACTACACCATCACCGACATGCAGATCCAGAAGTTCGGCCGTGCCGGCGAGAAAACCTGGCAAGCACGCTACTCGTATGACTTCGCCAAGGTTGGCCTGCCAGGCGCAACTGCTGGCATCGTTTACCTGCGTGGCGACAACATTGACACCGTGACTGGCGGTGGCGGTGTTTCGGGCAGTGGCCGTTCCGAGTGGGAACGCGACCTGACCCTGGCTTACGTAGTGCCGGAAGGTCCGCTGAAGAACCTCGGCGTAATGTGGAAAAACGCCATGTGGCGCAACGACATCCCGGGTCAACGCGACCAGGACGAGAACCGCCTGATCGTCAGCTACTCGATCCCACTGCTGTAATAGCTGTAATAGCTGTAAAAGCATCCGTAAAAAAAAGCCCCGCCCGGCATCTCGCCTGGCGGGGCTTTTGCGTTTCAGGGCGGAGTCACCCCCGTAATCCCATCCCGAAACGTTATCGCATGTGCAACTACTCAAGGCCTTCTCGAACCTTGTCGGCGATGTTGCTGGCGATGGCGGATGAGGTCCAGTGAACAGATTTTTAATATTCTTTTACGGTCTAAATAAATCGATATTTATTCTTTTTAATTCATTCCGATTGCAGGCACAGTTGGGCTCATTACGCACTCACCAGGAGCAGCACCATGAGCCTCAGACTTGGCGATATCGCCCCCGATTTCGAACAGGATTCCAGCGCCGGCACCATTCGTTTCCATGAGTGGCTGGGCGATAGCTGGGGCGTGCTGTTTTCCCATCCGGCGGACTTCACCCCGGTGTGCACCACCGAACTGGGCTTTACCGCCAAGCTCAAAGAAGAATTCGCCCAGCGCGGCGTCAAGGCGATTGCGCTGTCGGTCGACCCGGTGGACTCGCACCACAAGTGGATCGAAGACATCAACGAAACCCAGAACACCATCGTCAACTTCCCGATCCTCGCTGACGCTGATCGCAAGGTCTCGGACCTGTACGACCTGATTCACCCGAATGCCAACGACACCCTGACCGTGCGCTCGCTGTTCGTCATCGACCCGAACAAGAAGGTGCGGCTGACCATTACTTACCCGGCGAGCACCGGGCGCAACTTTCATGAAATCCTGCGGGTGATCGACTCGCTGCAACTCACCGACAACTACAAAGTAGCGACCCCGGCCAACTGGCAGGACGGTGATGAAGTGGTGATCGTGCCGTCGCTCAAGGATGAAGATGAGATCAATAAACGCTTTCCCAAGGGTTATCGCGCGGTCAAACCGTACCTGCGCCTAACGCCGCAACCGAACCGTTGATTTGAAATACCGCCCCTGTAGGAGCGAGGCTTGCCCGCGAAGAGGCCATCACGTCTGACGCCAATGTTGGCCATGACAACGCCTTCGCGGGCAAGCCTCGCTCCTACAAGGGCGGTGAAACGTATCCACAACGCAGGGGATTTTCAGGCCGTTTATACGGCCTATTTTTTTGCCTGGAAATCGTCTTCCTGCATAGTTCTTTAAAGAATAACCAAATGAATAAATATGATTTATGGATATATAAATCACCTGTTAAGGTCACTTCCATCGAAGCGAGATCGCACATTGCGAATCGCCTGAATTGTTCAAGGAATCATCTGAATGCTGGTCGTCTCACTCGGTGGCAGCCCCAGCCAACGCTCCCGTTCCGGGGTGCTGCTGGAGCGCTCGCAACGCTGGTTGCAGGAACGCGGTGTGGAAGTGGTGAGTTATCAGGTACGGGACTTCCCGGCCGAAGACTTGCTGCACGCACGCTTCGACAGCCCCAAGGTGATCGACCTGTTGCAGCAGATTGCCAACGCCGATGGCCTGCTGATCGCCACGCCGGTCTATAAAGCGTCGTTCTCCGGCGCACTGAAAACCGTGCTCGATCTGCTGCCCGAACGCGCGCTGGATCACAAAGTGGTGTTGCCAATGGCAACCGGCGGCAGCATCGCGCACATGCTGGCGGTGGATTACGCGCTCAAACCGGTGCTGTCAGCGCTGAAGGCGCAGGAAATGCTTCACGGGATTTTCGCCGTCGACAGCCAGATTGCTTACGCCGAGGGCAGCGCCCAGGCGCAACTGGCGCCGGAGTTGGAACAACGTCTGGATGAATCGCTGGAACTGTTTCTCAGCGCCATGGCGCGCCGACCGAAACCGATCGACCCGAACCTGCTCAACGAACGTTTATTGAGTGCTCGCTGGAGCATTTAAGCCTTACCCCGAATAAGCCTCACCCCGAATAAGCCTCACCCAGAATTAGAAGTACTCACCTTACTCAGCCGCCAACGGCCAAGCAGGTGCAGCCAAAACCCAACAGCAAATAGGAGAGCGCCATGCGCACTGTCATTTTGCGTCGTGGTCTGGTCGCTCTGTTTGCAGCGGCTGTGACCTTCGGCGCCATTACTCAAGCACAGGCCGAGACTCTGCGAATCGGCTATCAAAAGTACGGCACCCTGGTGCTGCTCAAAGCCAAAGGCACTTTGGAAAAACGCCTCGCCGCGCAAGGCGTGGACGTGCAATGGACTGAATTCCCCGGTGGCCCGCAGTTGCTCGAGGGCCTCAACGTCGGCTCGATCGACTTCGGCGTGACTGGCGAAACGCCGCCGGTATTCGCTCAGGCCGCTGGTGCCGATCTGCTCTACGTTGCCTACGAACCACCGGCGCCGCACAGCGAAGCGATCCTGGTGCCGAAGGACTCGCCGATCAAATCGGTGGCCGACCTCAAGGGCAAAAAAGTCGCCCTCAACAAAGGCTCAAACGTCCACTACCTGCTGGTGCGCGCACTCGAAGACGCCGGCCTCAAATACACCGACATTCAGACTGTCTTCCTGCCACCCGCCGATGCCCGCGCGGCGTTCGAACGCGGCAGTGTCGATGCGTGGGTGATCTGGGATCCGTACCAGGCCGCCGCCGAACAACAACTGCAAGCGCACACCCTGCGCGATGGCCAGGGCATCGTCGACAACCATCAGTTCTACCTCGCGACCAAGCCTTACGCGCAGAAAAATCCTGAGGTGATCAAGACCCTCGTCGAAGAAGTGCGTGCGGTCGGTGAATGGTCCAAAGCCAATCCTGAAGACGTGACCAAACAGGTCGCGCCGCTGCTCGGTTTGCCGGCGGATATCACCCTGACTTCGGTCAAACGCCAGGGCTACGGGGCGCTGTTCCTGACCCCGGAAGTGGTCGCTGCGCAACAGAAAATCGCCGACAGCTTCTATCAGCTCAAGCTGATTCCCAAGCCGTTGAGCATCAAAGACGTGATCTGGACGCCACCGGCAGCCGTTGCCAAAGCGCAGTAATTCGAACCCCCAAGGAGACCACTCCATGAGCCTCAATATTTTCTGGTTCCTGCCTACCCACGGCGACGGCCATTACCTTGGCACCGCCGAAGGCGCTCGCGCCGTTGACCACGGTTACCTGCAACAAATCGCTCAAGCAGCCGATCGCCTCGGTTTCGGCGGGGTGTTGATTCCCACCGGGCGCTCCTGCGAAGACTCGTGGCTGGTCGCCGCGTCGCTGATCCCGGTGACCCAGCGCCTGAAATTCCTTGTCGCGCTGCGCCCCGGGATCATTTCCCCGACGGTCGCCGCGCGGCAGGCTGCGACGCTTGATCGGCTGTCCGGCGGGCGGGCGTTGTTCAATCTGGTCACGGGCGGCGATCCGGACGAATTGGCCGGCGATGGCTTGTTTCTCAGCCACGAGGAGCGTTATCAGGCGTCGGTGGAATTCACCCGCATCTGGCGCCGCGTGCTCGAAGGCGAAACCGTCGATTACGACGGCCAGCACATCAGCGTGAAGGGCGCCAAACTGCTTTATCCGCCGATCCAGCAACCGCGTCCGCCGCTGTACTTCGGCGGCTCGTCGGAAGCGGCGCAGGACTTGGCCGCTGAACAAGTGGAAATGGTCCTGACCTGGGGCGAACCGCCAGCGGCGGTGGCCGAGAAGATTGCACAAGTGCGGGCGAAAGCGGCGAAGCTCGGGCGCACCGTGCGCTTCGGCATTCGTCTGCATGTGATCGTGCGTGAAACCAACGAGGAAGCGTGGGCCGCAGCGGATCGACTGATCTCGCACGTCGACGACGACACCATCGCGCGCGCTCAGGCTTCACTGTCGCGTTTCGATTCGGTCGGCCAGCAACGCATGGCCGCGCTGCATGGCGGCAGCCGCGACAACCTGGAAGTCAGCCCCAACCTCTGGGCCGGTGTCGGCCTGGTGCGCGGCGGTGCCGGGACGGCGCTGGTGGGTGACGGTCCGACCGTCGCGGCGCGCATGCAGGAATACGCCGACCTGGGCATCGACACGTTTATTTTTTCCGGTTATCCACACCTCGAAGAGGCCTACCGCGTCGCCGAATTACTGTTCCCGCACATCGACGTGCAGCGCCCGGAACAGCCGCGAGGGGCCAATTTCGTCAGCCCGTTCGGCGAGATGGTCGCCAACGACATTCTCCCCAAAGCCGCGTCGCAGAGCTGAGGCGCCGTCATGAAGAGAATTATCCACAACCTCGCGCCGTGGGCGTTGCCGGTGTTGCTGCTGGCGGTGTGGCAGTTGTCGGTGTCGGCGGGCTGGTTGTCGACGCGGATTCTGCCGGCGCCGATTGCAGTGATCGAGGCCGGCGTCAGTCTGGTGCGCAGCGGTGAAATCTGGACGCACCTGGCGATCAGCGGCTGGCGCGCGGCCCTCGGTTTTACCATCGGCGGCAGCATCGGTCTGGTGCTCGGTTTCATCACCGGCCTGTCGAAGTGGGGCGAACGCTTGCTCGACAGTTCGGTGCAAATGGTCCGCAACGTGCCGCACCTGGCGCTGATTCCACTGGTGATCCTGTGGTTCGGCATCGACGAGTCGGCGAAGATTTTTCTGGTGGCGCTGGGCACGTTGTTCCCGATTTACCTCAACACTTATCACGGCATCCGCAACGTCGATCCGGCGCTGGTGGAGATGGCGCGCAGTTATGGCTTGAGCGGTTTCAGCCTGTTCCGGCAGGTGATTCTGCCGGGCGCGTTGCCGTCGATTCTGGTCGGCGTGCGTTTCGCGCTGGGCTTCATGTGGCTGACGCTGATCGTCGCGGAAACCATTTCCGCGAGTTCCGGCATCGGTTATCTGGCGATGAATGCGCGCGAATTCCTGCAGACCGACGTCGTGGTTCTGGCGATTCTGCTCTACGCGGTGCTCGGCAAACTCGCCGACCTCGCCGCCCGTGGGCTTGAACGTGTGTGGCTGCGCTGGCATCCGGCGTATCAAGTCGCCAAGGGAGGTGCCGCATGACTGCTCAACACACCGCGCAACACACTGGTCAACAACCCCCACGCCTGCTGCGCGGGATTCCGCTGGTGGTGCGCAAGCTGCAAAAGACTTTCGGCGCGCGGCAGGTGCTGCGCGAGATTGACCTGCACATTCCGGCCGGGCAATTCGTTGCTGTAGTCGGCCGTAGCGGCTGCGGCAAAAGTACGTTACTGCGCTTGCTCGCCGGCCTCGACAAACCTACCGGCGGCGACTTGCTGGCCGGTTCGGCGCCGCTCAGCGACGCCCGCGAAGACACGCGATTGATGTTCCAGGAAGCACGTTTGCTGCCGTGGAAAAAAGTCATCGACAACGTCGGCCTCGGGCTCGGCGGCGACTGGCGGCCAAAAGCCCTGGAAGCACTGGAATCGGTTGGCCTGGCGGACCGCGCCAATGAGTGGCCAGCGGCGCTGTCCGGTGGCCAGAAGCAACGTGTGGCGCTGGCCCGCGCGCTGATCCACCAACCGCGCTTGCTGCTGCTGGACGAACCGCTGGGCGCCCTCGATGCGCTGACCCGAATCGAGATGCAGCAACTGATCGAACGGCTCTGGCAAAAACACGGTTTCACCGTGTTGCTGGTGACCCACGACGTCAGCGAAGCGGTGGCGATTGCCGATCGGGTAATCCTGATCGAGGACGGCGAAGTCGGCCTCGACCTCCACGTCGAACTGCCGCGCCCACGTGTGCGCGGCTCGCATCGGCTGGCGGCGCTGGAAACCGAAGTACTCAACCGCGTGTTGTCGCTCCCCGGCGAGCCACCGGAACCGGAACCCGTTTCACCATTGCCTACGCAATTGCGTTGGGCGCAATAACTCACGCCTCATCCCAACTGACAGGAATCAACATCATGACTATCAAAGCCATCAACGTTCGTAACCAGTTCAAAGGCTCGATCAAGGAAATCGTCCTGGGTGACGTGCTGTCGGAAATCGACGTGCAGACTGCTTCGGGCATCGTCACTTCGGTGATCACCACCCGTTCAGTGAAAGAGCTGGAACTGGTGGTCGGCAGCGAAGTAATCGCCTTCGTCAAATCCACCGAAGTGTCGATCGCCAAGTTGTAAGCAGCGGCGAGCGTCTGCCCTTGATCGTTCCTACGCTCCGCGTGGGAGCGATCAGCTCAGGCCGACAATCTGCGTTTGGGCAGGTAGGGCGGTAGATACAGTCCCAGATAGGCATCGAAAACCCGCATGCCTTCCTCGGCCATGCGCGGGGTGATTTGCCCGTGCTGCTGCACTGAGCGCGCGTAAACGCGGTCGCCCAATTCCATCGCCAGTGCAAACACGTCGACATCGCTCGGCAGTCGCGGCAATTCAAAGTGGTGGTCGAACAGCTTGTGCATCAGATCGCCAAGTTCGAGGTCGTGCTGGCGGTCGGCCTGGGTGACTTCGGTCAAGCCGTGTTGCGCGAGGATCAACTGGCGCGCGGCGGCGTCTTCGTCGTAGATGTCAAGCATGCGTTGCTCGACCAGTTGCGAGAGGTCGCGCCAACTGTTTAGTTGGTCGTGATTGATCGGCGCTTGCAGGCAGGCGCGGAAGGCGCCATGCACGTCGGCGGTCAGCGCTTCGAGCAGCGCCGGGACGCTGGCGAAGAAGTGGTAGACGGAGGAGGGCGGGATCTCCGCGCGCTCGGCGACGCTGTAGATCGACAGGCTCGCCACGCCCTCGGCGGCCAGCAGCGTGCGGGCGGCATCGAGGATCGAATCGATCCGCGCCTGGCTGCGTGCGCGGGGTTTGCGAATAGGGGCGGGGCGCGTCATTGAAGTCCTCCTGCGGGGCTGCGGGCATTGTACGAGCAGGGTTGTGTTGTTGTCTGCCCGGACGCCATCGCGGGCAAGCCTTGCTCCTACGGTCATGCGCCAATTTGAAGACGGCGCATGACTGTGGGAGCGAGCTTGCTCGCGATCCGCCGCAGGCGGCCATAAAAAAACGCCGCAGGCTTCAGCAGCCGGCGGCGTTTTTTTACTGCAACCGCTTAAACGGTATGCAGGTACCAGTTGTACTCAAGGTCGGAGATGGAGTGTTCGAACTCTTCCAGCTCACTTTCCTTGCAGGCGACGAAGATATCGATGTACTTCGGATCGATGTACTTGGCCATCACCTCGCTGTCGTCCAACTCGCGCAATGCGTCGCGCAGGTTGTTCGGCAGGCTTTGCTCGTTCTGCTCGTAGCTGTTGCCTTCAACCGGTGCGCCCGGCTCGATCTTGTTGGTCAGGCCGTGATGCACGCCCGCCAGAACCGAAGCCATCAGCAGATACGGGTTGGCGTCGGCACCGGCTACACGATGCTCGATACGCACGGCATCGGACGAACCGGTCGGCACGCGAATCGCCACGGTGCGGTTGTCCAAGCCCCAGCACGGCGAGTTCGGCACGTAGAACTGTGCGCCGAAACGACGGTACGAGTTGACGTTCGGGCAGAGGAAAGCCATCTGCGCGGGCAGGGTCTCGAGCACACCGCCGATCGCGTGACGCAGTGCGGCGTTCTGCTCGGGATCCTCGCTGGCAAAAATGTTTTTGCCGTCGCGGTCGAGAATCGAGATGTGGACGTGCAAACCATTGCCTGCCTGGCCCGGGTAAGGCTTGGCCATGAAAGTGGTGTCCATTTCATGGTCGTAGGCAATGTTCTTGATCAGGCGCTTGAGCAGTACCGCGTAGTCGCATGCCTTGATCGGGTCGGCGACGTGGTGCAGATTCACTTCGAACTGCGCCGGGGCACTTTCCTTGACGATGGCGTCGGCCGGGATGCCTTGCTCTTTCGCACCTTCCAGAATGTCCTGGAGGCAGTCGACGTATTCGTCGAGGTCGTCGATCAGGTAGACCTGTGTCGAATGCGGGCGTTTGCCGGAGATCGGCGAGCGCGGCGGTTGCGGGCGGCCGTTCACGTTCTCCTGGTCGATCAGGTAGAACTCAAGTTCGAATGCGGCGCAGATGGTCAGGCCCATCTCGTCAAACTTGGTAACAACTTGGCGCAGGACTTCACGGGGATCCGCGAAGAAGGGTTCACCTTCGAGTTCGTGCATGGTCATTAACAGTTGCGCGGTAGGGCGCTTTTGCCAAGGCTCGTTGCACAGGGTGTCTGGGATTGGATAGCAGATTCGGTCAGCATCGCCGATGTCCAGGCCCAGGCCGGTGCTTTCCACCGTCGAGCCATTGATATCCAGAGCAAATAGAGAGGCCGGCAGGTTGATGCCTTTCTCGTAAACCTTGTGGAGACTGGTGCGTTCAATGCGCTTGCCGCGCACCACACCATTCATATCCGCAATCAGAAGGTCAACGTACAGAACCTCAGGATGTTCCTTAAGGAACGCGTTCGCTTCGTTAAGCTGAACGGCACGCGGGGGTACCGACATGATGCAACACCTTTGTTGTTAAAAATATCAATCATTGAGCTCTTCGGGTTTCAGTCAACCCGAACGGCATGCCGAAGTCAAGCAAGGCCTTTTTTGCCCTGAAAAAGCGCTCAAGTGGCTTTTTTGCGGCACTTTGGGGCGTTTTTGTGCCTTTGGATACTTTGATGTCTGCGGGCTTGAGCGGGCCGTGTTGTATTTTTTACGGGGGTGTTGTGTAAAAAAATGAACAAGGCTAAGCTCCGATTCAAACCCATAACAGCAATAATACCGGGGTGCTTCATGTCTCGCCTGCCGTTAATCGGCGTCACCGACTGCTCCAGGCAGATCGGTCTGTATGCTTATCACATCAGTGGCGATTGTTACGTCCACGCCAAGGCCAGTGTTGCCAATGGTGCGGCGTCGACTCTTCCTTCCCCGGTGATCTCGCTGGCCCCGTCCGATATTCTGGACGGTTCGCAGCACATTCTCTTTACGCCGCGTCTTTCCAATATAGAACCGTTTGCTCGCGTCGGCTCAGCCGAGGCGCGGCGAACTGCTCACGATTCTGCACGCACCGCCGTCACCCCTCTACACTCTTGCGCAGCCTTCACCGGCATGTGTGCGTGGTCGGCGCAGTGGCAATCTGTATCAAGTCACGCCGATGCGTCAATTAACGCCTGACTTAAACGCCTGACTTATACGAGTCAGGAAACCCAGCCTAAGAGGCATTTATGAGTAACAACCTCGACCAGCTCACCGATTGGTTGAAAGACCACAAGATCACAGAAGTCGAATGCATGATCGCCGACTTGACCGGGATCACCCGGGGCAAGATTTCGCCGACCAACAAGTTCATTGCCGAAAAAGGCATGCGCCTGCCCGAGAGCGTTCTGTTGCAGACCGTGACCGGCGACTATGTCGAAGACGACATCTATTACGAACTGCTCGACCCGGCCGACATCGACATGATCTGCCGTCCCGACCAGAACGCCGTGTACCTGGTGCCCTGGTCCATCGAGCCGACGGCGCAGGTGATCCACGACACCTACGACAAGCAAGGCAACCCGATCGAGCTGTCGCCGCGCAACGTTTTGAAGAAGGTGCTGAAACTCTACGCCGACAAAGGCTGGCAGCCGATTGTCGCGCCGGAAATGGAGTTCTACCTGACCAAGCGCTGCGAAGACCCGGACTTCCCGCTGCAACCGCCGATTGGCCGTTCCGGTCGCCCGGAAACCGGTCGCCAGTCGTTCTCGATCGAAGCGGCGAACGAATTCGACCCATTGTTCGAAGACGTCTACGACTGGTGCGAATTGCAAGAGCTGGACCTCGACACGTTGATTCACGAGGACGGCACGGCCCAGATGGAAATCAACTTCCGTCACGGCGACGCCCTGTCGCTGGCCGACCAGATTCTGGTGTTCAAGCGCACCATGCGCGAAGCGGCGCTCAAGCATGACGTGGCCGCGACTTTCATGGCCAAACCCATGACCGGCGAGCCGGGCAGCGCGATGCACTTGCACCAGAGCATCATCGACATCGAGACCGGCAAGAACGTCTTCTCCAATGAAGACGGGACCATGAGCCAGCTGTTCCTGAATCACATCGGTGGCCTGCAGAAACTGATTCCGGAACTGCTGCCGCTGTTCGCCCCGAACGTCAACTCGTTCCGCCGCTTCCTGCCGGACACCTCGGCGCCGGTGAACGTCGAGTGGGGCGAAGAGAACCGCACTGTCGGCTTGCGCGTGCCGGACGCCGGGCCGCAGAACCGTCGGGTGGAAAACCGCCTGCCGGGCGCCGACGCCAACCCGTACCTGGCGATTGCCGCGAGCCTGCTCTGCGGTTACATCGGCATGGTCGAAGGCCTGAACCCAAGTGCGCCGGTGGTCGGTCGTGGCTATGAACGCCGCAACCTGCGCCTGCCGCTGACCATCGAGGACGCGCTGGAACGCATGGAAAACAGCGCGACCATCGAGAAATACCTGGGCAAGAAATTCATCACTGGCTACGTCGCGGTCAAGCGGGCCGAGCATGAAAACTTCAAGCGCGTGATCAGTTCGTGGGAGCGGGAATTCCTGCTCTTCGCCGTCTGATACGCCGGGCGCCGCCGATGCTGGCGGCGCTTTCACTGGATCAACAGGAGAATTCGCATGACCAGCAACAATCCGCAAACACGTGAATGGCAAGCCTTGAGCAGCGATCACCACTTGGCGCCGTTCAGCGATTTCAAACAACTCAAAGAGAAAGGCCCGCGCATCATCACCAGCGCCAAGGGCGTTTATCTTTGGGACAGTGAAGGCAACAAGATCCTCGACGGCATGGCCGGCCTGTGGTGCGTGGCGATCGGTTACGGTCGCGATGAACTGGCCGATGCCGCCGCCAAACAGATGCGCGAACTGCCTTACTACAATCTGTTTTTCCAGACTGCGCACCCGCCGGTGCTGGAGCTGGCCAAAGCCATCGCCGACATCGCGCCGAAGGGCATGAACCACGTGTTCTTCACCGGTTCCGGCTCCGAAGGCAACGACACCATGCTGCGGATGGTTCGCCACTATTGGGCGATCAAAGGCCAGCCGAACAAGAAAGTCATCATCAGCCGCAAGAACGGTTATCACGGTTCCACCGTGGCCGGCGCGAGCCTTGGCGGCATGACTTACATGCACGAACAGGGCGACTTGCCGATCCCGGGCATCGTCCACATCGCCCAGCCGTACTGGTTCGGTGAAGGCGGCGACATGAGCCCGGAAGAATTCGGCATCTGGGCGGCCAATCAACTGGAAGAAAAAATTCTCGAAGTCGGCGTGGATAACGTCGGTGCCTTTATTGCCGAGCCGATCCAGGGCGCCGGTGGCGTGATCGTGCCGCCAGAGACTTACTGGCCGCGCATCAAGGAAATCCTCGCGAAGTACGACATCCTGTTCGTCGCCGATGAAGTGATCTGTGGTTTCGGCCGCACCGGTGAGTGGTTCGGTAGCGATCATTACGATCTGCAACCGGACATGATGACCATCGCCAAGGGTCTGACTTCCGGTTACATCCCAATGGGTGGCCTGATCGTCCGTGACGAGGTGGTGAAAGTGCTCAACGAGGGCGGCGATTTCAACCACGGTTTCACTTATTCCGGGCACCCGGTGGCTGCTGCGGTGGCGCTGGAAAACATCCGCATCCTGCGCGAAGAAAAAATTATCGAGCGCGTCCACGCTGAAACGGCACCCTATTTGCAAAAGCGTCTGCGGGAGCTGAGCGATCACCCGTTGGTGGGGGAAGTGCGCGGCGTCGGCATGCTGGGGGCGATTGAACTGGTGCAGGACAAAGCCACTCGCAAGCGTTACGAAGGCAAGGGCGTCGGCATGATTTGCCGGACCTTCTGCTTCGACAACGGGCTGATCATGCGCGCGGTGGGCGACACCATGATCATCTCGCCGCCACTGGTGATTACCGAGGCGGAGATCGATGAACTGGTGACCAAGGCACGCAAGTGCCTGGACCTGACCCTGAGTGCGCTGCAGGGCTAAGTGCTAGGCTCTGAGCGAGGTGCGCGGTCGGCACTTCGCTCAGCGCAAACAAAGGCTCGGACTTTCCTTGAAAGCCTGCCTCGGAACTTGCCAGACTACCGGTCGTTCGGATGCCCTGTGACAGATCGCCGGACACGTGGTTAAAAAGAAAAACTGGAGCATTACCCATGAAGGCATTAGGTATGAAGTTAGCTGGCAAGACCCTCCTCGCCATGTCCCTTATGGGCGTGATGGCGGGTGCAGTTCAGGCGGATGACAAGGTCCTGCACGTGTACAACTGGTCCGATTACATCGCGCCGGATACCGTCAAGAAGTTCGAAGCCGAGTCGGGGATCAAAGTGGTCTACGACGTGTTCGACAGCAACGAAACGCTGGAAGCCAAGTTGCTCGCGGGCAAGTCCGGCTATGACATCGTTGTGCCGTCGAACAACTTCCTCGCCAAGCAGATCAAGGCCGGCGTTTACCAGAAGCTGGACAAGTCCAAGCTGCCTAACTGGAAGAACCTGAATCCGGACCTGCTCAAAGCCGTGTCGGTCAGCGACCCGGGCAACGAACATGCCTTCCCGTACATGTGGGGTTCGATCGGCATTGGCTTCAACGCCGAGAAGGTCAAGGCTGCACTGGGTGCCGATGCGCCAACCAATTCCTGGGACTTGCTGTTCAAACCTGAAAACGCTGCCAAGTTGAAATCCTGCGGCATCAGTTTCCTCGATTCGCCAACCGAGATGCTTCCGGTGGCGTTGCATTACCTGGGCTATCCAACCGACAGCCAGGACAAAAAACAACTGGCCGAAGCCGAAGCACTGTTCCTGAAGATTCGTCCTTCGGTGGGCTACTTCCACTCGTCCAAGTACATCTCCGACCTGGCCAACGGCAACATCTGCGTCGCGGTCGGTTACTCGGGTGACATTTACCAGGCCAAGTCCCGCGCGGCTGAAGCCGGTGACAAGGTGAAAGTCAGTTACAACATTCCGAAAGAAGGTGCGGGCAGCTTCTACGACATGGTCGCCATCCCTAAAGATGCCGAAAACGTCGAAGGCGCCTACAAGTTCATGACCTTCCTGCAGAAGCCGGAAATCATGGCTGAAATCACCAACGCGGTGCGTTTCCCGAACGGTAACGCTGCGGCCACGGCACTGGTCGATAAAGACATCACCAGCGACCCGGGCGTTTATCCACCGGCTGACGTATTGGCCAAGCTGTACGCGATTGCCGACCTGCCGGCCGCGACCCAGCGGATCATGACTCGCAGCTGGACCAAGATTAAATCCGGTAAGTAAGTGTTAACCCTGTAGGAGCGAGCCTGCTCGCGATGAACCTGAGAGCGCCACGTTTTATCAGGCACTCCAGCGCGATCGTTAAAGAGCATCGCGAGCAGGCTCACTCCTACAGGTTTCTGCATAAAGTTTGCTGCAAAGGTTTATCGAGGGTAAGTTGCGCGCCGGTTTTGTTGTCAGGCAGCTACGGCTGTCATGCACGCGGGGCAACTTGGGCCCAACTAATTTTAGAGGACCTCCACTTGCCTATTTTTTCTTTGTTGCGCAACGCCATGCTGGTCGGCGCCGGGTTGACACTGGCCTTCAGTGTCCAGGCTGCCGGCACTGTGCATATTTATAACTGGTCGGATTACATCGGTCCGAACACCTTGGCCGACTTCGAGAAAGAGAGTTCGATCAAGCCGGTTTACGACGTCTTCGACTCCAACGAAACCCTGGAAGGCAAGTTGCTGGCCGGGCGTACCGGTTACGACGTGGTCGTGCCGTCCAACCACTTCCTCGGCAAGCAGATCAAGGCTGGCGCTTTCCAGAAGCTCGACAAGAAACAACTGAGCAACTACGCCAACCTTGATCCGGTCTTGCTCAAGCGCCTGGAACAGAATGATCCGGGCAACTTGTACGCCGTGCCGTACCTGTGGGGCACCAACGGCATCGGTTACAACGTCGACAAAATCAAAGCCGTGCTCGGCGTCGACAAGATCGATTCGTGGAGCGTGCTGTTCGAGCCGGAGAACATCAAGAAACTGCACAGCTGCGGCGTCGCGTTCCTCGATTCCGCCGATGAAATGATGCCCACCGTTCTCAACTACATGGGCCTGAACGCCAACAGCACCGATCCCAAGGATTACAAAAAGGCTGAAGCCAAGTTGCTCGCGGTACGGCCTTACGTGACGTATTTCCACTCGTCCAAATACATCTCGGATTTGGCCAACGGCGACATCTGTATCGCCATCGGTTTCTCCGGCGACATGTTCCAGGCAAAAAACCGCGCCGAAGAAGCGAAGAAAGGCGTGAACATCGCTTACTCGATTCCGAAAGAGGGCGGGGCGCTGTGGTTCGACATGCTGGCGATTCCTAAGGACTCGGCCAATGTCAAAGAAGCGCATGCGTTCATCAACTATCTGCTCAAACCCGAAGTCATTGCCCAGGTCAGTGATTACGTGGGTTACGCCAACCCGAACCCGGCGTCGGACAAGTTGATGGAACAGTCGATTCGCACCGACGCTTCGGTTTATCCGCCGCAAGCGGTGCTCGACAAAACTTACGTATCGACCGAGTTACCACCGAACATTCAACGTTTGATGACCCGCAGCTGGACCAAGGTCAAGTCGGGCAAATAGCGGCAAGGATCAAACTAACCAAGGTTGGCTCACCTTGAGCGAACTGCACTCTTTTGTTTTGGGAGTTTCGTAAATGGCAGTTGCCTCCGGCGCCTACAAGAAAGCCCTCGAGGGCGACCAGACACCGAAACAGGTGTTGGTCAAAATCGACCGGGTCACGAAGAAGTTCGACGAGACGATTGCCGTGGACGACGTGTCCCTGGAAATCAAGAAGGGCGAAATCTTCGCCCTGCTCGGCGGTTCGGGATCGGGCAAATCCACCTTGCTGCGCATGCTCGCAGGGTTTGAACGGCCCACGGAGGGGCGCATTTTCCTCGATGGCGTGGACATCACCGATATGCCGCCGTACGAGCGGCCGATCAACATGATGTTCCAGTCCTACGCCTTGTTCCCGCACATGACCGTGGCGCAGAACATCGCGTTCGGCCTCAAGCAGGACAAGATCCCGGCGGCTGAAGTCGATGCGCGTGTGGCGGAAATGCTCAAACTGGTGCAGATGAGCCAGTTCGCCAAACGCAAACCGCATCAGTTGTCCGGCGGCCAGCGTCAGCGTGTGGCGCTGGCGCGTTCGCTGGCCAAACGGCCAAAGCTGTTGCTGCTCGACGAACCGATGGGCGCACTGGATAAAAAACTGCGTTCGCAGATGCAGCTTGAGCTGGTCGAGATCATCGAGCGCGTCGGCGTAACCTGCGTCATGGTCACCCACGACCAGGAAGAGGCCATGACCATGGCCGAACGCATTGCGATCATGCACCTGGGCTGGATCGCGCAGATCGGCAGCCCGATCGACATCTACGAAACCCCAACCAGCCGTCTGGTCTGCGAATTCATCGGCAACGTCAACATCTTCGAAGGCGAAGTGATCGACGACGCCGAGGGTTACGCGACCATCACCTGCAAAGACCTCGATCGGCAGATTTACGTCGGCCACGGCATCAGCACCTCGGTGCAGGACAAGTCGGTCACTTACGCGATTCGTCCGGAGAAACTGCTGGTCACCGCCGAGATGCCGACCTGCGAATACAACTGGTCGAGCGGCAAGGTCCACGACATCGCCTACCTCGGCGGCCATTCGGTGTTCTACGTCGAATTGCCGAGCGGCAAACTGGTGCAGTCGTTCGTGGCCAACGCCGAGCGCCGTGGCCAGCGTCCGACCTGGGGCGATCAGGTTTACGTGTATTGGGAAGACGACAGCGGCGTGGTACTTCGCTCATGAACATGCGCAAATTCAAACGCCGTATCAACCGAATAATCCCCAATGGCCGCCAACTGGTCATCGGGGTCCCGTTCATCTGGCTGTTCCTGTTCTTCATGTTGCCGTTCTTCATCGTCTTGAAGATCAGCTTCGCCGAAGCCGACGTGGCCATCCCGCCGTACACCGAGATCTACACCTTCGCCGAGCAGAAGCTGCAACTGCTGCTCAACCTCGGCAACTACGCGATGCTCGGCGACGACGAACTGTACATCGCCGCGTACCTCGGCTCGCTGAAGATGGCACTGATCAGCACCGTCCTCTGTCTGCTGATCGGCTACCCGATGGCCTACGCCATCGCCACCGCGCGCAAAGAGCTGCAAACGGTGCTGGTGTTGCTGATCATGATGCCGACCTGGACCGCGATTCTGATCCGCGTGTACGCGTGGATGGGCATCCTCAGCAACAACGGTTTGCTCAACGGTTTCCTGATGACCATGGGCTGGATCGACGAACCGCTGCAGATCCTCAATACCAACTTGGCGGTCTACATCGGCGTGGTTTATTCCTATCTGCCGTTCATGATCCTGCCGCTCTACGCCAACCTGGTGAAACACGACAACAGCCTGCTGGAAGCCGCGTCGGACCTCGGTTCGAGCACGTTCAACAGCTTCTGGAAAATCACTATTCCGCTGTCGAAAAACGGCATTGTCGCCGGGTGCATGCTGGTCTTCATTCCGGTGGTCGGCGAGTTCGTGATTCCGGAACTGCTCGGCGGTCCGGAAACCTTGATGATCGGTAAAGTGCTCTGGCAAGAATTCTTCAACAACCGTGACTGGCCGGTGGCGTCTGCCCTGGCGGTGGTGATGCTGGCGATCCTGATCGTGCCGATCATCCTGTTCAACCGCAGTCAGGCCAAGGAAATGGAGGGTAAAGAATGAAGCGCTTCCGTTTCTCGAGTTTCATGCTGATCGTCGGTTTGCTGTTCATCTACGCGCCGATGCTGATCCTGGTGATCTACTCGTTCAACGCCTCGAAACTGGTGACGGTGTGGGGCGGCTGGTCGATCAAGTGGTACGTCGGTTTGCTCGACAACACGCAACTGATGGGCTCGGTATTGCGCTCGCTGGAAATCGCCTGCTACACCGCGATTGCCGCAGTGGCACTGGGCACGCTGGCAGCGTTTGTGCTGACGCGCATCACCCACTTCAAGGGCCGCACGCTGTTCGGCGGGCTAGTGACGGCGCCGTTGGTGATGCCGGAAGTGATCACCGGTCTGTCGCTGTTGCTGTTGTTTGTGGCGATGGCGCAGATGATCGGTTGGCCGCAGGAACGCGGCATCGTCACCATCTGGATCGCGCACACGACATTCTGTGCGGCGTATGTGGCGGTGGTGGTGTCGGCGCGCTTGCGTGAGCTGGACCTGTCGATCGAAGAGGCGGCGATGGACCTCGGCGCGCGGCCGTGGAAGGTGTTTCTGCTGATCACCATTCCAATGATCGCGCCGTCGCTGGCGGCGGGCGGGATGATGTCGTTCGCGCTGTCGCTGGATGACCTGGTGCTGGCGAGTTTTGTTTCCGGGCCGGGCTCGACGACCTTGCCGATGGAAGTGTTCTCGGCGGTGCGTCTGGGCGTGAAACCGGAAATCAACGCGGTGGCGAGCCTGATTCTGCTGGCGGTGTCGATCGTGACCTTCCTGGTCTGGTTCTTCAGCCGCCGCGCCGAAGAAAACCGCAAACGCGCAATCCAGCAAGCCATCGAAGAAAGCGCCGCCGATTCGTGGAAGCAACCGGACGTGCGCCGTCCGCAAGCGCCGCAAGCGGCCTGACCCTGCAATGCTCGTTCCCCTGTGGGAGCGAGCTTGCTCGCGATAGCGGACTGTCATTCAACGCTTTCGTTGAATGTTATGCCCTCATCGCGAGCAAGCTCGCTCCCACCGTTGTTTCAGGACACCCAAGGGGATTTGCGGATGATCTCGACGAAGTTCATCGGTTTGAATCCCGGCTCGCTGTCCACCAGCACGTCCGCGTTGACCGTGCCAAACGTGGTCTCTGGTTTGTGCTTGAAGCCGTTGGCGAAGGCACACAGGATGCATTCCTTGAACCCGTCGCCACGCGGGTGAGCGTGCACCACCGCTTCACGCTGCTCGCTCGGGAACGCCGCGTAATCGATGCCGAGCACATCCATCTCGACCCCCGCCGTCACCAACGCCACGTTCGGCCGTAAATGCTGCGGCACGCCTGGAGTGGTGTGCAGGGCAATCGACAGCCAGACTTGCTCGATGTCGTCATCGCTCAAACCATACGGTTTGAGAAACGCTTTGGCAGCGTTGGCACTGTCGACTTCGAAACGCTCGCCATCGCTGCGCTGACCTTCAACCAGCCCCAAATCATGGAACATCGCGCCGACGTAAAGCAGCTCGGGGTTGTAGGCCAGTTGTTGGCGTTCACCGCTCAACGCGCCGAACAGGAACACCCGGCGCGAGTGGTGGTAAAGCAGATCGGATTCGACGTCGCGGATGTATTCGGTGGTGGCTTTGGCCAACGCGCTGTCGGGGATTTTGATGCCGGCAATGATGTTGCTCATGCTGCTTTCCTCGTGGGGAACGCCGTGGCGGCGCTGCTGGGGAAAGTCTGTTCTCGCCGCGAGCGACGAACAATCGCGGCATGCCTGCGATCCCGGCCAATGAGCATGCAAATCGCGCCAACCTCGCTAGTTGCGCGCGGATTGGCTAGGGTTGACCGCAGCGTTTGAGCTTTTTTTGTGGCGAGGGGGCTTGCCCCCGTTGGGTTGCGCAGCAGCCCTGTTTCTCGTCACCGCGTGTGCCGGAATGGGAGTGCTGCGCACTCCAACGGGGGCAAGCCCCCTCACCACAGTTTTGTATTTGCCATGTTGAAACTTGAAGTCAGAGAGGCGATTCGAGCCATGCAAAAAACCGTCGCCATCGTGGTGTTTTCCGGGGTTCAGGCGCTGGACGTCACCGGGCCCATGGATGTGTTTTCCGAGGCCAATCGTTTTCTTGCGCCGGACGATCACTATCGGCTCGAGGTCATTGGCGTCGAGCGCGGGATGATGCCGTGCTCCAACGGTTTGTCGCTCAACGCGCATCGGCATTTCAGCACCGCACTCGACGCTTACGACTTGCTACTGGTGGCGGGCGGGCCGCAGTTGCCGTTCATGAACTTTGGCGCGACGTTTGATGCCTGGCTGCGCGATGCCTGCGCGCGGGCGCGGCGTTTTGGCTCGATCTGCAACGGCGCGTTTATTCTCGCGCGTGCGGGTTTGCTCGACGGGCGCACCGTGACCACGCATTGGGACGACGCGCCTGCGCTGGCGGCGTTGTTGCCGGGCACGCAGGTCGAGGCCGATCGTTTGTACGTGCAGGACGGCGAGCTTTACACCTCGGCCGGGGTCACGGCGGGGATCGATTTGTCGCTGTATCTGCTGGCGCGCGATCACGGCCCGGAAGTCGCGCTCAGCGTCGCCAAGCGGCTGGTGGTGTTCACCCAGCGCTCGGGCGGGCAATCGCAGTTCAGCCCGTTCCTCACGCCGCACGCCGAACCGACTTCAGCGGTGGCGTTGGTGCAGCTCTACGTGCTGGCCAATCTGACTGGCGATCTGGCGCTGTCCGATTTGGCGAACGCCGCCAACATGAGCGCGCGCAATTTTTCCCGGGTGTTTGCCAAGGAAGCCAAAGTGACGCCGGCGGAGTTTGTCGAGCGGGCGCGCGTGGATGCGGCGCGGGTGTTGCTGGAAAGCACGCGTTCGCCGTTGAAAACCGTGGCCTATCAATGCGGCTTTCGCGACGCCCAGCACATGCGCAGCGTGTTCAACCGCCGACTGGGCGTGACGCCGCAGCAATTTCGCCGCAACTTCACCGCGATGGTCTAGGCAAAACACCGACCTTGTGGGAGCGAGCTTGCTGTGGCGAGGGGGCTTGCCCCCGTTGGAGTGCAAAGCACTCCCAAATCCATAAACCGCGGTGTGCCTGATGCAACCGGGTTGGGGATTTGGGGTTGCTTCGCAACCCAACGGGGGCAAGCCCCCTCGCCACAGTTTTCGCTTCAGTTTTTCAGGGTGTCATACGCCTCGAGCGTGCGCAGCGAGTAGATGTACGCCGCGCCGGCATTCAGCGAAATTGCAGTGGCCAGGGTCGCCGCGACTTCCTCACGACTGGCGCCAGCCTTGATCGCCGCTGCCGTGTGCGAAGCGATACAGCCGTCGCAGCGCGTGGTGATCGCCACCGCAATCGAGATCAACTCGCGGGTTTTCACATCCAGCACATCGTTTTCGGCAGCGGCCTCGCCCAGCGCCATGTAGGCCTTGACCATTTTCGGGTTGCTTTTGCCCAGCGCGCCAAAGGCTTTCTGGATGGTGGGCAGCAGTTCGGACCAGTTATTGAACATTGCATTAACTCCTGAGCAGGTTGGGTGTACTGTTTCGACACGCTCAGTTTTGCCCTTTGGCGCGGCCCGGTTTTGTCCGATGCGCTCAGTCATTTCTTCGATGCGCTCAAATGAATCCGATCGATAAACTCATTACCCTCGCCAACGTGCGCGGGACTCTGGATTTGCGCTGCCAATTCCAGGGCGACTGGGCGCTGGCCCACGAGCAGGAAGTGTTGGGCAAGGCGCCGTATCACATCGTGCTGGCCGGCGATTGCCGCGTCGAATTCCCCGACGGCCAGCGTCTGCCGATGCGCGCCGGGGATATTCTGCTGCTGCCCGGCGGTACGCCCCACGTTATCCACAGCCCCGGCAAAACCGTTGCGCCCAGCGACCGGCAAATCATCCGTGGCGGTGCGTTGCCGGTGCATCGCATCGGCAACGCCAGCCCGGACCTGGACATGCTCTGCGGCACTTTTCACTACAACCGCGCCTCACTGCTGTTTGCCTCGCTGCCGGATTATCTGGTAATCCCCAGCGGCGCACTGCCAGCCAACGGGCCGTTGCCGGCGCTGGTCGAGGTGCTGCGCGGCGAGGCGGACGGCAATCAGGCGGGGGCGAAGTTCTTGCTCGACGCGTTGTCGCAAGCCTTGTTCACCCTGATGCTGCGCGCGCATCTGGCAACGCTCGGCCCGGCCAGCGGTGCGCTGGCGTTACTCGCCGACAAACGCCTCGGCCGCGCCTGGCAAGCGATGCTCGCGGACCCGGCGCACGAGTGGACCATCGACAGCCTCGCCGACGCCGCGAACATGTCCCGCGCGACGTTCATGCGGGCGTTCGTGAAAGTGGCGGGGGTTTCGCCGTGGGTGTTGCTGACGCAGATTCGGATGGAATTGGCGTTCAGTCTGCTCAGCCAATCGCACCTGGGTTTGAGCGATATCGCGTTGCAGGTCGGCTACCAATCGCAAGCGGCGTTCAGCAAGAAATTCAAGGAGATCTACGGCGAAGCGCCGGGTCGGGTGCGGCGCGGGATTTAGATCTTCGGCGCCAATGATGGCCTCTTCGCGGGCAAGCCTCGCTCCTGCGGACGGTGAGATCTGTAGGAGCGAGGCTTGCCCGCGAAGACGGCAGTACAAACAACAAAAAACTACCGCGCGGGCAATAGCTTCAACGTGCTGCGCGTATTCGCCGTGACTTCTTCATCGCTGAAATGCGCCTGCACGTACATGCCGTCGATATACGCCTCAGCCTGATCCTCATAGTGCCGATCAAACGGCACGCCACTTTGCCCGACCGGGTTGATGGTCAGGCTGTGCGCCGCGTCGGCGAAGTCGATCAGCCGCCGCGTCGATGGCCCGTAAGTCACCGGCCACGGCGCCGGGCCGATTTTCGCCGAAAGGTTGTTCGGCACTTCGTGGGTGCCGGGTGCCTCGAACGGGCCGACGTTGAAAATCCGCTCCAACGGCTTTTGCGTGCCCAACGGATGACCATGAGTCAGCGTGTGCGCCTTGCCCCACAGCCATTGCGCAGAATCGGCGCCGAGCGTGGTTTTCAGATGCGCGATGCTCGCCTGCCAGGCGACTTTGACCGTGTCGGCGCGGGTCTCTTTGGCGGGCGTGGCGCGGTTGTCCCACCACGGCGAATCGGCGCTGGCAGCCAGGCGCGGCAACGCGGCGTCGATCACGCGGGTGGAAAGCAGGGTTTCGAAAAAGTCATTGCCCAGCTCATCGCGCAGCGTCGCGTCGGTGAGGTTGAACAGAAACTGGTTGAACAGCGTGGCGCTGATCGAGTCCAGCGGATAGTCGCCCGGCCACAACGCCAGTTGTTCAAGCAGTTTGCGCTCGGCCGGGTCGCTGACCACCTCACGCAATATCGGCAGCAGCGGCGCGAGCAGGCGCGGGCCGTACGCGGTGGTGGTGCCCAGTTGCAGCTGCTGATTGGCCTCGTTGTCCCACTTCACGTTTTTGTCGCTGAGTTGGCGATTCAGCTGCTGGCCGCGATCAGCCAGGTTGTAGTAACCGGGGATTTCCATGCCGGTCGGCGAAACCGGCTGGAAGTTGGCCGAGACGATGTAGCCGCGCGCCGGGTTTTCTTCCTGCGGGTTGGCGTTGAACGGGTAAAAACCTTCCTTGTCCGGCTGATTGCTGCTGCCGTCGAGGATGAAACCCGGCTTGACCCCGGCCGGCCGCTTGGGCAATAACGCCGCAGCCCACCAACCGATATCACCCTTGGCATTGGCGTAAACGATGTTCAGCCCCGGCGCTTGCACCTTGGCTGCGGCGGCGCGCGCCTTGGCCAGCGTGTCGGCGCGGTTGAGTTGGTAGAAGCCTTCGAGAATCGGGTTCGGCGTTTCCAGAAACGCCCACCACATCGCAATCGGCGTTTTGCCTGCAGCAGTGCCGAGCGCGTCGTTGATGATCGGCCCGTGCGGCGATTGACGCAGGGTCAGCGTGACCGGCGCCTGACCTTTCACGGCGATCTGCTGTTCGCTGTTGAGCAGGTCCACCCACTGGCCGCGATACCAGACCTGATTCGGATTGTCCGGGTTGACCTTCTCGGCGATCAGGTCCAGATCGTCGTTCTGGAACATGGTCAGGCTCCAGCCGAAATCCAGGTTGTGCCCCAGAAACGCAAACGGCACCAGCGCCTGATGATGCCCGTACAACTCGAAACCCGGCGCCGACAATTGCGCCTCGTACCACACCGACGGAACCGAAAAGCGTATGTGCGGATCACCGGCCAACAGCGGTTTGCCGCTCTTGCTGCGATTGCCGGCGATGGCCCAGGCGTTGCTGCCCTCGAACTGCGGCAAGCCGTTGTCGGCCAGCGCCTGTTCGCTCAAACGGGCGAGGGCGTTGAGGTCTTTCCAATCGCTGGCGGCGAGGGCCACGCCGGGTTGGCTGTGGGTTTTGGCGAGGACGCCGTTGGGCTGCCAGTCGAGGTCGAAGATGTTCAGGTAATCGGCGCCGAGCTGATCGCGCACGTACGTCATCAACGGCTCGGTGCGAAACGCGGCGGCAAAACTGTAGGCCATGTAACCGGCGACGCTGATGCTGTCTTCAGCGGTGAACGGGCGTTTAGGGATGCCCAGCACGTCAAACTCGACCGGCGCGGCGTGGCTGTCCTGATATTGGTTGATCCCGTCCAGATACGCTTGCAGGGCTTTCCACGCCGGCGACTGGCGATCCAGTGCGGCGACATAACGGTCAGCGCGTTCGCGGATGCGCAGGCTACGGAACAGTTTGTCGGTGTCGAGCAGTTTCGGCCCGAGAACTTCCGCCAGTTCACCACGAGCGAGACGGCGCATGGCTTCCAGCTGAAACAAGCGGTCTTGGGCGTGGATGTAGCCGAGGGCGCGATAAAGGTCGGTTTCATTCTCGGCGCGCAAGTGCGGCACGCCGCGCTCGTCGTAGCGCACAGTCACCGAGCCTTGCAGGTTGCGCAACTCGACCTGGCCCTGGCGTGTCGGCTGCTTGCTGTACAGATAAACGCCGACGCCAACGGCCAGCGCGATGATCAGCAAGGCAAGTACGGTCAGGACGCGCTTCATGGTGACTCCCTGTTCTTCTGGCGAACCGCTTTTCTGCATGGCCGCCGCTGTGAGCTGCCAACGTTTAGCACAGACCTCCCGTGCCGGGCACTGTGGTCCTTGAATAGTCCGGAATGCCTTACTGCGTTTGCACCGGCCACGGGCAATAGCAACCCACCGCCAGCGTGTGCGTCGCGCTGACGCTGCGGCCCTGGTTCAACGCTTGCAGGATCGGTTCGATAAAGCTGTTGCTGGAGTTGCAGGTCAGGCCTTCGCTGTACGGGCCGAAATAGGCGAGTTTTCCGGCGCGGTCCCAGATCGCTACGGCGGGGCTGGCCGGGATCTGCTCGGAGCCGGGCAACACGTTGATGCTTTTCAGGCTGCTCAAGGTGCTGGGCAATTGGCCGTGGCTGCCAGGTTTTTGCACTGCGTAAAACTCGACGCCTTGCGGCACGTAGTGCTCGACCAGTTCGCTGAGGTGCTGTTGATTGCCGACATTGCACGGGCAGGCCGGGTCCCAGAAATGCACGAGGCGGATCGCGCCGGGGCCGGCGAGGTCGTCGGGCAGGCGCAGCGGGTCGCCGGAAAACACTGCCGTGTGTTCGCTGAACGCGCGCAAGTAGCGGCCCTGAAACCAGTCGTAAGCCGCCCACAACACGCCGGCGCACACGAGGGCGAGCAGGCTGGCAAGCAGAGTGGTGCGGTAGGCCGGACGCATGGCTTTCAATCCTCGAAGATCGCCCAGCTTGCCATGCTTGCCGCGACAGATGAATATCGCAGGCCCATAAAGTCTGTTTCGTGCTCTGGAATAACCCATGCCTGCCACTTTCGATCCCGATCACCTACGCGCCAGCCTGCGGCCATTGGCCGAGTGGCAGCCGTTGTCGGCGCAGGGCCAGGCGTACCAGCATTTTTATGCTTTGGACTTTCCGGGCCGCGCGTTGCGCCAGGGTCTGGGGCGTTTTCAGGTGGCGGAATATGAGGTGGTCGGCCAGGTCTGGTGGCCGGAGCGGGCGAAAGCGACGTTGTTTGTGTTTCACGGTTTCTACGATCACACCGGTTTGTATCGGCATGTGATCGAATGGGCGCTGGATCAGGGTTTTGCGGTGATCGCCTGCGATTTGCCGGGGCACGGCTTGTCCAGCGGCGAGCGCGCGAGCATCAAGGATTTCGCCGAGTATCAGGACACCCTGCAAGGCTTGTTCGTCGAAGCGCAAACGCTGGGTCTGCCGCAACCGTGGCACCTCTGCGGGCAGAGCACTGGCGGCGCGATCGTGATCGATCATGTGCTCAATCACGGCGTCGATAGTCCGGCGCAGGGCCAGGTTATTTTGCTCTCGCCGCTGGTTCGGCCACGGGCGTGGGGCTGGTCGCAGCTGAGTTATCACGTGCTGCGGCCGTTCGTCAAAGGCATCGCACGGCGCTTCAGCGAGAATTCCAATGACCCGGCGTTCCTGCCGTTTCTGCAGGCCGATCCGTTGCAGCCGCTGCGTTTGCCGACGGCTTGGGTCGGGGCGCTGCGGCGCTGGATCAGGCGTGTCGAAGGGGCGCCGAAAAGTTTGCGGCGACCGCTGATTGTGCAGGGGCAAGCGGACATGACGGTGGATTGGCAGCATAACCTTGCAGTGCTGAACGCCAAGTTCGATCGGCCGCAGGTGTTGATGCTGCCGTTGGCGCGGCATCATTTGGCGAATGAGACGGCGGCGTTGCGGGAGGAGTATTTCGGGTTTTTGACCAAGCGGATCAAGGGGCGGAATCTTTAGCGGCCTTACCAGCCTCTTCGCGGGCAAGCCTCGCTCCTACATTTGGAATGCATATCCCCTGTAGGAGCGAGGCTTGCCCGCGAAGGCGATCTATCAAGAACCAAAAAATCACTGGGTAGGGCTAAAAATCCTACTGCCCCACCGCCAACCCCGCGCGAATCGCCGCCAGCGCAGCCTGGTAATACGCTTTGCCTTCCGCCGACTCGGCGAACGTTGCGAATTCTTCCAGTTCGTTATCCGACAAGTCGCGATAGACGTAGAGCAGCGTGTTGTTGAGGTCGGCGCTCATTTGATCCATCAAGCGCTGGCGCTGCCCGTTCAACATGCCCGGCGCCTGACCGCCACCGAGCAAACCGGGGATCATCGAACTCAAGCTGTCAGCGGCGATGCCGGCAATCGCCAGGGTCACTTCGGCGCCGGCCTCGCGGGCGGGCAGGGCCTGGGCGAGGTGGCCGATGATCAGCAGGCGGCTGTCACTGGCCTGGATCTTGGGCAAGCCCGTGGCATTTTTCGCCAGTTGATCGCGGCGAGTCGCGAGCAATTCGGCAGCGACGATCTTCTTGCCCAGCGGCGACTGGAAAAACGTCAGTGCCGGTTTCGGATCGGCGAGGGTCTGGCGAAATTGCGCTTCGGCGCGCTGATCCATGGCTTGCGGGGCGAAACGCTGGTTGCTGTTGTTCAGCAATGCCTGAAACACCGCTGGCGGCAGGCTGTTCTGGTAGCGCTGCTGCGCGGCCGACAGGGCTTCGTTGAAATGCGCGCGTTGTTCTGGCCAACCGGCGACCTTGTACAACTGGTCATGGTCGTCTGCCCACGCGGGCAAAACGCAGAACATCAGCAGTGAGAAAAGCAAACGGCGCATAGGGACTCCTGTCAGCAGGCGACTATTCTCCGTGCGGTACAAGAACTTGTCGAGAATTCGTATCAGCCCGCTGCGCGGCTCTGTCGGATTTGCAGGCACAGGAATACTATGCGCGCCATGCAAATATCCTCTGATCACCCACTGCTGTTGCGTATCGTCGACGACCTGGCCGAACGGGGCTGGTCGCAGCAGAATATTTTCCTGCCTCTGGGTCTGACCCGGGAGTTGGCGGCTGAGTGCCGTAAACGTGCAGCCGAGGGTGAGTTGGCGCCGGCAGCGGTAGGCCGGGGGCCGACGTCGGAGATTCGCGAAGGCATTCGCGGCGACCATATTCAGTGGCTCGAACCAGGTGAAGCCGAGTCCTGCGACAGCTACCTGAGCCTGATGGACAGCCTGCGCGAGGCGATGAACCGAGGTTTGTTCCTCGGTCTGGAAGACTTCGAAAGCCACTTCGCGATGTACCCGCCCGGCGCGTTCTACCTCCGGCATGTCGACCGTTTCCGTGACGACGACCGGCGAATGGTGTCGGCGGTGATTTACCTCAACGACGCCTGGCTGCCGGAGCACGGCGGCGAATTGCGCATGTATTTGAAGGACGACGTCGAGCACAACGTGGTGCCCATCGGCGGCTGCCTGGTGGTGTTCCTTTCCGGCGAAGTGCCTCACGAAGTCATGCCCGCGACCCGTGATCGCCTGTCATTGACCGGGTGGTTTCGCCGGCGCGGCAGCGAGCCGTTCTGATCATGCAAAAGATTCTGGTAAGCCGCTGCCTGCTCGGTCACCGCGTGCGCTACGACGGCGGGGCGAGTGGGCCGTTTGATCTGTTGGACCAGTGGATCGCCGAAGGTCGGGTGGTGCCGTTGTGCCCGGAAGTCGCGGGCGGGCTGCCGACGCCGCGCGCGGCGGCGGAAATACCGGGCGGGCAGGGCGCTGAAGTGCTTGATGGCCAGGCTTTGGTGATCACCACTGACGGCGAGGACGTCAGCGCGGCGTTTCTGTCGGGGGCATGGCAGGCGCTGGAACTGGTGCAAAAGCACGCGATCCGGATTGCCGTGTTGAAGGCCAACAGCCCGTCGTGCGGGAATCTGCTGACCTATGACGGCACGTTCAGCGGCGTGAAAGTCGCCGGCGAAGGCGTGACGGCGGCGTTGCTCAAGCGCCATGGCGTGCAAGTGTTCAGTGAGCTGGAGTTGATTGAGGCGGCGCTGGCTTTGAGAGCTTTGAGCTGATCCTGAATCCACCCCTCACCCTAACCCTCTCCCCAGAGGGTAGAGGGGACTGACCGAGTTGTCCTTGGAGCTACATCGACCTGAATGACCGAGTTGAACTCAAGTCTTGAAAAAAGCAGGTCTACTGCGATCCAACGCCGAACTCAGGCCTTGAAGGCCATGGAGATCGGCTCCCTTTCCCCTCTCCCCAGAGGGTAGAGGGGACTGACCGAGTTGTCCTTGGCGCTACATCGACCTGAATGACCGAGTTGAACTCAAGTCTTGAAAAAAGCAGGTCTACTGCGATCAAACGCCGAACTCAGGCCTTGAAGGCCATGGAGATCAGCTCCCTTTCCCCTCTCCCCAGAGGGTAGAGGGGACTGACCGAGTTGTCCTTGGAGCTACATCGACCTGAATGACCGAGTTGAACTCAAGTCTTGAAAAAAGCAGATCTACTGCGATCAAACGCCGAACTCAGGCCTTGAAGGCCATGGAGATCGGCTCCCTTTCCCCTCTCCCCAGAGGGTAGAGGGGACTGACCGAGTTGTCCTTGGAGCTACATCGACCTGAATGACCAAGTTGAACTCAAGTCTTGAAAAAAGCAGGTCCACCGCGATCAAACGCTGAACTCAGGCCCTGAAGACGATGGAGATCGGCTCCCTTACCCCTCTCCCAAGAGGGTAGAGGGGACTGACCGAGTTGTCCTTGGAGCTACATCGACCTGAATGACCGAGTTGAACTCAAGTCTTGAAAAAAGCAGGTCTACTGCGATCAAGCGCCGAACTCAGGCCTTGAAGACCATGGAGATCGGCTCCCTTTCCCCTCTCCCCAGAGGGTAAAGGGGACTGACCGAGTTGTCCTTGGGGCTACATCGACCTGAATGACCGAGTTGAACTCAAGTCTTGAAAAAAGCAGATCTACTGCGATCAAACGCCGAATTCAGGCCTTGAAGACCATGGAGATCGGCTCCCTTTCCCCTCTCCCCAGAGGGTAGAGGGGACTGCCCGAGTTGTCCTTGGGGCTACATCGACCTGAATTACCGAGTTGAACTCAAGTCTTGAAAAAAGCAGATCTACTGCGATCAAACGCCGAACTCAGGCCTTGAAGACCATGGAGATCGGCTCCCTTTCCCCTCTCCCCAGAGGGTAGAGGGGACTGACCGAGTTGTCCTTGGAGCTACATCGACCTCAATTACCGAGTTGAACTCAAGTCTTGAAAAAAGCAGGTCTATTGCGATCAAACGCCGAATTCAGGCCTTGAAGACCATGGAGATCGGCTCCCTTTACCCTCTCCCCAGAGGGCAGAGGGGACTGACCGAGCCGTCCTTGGCGCTACATCGACCTGAATGACCGAGTTGAACTCAAGTCTTGAAAAAAGCAGGTCTACTGCGATCAAACGCCGAACTCAGGCCTTGAAGACCATGGAGATCGGCTCTCTTTACCCTCTCCCCAGAGGGTAGAGGGGGCTGACCGAGTTGTCCTTGGGGCTACATCGACCTGAATGACCGAGTTGAACTCAAGTCTTGAAAAAAGCAGGTCTACTGCGATCAAACGCCGAACTCAGGCCTTGAAGACCATGGAGGTCGGCTCCCTTTACCCTCTCCCCAGAGGGTAGAGGGGACTGACCGAGTTGTCCTTGGCGCTACATCGACCTGAATGACCGAGTTGAACTCAAGTCTTGAAAAAAGCAGGTCTGCCGCGATCAAACGCCGAACTCAGGCCTTGAAGACCATGGAGATCGGCTCCCTTTCCCCTCTCCCCTCTGGGGAGAGGGTTGGGGTGAGGGGTGGATCTAAAGGCCTCAAAAATCTCAGGGCTTGGGCTCTACACTCGTATCCGCCCCGAACCATTTCTGCGTCAACGCCTCCAGCCTTCCATCGGCCTTGATCCGTTGCAGCGCGTTGTCCAGGCTTGCGTGAAACGCCGGGTTACCTTTCTGGAACGGAATCGCCAGGCTTACCGGCTCGCTGGCCTTCGGCGCCTCGGCGTTCAACGATTGCACCAGCAGCATCGACTGCGGTTGCGCCGGTTTCTGCGCGATCAATTGCGCATCGGTGTGGCTGTAAGGCTGGCTGAAGTCGAAACGATCCTTGAGTTCCGCGGTCATTGCTATGTGGTTGATGGCGACGTCGTACTTGCCGGTTTCGACACCGGGCAGCATGTCGCCGTTATCGGTGACGACGAAATCGGCGCGCACATCCAGCTCATTGGCCAGCAACTGACCCAACTCGACTTCGAACCCGGTCAGTTTGCCGTCGTCCTTGAAATTGAAGGGCGGTGTATTAGCCTCTAAAGCGATGCGCAATTCACCGCGATCGAACACATCGTCAATCAGTTCGGCATGAGCCAACGGGCTCAAAAGGGGTAGCAGGCAGATCAGGCCAGGCAAAAAGCGCATGGTCACTCCTTTGAATTCATTATTGCGATGCTCTGATTCAGGCTCGCTTTGCTATGGTTGTCGAGGTCCTTCGACAACGAATGGCCGTGAAGTTGTCACGGCCGTGCGGATTTTACGGAAAAACTGGAGAAGAGAATGAAAACGTTCATGTCACGAGCTGCGTTGGCTGGCCTGTTGATGGGTGCTTCGATGCTGGCCACGGCCGCCACGCCGGCCCCCAAGGGCGCCGAAGCGTTCATTGTTTCCCCGGAAGACGGCGCCACCATCAAACAGGACGCGGTAATCAAGTTCGGCGTCAAGGACATCTCCCTGGCGCCTGCCGGTGACACGACTGCGCATTCAGGTCACCACCATTTGCTGATCGACACCGCGCCGATTGCTGCCGGTCAAGTCATCCCGGTAGATGCCAAACATGTGCATTTTGGCAAGGCGCAGACGGAAGTGAAGGTTTCCGATCTGAAACTGACTCCAGGCAAACACACTTTGCAGCTGGAGTTGGGCGACAAGGGACACATGGCTTTCGAGCCGCCAATCGTTTCGAAAAAGATCACCGTCAACGTCGAATGATGTTTTCGCAAGCATGAAAAAGGGAGCCCGAAGGCTCCCTTTTTTTATCGCTCAAGCAACTGTCAGAACAACACCCGGCAACGAATGGTGCCGTTGATGTGCTGCAGTTTCTCCTGGGCGATTTCCGAGTAATCGGCGTCGACGTCGATTACGACGTAGCCGACTTTCTCGTTGGTCTGCAGGAACTGGCCGGAAATGTTGATACCGTTTTCGGCAAAAACCTTGTTGATCTCGCTCATCACGCCCGGAATGTTCTCGTGGATGTGCAGCAAACGGTGCTTGCCAGGGTGAGCCGGCAGGGCCACTTCCGGGAAGTTGACCGACGACACCGACGTACCGTTGTCGCTGTACTTGACCAGTTTTTCCGCCACTTCCAGACCAATGTTGGCTTGCGCTTCAGCGGTGGAGCCGCCGATGTGCGGGGTCAGGATCACGTTGTCGAGGCCACGCAACGGGCTTTCGAACTCTTCGTCGTTGGAGCGTGGCTCCACCGGGAAGACGTCGATGGCCGCGCCGATCAGGTGCTTGTCCTTGATCGCGTCCGCCAGTGCTTCGAGCTCGACCACGGTGCCGCGCGCCGCGTTGATCAGAATGCCGCCCTTCTTGATGGCGCGGATTTCCTTCTCGCCGATCATCCACTGGGTGGCAGCGGTTTCCGGAACGTGCAGGGTGACGATGTCAGACATGCCCAGCAGATCGGTCAACTTGCCGACCTGCGTCGCGTTGCCCAACGGCAGCTTGGTCACGGTGTCATAGAAGAACACCTGCATGCCCAGGCCTTCGGCCAGAACCGACAACTGCGTGCCGATCGAGCCGTAACCGACGATGCCGAGCTTCTTGCCGCGGATCTCGAAGGAGTTGGCCGCGCTCTTGATCCAGCCGCCACGGTGGCAGGAAGCGTTTTTCTCAGGGATGCCGCGCAGCAACAGGATCGCTTCGGCCAGCACCAGCTCGGCCACGGAGCGGGTGTTGGAGTACGGCGCGTTGAACACGGCAATACCGCGTTCGCGGGCAGCGTTCAGGTCAACCTGGTTGGTGCCGATGCAGAAACAGCCGACCGCGACGAGTTTCTTCGCGTGATCGAAGATTTCTTCGGTCAGCTGCGTGCGGGAGCGAATGCCGATGAAGTGTGCATCAGCGATCTTTTCCTTCAGCTGGGCTTCCGGCAGAGAACCGGTGAGGTACTCGATGCTGGTGTAGCCAGCCGACTTGAGAACGTCGACAGCCGATTGGTGGACGCCTTCGAGAAGAAGGAACTTGATCTTGCTCTTATCGAGAGAAGTCTTGCTCATCTGCGTAAACCTGTATCCCGGAGAAAAATGGCAGGAAATAGCCAGCAGACGCTGACCCGGACGGCAGGAAAGCCGTCGCCGCAGAATAGCCGTTGGGCACTACCCTGCGGGGTCGGTATGCTAGCATACGCACCCCGCTAAACACTCATTCCTGCGACGTGAAGCGTTCTCAGGATGACCATGAATTGTTCGAGAGTTCTGTCGATGACCAATCCTGCCCTGATTGAAGAGCTGAAGACCCTGGTTGAGCCTGGCAAGGTCCTGACCGATGCCGACTCCCTGAATGCTTACGGTAAGGATTGGACCAAGCATTTCGCCCCGGCCCCGACGGCCATCGTGTTTCCCAAGACCACCGAACAAGTCCAGGCCATCGTCCGTTGGGCCAACACGCACAAAGTGGCGCTGGTGCCGTCTGGCGGTCGCACCGGGCTTTCCGCCGCTGCCGTGGCGGCGAATGGCGAAGTGGTGGTGTCGTTCGATTACATGAACCAGATCCTCGAAGTGAACCTGACTGACCGCACGGCCGTTTGCCAGCCAGGCGTGGTCACCGAGCATCTGCAGAACGTCGCTGAAGAAAAAGGCTTGTACTACCCGGTGGACTTCGCCTCCGCAGGTTCGAGCCAGATTGGCGGCAACATCGGCACCAATGCCGGCGGGATCAAGGTGATTCGCTACGGTATGACCCGCAACTGGGTCGCCGGCATGAAAGTCGTCACCGGCAAGGGCGATGTGCTGGAACTCAACCGCGACCTGATCAAGAACGCCACCGGTTACGACTTGCGTCAGTTGTTTATCGGCGCTGAAGGCACCCTGGGTTTTGTCGTCGAAGCGACCATGCGCCTCGACCGCGCGCCGAAGAACCTCACCGCGATGGTCCTCGGCACCGCCGATTTCGACTCGATCATGCCGGTGCTGCACGCCTTCCAAAGCAAGCTCGACCTGACCGCATTCGAATTCTTCTCCGACAAGGCCCTGGCCAAAGTCATGGCGCGCGGTGACGTGCCGGCGCCGTTCGAGTCCGATTGCCCGTTCTACGCATTGCTGGAATTTGAAGCGACCACCGAAGAAGTGGCCAACCACGCGTTGGAAACCTTCGAGCATTGCGTGGAGCAGGGCTGGGTGCTCGACGGCGTGATGAGCCAGAGCGAAAGCCAGTTGCAGAACCTGTGGAAGCTGCGCGAGTACATCTCCGAAACCATCTCGCACTGGACGCCATACAAAAACGACATTTCGGTCACCGTGTCGAAAGTCCCGGCGTTCCTCAAGGAAATCGACGCGATCGTCGGCGAACATTATCCGGACTTCGAAATCGTCTGGTTTGGCCACATCGGCGACGGCAACCTGCACCTGAACATCCTCAAACCGGAAAACCTCAGCAAGGACGAGTTCTTTGCCAAGTGCGCGACCGTCAACAAGTGGGTGTTCGAGACCGTCGAGAAGTACAACGGCTCGATTTCCGCCGAACACGGTGTGGGCATGACCAAACGTGATTACTTGACCTACAGCCGCTCGCCGGTCGAGATCGAGTACATGAAAGCCGTGAAAGCGGTGTTCGACCCGAACGGCATCATGAACCCGGGCAAGATTTTCGCGGTTTGATTTTCGAACTTAAGCGCTACGCAACAGGAGTCGGGAAATGAGCTATCAGCACCAGTATGTCGACGGCACGCGGATTCACTTCCCGTTGGGGAAAGTGGTGTGCATTGGCCGTAACTACGCCGAACACGCCAAGGAACTGGACAACCCGGTGCCTACCGAGCCGCTGCTGTTTATCAAGCCAGGCAGTTGTGTGGTGCCGCTGGAAGGCGGTTTTGCGATTCCGACCGAGCGTGGCTCGGTGCACTACGAAGCGGAAATTGCGGTGTTGATCGGCAAACCGCTGTCGACCAAACCGAGCCGCGAAGAAGTCCTCGACGCGATCTCCGGCATCGCCCCGGCGCTCGACCTGACCTTGCGCGACAAGCAGGCCGAGCTGAAATCCAAGGGTTTGCCGTGGGAAATCGCCAAGTCGTTTGATGGCGCCGCTGTGATCGCGCCGTTCGTGGCCGCCAGCACTTTCGCCGACCTCACCGACATCGGCATTCGCCTGACCATCAATGGCGACGTGCGCCAGGACGGCAACAGCAAGGACATGCTCAACCCGATCGTGCCGATGATTCAGTACATGGCCGGCTGCTTCTCGCTACAGGCCGGTGACGTGATCCTGACCGGCACACCGGTCGGCGTCGGCCCGCTGAACGTCGGCGACGAACTGGTGCTGGAATTGCCTGGCGCAAGCAGCTTCAACAGCAGCGTCCGCTGAACCCTGCTGAACCCTGTAGGAGCGAGCCTGCTCGCGATGAGGCCCTGTCATTCGACATCTCTGTTGACTGACACGGCCTCATCGCGAGCAAGCTCGCTCCCACATTGGTTTAGTGGAGGCCGGAAAGGGTGTTTTGCCATTTGCCGTTTTTTTCACATCCCATCCGGATAATTCTTCGGTCACTGGCCGCTGAGCCAGCCCTGATTGTGCTATTACCCTTAGCCTGAATTTCTGGAACGCATTCCCGATGGCCACCCGACCGCTTCCAAGTGCACAAACTTCCCGCCGTCCACGCTTTTTCATGCGCTGGTATTACTGGTTGTTACTGGTGATCGTTGCGGGTTACGGCTTGGCGTTTGCGATGCATTGGGACGACCGTGGCCTGCTGTGGGTGCTCGAGCGTTTCGAGAGCCCGACCGAGCGCAAGGAAAGCATCTGGCTGCCGGATTACCAGGCAGTGATCGATGGCAAAGCGCTGCCGGGCATGGAAAAGGACGAGGCGTCCGACCTCGCTTACAACCCGCAAACCAAAACCCTGTTTGCCGTCATGGGCAAAAATCCGTTCCTGGTTGAGCTCAATCTGCAGGGCGACGTGCTGCGCAAAATGCCGCTGGTGGGCTGGAGCAACCCGGAAGGCCTGACCGTCATGGCCAATGGTTTGATCGCCATCACCGATGAGCGCGAACACATGTTGTCGATCGTCAAAGTCGATGCCGATACTCGCGAACTGCAACGCGACAACTTCCCCAAATACGACCTCGGCACCTCTGAGGATCAGAACAAAGCGTTCGAGGCGGTCGCCTGGGATTCGCGCAATCAACAACTGTTGCTCGGCGAAGAACGCCCGCCCGCGTTATTCACCTGGAAAAGCGACGGCAGCCAGACGCTCAGCGGCGACAAGCAGAAACTCGCCAGCAACGAACTGGACATCCGTAACCTCTCGGCGCTGGCCATCGACCCGCGCACCGGGCACACGCTGGTGCTGTCGGCCGACTCGCACTTGTTGCTGGAACTGGACGAGACGGGCGAGCAGGTCAGCTTCATGACCCTGCTCGGCGGCTTCAACGGTTTGAAGAAAACCATCCCCCGCGCCGAAGGCGTGACCATGGACGAGGCGGGCACGCTGTACATAGTCAGCGAGCCGAATCTGTTTTATCGCTTCGAAAAACAGAAATAGCCTACAGCGCAAGGGTGGCGCGCGGACGCCGGTTAGGGTAAATCTGCTGCACCGCGGCAATAGGCCATTAAGCTTCAGTTCAGACAGCCGTGGTATTTCATCCCGCCCGCCCTGTTTTTGAGCTGCCCGAATGCGCCGACTTGCCCGCCCCAAACCACTGGTCATGATTTTCCTGGTGATTGCCCTGATCGCGCTGGTCGCGATCGGTCAATACATGCGCCTGTTCGAGCGCGCGTGGTTCAACCTGCAAGTGGCTTGGCACCCTTACGGCGAGCAGTCGATTGGCCTCGACCAGTACCAAGTGGTGATCGAGGCGCAGGTGATCGACGGGCTCGACGACGATGTCTCGGCGCTGACCTATGATCCGGTGCGCAAAAGCCTGTTCACGGTGACCAACAAGAATGCCGAACTGGTCGAGATGTCGCTGGAGGGCAAGATCCTGCGACGCATCTCGCTGATCGGTTTCGGCGATGCGGAAGCGGTGGAATACATCAGCGCCGACACCTACGTGATCTCCGACGAGCGCCAGCAGCGCCTGATCAAGATTCATCTGGAAAAAGACACGACGTTCCTCGACGCCGATGACGCCGAACAGATGACCCTCGGTGTGCACATGAGCAGCAACAAGGGTTTCGAAGGGCTGGCGTACGACTCGGTGGGCAAGCGCCTGTTTGTCGCCAAGGAACGCGACCCGATGCTGATCTACGAAGTGCAGGGCTTCCCGCATTACAACCCGGAAAAATCCTACGCGGTGCACGTGGTCAACAACCCCAAGCGCGATGCCGGGATGTTTGTGCGAGACCTGTCGAGCCTGCAATACGACGAGCGCAGCGGCCACTTGATGGCGCTGTCGGATGAGTCGCGGCTGATTATCGAAATGGACGTGGACGGCCGACCGTTGAGCACGATGTCACTGAACAAGGGGCGTCAGGGGCTGAAGCGGACAGTGCCGCAGGCGGAAGGGATTGCGATGGATGACGACGGCGTGTTGTACCTGGTCAGCGAGCCGAACCTGTTTTACACCTTCAAAAAACCGCCACAACCCTAGCCGTCACCCCCAAAACCTGTAGGAGCAAAGCTTGCTCGCGAACAACGAAAACGCGGTCCGTCAGACACACCGCTGTTCGCGAGCAAGCTTTGCTCCTACAAGAGCGCTATGCGTCAGGCCTTGAGGGTTTTCACGCCTTCAGGGGTGCCCAGCAACAGCAAGTCCGCCGGGCGCGCCGCGAACAGGCCGTTGGTGACGACGCCGACAATCGCATTGATCTGCTTTTCCAGTTCGACCGGATTGGTGATTTGCATGTTGAACACATCGAGAATGATGTTGCCGTTGTCGGTCAGCACGCCTTCGCGATAAACCGGGTCGCCGCCTAGTTTCACCAACTCGCGAGCGACGTGGCTGCGGGCCATCGGGATCACTTCGACTGGCAGCGGGAACTCGCCGAGCACCGACACCAGTTTGCTGCCGTCAGCGATGCAGATGAAGGTCTTGGCCACTGCCGCGACAATCTTCTCGCGGGTCAGGGCTGCGCCGCCGCCCTTGATCAGGTTCAGGTGCGCGTCGCTTTCATCGGCGCCGTCGACGTAAAACTCGAGGTCGCTGACGGTATTGAGTTCATACACCGGAATGCCGTGGCCCTTGAGGCGCGCGGCGGTGGCTTCGGAACTGGCGACGGCGCCGTCGAAAGCGCCCTTGTGCTTGGCCAGTGCGTCGATGAAGCAGTTGGCGGTGGAGCCGGTGCCGACCCCGACGATGCTTTTGTCGTCGAGTTTCGGGAGGATGAAGTCGACGGCGGCCTGAGCCACTGCCTGTTTGAGTTGATCCTGGGTCATGCGGGCTCCGAAGCGGGCAAGGGGAGAACGGAAAGGCCGGCATTATAGGCTGATGGGTTGCGCGTGTCCCTGTGGCGAGGGGGTTTACCTGTGGCGAGGGGGTTTACCCCCGTTCGGCGGCGTAGCCGTCGTAAAACCTGCTGGCCAGATTGTGTTTGAACGAATGCAGGGGAGCGCTTCGCGCTCCGACGGGGGTAAACCCCCTCGCCACAGGTAAACCCTCTCGCCACAGGTAAAACCACCGGTTTAGTGTGGTCGCTCGGGCGGAAGCCGGGTTAGACTCCTTGGCCCTGCCAACCCGCTCAGTGATGCTTTCCGATGCTCGAACAGTACGTCAAGAAGATCCTCACCTCGCGCGTTTATGACGTTGCCGTAGAAACCCCGTTGCAGACTGCTCGCCAGCTCTCCGAGCGGCTGGGCAACAGCATTTGGCTCAAGCGTGAAGACTTGCAGCCGGTCTACTCGTTCAAGATTCGCGGCGCGTACAACAAACTGACGCAGCTGAGCGATGAAGAGCGCGCGCGTGGCGTGGTCACCGCATCGGCGGGTAATCACGCGCAAGGCCTGGCCCTGGCGGCCAAGGTGTTGGGCGTGAAAGCGACCATCGTCATGCCCAAGACCACCCCGGAAATCAAAGTCGAAGGCGTGCGTTCGCGTGGCGGCAAGGTGGTGCTGCACGGTGATTCGTTCCCCGAAGCCCTGGCCTACTCGCTGAAACTGGTCGACGAAAAAGGCTACGTCTACATCCATCCTTATGATGATCCGCACACCATTGCCGGGCAGGGCACGGTGGCCATGGAAATTCTGCGCCAGCACCCGGCGCCGCTGGACGCGATTTTCGTCCCGGTCGGCGGCGGCGGGCTGATCGCCGGCATCGCCGCTTACGTGAAATACCTGCGCCCGGAGATCAAGATCATCGGCGTCGAGCCGGACGACTCCAATTGCCTGCAAGCGGCAATGGCCGCTGGCGAGCGTGTGGTGCTGCCGACTGTGGGCATCTTTGCCGACGGCGTGGCGGTGGCGCAGATCGGCCATCACACCTTTGAAATCTGCAAAGACTATGTCGATGAAGTGATCACCGTCAGCACCGATGAAATCTGCGCAGCGATCAAGGACATCTACGACGATACCCGCTCGATCACCGAACCTGCCGGCGCTCTCGGCGTGGCGGGGATCAAGAAGTACGTCGAGCAGCGCGGCGTCAGCGGGCAGACCTTCGTCGCCATCGACTCCGGGGCCAACGTCAACTTCGACCGCTTGCGCCACGTCGCCGAGCGCGCCGAACTGGGCGAGGGCCGCGAAGCCATCATCGCCGTGACCATCCCCGAGAAACCGGGCAGCTTCAAGGCCTTCTGCGAAGCCGTCGGCAAACGCCAGATCACCGAATTCAACTACCGCTACAACACCGGCAGCGAAGCGCACATCTTCGTTGGCGTGCAGACCCACCCGGACACTGACCCGCGCACTGCGTTGATCGCCAGCCTCACCGAGCAGGGTTTCCCGGTGCTCGACCTCACCGACAACGAACTGGCTAAGTTGCACATCCGCCACATGGTCGGCGGCCGCGCGGCGCAGGTGGTCGATGAAGTGGTGCTGCGCTTCGAGTTCCCGGAACGCCCGGGCGCGCTGTTCAACTTCCTCAACAAACTCGGCGGGCGCTGGAACATCTCGATGTTCCACTATCGCAACCATGGCGCGGCGGACGGCCGAGTGGTCGCCGGCCTGCAAGTGCCGCACGACGAACGCCATCTGGTGCCCGCAGCGCTGGAAGAAATCGGCTACCCGTACTGGGATGAAAGCGACAACCCGGCCTATCAGCTGTTTCTGGGCTGAGCGGCTACGCTGATGGGCAAGCCCTGAGGAAATCGAACCATGGAAACGTTAACCGCCCTGAAAGTTGCGCATGTTGTGGCAACGGTGTTGCTGCTGGTCAGCGCGCTGGGGCTGGCGATCTGGGTATGGCGCACGCGGCGCAACGGTGATCCGACCGCGCCCGCGCGCACCTTGCAACGGCCGCGAGTGTTTGTCTGGCTGCTGATGGGCCTGGCGTTGCTGAGCATGCCGTTTACCGGTTGGTGGATGGTGCATCTGGTGGGCTGGCCGCTGGGGCAGACGTGGATTCTGGCGTCGAGCGTGCTCTACACCGTCGCGGCGCTGGCGTGGTTCTGGCTGCTGGTGCGGTTGAACAAACTGCGCAAGGCGCCGGGTGGCGTAGGGAAATTTACCTTCGCGTTGGCGTTGTTCAGTTTTGTCTGCTTGATCGCAATCGCCGGATTGATGGGCGCGAAACCGGTTTGACACGAATCAATATGTAGCAGCTGCCGAGGTACGAGGCTGCGTTGCGTGTCCGCAGGACCGCCCTCGGGGGCCGCTGCGCAGCCCGACGCAGCCTCGTGCCTCGGCAGCTGCTACAAAGGGTTTCAGCCGCGCAGTGACATCACCGGCCAACCGCGCTTCTCGGCTTCGGCGCGCAGGTTTGGATCTGGGTCTACGGCCACCGGATGCGTCACCTGCTCCAGCAACGGCAGATCATTCATCGAATCGCTGTAGAAATAACTGTCTTGCAGCGAATGCCCGGTCTCTTCCAGCCAACGGCTCAAGCGCGTGACCTTGCCTTCGCGAAAGCAAGGGATGTCGGTGCTGCGGCCGGTGTAGCGGCCATCGATCATTTCGCACTCGGTGGCGATCAAAGTTTCGACGCCCAGACGCTGGGCGATTGGCCCGGTAACGAAGCGGTTGGTCGCGGTGATGATCACCAATTTGTCGCCGGCCTCGCGGTGTTTGGCGAGCAGCGCCATGGCTTTGGGCAACACGATCGGTTCGATGCAATCGCGCATGTAGTCGAGGTGCCATTGATCCAGCGTGGCCATCTCGGTGCGGCCGAGAATCTCCAGGCAGAAGTTCAGGTACTCGGCGTTATCCAGCTTGCCCGCCAGGTAATCCTGGTAAAACTCGTCGTTGCGCGCCTTGTAGGTCACGGCGTCGAGAAAGCCGCGTTCGCACAGGTAATCGCCCCAGGCGTGATCGCTGTCACCGCCCAAAAGCGTGTTGTCCAAGTCGAATAAAGCCAGGCGCATTGCAGTTACTCGCTGAAAAGTCTGTAGAAAGGCGCCCAGAATACGGACTTTTCACACAAGTGCACATAAGGTCGGTCGGCGCGTTGCTGCCTTCACAACCTTTGTGGAACAATGCGGCGACATGCGTTTGCGAGGTTGTTGCCGTGATCGACCCCGATGGTTTCCGCCCCAATGTCGGGATTATTCTCACGAATGATGCCGGCCAGGTGCTATGGGCTCGCCGTATCAATCAAGATGCCTGGCAGTTTCCACAGGGTGGTATCAACCCTCAGGAGACGCCGGAAGACGCCTTGTATCGCGAGTTGAACGAAGAAGTCGGCCTGGAGCGCGAAGATGTTGAAATTCTCGCCTGCACCCGGGGCTGGTTGCGCTATCGTTTGCCGCAACGTCTGGTCCGTACCCACAGCCAACCGCTGTGCATCGGCCAGAAACAGAAATGGTTTCTCCTGCGCCTGATCTCCAACGAGCAGCGGGTGCGGATGGATTTGACCGGTAAACCGGAATTCGATGGCTGGCGCTGGGTCAGTTATTGGTATCCGTTGGGTCAGGTGGTGACATTCAAGCGCGAGGTGTATCGACGCGCTCTCAAAGAGCTTGCCCCGCGCCTTTTAACGCGCGACTGACGACGGAGTTCGACCCCGAGCCATGCTCAATACGCTGCGCAAGATCGTCCAGGAAGTTAACTCCGCCAAGGATCTCAAGGCGGCGTTGGGGATTATTGTGTTGCGCGTCAAAGAGGCCATGGGCAGCCAGGTCTGCTCGGTCTATCTGCTTGACCCGGAGACCAACCGCTTCGTGCTGATGGCCACCGAGGGCTTGAACAAGCGCTCGATCGGCAAAGTCAGCATGGCGCCCAACGAAGGTCTGGTCGGCCTGGTCGGGACGCGTGAAGAACCCCTGAACCTCGAAAACGCTGCGGATCACCCGCGCTACCGTTACTTCGCCGAAACCGGTGAAGAGCGCTACGCCTCATTCCTCGGTGCACCGATCATTCACCACCGCCGCGTCGTCGGCGTGTTGGTCATTCAGCAAAAAGAACGCCGCCAGTTCGACGAAGGTGAAGAAGCCTTCCTCGTGACCATGAGCGCGCAGCTCGCCGGGGTTATCGCCCACGCCGAAGCCACCGGTTCGATCCGCGGCCTCGGGCGTCAGGGCAAAGGCATCCAGGAAGCCAAGTTCGTCGGCGTGCCGGGCTCGCCGGGCGCTGCTGTCGGTACTGCCGTGGTCATGCTGCCGCCGGCCGATCTGGACGTGGTGCCGGACAAGAACATCACTGACATCGACGCCGAACTGGCGTTGTTCAAGACTGCCATCGAAGGCGTGCGCGCCGACATGCGCGCGTTGTCGGCGAAACTCGCCACGCAGCTGCGCCCGGAAGAACGCGCGCTGTTCGACGTCTACCTGATGATGCTCGACGATGCCGCGCTCGGCAGCGAAGTCACTACCGTGATCAAGACTGGCCAGTGGGCCCAGGGCGCGTTGCGTCAGGTAGTCACCGATCACGTCAACCGTTTCGAATTGATGGACGACGCTTACCTGCGTGAGCGCGCCTCCGACGTCAAAGACCTTGGCCGACGCCTGCTGGCCTATCTGCAGGAAGAGCGTCAGCAAAATCTGGTCTACCCGGAAAAAACCATTCTGGTCAGCGAAGAGCTGACGCCGGCCATGCTCGGCGAGGTGCCGGAAGGCACGCTGGTCGGTCTGGTGTCGGTACTCGGTTCGGGCAACTCGCACGTCGCGATCCTCGCCCGCGCCATGGGCATTCCGACGGTCATGGGCTTGGTCGACCTGCCATACGCCAAGGTCGATGGCATCGACCTGATCGTCGACGGCACCAAGGGTGAGGTCTACACCAACCCCAGCGAAGTGCTGCGCAAGCAGTTCGCCGAGGTGGTCGAAGAAGAGAAACAACTGGCGCTGGGCCTCGATACCCTGCGCGACCTGCCATGCGTGACCCTCGATGGCCACCGCATGCCGCTGTGGGTCAACACCGGCCTGCTGGCGGACGTGGCGCGGGCGCAGAAGCGTGGCGCCGAAGGTGTCGGTCTGTACCGCACCGAAGTGCCGTTCATGATCAACCAGCGCTTCCCGAGTGAAAAAGAGCAACTGGCGATCTATCGCGAGCAGCTCTCGGCGTTTCACCCGCAACCGGTGACCATGCGCAGCCTGGACATCGGCGGTGACAAGTCGCTGTCGTACTTCCCGATCAAGGAAGACAACCCGTTCCTCGGCTGGCGCGGGATTCGCGTGACCCTCGACCACCCGGAAATCTTCCTGGTGCAGACCCGCGCCATGCTCAAGGCCAGTGAAGGCCTGAACAACCTGCGGATTCTGCTGCCGATGATCTCCGGCATTCATGAATTGGAAGAAGCGCTGCACCTGATCCACCGCGCCTGGGGCGAAGTCCGCGACGAAGGCACCGACGTGCCGATGCCGCCGATTGGCGTGATGATCGAGATTCCGGCGGCGGTGTACCAGACCAAGGAACTGGCGCGGATGGTCGACTTCCTGTCGGTCGGCTCCAATGACTTGACCCAGTATTTGCTGGCCGTGGACCGCAACAACCCACGGGTCGCCGACCTCTACGACTACCTGCACCCGGCAGTGCTGCAAGCCTTGCAGAACGTGGTGCGCGACGCGCATGCCGAGGGCAAACCGGTGAGCATCTGCGGCGAAATGGCCGGTGACCCGGCGGCGGCAGTGCTGTTGATGGCGATGGGTTTCGACAGCTTGTCGATGAACGCCACCAACTTGCCGAAAGTGAAATGGATGCTGCGCCAGATCAACCTGAGTAAAGCCAAGGAGCTGCTGGCGGAGTTGATAACCATCGACAACCCGCAAGTTATCCACAGCTCGCTGCAATTGGCGCTGAAGAATCTCGGGTTGGCGCGGTTGGGCAATCCGGCTCCGGCCAAAACCCTCTAAACCTGCGGCGCCTCTGACATCGCCCCCTCACCCCAGCCCTCTCCCCATGGGGGAGAGGGGGAAAGGGAGCCGATCTCCGTGCTGTTCAAATCCTGAGTTCGACTCGATTTCCTCGGTCGCAAAGTATCAAAAAAACAACTCGGTCAGTCCCCTCTACCCCCTGGGGAGAGGGTTAGGGTGAGGGGTGGTTCTAACTGACTCCACAAAAGCTAAACCCTGATCTCCACCTCCCCCAATCGCCCGCCATACGGCCCGAAACTCCGCTCAACCATCAACCGCGTGCCATCCGCCTGCACGATCAGCGCCGTACTCGCGCGCGTCCCATAAGTCGGGCTCGCAATAAACACGCTCGACAACAACGTCTCGGTCGCCAAGCCAACCCCGGTGTCCGGCAATTCGATAAACGGCGCAGTCTGCGCATCGCTCAAAATCGCCAGCAACGCCTCGGGCTGCGGATCGTCCAGCCGTTCGCTCAGCGCCGCTTTGGCCTTCAACACCTTCGGCCACGGCGTATCCAGCCCCGCGTTCGATAACCCATAAACCCCCGGCGCGAGCATCACCGCTTCGCTGTTGCGCGCGTTGAAGTGCCACAGTTCGTTGGCATTGCCGACCAGCAGATTAAACCCGGCATATTCCTGCGAACGCCCGACCACATCGCTTAAATAGTCATCAATCGACATCTCGCCGGTCAGAAATCCCGCGACCAGTTCACCGCGCGACTTCAACGACGCCGGTTGCCCCGGATCACGGATATTGGTCAGCGCCGCAAAGCGCCCGTTGGAGCCAATCCCCAGCCAGGTGCCGCCGGCCTCGAGGTCGCGGCCGGCATGCACGCCGGGCGCGTGTGGCCATTGCGCCAGGGGTTGGGTGGGCCGCGCATAGAACTCGTCGCGGTTGGCCGCGACGATCAGCGGTTGGGGATGATCTGGCCGCCAGGCAAAGACAATCAGGCACATAAGGTGGTCCTTGTGTGTTTTTTGCCCACTCTACGCAGACATTGCGCGCGCATCCATCGCCATCCAGTAGAGCTTGAGGCCATGCATCCGTTACCATGCCGCTCCTATTTCGGGATGCGCGAGAAGACAGCAATGGAATTTCTGCTCTACTTGGCGCTGGGCGCCTGTGCAGGCGTGTTGGCTGGATTGTTCGGGGTTGGTGGAGGGATCATCATCGTCCCCGTGCTGGTGTTCAGTTTCACGCTGCAAGGTTTTGACGCGTCGATCCTGACGCATTTGGCGGTCGGTACGTCGCTGGCGACGATTATTTTTACCTCGGTGAATGCGGTTCGCGAGCATCACCGACGCGGCGCGGTGCGCTGGCCGATTTTTGCCTGGATGACCGTCGGCATTCTCATCGGCGCCGGGTTCGGCGCGTTGACTGCCGAGGCGATTTCCGGCCCGCACTTGCAAAAGATTATCGGCGTTTTTGCGTTGATCATCGCCGTGCAGTTGGCATTGGACTTCAAACCCAAGGCCAGCCGAACCGTGCCGGGCAAAGTCGGTCTGACCATCGCCGGCAGTTTCATTGGCTGGGCCTCGGCGATTTTCGGCATTGGCGGCGGCTCGCTGACCGTGCCGTTCCTGACCTGGCGCAGCGTGCCGATGCAGCAAGCGGTGGCGACTTCATCGGCCTGCGGGCTGCCGATCGCGTTGGCAAGTGCATTAAGTTTCATGATTCTGGGCTGGCACGATCCGTTGCTGCCGGCTCATAGTCTCGGTTTTATCTATCTGCCGGCGCTGTTGGGGATCGCCCTGACCAGCATGGTCTTCGCCCGCTTCGGCGCGCGACTGGCGCACAATTTGTCGCCGCGCCTGCTGAAAAGATTGTTCGCCGCATTGTTGTTCTGCGTGGGCGTGAATTTCCTGCTCTGACGCACGGCACAATCCTGGCTTAATCCTGGGGTGACAGCGTCCCCTGAGAATTTTGCTTCAAGTCTTTCGGTTTCAACTCTAACGAGGAGTCGCAATGCTGCCTTACCCGCAGATCGACCCGGTGGCCCTGGCCATCGGTCCGCTGAAAATCCACTGGTACGGTCTGATGTACCTGATCGGCATCGGCGGCGCCTGGCTGCTGGCGTCGCGTCGGCTGAACCGTTTCGACCCGACCTGGACCAAGGAGAAACTCTCCGACATGGTTTTCTGGATGTCGATGGGCGTAATCGTCGGCGGGCGTCTGGGCTACGTGTTGTTCTACGACCTGAGCGCCTATCTGGCCAACCCGACCCTGATTTTCGAAGTGTGGAAGGGCGGCATGTCGTTCCACGGCGGCTTCATCGGCGTGATGCTGGCGGCATTGTGGTTCGGTAAGAAGAACGGCAAGTCGTTCTTCCAGTTGATGGACTTCGTCGCGCCGATGGTGCCGATTGGTCTGGGTGCCGGGCGCATCGGCAACTTCATCAACGCCGAATTGTGGGGCAAGCCGACCGACGTTGCCTGGGCGATGGTCTTCCCGACCGACCCGGCACAACTGGCGCGTCACCCATCGCAGCTGTACCAATTTGCGCTGGAAGGCGTGGCATTGTTCGCGATCCTCTGGATCTTCTCGCGCAAGCCACGGCCGACCATGGCGGTGTCCGGGATGTTCGCGCTGTTCTACGGCATCTTCCGCTTCATCGTCGAATTCGTCCGCGTACCGGATGCGCAACTGGGCTACCTGGCGTGGGGCTGGCTGACCATGGGTCAGGTGCTGTGCGTGCCGATGGTGCTCGCCGGTCTGTTCCTGATCTGGCTGGCGTATCATCGCGCCCCGGCGGCACCGGCAGCGGCCGTATAAATTCGAATCCCGGGGGCGACGGCTCCCGGGTTCAAGGACACAGGTAACTCATGAAGCAATATCTCGATCTGGTGGCGCACGTCATCAAGAACGGCACCAAACAAGCCAACCGCACCGGCGTCAACACCATCAGCTTCCCTGGCGCGATGTTGCGCTATGACCTGAAAGAAGGTTTCCCGGCGATCACCACGCGCAAAATGGCCTTCAAATCGGCGATTGGCGAGATGTGCGGTTTCCTCCGTGGCGTCAACAACGCCGCTGAATTCCGCGCCTTGGGCTGCAAGGTCTGGGACCAGAACGCCAACGAAAACGCGCAGTGGCTGGCCAACCCGTTCCGTCAGGGCGAAGACGACCTCGGCGAAATCTACGGCGTGCAGTGGCGCAAATGGCCAGCGTACAAGCAGATCCCCGTGAGCAATAAAGCCGCGATCGAGCAGACGCTGAGCCAGGGTTATCGGCAGATTGCCGAGGGCGAAGAAGACGGTCAGGCCTACGTCGTGCTGTACAAGGCCATCGACCAGATCCGCCAGTGCGTCGACACGATCATCAAGGATCCGGGCAGCCGCCGCATTCTGTTCCACGGCTGGAACGTCGCGCAGCTGGATGAAATGGCCTTGCCGCCGTGCCACTTGCTGTACCAGTTCCACCCGAACGTCGAGACCAAAGAGATTTCGCTGACGCTGTACATCCGCTCGAATGATCTGGGCCTGGGCACGCCGTTCAACCTCACCGAAGGCGCCGCGCTGCTGAGCCTGATCGGGCGCCTGACCGGCTACACGCCGCGCTGGTTCACCTATTTCATCGGTGATGCGCACGTCTACGAAAACCATCTGGACATGCTCAATGAGCAGCTGACCCGCGAGCCGTTCCCGATGCCGAAACTGGTGATCAGTGAGCGCGTGCCGGCGTTTGCCGAAACCGGCGTGTACCAACCGGAATGGCTGGAATTGATCGAACCGAGCGACTTCTCGCTCGAAGGCTATCAACACCATGCGCCAATGACCGCGCCGATGGCGGTCTAAAGAACGATCAAAGACCCCGTGGGAGCGAGCTTGCTCGCGATAGCGCCCTGACAGTCAGCATGGATGTTGAATGTGATGGCCTCATCGGGAGCAAGCTCACTCCCACATTTGTTCCAGGGTGTTCTTAATGCCCGTGGCTTCTGCCCACGTGCGAATGCTCAACCTCCGTCGCAACAACCCCGCCACTGACTTCCAGCCGCTGCAAAATCCCGCATTGATCGGCTCCCGGCCCTTCGCCGCAGCGTTGGCGCAGGTCGAGCAGTTGTGCCTGTAACGCCAGCAACCCGTCGATCCGCGCTTTAACGTGATGAATGTGTTCATCGATCAGCGCGTTGACGTTTTCGCACTGGTCCTGCGGGCTGTCGCGCAACGCCAGCAGGCTGCGGATTTCTTCAAGAGTCATGTCGAGCGTGCGGCAATTGCGGATAAACGTCAGGCGTTCGGCGTGGGCCTGGGTGTAGACGCGGTAATTGCCGTCGCTGCGGGCCGGCTCTGGCAGCAGGTTTTCCCGCTCGTAATAACGGATGGTTTCCACCGCGCAGTCGGTGAGTTTTGCCAGTTCGCCGATCTTCATCGCGACAATCTCCAAAAGGTTGCTTGACCCTATAGTGGCTACAGGGTCTTTACTTGGCAACAGGCACCTTTCCGGACGCGACCAATGAGCGATTCCCTGCACACGCACAAACCCAATGCTGGCGACGATTGCTGCAGCAAACCGCAGCCCGTGGCCAAGCACGACCACGGCAGTCACGGCCATGAACATGAACATGCACATGCACATGAGCATGGCCATAACGATGAACATGACCACGGCGCCCAAGCCGATTCCTGCTGTTCATCGAAAGTCGCCGCGCCATCACTTGTGCAATTGACCGAAGCACCGACAGCGGGCGCACGCCTGAGCAGTTTTCGCATCGACGCGATGGACTGCCCGACCGAGCAGACGCTGATCCAGAACAAACTGGGCAAGCTGTCGGGCGTGCAGCAACTGGAATTCAACCTGATCAACCGCGTGCTGGGCGTCACTCACGACTTGCCGAGCAACGCGCCGATCATCGATGCAATCAAGTCGCTGGGCATGGTTGCCGAGCCGCTGGAGCAGGGCGTCGACGCGCCGGCAGCGGTTGTCGAGAAAAAACATTGGTGGCCGCTGGCGCTGTCCGGCGTCGCTGCGCTGGGCGCCGAAGTCATCCATTTCACCAACGCCGCGCCGAACTGGGTGGTGGCAATCATCGCGCTGGTGTCGATCCTCAGCGGCGGCCTCGGCACCTATAAAAAGGGCTGGATTGCCCTGAAAAACCTCAACTTGAACATCAACGCGCTGATGAGCATCGCGGTGACTGGCGCGATCCTGATCGGCCAGTGGCCGGAAGCGGCGATGGTAATGTTCCTGTTCACGGTCGCCGAGCTGATCGAGGCGAAATCCCTCGACCGTGCGCGCAATGCCATCGGCGGCCTGATGCAGATGACCCCCGAGCAAGCCACGGTGCAGCAGGCCGACGGCAGCTGGCTCGAGCAAGATGTCAAAGCCATCGAACTCGGCGCGCGCGTGCGCGTGAAGCCCGGTGAGCGCATTGGCCTCGACGGTGAAGTGGTTTCCGGGACTTCGACCATCGATCAGGCGCCGATCACCGGCGAAAGCCTGCCGATCGAGAAAACCATCGGCGACAAAGTCTTCGCCGGCACCATCAACCAGGCAGGTTCGCTGGAATACCGCGTGACGGCGGCGGCGAATAATTCCACGCTGGCGCGGATCATCCACGCGGTCGAACAAGCGCAAGGTGCGCGCGCGCCGACTCAGCGCTTCGTCGATCAGTTCTCGAAAATCTACACCCCGGCAGTGTTTGTGCTGGCGTTGGCGGTGGCAGTGGTTCCGCCGCTGTTCATGGCTGCCGCGTGGTTCGACTGGATCTACCGCGCGCTGGTCTTGCTGGTAGTGGCTTGCCCGTGTGCGCTGGTGATTTCGACGCCGGTGACCATCGTCAGCGGCCTTGCGGCGGCGGCGCGCAAAGGCATTCTGGTCAAGGGCGGCGTGTACCTGGAGGGCGGTTACAAACTCGATTACCTGGCGTTGGACAAGACCGGCACGATCACCCACGGCAAACCAGTGCAGACCGACTATTTGTCCCTCGACCCGACTGCCGACCAAACCGCCCCGGCCATTGCGGCGGCGCTGGCCGGTCGCTCGGATCACCCGGTGTCGCTGGCCATCGCCAACGCAGCTGTGGACAAACAGTTCGCGCCGCAGGTTGTGGATAACTTCGAAGCCTTGGCCGGGCGCGGTGTGCGCGGCGAAATCAACGGTCAGGTCTACCACTTGGGCAACCACCGACTGGTTGAGGAGCTGAATCTCTGCTCGCCGGAGCTGGAAGAAAAGCTTTTTGCGCTGGAAAAACAGGGCAAGTCCGTGGTGTTGCTGTTGGATAAATCCGGGCCGCTGGCGCTGTTCGCCGTCGCCGACACCGTCAAGGAAAGCAGCCGCGAAGCGATTCAACAGCTGCATGACCTGGGCATCAAAACCCTGATGCTCACCGGCGACAACGCCCACACCGCGCAGGCGATTGCCGCACAAGTCGGCATCGATGAGGCCAAAGGCGATTTGCTGCCGACCGACAAACTGCAAGCCATCGAAGCGCTTTATGCACAGGGCCATAACGTCGGCATGGTCGGCGACGGCATCAACGATGCGCCGGCGCTGGCCCGCGCCGAGATCGGTTTTGCGATGGCCGCTGCCGGCACCGATACCGCGATTGAAACCGCCGATGTCGCCCTGATGGACGACGATCTGCGCAAGATCCCGGCGTTCATTCGCCTGTCGCGGCAGACGTCGAGCATCCTCAAACAGAACATCGCCCTTGCCTTGGTCATCAAAGTGATCTTTCTTGGGGTAACCTTCGCCGGGATCGCCACCATGTGGATGGCGGTGTTTGCCGACATGGGCGTGAGCCTGTTGGTGGTGTTCAACGGTTTGCGCCTGTTGCGCAAATAGCATGAGGAACGGCTGTGCTGAGTGCCGAGCTGAAGGCGTTTTACATGGTGGCCCGCCTGGGCAGCATTACCCTGGCAGCGAAGAAGCTCGGCTTGAGCCAACCGACGGTGACCACGCAGATTCGCAATCTGGAAAGTCAGTATTCGGTTGAGCTGTTCTACCGTGGCGGCCGTCGTCTGAGCGTCAGCGACGAGGGCGCGCGGTTGTTGCCGATGGTCAAGACGCTGTTGCAGCAGGAAGCCGATATCGAGTTTTTCCTGCGCAACAGTGGTCAGCTCCAAGGCACGTTGCGCATCGCCGCGACGGCGCCGTATTACATTCTGGATCTGGTGAAAACCTTCCGCGAGCGCTTGCCGCACGTCGAAGTGTCGGTGGAAATCGGCAATTCGCAGCAGGTGCTGGAAGCGCTGGAGGATTACCGCGTCGATGTCGCTGCGTCATCGCAATTGCTCGACGACGCGCGGCTGATCCGCCGGGTGCTCGGCAGCGATCCGCTGGTGCTGGCGGTGCATCGTCATCATCCGTTGGCGGTGCTCGACCATGTGCCGTTGAGTGCGCTGGCCGGGCATACCTTGCTGATGCGCGAGTCGGGTTCGACCACGCGGCGCATGACCGAGGAATTGCTCGCCGGCGCCGGTGTAGGTTTCGGGCCGTTGCTGGAGATCGGCAGTCGCGAGTCGATTCGCGAAGCGGTGCTGCGCAATATCGGCATCAGCATCATTGCTCGGCAGGAAGTGCCGCACGATCCGCAATTGCGCGTGCTGACCATCGAGAATGCGCCGCAGATTCCCGAGTATTTGTATTGCCTCAAGGAACGCAAAGGTGCGCGGCTGCCGGCGGCGTTCCTCGGGTTGGCGCAGGAAATGGCCCCTGCCTGAGATTTGCGGTGACTGTGCGGGCCTCTTCGCGGGCAAGCCTCGCTCCTACAGGGGAATGCGATCGAATTGTAGGAGCGAGGCTTGCCCGCGAAGGCGTCAGTTCAGGCACCGCATGCCTTCAACCCAAATCCCCGAATACCACTATCAGTCGTTTTTGCCTCGCTGCCACATGACGGACGCATTACAAACCTAGGATGGGCTTCATCTGCTTGATGAGGTCTGTCCATGAACCACTCGAACGCAACTGCCCTGACCCACCCCGGCGCGCCGATGAAAGTGCGTGGCGTGCAGAAACGCTTCGGTGCGTTTACCGCGCTGGACAATGTTTCGCTCGACGTCGCCGCCGGTGAACTGGTGTGCCTGCTCGGCCCCTCGGGTTGCGGCAAAACCACTTTGCTGCGCTGCATCGCCGGCCTGGAGAAACAGGACAGCGGCGAGCTCTACCTCGGTGATCGCGACGTTTCCCACCTCGCCCCGCAGGCTCGGGACTACGGCATTCTGTTTCAGTCCTACGCGCTGTTCCCCAATCTGACCGTCGAAGCGAACATTGCCTACGGCCTCGCCGGCAGTGGTCGCGACGAAGTGCGCAAGCGCGTCGGGCAGATGCTCGAACTGGTCGGCCTGCTCGGCAGCGAGAAAAAGTACCCCGGCCAATTGTCCGGCGGCCAACAACAGCGTGTCGCGCTGGCCCGCGCTCTGGCCCCGGCGCCTTCGTTATTGCTGCTCGACGAACCGATGTCAGCCCTCGACGCCCGTGTTCGCGAGCACTTGTGCACCGAGCTGCGCCAATTGCAGCGCAACCTCGGCGTGACCACATTGATGGTCACGCACAATCAGGACGAAGCGATGCTGATGGCCGATCGCATCGCCGTGATGAACAACGGCAAAGTCGAGCAATACGCCACGCCGCAGGAAATCTACGATCGCCCGGCGACGCCGTTTGTTGCCGAGTTTGTCGGTCAGGGCAACTGGCTGCCGTTCCAGCGCCGCAGCGACAGCCATGCGCAGGTCGGCGGAATGAACATGCGCCTGGCCGAGGGCAGTGCGAAAACCGCGTCCGGTCGGCTGTTCTGTCGCCCGGAAGCGATCAACGTCAACCCGCCCGTGCACGAAGAAAACCTGTTCCCGGCCAAGGTTCGCGAGATCACTTTCCTCGGCAATCGCTGCCGCATGAGTTTTGAACTCGATCAATTGCCGGGCCATGCCTTGCTCGCCGAACTGGCGCCGGAAGCCATGCCACGGCTCGGCGCGCAGCAGATCATGGTCGCTTTGCCACCGCGCAGCCTGCAGGTGTTCGCCTGATGAGCGCGAACCTCGCGCTGCCGATTGCGCACAAGCAGGTTCGGCAGACCTCCCGCGCCGAGCTTGGTGATCGGCTGTTCGTGGTCGGCGGCAAAGTGCTGCTGTTGGTGCTGCTCGGCGTCGCGGTGTTGATGCCGTTGCTGGCGATCTTCTGGCGCGGCTTCAGCGCCGAAGCCGGGCAGGGCGGTGGGCTGGTCGCCGCGCGAGAACTGCTGATCAGCGCCAATTTTCACTGGTTGCTCGGCAATAGCCTGAAAGTTTCCCTCAGCGTCGCGGCGATTGTCGTACCGCTGACCTACCTGTTTGCCTACGCGTTGCAGCGCACATTGATTCCCGGCAAAGGCATTTTTCGCGGCATCTCGCTGCTGCCATTGATGGCGCCGTCGATGCTGCCGGGGATTGCCCTGGTTTATCTGTTCGGCAACCAAGGCATGTTGCGCGGACTGCTTTCGGAGAATATCTACGGCTTCTGGGGCATTGTCCTCGGCGAGGTGATCTACACCTTCCCACACGCCTTGATGATTCTGCTGTCAGCGCTTTCGCTGGCGGACGCGCGATTGTTCGATGCGGCGTCGAGCATGGGCGCCAGCCCGGCGAAAGCCTTTCGCAGCATCACCTGGCCGGCGACGCGTCAAGCCGTGTTCGCCGCGTTTTGTCTGGTGTTCACCCTGACCATCACCGACTTCGGCGTGCCAGTGGTGGTCGGTGGCGACTATCAAGTGCTGGCGCTGGAAGCCTACAAAGCCGTGGTCGGCCAGCAACAATTTGGTCGCGGCGCGTTGATCGGCATGGTGTTGCTGCTGCCGGCGCTGCTGAGTTTTGGCGTCGATGCCTGGCTGCGGCGGCGCCAGGGCGATGCCATGAGCGGTCGCGCGCAAGTGTTTCAATCGGCGCCGTCGAAGCTGCGCGATAGCTGTTATCTGGCGATTGTGTTGCTGATTTGCGCGGTATTGCTGCTGGTGTTCGGCATGGCGGTGTTCTCGTCGCTGGTGAAATTCTGGCCGTACAACCTGTCGCTGTCGCTCAACCATTACCAGTTCAACGACACGGCGGGCGGCGGCTGGCTGGCCTACGGCAACAGCGTGAAAATGGCCTTGGGCACCGCGTTGATCGGCAGCGTGCTGATCTTCACCGGCGCTTACCTGATGGAAAAAACCAAGGGCCAGCGCGGCCTCAACCTGACGCTGCGCATGCTCAGTTTTATCCCGATGGCGGTGCCGGGCCTGGTGCTGGGTTTGGGTTACGTCTTCTTTTTCAATCTCAGCGGCAACCCGTTGCACGTGCTCTACGGGACCATGACGCTGCTGGTGGTGTGCACCATTGCGCATTATTTGACCACCGCGCAAATGACCGCGACCACCGCGCTGCGCCAACTCGACGCCGAGTTCGAAGCCGCCGCGCTGTCGCTGAAAGCGCCGCTGTATCGGCATTACCTGCGCGTCACCGTGCCGATTTGCCTGCCGGCGCTGCTGGACATCGTGCGCTATTTGTTCGTATCGGCGATGACCACGGTGTCGGCGGCGATCTTCCTCTACAGCCCCGACACCATCCTCGCGGCGGTGGCGGTGCTGAACATGGACGACGCCGGCAATGTCGGCGGCGCGGCGGCGATGTCGACCCTGATTCTGTTCACCTCGGCGGGCGTATCGCTGCTGCTGGCCTGGGCCTCGCGCGGTTTGCTGCGCCGCTCCCAGGCCTGGCGGCAAACCGCGCCCGGCCACTGACTCACACCCTCAACTCAAAAACAGGAAAAGATCATGTTCAAGCCCCTGGCCCTGGCCGCTGCTGTCCTCACCGCTTTCAGCCTGAACGCCTTCGCGGCGAAAACCGAGTTGACGGTGTACACCGCCCTCGAAGCCGAACAATTGAAGACCTATAAAGACGCGTTCGAGAAAGCCAACCCGGACGTTGAAATCAAATGGGTGCGCGATTCGACCGGGATCATCACCGCCAAATTGCTCGCCGAAAAGGCCCGTCCACAAGCCGATGCAGTGTGGGGACTGGCGGCGTCGAGCCTGGCCATTCTTGATCAGCAAGGCATGCTGCAAAGCTATGCGCCGAAGGACCTCGACAAGATCGGCAGCAACTACCGCGATGCCGCCAACCCGCCAGCCTGGGTCGGCATGGACGTCTGGGCCGCGACCATTTGCTTCAACACCGTCGAAGCCGAAAAGCAGGGCTTGAGCAAGCCGCTGAGCTGGCAGGACCTGACCAAACCCGAATACAAAGGCAAGATCGTCATGCCTAATCCGGCCTCGTCCGGCACCGGTTTCCTCGACGTCAGCGCGTGGCTGCAAACCTTCGGCGAGAAGCAGGGCTGGGCCTATATGGACGGCTTGCACCAGAACATCGGCCAGTACGTTCACTCCGGTTCCAAGCCTTGCAAACTGGCGGCTTCGGGTGAGTTTCCGATTGGTATTTCGTTCGAATACCCGGCGGTTCAGCTGAAGCGTCAAGGCGCGCCGCTGGACATCATCCTGCCGAAGGAAGGCCTCGGTTGGGAGATCGAAGCGACCGCGCTGATAAAGGGTTCGCAACACGAAGAAGCGGCGAAGAAACTCGCGGACTTCTCGGCAAGCCCGGCGGCGATGGAGTTGTACAAAGAGAACTTTGCGGTGCTCGCGCAACCGGGGATCGCCAAACCGCAAACCGAGTTGCCGGCCGATTATGAGCAGCGTTTGATCAAGAATGACTTTGCCTGGGCCTCGAAGAATCGCGATGAAATCCTCGCCGAATGGCGCAAGCGTTATGACGGCAAGTCCGAGAAAGTCGTCGCCAAGTAAGATCTTTATTGGCTGGAAGGGCCTCTTCGCGGGCGAGCCTCGCTCCTACACGGGGACGCGATTCCCTGTAGGAGCGAGGCTCGCCCGCGAAGGCAGCTTCAAATTCAGGACATCTCTCAATGACACACCACCAAGACATGCTCATCGTCGGCGCCGGGATTCTCGGTTTGTCCCACGCCTACGCTGCCGCCAAACGCGGGCTGAAAGTCGCCGTTTTCGAACGCAGTGAAACCCCGCTCGGCGCCTCGGTGCGCAACTTCGGCCAGGCGCTGGTCACCGGCCAGCCACCCGGGCCGATGCTTGAACTGGCCAAGGCCAGCCGCGACATCTGGGGGCATTGGGCCAACGTCGCCGGGCTGCAACTCAAGCGCAACGGCTCATACCTGTTCGCCCGCAGCGAAGCTGAAGAGCATTTGCTGGAAGCCTTCTGCGCCGGCCGCGCCGTTGAACACCACTACAACGTCGAACTGTTGCGTGGTGCCGCGTTACGCGATCTGTACGGCGGCCAGTTCGGCCATCATCGCGCGGCGCTGCACGGGCTGGACGATCAACAGCTGTATTCGCGCGAAGCGATTCCGGCGCTGATCAACTATCTGCACCGCGAACTCGGCGTCGAGTTTCACTTCTCGACGCTGGTGCGCGACATCGAGCCCGGCCGCTTGCACAGCACCGCCGGCAGTTTCAGCGCCGAGCAGATCATCGTCTGCTCCGGCCACGATTATCAGACCTTGCTCGCCGAGCCGATTGCCGCGCTCGACCCACAAATCTGTCGTCTGCAAATGCTGCGCGCGCGGCCGCAGCTCAATCTCAATCTGCAACACGCGTTGCTCACCGGGTTGAGTTGCGTCCATTACGGCGCCTTCGCCGACTTGCCGGAGGCCGCTGCCGTGCAAGCGCAAATCCTCCGCGAGACGCCGCACCTGCATGAAAACGGCATTCATCTGCTGATCAGCCCGACGCCTTACGGCGAACTGATCATCGGCGATTCCCACCATTACGGCCGCGATCCGTCGCCATTCAACGCCGAGCAAGTCGACGACTGGATGATCGAACTGGCCGAACAAACCCTGGACTGCCGGATTCAGGTGATCGAGCGCTGGCAGGGCGTCTACGGCGCAAGAGGGCCGGGACCGTTCTCGTTCCTGCGCCCGCAACCCGGTGTCAGCGTGGCGCTGATGCATTCCGGGGTCGGCATGAGCGTCGGGCCGGCGCTGGCTGAGCGCAATGTCGCGATGTTGCTGGGAGAGGTTTGATGACACGCCACGAGCAAGTAATCGCCGAGGTTTTCGCACTGTACGAACGCTTAGGCGACAGCGATTACATCGGCGAACCGGTGTCGCAAATCGAGCACATGTCGCAAGCCGCCGAACGGGCGATGGCCGAAGGTTTCGACGATGAAGTGGTGCTCGCGGCGTTTTTCCATGACATCGGCCACATCTGCGCCGAGCACGCGCCAAACATGGGCGGCTTCGGCGTGGTCAGCCATGAACGGCTGGGCGCCGATTACCTGCGCCGCGCCGGTTTCAGCGAACGCCTGGCGCGGCTGGTGGAATATCACGTGCAAGCCAAGCGCTACCTGACGCTGAAACAGCCGGGCTATTTCCAGCGCTTGAGCGAAGCCAGCCGTCGCACGCTGGCCTATCAGGGCGGCGTGATGACGCTGGCCGAGGCCGAGGATTTCGAGCGCGATCCGTTATGCGCGATCAGCCTGCGCATGCGCCAGTGGGATGAGCAAGCCAAGCAAATGCACGTGCCGGTGATCGACCTTGCGGCGTTGAAGGACAAGGCGTTGCGGCTGTTGTCTGGCGTGACCTGCTGAACCGTCGCACAGGACATTCGGAAACGCCGGATGGATTGCGCTGCCGTTGCGCTGCAAGCTGGGTTTTTCCAAGAGGACGCACGGATGCGTTATTTGCAAGTGGTGGCGCAGGATCGAAGCGCGCAGGGCGTCGGGGATTTTCTGCTCTTCCGGTTTTATCAGGATGACCGGCTGTTGCGCGAGGCAACGGCGGCGGAGCTTCGGCGCCTCAAGGTGCTGGGTAAAACCTATTTGAAATGCGCGTGGTTCAACGTTGGGGAAGGCGAGGAGCGACACCTGCGGATTTTCTCGCAGAACCCTTCAGGCGATGGCACAGCGGAAACGGTGCGGCTGCATTTTCATGACGGCGCGCAGATTGCCTATAAGGCTGCGGCGCATGATCAGGATAACGACGGCAGGCTGGAAGTGATTTTGAGTTCGGATGTCGACAATGACGGGCACTCGAACCGCACCGATCGGAGTCGAGTGATGGCGTTGGTGAAACAGTATTTGCAGATCAATTGGTAACACAACCCCTGTAGCAGCTGCCGAGCCTGCGAGGCTGCGTTCGAGGACGAAGTCCTCGCCAATCGGTTGTGCGCGGTAAACCTGACATGGGGCGGTGATTGGTTTTACGACTGCTGCGCAGCCGAACGCAGCCTCGCGTTGCTCGGCAGCTGCTACAGGGGGTTATGTGTTGTTTACGACCTTCTCGGCTAACACTTGTGTTCCAGCGCTCACCCTGCCGAAGACCACTGCGCACGCGCCCTGTAGCAGCTGCCGAGCCCGCGAGGCTGCGTTCGAGGACGAAGTCCTCGCCAATCCGGTGTGTGCGGTGTGCCTGAACATGCGCGGTGATTGGTTTGGCGACTGCTGCGCAGCCGAACGCAGCCTCGCGTTGCTCGGCAGCTGCTACAAGGGGTTTATGGGTTTAGGGCTTTCTCGGCTAAGGCTTCAATTTGTTCTTGCCGCTCAGCCTGGCTCAATTTGGCGTGGGGGTTGAGCGACGACCATTGTGGATGCGCGCGTGCCTTGTTCAATGCTTCCGGCAGTTTGCCTTCGCGCCAGGTTTTGTCCTGCGGCGTTGCGACCTGAATGCTGTCCATCGCCGCGTGCCCGCGCAGGTTCAATGCCTGGACCAACTGACGCTGACGCAGCGCCAACAGGCGCAGCACGCTGTCATCGACGGTCAATTCGCGCTGACCTTTGATCTTGCCGAGCAAGCGGCTGCCATAACTGCGCGCCGTTTGCAGGGCGCCGCCGGCAATCGCTCCGGCCAGGGCCGCCGCGCCGAGGGTCAGGCCGCCGACCAGCAGATCGACGCCAGCCCCCGCCGCCGCGCCCGCCGCGATCCCGCCGCCGACCCGCACGCCCAATTGCTTGAGGGTTTCCGGGTTGAACAAGTCATCGCCCCAACGCCCGTCCAGCAGCGGCAAGTCGCTGGCCGCCGCATCTTGCGGGCGAAAGGCGTAGAGCTTGAGCAGCGCCTCGACGCAACGCTGTTCGCGTTGGCGCACGGCTTTGCGCAATTCGCTGATCGCCTGTTGTTCCTCTGCAGCTTCGCTGACCACACTGCGCCGGCACGCCGCGCAATCGATCAGCAACTCGGCAATCAGCCGCGCGGCACTGTGCTGACGCGCGAGGCGTTGCGCTTGTTGATCGGCAATCAAGCGCTCGAGTTGCGGCCGCGCGTTTTCCAGCAGCAGCGCCAGGCTTTCATACAGTCGGCGCTCGCCGTCCTCGGGCGGGGCGACGCTGTCAAACCGCACCAGCGCATGCAAACCCAGGCGCGCCAAGGCTTCGCGCCAATCAGCTTCGCGCTGGTGGGCGCTGCTGACGAAGTTCAGCACCGGCAGCAACGGTTTGCCGCAACTGGCCAACACTTCGAGTTCGTCGCGGTACTTGGCCAGCACCGGCTCGCGGGCGTCGATCACATAGAGGCCGGCGTCCGAGGCCAGCAGTTGCCGCATCACTTTGGCTTCCTGCTCGAAACGCTGCCGGGCTTCGCTGCTGTCGAGGAACCGCGCGAGGCGCGCCGGGCCGTCGAGGCGTTCGCCGGGACGTTCCAGGCGTTCGAGGTAATCGAGCAGGGCAATCGCGTCTTCCAGCCCCGGCGTGTCGTAGAGGTCGAGCAACGGCTCGCCGTCGACCGACAGCCGCGCGCCTTCGACATGCCGCGTGGTACTTGGCCGATGCGACACTTCGCCGAAACCGACGTCGCGGGTCAGGGTGCGCAGCAGCGAGGTTTTGCCGACGTTGGTGTGGCCGACCACCGCGAGCTTCAAAGGCTTAGTCATGACCGGTCTCCAGCCAATTCATCGGCGCGCAATCGGCGAAGGGCAATGCCAATTGTTCCAGCGCTGCGTGCCAGTCACCGAGGCGCGCGGCATCCAGCGCTTCGCCGGGCGGCGCTTGCAGCAGCCAGACGCGGGTGGCGCTGGCGTTGCGCGCCAGTTCGCCGATCAACGCCAGGCTGCCGCGATCCGGCGAGCGTCGTGGATCGCAGGCAATCGCCAGGCGCGCCGGGGGAAACCGACTCAATTGTTCGAGGAGTTTGTGGCGCGATTCGCGGCTGTCGAGGATGCCGGCATTGCTCACCGATTTCGGCAGTTTCGGCGGCCAGGGGCGTTGCTCGTCCAGCTCGATGGCGACCAGCAGCGCGCCATCACTTTGCAAAGCACTGACGCCGCTTTCGACGCGGTGCAGTTGCTCCGGCGCGGCGTCGCTGACGCCCAGGCGTTCGCTGGTCGGCATCAAGCGTTCGCGCAATTGCGCGTAGCCCGGCAGTGTCGGGTCCAGACGCAGCGCCGCGCGCCCGCGTTTCCAGCGCCAGCGGCACAGCAGCATCAGCACCAGTCGCGGCAATACGCCGTAGATCAGCACTGCGCCGACCAGCCAGATAGCCCAGCTCTGACGCACCAGCTCGCGGTTGTAATCGGTGTCGAGGGTCACGCGAATCATGTCGACGCGCGGCGCGCTCCAGCCCAGCGCGTGCGGCACGGCGGCGAGGGCGTCGGTGAGCGCGGCAAAGAAGTCGGCACCAAACAGCGTGCTTTCCCAGATGAAGTCGTAGCGCCGGGTCGCCATCATCAGCACCAGCATGCTCAGCGTGCTGAGCATGATCAGCAGCCACAAACCGTTGACCAACGAGCCCAGCGCCCAGCGATTGAGTTTGTGCCGTTGCAGCAACAGCAGCAGGGCCGGCGGCAGTTGCGCGGCTTTGGCGTCGCGGGCGAATTTTTCGCTGAGCCACAACCACAACCGGCCGAGCGCGGCGCCGTGTTCACCGGCGAACACCAAGCCCAGCGCCCAACTGATCATCAGGATCAGGTTCAAACCGAGCAGCGTGCCCAGCGCCCAGAATATGTTGACCGGTTGTGATCCGTTGCCCAGTGCCGAAAACGCCAGGCCGGCGCCGCTGACGAGGGCCAGCACGACCATCAGCAGCAGGGCCAGTCGCGCCCCTTGCAGCCAGTGCTTGAGGGCGCCGGTGAGGCCGTCGCGCTCGGCCAGCCACAAGGCGCGGCGCTGAATCCGCGTCGGCAGGTCGCCGCCCGCGTTGCGGGCCAGTCGGTTGGCTTCGAGATCGTCGAGAGGGCCGGCGTGTTCTTCGCGCAAGCGAATGGTTTCCGTCAGCCAGAGGTTATTCAGTTCAGTCACGCGGCTTCCCGTCGCTCAAATGAACGCTGAGCATAACCGCTGTGGCGCTTATCGGGGTATGGGAGGCTCTGGTATCCTCGCCGCCATGACTAAATCACTTCCCCTCAGCCTGATCGCAGCCCTCGGTGAAAACCGCGTGATCGGCGTCGATAACAGCATGCCCTGGCACTTGCCGGGGGATTTCAAATACTTCAAGGCGACGACCCTCGGCAAGCCGATCATCATGGGGCGCAAGACCTGGGATTCGCTCGGGCGTCCGTTGCCGGGCCGGTTGAACATCGTGGTCAGCCGTCAGGCCGATCTGCTGCTGGAAGGCGCGGAAGTTTTTTCGTCGCTGGAAGCTGCGGTGGTTCGCGCCGAAGAGTGGGCGAAGGCGCAGGGCGTCGATGAGTTGATGCTGATTGGCGGCGCGCAGTTGTATGCGCAAGGCCTGGCGCAGGCCGATCGGCTGTACCTGACCCGCGTGGCGTTGAGCCCGCAGGGTGATGCGTGGTTTCCGGAGTTTGATCAGCAACAGTGGAGACTGGTGTCGAACGTCGAGAACCCGGCGGTGGATGACAAACCGGCGTACAGCTTTGAGGTATGGGAGAAGGCCTGAAAAGCTTCGCGGGCAAGCCTCGCTCCTACAGGATTGGCGCCATTTCATAGACGGCGCATAACCTGTAGGAGCGAGGCTTGCCCGCGAAGGGGGCCGCTCAGGCGATGAGAATCTTAAGCGTGAGCCAACTCCGTATGCTCATCCGCATCCAGCAGCTGTTTATCCGTTTGCTGCATCACCTGGCTGGTAATCGCCCCGGCGGTGATCGAACCGCTGACGTTCAACGCCGTGCGGCCCATGTCGATCAGCGGCTCGACCGAAATCAGCAACGCCACCAGTGACACCGGCAAGCCCATCGCCGGCAGCACGATCAACGCGGCAAACGTCGCGCCGCCACCCACGCCCGCCACACCGGCCGAACTCAGGGTCACAATCGCCACCAGCGTCGCGATCCACAGCGGATCCAGCGGGTTGATGCCAACCGTCGGCGCGACCATCACCGCCAACATCGCCGGGTACAAACCGGCGCAACCGTTCTGGCCAATCGTGGCGCCAAACGAGGCAGCGAAACTGGCGATCGATTGCGGGATGCCCAGACGCGTGGTCTGCGCTTCGATGCTCAGCGGAATGCTCGCCGCGCTGGAACGGCTGGTGAACGCAAACGTCAGCACCGGCCAGATCTTGCGGAAGAAGCGCAGCGGGTTGATCCCGGCCGCCGACACCAGCAAACCGTGGACCACGAACATCAGGCCCAGGCCGATGTACGACACCACGACAAAACTGCCGAGCTTGATGATGTCTTGCAGGTTGGAACCTGCGACCACTTTGGTCATCAGCGCCAGCACGCCGTACGGGGTCAGCTTCATCACCAGACGCACCAGACGCATCACCCAGGCTTGCAGGGTGTCGATGGCGTTGATCACTTTCTGACCTTTTTCGACGTCATCCTTGAGCAATTGCAGCGCCGCGACCCCGAGGAAAGCGGCGAAGATCACCACGCTGATGATCGACGTCGGCTTGGCCCGCGCGAGGTCGGCGAACGGGTTCTGCGGGATGAACGACAGCAGCAACTGCGGCACATTCAGGTCAGCGACCTTGCCCGCGTAGTCGCTTTGAATGATCTGCAGGCGGGCCATTTCCTGAGTGCCGGCGACCAGGCCTTCAGCGGTCAGGCCAAACAGGTTGGTCAAACCGATACCGATCAGCGCCGCGATGGCGGTGGTGAACAGCAGCGTGCCGATGGTCAGGAAACTGATTTTGCCCAGCGACGAAGCGTTGTGCAGGCGGGCCACGGCGCTGAGGATGGAGGCGAACACCAGTGGGATCACGATCATTTGCAGCAACTGCACGTAACCGTTGCCGACCAGATCGAACCAACTGATCGAGGCTTTGAGCACCGGGTTGCCGGCGCCGTAAATCGTGTGCAGCGCCACGCCGAACGCGACGCCGAGCGCCAGCGCGAGCAGGACTTTTTTCGCCAGGCTCCACGAGGTGTGACGGGTTTGTGCCAGGCCAAAGAGCAGGGCGAGGAACACCAGCAAGTTGAGAATCAGCGGCAGATTCATAAAAACTCCGAAAGCGACTTGTGCCAGCTACCTTCCGGGGCAGCTGCGAACAGGCAAGCCTAACAGCTTGATATCTAATGAATTAATACCGATATCGGAGGTTGACTGTCGTTTTTGGAATAAGCGCGTGTCGCTCTCGGAGATGCAGCTGGCGCGATGGGGACGCAAGCGGTCGCGGGCAGGCGAGAACTGTCACGGTTTTTTGTTAGCGTCGATGCCTTTGCATCAGGTTCTCTTCATAAGGAAGCACGCACATGAAGTTCGCACCGAAAATGCTCGCCGTCGCGCTGGGATTTGGTTTGGGCTTGAGCCTCTGCGGCCAGGCATTCGCCACTGATCTGAAACACTGGCCGCTCGATCAGGCGAAGGCGCTGGACGCAATGATCGCGGCGAATGCCAACAAAGGTAATTTCGCGGTGTTCGACATGGACAACACCAGTTACCGCTACGACCTCGAAGAGTCGTTGCTGCCGTTCATGGAAAACAAAGGGCTGATCACCCGCGACACCCTCGACCCGTCGCTGAAGCTGATTCCGTTCAAGGACACCGCCGAGCACAAGGAAAGCCTGTTCAGCTACTACTATCGCCTCTGCGAAATCGACGACATGGTTTGTTATCCGTGGGTCGCGCAGGTGTTTTCCGGCTTCACCCTCAAAGAACTCAAGGGTTATGTCGATGAGCTGATGGCCTCCGGCAAACCGGTGCCGAGCACTTATTACGAGGGCGATGTGGTCAAGACCATCGAGGTCCAGCCGCCGAAAGTCTTCACCGGCCAGGCCGAGCTGTACACCAAGTTGATGGAAAACGGCATCGAGGTTTACGTGATGACCGCCGCGTCCGAGGAACTGGTGCGCATGGTCGCGGCCGATCCGAAGTATGGCTACAACGTCAAACCGCAGAACGTCATCGGTGTCACCACACTGCTCAAGGATCGCAAGACCGGCGAATTGACCACCGCGCGCAAGCAGATCACCGCCGGCAACTATGACGAGAAAGCCAACCTCGATCTCGAATTGACCCCGTACCTGTGGACCCCGGCGACCTGGATGGCCGGCAAGCAAGCGGCGATCCTGACTTACATCGACGAGTGGAAAAAACCGATTCTGGTCGGTGGCGATACACCGACCAGCGACGGTTTCATGTTGTTCCACGGCGTGGACGTGGCCAAGGGCGGCATTCATTTGTGGGTCAACCGCAAGGACAAATACATGACCCAGATAAACGGCATGATGGCCAAACACGCGGCGGCGCAAGCGAAAGAAGGCTTGCCAGTGACGGCGGACAAAAACTGGGTGATCGTCAAACCGGAAGAGATTCAGTAACAGGCAAAAAAATACCCCGCACTGGGCGGGGTATTTTTTTGTTCGACGGTTAAGCGTTACAGGCCGTCGAGCATGGCTTTGTTACGCACGGCGCCCTTGTCGGCGCTGGTGGCCAGCAGGGCGTAGGCTTTCAGCGCGGTGGTGACTTTGCGTGGGCGTTTTTCCACCGGTTTCCAGCCTTTCTGATCCTGCTCGACCCGGCGTGCGGCCAGTTCTTCGTCGCTGATCAACAGGTTGATCGAGCGGTTCGGAATGTCGATCAGCACCTTGTCGCCGTCCTGCACCAGACCAATCGCGCCGCCGGCAGCGGCTTCCGGCGATGCGTGACCGATGGACAGGCCCGAGGTGCCGCCAGAGAAACGGCCGTCGGTGAGCAGGGCGCAGGCTTTGCCCAGGCCTTTGGATTTCAGGTACGACGTCGGGTAAAGCATTTCCTGCATGCCCGGGCCGCCCTTCGGGCCTTCGTAACGAATGATCACGATGTCGCCGGCCTTCACTTCGTCAGCGAGGATGCCGCGTACGGCGCTGTCCTGGCTTTCGAAGATTTTCGCGTTGCCTTCGAAGACGTGAATCGACTCGTCGACGCCGGCGGTTTTCACCACGCAACCGTCCAGCGCGATGTTGCCGTACAGCACGGCGAGGCCGCCCTCTTGCGAGTAGGCGTGCTCGACACTGCGGATGCAGCCGTTTTCACGGTCGTCGTCGAGGGTTTCCCAACGGGTCGACTGGCTGAACGCAGTTTGCGTCGGGATGCCCGCCGGACCAGCCTTGAAGAAATGGTGCACGGCTTCGTCGGTGGTCTGGGTGATGTCCCACTTGGCGATGCCTTCGGCCATGGACGTGCTGTGCACGGTCGGCAGGTCGGTGTGCAGCAAACCGCCGCGCGCCAGCGAACCGAGGATGCTGAAGATCCCGCCGGCGCGGTGCACGTCTTCCATGTGGTACTTCTGGATGTTCGGCGCGACTTTGCACAGTTGCGGTACGTGGCGCGAGAGGCGGTCGATGTCCTTCAGGTCGAAGTCGATCTCGGCTTCCTGGGCGGCGGCCAGCAAGTGCAGGATGGTGTTGGTGGAACCGCCCATGGCGATGTCCAGAGTCATGGCGTTTTCGAACGCCTTGAAGTTGGCGATGTTGCGCGGCAATACCGACTCGTCGTTGTCGGTGTAGTAGCGCTTGCACAGCTCGACGATGGTGCGGCCGGCTTGCAGGAACAATTGCTCGCGGTCGCTGTGGGTGGCCAATGTCGAACCGTTGCCCGGCAACGCCAGGCCCAAAGCTTCAACCAGGCAGTTCATCGAGTTGGCGGTGAACATGCCGGAGCACGAACCGCACGTCGGGCAAGCGCTACGCTCGTACTCGGCGACTTTCTCGTCAGAAGCGCTGGAGTCGGCGGCGATGACCATGGCATCGACCAGATCGAGGCCGTGGCTGGCCAGTTTGGTCTTGCCGGCTTCCATCGGGCCGCCGGAAACGAAGATCACCGGGATGTTCAGGCGCAGGGACGCCATCAGCATGCCAGGGGTGATCTTGTCGCAGTTGGAGATGCAGACGATGGCGTCGGCGCAGTGGGCGTTGACCATGTACTCGACGGAGTCGGCGATGATCTCGCGGCTCGGCAGCGAATAAAGCATGCCGTCGTGGCCCATGGCGATGCCGTCATCCACGGCGATGGTGTTGAATTCTTTGGCGACGCCACCGGCGCGTTCGATTTCGCGCGCAACCAGTTGGCCGAGGTCCTTGAGGTGGACGTGGCCCGGTACGAACTGGGTGAAGGAGTTGGCAATGGCGATGATCGGCTTTTTGAAGTCGTCATCTTTCATCCCCGTGGCGCGCCACAGTGCGCGCGCGCCGGCCATGTTGCGGCCATGGGTGGATGTTTTCGAGCGGTAATCAGGCATGGAACACTCCGGGCGGCTAATCAGGTGCTAAAGGGGAAGTGAGCTTCTATGAACGTCTGGAACACTCAGAAATGGCCGTGTGTCCGGAAGTTGCCGATGACTTTGCGGGATCGCCGCTTGCCTCAGCCTGAGCTCATAAACCCGCCGGGGGATGAATGGCGATGAATCCCGCGATTCTACACCGCTGGCGTCAGGAGGGAATGCCGGAAAGCGTTGATCCCGCGCTGACGCCGCGTGCGGGATGACGACCGGCAGTATTCACCCGGCCGTCAGCGCCCGATGTCGCCGGGTGATCAGTGCATTCAAGATGATCGCGCTGGCGCTCAACAGCAGAAAGCTCAGTGCCAGAGTGGTCTGCAAATCAGTCGCACTGAGATTGATCAGTGCGCTGATCAGTCCGCCGAAGATGAATACCAGTGTGTTGCCCGCCGCCGCCGAGGTGCCAGCTCTGTCCGGGAATATCTCCATGGCTTTGGACGTCGCGACCGGGCGCGCAATGGTCGTGCCGGCGGTGCAGATGATCATTGGCACCAGCACCGTCAGCGTCGAAAGCCCGAAAAATTTCGCCAGCATTAACATCACCAGTCCGGAAAAGAAGATCAGGCCCAGGCCGACGATGATCAGCGTGTTCGGCGCGATCCGGCCGCCGAGGATCCGCGCGACGATGCCGCCGATGATGTACGCCAACCCGTAGAGCAACAGCGTCAGCGAGAATTCGTAGGGCGAGAGCTGCAATTGATCCATGAAGATCAGCGGCGAAATGACGATGAAGGAGAAATGGCAGGCGAATGCAATGGCGGCAATCAACCAGTAACCGGTGAAACCGACGTCGCGGTAAACCACCCGGTATGACTGGACGATACCTCGGTGCATAACGTTGGTCGGGCGCTGGTTCTCAAGGAAAAAGCAGGCTTTGAGGAACACCGCGCCGGCCAGCGCGATGAACACCACAAAACTTCCAGGCCAGTCGAGTGCTTGTTGCAGCAACGTGCCAGCCAGCGGCGAGATGGAGATGAAAATTCCGCTGGCGGTGACCATGAGGATTCTCAGCCGATCGCGCTCCTTGCCCGCGAACAAGTCCTGAACCAGCGCCTGGGTCAGTACAAAACATCCGCAGCCGATGGCCTGGATCATCCGGAACAGCAGAAACCAGGAATAATCGGTGGCTAACAGACAGCCTGTCGCGCCGATTATCGATACCGCCATGCCCGCCAGCAGCAAGCCTTTGCGCCCCATGCGGTCCGACAGCGGCCCTATAAGCAGTTGCGACAATGAAATGCCGACGGCGAACAGGCTGATGGACAACGCGATATCGGCGGGGCTGGTGCGAAAGTGTTCAGCCAATGCCGGAAATGAAGGCAGCAGCACGTCCAGTGGGAAGACCCCGAGCAGCACCATGGTCATCAGCAGAATGACCGCGACACGGCGCTTTTTAACACTCACAGCGGTGTCGTCTTCATTCATCAATAAGCCCTGCCTGCGCGAAAAGTTGTCGATTGCCGGGCAGGTCAAAAAATCCCGCCGTGTGCAGTGCCCTAAACGTGGCGCCCGCCCCTGAACGCGCACGGGCCACAACGGCCTTTGTGCCCGACAGGCCGCCGAGGATGTCGGTGATGCAAACGGCATCCAGTTCGGCGCTGAGCAGGCTTTCCCTGAGCCATCGGTCATCGATTTCAAAGAACAGCAGGATGATTTCCACCAGCCAATGCGCAGCGAGGGCGCGCCGGGTGCCCGGCAGGTTAAGCCACACGTAATGGAACACTTGCGCAAAATAGCGACTGTGCCGAGCCTCGTCGGTGAGGTGATCCCTGAGCATTTCCTGAACGCCGGACACCAGCAGGTCGCGGCACAGATCAAGCAGTTCGCGGGCGATGATCGTCTCGGAAACGAAACCGACCAGAAACAGCGCCAGCGTTTGGTGTTCGTCAGGGGCACGGGCGAGCAGGTCGTTGAGCCGGGTGATCCGCCGGGGCATCAACGGCCGCGAGGTGATCCCGTACAGGTCGGCGATCTGCTCGGCGACGCTGTTGGAGAACAGCGCGTGAAAACCTTCGTCGGTGTAGAGCTGCAATCCGGCAGTTTTCATCTGCTGCGGGATAGCGACGCCGAGTTCGTCGTGGACGATGGTTTCCACCGCGCGATTGACGATGCGGTGTTCCAGCAACGTGGTGTAGTCGAGGAAATACACCAAGTGATTGGCCGTCAGGCGATGAACCACCGCTGGGCCGGCAGCCTGGATACTCGGGTGATCGAGATAGGGCAGAAAACCCGGCGGAAACCAGTGCCGGTTGATCAATTGCCGTTCCAGCTCCGGCGGCGATGGCAATAGATACGTGTTGCCGCTCGTGCGCACCGACGCGCGGTTATTCCAGTCGCCGAGGGTGAAGTGCCCGACCGGGAACTCCGCTATCGCAGAGTCGGCGGTCATTGTTGCTGTCTCTGGTTCAGCAACGCTTTCAGTTCCTTGCACATCACTTGCCCATCGCTGCGGCCACAACCGACGAAAAACAACGGTTGTTCAGTGTTGTCTTCAAGTCCGAGCAGCGCTTCGACCTGATCGTCTTTCAGCGCGCCGGTCAGCCAGGTGCCTAAACCCAGGGAAGTAGCGACCAGTTGAAAGGTCTGGGAGATATGCCCGGCTTCGACGTAGGCCATTCGGTAGGCGCGCGAATGTTGGTACTTCCACCACAACTTGTCGAAACGCGCACTGATGAACAGGCCGACCGGCAAGTTGTTGATGAAGTGTTGCCCGCACAGGAGTTGGCCCAGCGGCGCGGCCGGCAAGGGATTGACGAAACTCAGGGCGTGATCGGCGGCGTGGTAGGCATAAAGTCCGGGTTCCAGGCACTCGACGTTTTGCACGTGCACGAACCCCTCGCAGGCATTCAATCCGCCCCCCGAAGGGCTGCTGCGGCGGGCGCCGAGGCCGTCGGCGACTGAGTCGTCGAGATCGTCTTCACGCTCTTTCAGATGGCCGAGCGACAGGTAGAGCAGGGTGCTGAGGTGGTCGAGCGATACTGCGTCGCCGGTGAAAGAGCGGCAGGTTTTCCGGTTCACCAGGGCATCGGCCAGATAACTTTCCGGCAGGCGTGCAGGGATGGGCAGGGCAATCAGCTTGCCGGTCGCATGGCGGGTGTTATCCGCGCCTGAGCCGCTGGAGGCCAATACTTCGTTGCAATGGTCCAGATAATGTCTCGACCATTCATGAATGTTCTTGGGTGTATATTCGCAAGGGATGTTTTTAGTGCCGATATGAAATATTTTTGATAGTTCATCCCAGCCCCATTCGATTGCTCGCTGGGTGGAAGTTATCAATATTCCAGTATTAAGAAACTGTGTATCGATTATATTGTTGGTGTCGAACGCTCGTGGGTTGTCGATAAGTTGCGCGAGCCGCGTCGAGTATTCGAGGTTGAGTTCAAATTGCTTGTGGTTGCGGTAATCCCAGACTATTTGACCGGGCGTGCGGGGAAGCATGAAGAGATACGGGTTTATCTGCATGAAGGGCTGTTCGCTCTGGCGGGGCCATAGAAAACGCTGGGTAAGCCGGCACTCCCCAGCGTCTCATTTACTTAGCGGGCTTTTGGTGCGACCAGAAAAGCCAGGTTAGCGATTTTGTTGGTTTCCAGAGTAACTGCTTTCATGTTGTGAACTCCTTGTAAGTAATAGTGAGTGCCACTCCTTGGTGACAACTCAATCATAGTTTGTAATGAGTTCTTATCAAGAAGAATATCAGTAGGAAATATCCAGTAATTTTGTGGGAGCTATCTTATAGGAGGTAAGTGCGTGTAAGTCTTATTCTTCAATTTGGAAGATATAGCGAAACTTCCTGCACGTTAGTAGGACGGCAAGTGTAAGACGCAGAGGATAAAGGGAAGGGGATTTCGATGGCGGCGAATGAGCGGGGAGCCTGCTGGCCCCCCGTCAAACCCGCGTAATCAGCTGTTTGGCAGCAGACGGCAGGTGATGCTTTTGATGTAGCGGGTTTCGGCGATGGCTGGGTGAACCGGGTGATCCGGACCCTGGCCGCCACGTTCGAGCATCTGGATGTTGCGATCCAGGTGACGGGCGCTGGTCAGCAGGATGTTCTGCAGGTCATCTTCCGGCAGGTGCATCGAGCACGAAGCGCTGACGAGGATGCCGTCCTTGGTCAGCAGGCGCATGGCTTGCTCGTTCAGGCGACGGTAAGCGCCTTCGCCGTTCTTCATGTCTTTCTTGCGTTTGATGAAGGCCGGAGGATCGGCAACGATCACGTCGAAACGTTCTTCGCTGGCCTTCAGCTCTTTCAAGGCTTCAAACACGTCGCCTTCGATGCAGGTCATTTTCTCGGCAAAGCCGTTCAGCGCAGCGTTGCGCTCGACGCCGTCGAGGGCGAAGGCCGATGCGTCGACGCAGAACACTTCGTTGGCGCCGAAAGCGGCAGCCTGCACGCCCCAGCCACCGATGTAGCTATAGAGATCGAGGACGCGTTTGCCTTTGACATACGGTGCCAGGCGCGCGCGGTTCATGCGGTGGTCGTAGAACCAGCCGGTTTTCTGGCCCTGAATGACCGGCGCTTCGAACTTCACGCCGTTCTCTTCCAAAGCAACCCACTCCGGCACGAGGCCGAACACGGTTTCGACGTAGCGGTTGAGGCCTTCGGCGTCGCGCGCGGCGGAATCGTTCTTGAACAGAATGCCGCTTGGCTTGAGCACTTGGGTCAACGCGGCGATCACGTCTTCCTTATGCGCTTCCATGGTCGCAGAAGCGATTTGCACCACGAGGATGTCGCCGAAACGGTCGACCACCAGGCCCGGCAGCAGGTCGGAATCACCGTAGACCAGACGATAGAACGGCTTGTCGAACAGGCGATCGCGCAGCGACAACGCGACGTTGATGCGGTGCACCAGCAGCGATTTGTCCAGCGGCAACTTGATGTCGCGCGACAGCAGGCGCGCGCAGATCAGGTTGTTTGGGCTCATGGCGACGATGCCCAGCGGCTTGCCGCCGGCAGCTTCGAGGATCGCCTGATCGCCGGCCTTGAAGCCGTGCAAAGGAGTCGCGGCTACATCGATTTCGTTGCTGTAGACCCACAAGTGGCCGTTTCGCAGGCGACGGTCGGCGTTGGCTTTGAGGCGCAGGCTAGGCAGGGACATGACGTCGCTCCGGAAAAAAGAGCGGGAGTATAGCGTGTTGTGCCAGGCGGGTGGCCGGGCGGCGATGAAACGCTGATGCCGCCTTCGCAGGCAAATCTCACCCCTACAGGGAAATGCATTCCGAAGGTAGGAGCGAGGCTTGCCCGCGAAGGCGATTCTGGAGGTTACGCCGACAGCGCGCCAATCAACTCGCGGTTGAACGCCGGGATGTCATCCGGTTGGCGGCTGCTGATCAGGTTGCCGTCCTTGACCACTTCCTGATCAACCCAATGCGCGCCGGCATTGACCAAATCATCCTTGAGGGTTTTGAAACTGGTCATGGTTTTGCCATTGACCAGCCCGGCCGAGATCAGCAGCCAGCCACCGTGGCAAATCACTGCGATTGGCTTGCCCGCCGAAGCACCGGTCTTGACCAGGTGCTGGGCATCTTGATCGATACGAATTGTGTCGGAATTTTGCACGCCGCCGGGCAACACTACCGCATCGTATTGCTCGATGTGGGCAGCCTTGAAGGTCAGATCAACCTTGAAATCGTCCGCCGGTTTGTCGTGGTTCCAACCTTTGACCTGGCCTTCCTCGGCCGAAAGGATGTCCACTTTGGCGCCCGCCTGCTCCAGCGCCTGCTTGGGTCCGGTCAGTTCGACTTGCTCGAAACCGTCGGTGACCAGAATCGCGACGCGCTTGCCATTCAGGGAATTGGACATTGGATAAGCTCCTGACTTGAGTGGGAATTTGTCGCTGGCCGAAGCGCAATCGCCTCGCCGGCATTACAAACTCCGAAGCTTTATCGCAAATGAAAGTTCCGACGATGTGCCCACCGGTGTGTCGGGTGGTGGTTTTTAAAGGTTAGAATCGGCGCCTGTCCCAGAGTGTGTACTTATGTCCCAAGAGTTGACGTCCGAACAGATCCAACAGTCCCTGCAAGGCATCAGCGTGCCGGCCCAGCCGCAGATCATGGTGGATTTGCAGATGGAGCAGTACATGCCTGATCCGGACCTGGAAGTGATCGCCAAGTTGATCGCCCAGGACCCGGGCCTCTCCGGGGCGTTGCTGAAAATCGTCAACTCGCCGTATTACGGTTTGAGCAACAAGATCGCCTCGATCCAGCGTGCGGTGAACCTGCTGGGCAGCCGTTCGATCATCAACTTGATCAACGCGCAATCGATCAAAGGCGAGATGAACGACGACACCATCGTCACGCTCAACCGCTTCTGGGACACCGCGCAAGATGTCGCGATGACCTGCCTGACGTTGGCCAAACGCATTGGCTCGCAGGCCGGCGACGAGGCGTATGCGCTGGGCCTGTTCCACGATTGCGGCGTGCCGCTGATGCTCAAGCGCTTCCCCGAATACATGAAAACCCTCGAAGAGGCCTACGCCAACGCGAGCCCTGAGTGCCGGGTGGTCGACACCGAAAACCGCGTGTTCAACACCAACCACGCCGTGGTCGGGTACTACACCGCCAAATCCTGGCGCCTGCCGGAACACATCACCGCCGCCATCGCCAATCACCACAATGCGCTGGCGATTTTCAGCGACGAGTCGGCGCGCAACACGCAACTGAAAAACCTGCTGGCGATCCTGAAAATGGCCGAGCACATTTGCGCGTCGTACCGGGTGCTGGGCAACCAGAACGAAGACCACGAATGGAACAGCATCGGCCCGCTGGTGCTCGATTACGTCGGCCTCTCGGACTACGATTTCGAAACCCTCAAGCAAACCATTCGCGACCTCGGTGCTCATCACTGAGGCGCCGCATTTTTGCTCAAAAGCGTCTGATCCGAGAGCCCCATGCCTGAATTGCCGGAAGTCGAAACCACCCGCCGCGGCATCGCCCCGCACCTGGAAGGCCAGCGCGTCAGCCGGGTGATCGTGCGTGATCGACGCCTGCGCTGGCCGATCCCTGAAGACCTCGACGTGCGCCTGTCCGGCCAGCGCATCGTGCTGGTGGAGCGCCGCGCCAAATACTTGTTGATCAACGCCGAAGTCGGCACGTTGATCAGCCATTTGGGCATGTCGGGCAATTTGCGTCTGGTGGAAGTCGGCTCGCCGGCGGCCAAGCATGAGCACGTCGACATCGAACTCGAATCCGGCCTGGCCCTGCGCTACACCGACCCACGCCGGTTTGGCGCGATGCTCTGGAGCCTCGACCCGCTGAATCACGAATTGCTGATTCGCCTGGGCCCGGAACCGTTGACCGAGCTGTTCGACGGCGAGCGTCTGTTCCAGCAATCGCGCGGGCGCTCGATGGCGGTCAAGCCGTTCATCATGGACAACGCGGTGGTGGTCGGCGTCGGCAATATTTACGCGACCGAAGCGCTGTTCGCCGCCGGCATCGATCCGCGTCGCGAGGCCAAGAGCATTTCCCGCGCGCGTTATCTGAAGCTGGCAATCGAGATCAAACGCATCCTCGTCCACGCCATCGAGCGTGGCGGCACGACGCTGCGCGACTTTATCGGCGGCGACGGTCAGCCGGGGTATTTTCAGCAGGAATTGTTTGCTTACGGGCGGGGCAGCGAACCGTGCAAAGTCTGCGGCACGCTGCTGCGCGAGGTGAAGCTCGGCCAGCGCGCCAGCGTGTTTTGCCCGCGCTGCCAGAGCTGATTCGCCCGACGGTCTATAGTCAGTGTTCTCACTGCCTAGCCGAAGGACCGTGCCATGATTTCGTTTCGCACCTTTGTCGTTGCCCTGCTGCTGAGCGTCGGCCCGCCCGCGCTGGCGGCTGAACACGGCAGCGGCGACCCGCGCTACACCATTCAGAACCCTCCGGCGTTTGCCATGATCGGCGACTTGCTGATCGCCCGACCCTTGCTGGTCGCGGCGACGGTGATTGGCGCGGGGGTATTTGTGGTGTCGCTGCCATTTACCGCGCTGGGCGGCGGCGTGGGGGATGCGGGGCAGGCGTTGGTGGTCGATCCGGCGAGAGCGGCGTTTGTCAGGTGCCTGGGGTGTATCGGGGAAGGGTTCGAGCAGCGCGAGTGAAGGCAGTTGGATTTCAGGTGTGGCGGATGGCCTCATCGCGAGCAAGCTCGCTCCCACAGGTATAGCGCGGTCCATGTGGGAGCAAGGCTTGCCCGCGAAGGCGCCCTGACAGACGCCAAAAGCCTCAAGCCTTACCGGTAATCACCCGATATTTCGCCATCAACTGTTCTTCAGTCTCCGGGTGCGCTTCATCCAGCGGGATGCAATCCACCGGGCAGACTTGCTGGCACTGTGGCTCGTCATAGTGGCCGACACACTGCGTGCACAGGTTCGGGTCGATGACATAGATTTCTTCGCCCTGGGAAATGGCGGCGTTCGGGCACTCGGGTTCGCAGACGTCGCAATTGATGCAATCGTCGGTGATGATCAGGGACATGCTAACTCCAGCCGGGGCGGCAGGCCCGGGCGCAATAAACCAATGCGCGCAATTGTGCCGCATTGGCGCCCGCAGTGCACGCGGGCGCCGCTTGAGCGGTCGTTACTTCTTGAAGCGTTCGGTGAGGGCGTCGGCCACCGCAGGGTGGACAAACTTGGTGATGTCGCCGCCCAGCGCTGCAATTTCACGCACCAGCGTCGAGGAAATGAACGAATAACGCTCCGAAGGCGTGAGAAACAGACTCTCCACATCCGGCGCCAATTGGCGGTTCATGTTGGCCAGCTGAAATTCGTACTCGAAGTCCGAAACCGCCCGCAAACCACGCAGGAACACGTTGGCGTTCTTCTCTTTGGCAAAGTGCGCGAGCAGCGTCGAGAAACCGACGACTTCAACGTTGGGCAGATGTTTAGTGACCTCGCGGGCCAGCTCCACACGCTGTTCCAGAGGAAACAACGGGTTTTTCTTCGGGCTGGCAGCGACGGCAATGATCACGTGATCGAACAGGCGCGAGGCGCGTTCGACCAAGTCGCCATGGCCCTTGGTAATAGGGTCGAAGGTACCTGGGTACAACACTCGGTTCATCGCGTCGTCCTGGCGGGAGTCCGTTGGGGACTCGGATGGTATCGCAGCCTTCCCGGTCGGGAAAGTCGCCTTTTCGGTAAGAAAGCACTATAGACGATGGCCAACTCGGGTTTTTTCACGGGTTTTTCAGGCGTTCGGCCAGCGCTGTGGCGAGTTGCGCGGTCAGGCCGTACACCGACAATTGCGGGTTGGCGCCAATGCTGGTGGGGAACAGCGAGCCGTCGTGGATCGACAGATTGTCGAGCTGATGATGGCGGCCAAGGCTGTCAGTCACGGCGTATTTGGGGTCTTCGCCCATTGCGCAACCGCCCATCACGTGCGCGCTGCCCAGGCGTGTGCGGTACAACTCAAGGCTCAAGCCGTCGATCAAACTGCGCGCCTCGGCAGTCGTTTTCACGTAGCGCGCATCGGCGTGCATCGGCATCACCGCTTTCGCGCCACCAGCAAACTGGATCTCGGCCATGCTGTGAAACGCCCGGCGCAAACCGTCCCAGGTGTAGGGCGAGACCTGATAGTCGAGCACTGGCGTGCCGTCGCCGCGCAACTCGACGCTGCCGCCGACACTGTCCGGGTGAAAGCCGTCGCGCAGCAAGGCGAGCATGGCGTGGGTGTGCGGCAGGTTTTCCATGTGTTGCGAATTTTCCTGGCCGAAGCCGCCAAGCAAAGTCGCCGCCAATGCCGGTTGCAGCGGCGGCACTTCGAGCTTGTAAGACATTTTGCCGGTGGTGCCGTCCTGCCATTGAAAGTGGTCGGTATAAATCGACTGCGGCGCACCGTAGAACGGGTTGATCACCTCATCGAACAACCCGGCCGACATATTCACCAAGTGCAGAAACGTGCGTCTGCCGAGCCGCTTGTGCGGGTCCGGCGCCTCGGAACGCAGCAGCAGCGCCGGGCTGTTGATCCCGCCGCCGGCCAGCACGTAATGCCGCGCCTTGACCGTGATGGTGCGCCCGGTTGGCGCGACGCAGCGCTCATCCATCGCCGCGCATTCGAGGCCAGTGACCTTGCCGTTGTTGATCGACAACTTCTCGGCGCGCGCCAGGTACAGCAGCTCGCCGCCGTTTTCCAGGGTCGCCGGAATGGTCGTCACCAGCATTGATTGCTTGGCGTTGGTCGGGCAACCCATGCCGCAATAACCGAGGTTCCAGCAGCCGCGCACATTGCGCGGGATCACGTGCCAGCTATAGCCGAGTTGCTCGCAACCTTTGCGGATCACGTCGTTGTTGGCGTTGGGCGGGACCAGCCACGGGGCGACGCCGAGGCGCTGTTCCATTTTCTCGAACCACGGCGCCATTTCGGCGGGGCTGTGACCTTTGACTTGGTGTTCGCGCGCCCAGTGTTCGAGGGTTGGCTGCGGGGTGCGGAAGCTCGATGTCCAGTTGATCAGCGTGGTGCCGCCGACCGCGCGGCCCTGGAGGATGGTGATCGCGCCGTCCTTGCTCATGCGGCCGATGCCTTCCTGATACAGGCTGGCGTAGGCCTGATCTTCGAGCATCTTGAAATCGCTGCTGGTGCGCAGCGGGCCCTCTTCGATCAGCAACACTTTGTAGCCAGCGGCGCTGAGGATTTCTGCGGTGGTGCCGCCGCCGGCACCGCTGCCGATGATTGCCACGTCCGCTTCCAGCGTCAGGTCGCCGGTCAGTTGCGCGCCGTTATAGGTTTTCCAGCCACGGGCCAGGCCTTCGCGAAACGGATCGGGTACGGGCATGTTCGGCTTCTCTTTTTATTTTGGGTTCTGTGGTGTGGCGGCGGACGTCATCGCGAGCAAGCTCGCTCCCACATTGGAATTGCGCTGTTCACACAATCTGATCAGCAACCCGCAACCCCTGTGGGAGCGAGCTTGCTCGCGATGGGGGCGACACATTTTTCAAACCACCGGCGGCCCCGGATACCCGCAATGCGCCCACGATTCCTTGCGGCTGTACCACGCCATCATCACCAGTTGCAGCAACGAACTGTGGCCCATGCGCAGCAAATTCAACGAACTGTTCTCCCAGCGCTCTAGAAAATGCCCAATCTGCTGCGCCGAAGCATTTTCCCAACTGCCCCAAACTCCCGTCAGCGGACCACGGGTCACGGTCATCCCGAGCACGTCGAACAATTGGCGAGTCAGCTTGAGCATTTCCGGCGATAGGTGATCCAGGCCGTTGTCGAGGTTTTTCAACGTGCCGTCGACAGCGCTCGGCATAGCATCGACCGCCACGGCGCCGTCGAGCATCACCGGAATCAACGCGCGCAGAAACAGCAAATCACTGCGGCGCAGCGTGGCGAAACCGTCCGCCGCAACGCTCGACGAACAGCCGCTGAGGCTGGCGCCGAGGCCGGCGGTGGCCAGAAAAGCACTGGCGCCGAGGCTGAATTTGAGCAAGTCGCGGCGGGACAGCGCGGGGGAATCGGACAGGCTAGGGCTCATTCTTGTTATTACCCGAGGGTCTGCAGCGTTAGCGGATAAACAGCTTCTGAATCAGTTTCTGAATCGCTTTGCCATACGGCGGATAGATCAGCTTCGCCGCGTTGAAGCGCTGTTTGATCAGCACACCTTTGGCTTTGCTGAACGTCAGGAAACCTTCGTGGCCGTGGTAATGGCCCATGCCCGAAGCGCCGATGCCGCCGAACGGCATGTCGTCCTGAGCAACATGCAGCAACGTGTCGTTCAGGCACACGCCGCCGGAATGAGTCTCGTGGAGCACGCGTTGTTGTTCGCGTTTGTCGTAGCCGAAGTAGTACAGCGCCAGTGGCCGAGGTCGCTGATTGATGTAGGCAAACGCCTGATCGAGGTCGGTGTACGGCACGATCGGCAGCAGCGGGCCGAAGATTTCGTCCTGCATCACGGTCATCTCATCGCTGACATTCAGCAGCAGACTGTGGGCCATGCGCCGGCCCTGACCTTGCTCGAACAGCGGAATCAGCAATGCGCCCTTGCTGGTGGCATCGCTGACATAGCCGTTTAGCCGCGTCAGTTGTCGGTCATTGATGATTGCGGTGTAGTCCGGGTTGTCGGCGAGTGTCGGATAAAACCCGCGAACCGCCTGACGATAGGCTTCGACGAACGCGCCGACGCGGTCCTCGGGGACCAGCACGTAATCGGGGGCGACACAGGTTTGCCCGGCATTAAGGGTTTTGCCGAAGGCGATGCGCTCGGCGGCGTCCTTGAGCGGCACGTCGCGGGAGACGATGGCGGGGGATTTGCCGCCCAGTTCCAGGGTTACCGGCGTGAGGTTTTCCGCCGCCGCGCGCATCACGTGTTTGCCGATGCTGGTGGCGCCGGTGAACAACAAATGATCAAAGCGCAGCCGCGAGAACGCGACGCCGATGTCCGCTTCGCCGAGGACCACGCACACCAGGTCTTGCGGGAAGATCCGCCCGAGCAATTCTTTGAGCAGCAACCCGGTGGCCGGGGTCGATTCGCTGAGTTTGAGCATCACCCGATTGCCCGCCGACAACGCGCCCACCAGCGGCCCGATGGCGAGGTACAGCGGATAATTCCACGGCACGATCACGCCGACCACGCCCAATGGCTGATAAACCACTTTGGCCGAGGCCGGTTGAAACGCGAGGCCGACTTTGCGCCGCGAGGCTTTCATCCAGCCCTTGAGGTGCTGGCTGGCGTAGTGAATGCCGTGCAGGCTCGGCATCAGTTCGGCGAGCAGGGTTTCATCGGCGCTGCGATGGCTGAAATCCTTGCTGATCGCCGCGATCAACGCTTGGCGCTCGTCGCTCAACAAGTCGCGTAATGCCTTGAGCCATTGCTGGCGCTGGGCGGCGGGCGGCATCGGGTTGGCGGCGTACGCGGCGCGCTGTGAGTTAAACAAGGTCTGGAGCTCGTCCAACGGCTGCTGTAAGTTCTGCAAATACGCGATGTCGGCAGTCATGGAAGGCTCCGGATTTTTATTCTGATAACAGGCTTTTTAGAGTCTAAGCTCTAGAAAGTCAAACGACTTCCTGACGCAGCTTTGTTTTATCCGTTCACGGATAGGCCGTAAGATGCGCGTCACCGCACTCTGAATTAAAGCTCAAGCCATGGCCCCCAGGATCAAAACCAGCGAGCGCATCGTGCAGAACAGCTTGGAGCTGTTCAATCAGCAGGGTGAGCGCAGCATCAGCACCAATCACATTGCCGCCCACATGGAAATTTCCCCGGGCAACCTGTACTACCACTTCCCGAACAAGCAGGCGATTATCGCGGTGCTGTTCAGTGAGTACGAAACCCTGGTGGACAGCTTTTTGCGTCCGCCGCAGGGGCGAGGTGCCACGGTTGAAGACAAGCGCTATTACCTCAAAGAGCTGCTGTCGGCGATGTGGCGTTACCGGTTCCTGCACCGCGACCTCGAACATTTGCTTGAGAGCGACCCGGATCTGGCCGCGCGTTACCGGCGCTTTTCCCAGCGCTGCGTGATTCAGGGCTCGGCGATCTACCAAGGGTTTGTCGAGGCCGGGATCCTCAAAATGGATCAAGTGCAGATCGAATCCCTGACCATCAATGCCTGGATCATCCTCACCTCGTGGGTGCGTTTTCTGTGCACCACGCGCGAAAACTCCAACCACTTGAGCGAGCAGGCGATCAAACGCGGCGTGTATCAGGTGCTGGTGCTTGAAGCCGGGTTTGTCACCGATGAGGCGCGGCACGAGGTCAACACGCTGTTTGAAGAGTTTTACGTGCCACTCGCCCAGGCCCTGGAAGAAAAGCACTAGGATCAGCCATCGACTCAACTGCAGGAGCCCGTTATGCCCATTGCGCAACTGATCAGCCCGCACGCGTTGGACCTGAAAAAGGAGCAGCCGGGGCTGGTGATCCTCGATTGTCGTTTTGCCCTCGAAGACCCGGACTACGGTCAGCGCAGTTATGCCGAAGGGCACATCGCCGGGGCGAGTTTTGCCGATCTTGAGCGTGATCTGAGCGGGCCGGTGATCAAAGGTGTGACCGGGCGCCATCCGTTGCCGGCACCCGAAGACTTTGTCGAGCGTCTGCAAGCCTGGGGCGTCAACGCCGACAGCGAGGTGGTTTTGTATGACGACGGCCCCGGTGCTTTCGCCGCGCGGGCCTGGTGGTTGCTGGCGTGGCTGGGCAAACGCGACGGCGTGTTTATTCTCGATGGCGGGCTCAAGGCCTGGCACGCGGCGGGGCTGCCGCTGAGTCTGGACGCGCCGTCGATTGTCCGTGGCACGTTCAGCGGTACGCCGGATGCGGCCATGGTGCTCGATGCGGAGCAACTGCAGCAGCGTCTCGGCCAACCTCAACTGACCTTGCTCGACGCCCGCGCCTTGCCGCGTTTCAAGGGTGAAGTGGAACCGATCGACCCGATCGCCGGGCACATCCCCGGCGCGCAGTGCGCGGCGTTTACCGACAACCTTGGCAGCGACGGCCGTTTCCTGCCGGCCGAGCAACTCAAGCAGCGTTTCGCGGCGAAACTCGCTGATCGTTCACCGACAGAGCTGGTCGCCTACTGCGGCTCGGGCGTGACGGCTTGCCACAATTTGTTCGCGTTGTGCCTGGCGGGTTATCCATTGGCGGCGCTGTACGCCGGCTCGTGGAGCGAATGGATCAACCAACCGGCACGGGGCATCGCCACCGGCGAATAACCCAACCCCCTGTAGGAGCGAGCCTGCTCGCGATCGCGGTAAATCATTCAGCAAAAACGTTGACTGACCCGGCGCTATCGCGAGCAGGCTCACTCCTACATTTGGTTGGGTGGCAGGCTTAATTTCAGCGAATGCCGAATCACGCTATTCGCGATCCTCGGCGGTATACGCCGATCCCTTGTAGGAGCGAGCCTGCTCGCGATCGCGGTGGGTCATTCAGCAAAAACGTTGACTGCCCCGGCGCTATCGCGAGCAGGCTCGCTCCTACATTTGGTTGGGTGGCAGGCTTAATTTCAGCGAATGCCGAATCACGCTATTCGCGATCCTCGGCGGTATACGCCGATCCCCTGTAGGAGCGAGCCTGCTCGCGATCGCGGTAGGTCATTCAGCAAAAACGTTGACTGACCCGGCGCTATCGCGAGCAGGCTCACTCCTACATTAGGTTCGTGTCTGACGCGGATTATTGGCGATGTGCGGCCGTCAGCCATTGCGGGATGCGCCGTTCCAGGTAGTAGCCCGGCTGGCGCAGTGAGCCGTCGACGAAGCCGACGTGCCCACCCTTTGGCTGCAACTCGAATTGCGTTGATGCCGACAATTCCTCGGCCAGCGGCAAGCTGTGCGGGAACACAAACGGGTCGTCAGCCGCTTGGATGATCAGCGTCGGTGTGCGAATTTCGCCGAGGAAATAGCGGCTCGAGGCGCGACGATAGTAATCCTCGGCATCGACAAAACCATGCAGCGGCGCGGTGATCCGGCCGTCGAAATCCCAGAACGTGCGCATGTTCTCCAGCGAACCCAGCGCGGCCAGTGCCGCCAAGCCATCCTCGCGCCCGTCATGCTGAAACTGACGCTGTTTGTTCTTGATGTAGGCGACCATCTCGCGCATGAAGTGCGCCTGATAGACCTTGGAAAATCCCTTGCCGATTCGGTCGGCGCACTGATCAAGACGAAACGGCACTGACACCGCCACCGCGCCTAGCACGCCGCTGTCGCTGCCGGTTTCGCCCAGATGCTTGAGCAAGACATTGCCGCCCAGCGAATAGCCGACCGCGTACAACGGCGCGAGCGGGCGCTTGGCTTTCAGGTGTTTGATCGCTTCGGCGAGGTCTTCACTGGCGCCGGAATGGTAGCTGCGTGGCAACAGGTTCGGCTCGCCCGAGCAGCCGCGCCAGTTCAGCGCGACGCTGGCCCAACCCTGCGCCGCCAAAACTTTTTGCAGGCCGGCGACGTAGGGCGAATTGGACGAACCGGTCAACCCGTGCAGCACCAGAACCAACGGTGCGTCGGCGCTGTGCGGGCCGTGCCAGTCGAGGTCGAGGAAATCGCCGTCCTCCAGCCACAGCCGTTCGCGCTCACGTTCGATGTGCGTGGTTTTGCGCCACAACGGGCCCCACAAGGTTTGCAAGTGCGGATTGCTCAGGCCGAAGGCCGGGGTGAAACGTTCGTCAGGCTGGTACAAGTGGGTTCTCTGCAAGGTCAAACAATCGGCGGCAGGGCGGAAACGCGCTGCCCTACAGCCTGTATTCATGGCGCTTAACTTGCCACAGTCGCCGTGTCGGCGCGACACATAGTCTGCGGCACAACCTGCGCCGGGGCAGGCAAGGGCAATTGCGCGACGCTCGGGCCGACGCTCACCACCGACCATTTTTCCGCATCCACATGGCGGTTCAGCGCGGCTTTGATGTCGGCGAGGGTCAGGTCGCGCGCCTGCAAAGTCGTAAAGTCCAGATCGAGCGGCAAGTCGCGCTCATTGATCTCGACCAGCCGCGACAGGATATGCGTGTTGCTGGCGCTGGTCAGCGCACTGTTGTTGCGCAAATAACCCTTGGCATTATCCAGTTCCTGCTGCGTCGGACCTTGCACCAGGAACTCGCGATAAAGCTCTTTGACCAACGCCACCGTGCCGTCGCGAAACTGTGGCCGCGTGGTGAATTCGATCACCGCCAGACCGGCCGCGTGCAGCGGCGGCGATTTGAGTTGCGCGGTGTAGGTGAGCCCACGTTTTTCACGCAGCTCGGTCATCAATCGAGAGCTGACACGCTGCCCGCCGAAGATTGCATGCGCCACCCGCAGCGCTGCGTAATCCGGGTGCTGGCGCGGCACGCTCAGTTGGCCGAGAACAATGTGCGTCTGGTTCGACGCGCGCTCAATGTGCCGCGCAGTAGCCACGGCGATTGGCTGTGGAAGCGGCGTTGCCGGCATCACAAGCACATTCGCCGGCAAGGCATTGATGATTTGCAGACTGATCGTCTGCGCCTGCTCCAGCGTCAGGTCGCCGACCAGCGTAATCTGCACATTCGCCGCGCTGTAGGCCTGACGATGAAATGCCTGAACCTGAGCAATCGACAACTTTTCGAGACTTTGCGCCGTGCCAAACACCGGTTGTGCATAAGGATGGCCGGCCAGCAGCGCCGCGTTGAGCGCTTGGTTGATTTGCAGATCGGGATCGTGATGCTGGACGTTCAGCAACTCGGTTATCTGGGTTTTCACCCGAGTGAGGGACTTTTCGCTGACCACTGGCTGGCCGAGCATCTGCGTAAACAACCGCAGCGCCGGTTCGCGTTGTTCGTCAGCGGCGAGGCTGCGCAGGGACAACGAAGCACGGTCGTAGTGGATGTTCATGTCGAACTTCGCGCCCAGCCCATCAAAACTTTCCAGAATGGCCGCCAGGTCTTTGCCCGCGACACCTTGGTTGATCGAGTTGAAGGCTGCAGCAGCGAGCCCCGGGTGTTCGCCGTCCTGCGCACTGCCAGCGGCGAAGCTGACATGTGCGTCGAAGATCGGCAGTTCCTGCGTGCGGATAAACAGCACTTTGCCGCCGGCAGGGGATTTCCAGCCGTGGATGTTCAGGTTGCGCGTGGCGATCGGTTGCTGGTGCAGTTCTGCCAGCGATTGCAGACGCGAAGACGCAGCTTGGTCGGCGGCAAACACTGGCGCGGCTGGCAGGCAATTGAGCAACAGCAAACCGAGCGCCGTGACGGTGAAGGTATTCATGGTTGTGCTCCAACGAGAACGTGGGCGGTGCTCAGGCGTTGCCGGGTGAAATAGGTCGCGGCGGCTTGCTGGATATCTTCGGGCGTCACCTGTTTCAGTTGATTGACCTCGTCGTCCATCTCGCGCCACGACACGCCGATGCTTTCGAAGGAACCCAAACGGTCAGCCTGATCCTCGATGGCGTCGCGGCCGTAAAGCCGATTGGCGATCAGTTGCGTGCGCGCGCGTTCCAGTTCTTCTGCGCCGGGAGGGTTTGTCTTGAATTCGTCGAGCAACTGCCAGATGCGTTTTTGCGCTTCGTCGAGGCTAATGGTTTGCCGGGTATGCAGTTCGGCGTCGAGAGTAAAGAGGCTGTCGCCGCGAAACAGCGAGTTGTATTCGGACGCAGTCGCCGAAAACAGCCGCTCGCCGAATTGCAGGCGTTTGCGCACACGCGAACTGTCGGAGCCGGCCAGCAGGGTGCTGAGCAGGGTAAGCGCATGCACGGTTCGCTGGTTTTGCGCGGTGCGAAGGCTCGGTACGTTGAACGCCATCAGCAGCCGTGGCGCGGCAATCGGCTGATGCAGGATGATCTTGCGTTCGCCCGGTTCGGCGAGTTCGAGGGAGGTTCGGGTGGCGACAAAAGGTTTGCTCGGCAGCACGCCGAAATAGCGTTCGACCAGCGGTTTCACCCGTTCCAGCGTCACGTCACCGACGATCACCAACGTCGCGTTCCCCGGCGCATACCGTGCTTGATACCAGTCGCGCAGTTCGGCGGCATTCATCCGTTGCAGGTCGTGCATCCAGCCGATGATCGGCGCGCCGTAGCTGCTGGCCGGGTAGGCGAGGCTCTCCAGATGATATTGCGCAGTGGCGCTGAAATCATCGTCGACGCGTAAACGGCGTTCAGCCTGAATGACCGCCATTTCCGGAACGAAATCCTCGGCGCGCAAGTGTGCGGTCGACATCATGTCCGCCAGCACTTCAAAGGAAACGCCGAGTTGGTGCGGCAGCATGGTCTGGTAATAAGTGGTGACGTCTTTGTCGGTGAAGGCGTTTTGCGCAATGCCCAGCGTGTCGAAAATGCTCGACGCTTCGCCTGCGCAAAGCTTGCTGCTGCTCTTGAAGAGCATGTGTTCGAGCGCGTGAGACAGGCCGGACTGGCCCGGTGGTTCGTCGGCGGAACCGACCTTGAACCACAGTTGCGAAGTGACTACCGGCGCGCGATGGTCTTCGCGCACGACGACTTTCAAGCCGTTGCTCAGGGTGAATTCGTGCGTGGGTTGTACGGTGGATAGCGCGAATTGCGCAGGTTCGGCGAGGGCCGAGAAGGGCAGTAGCCAGGCGAAAAGCAGCATCCTGCTGCATAAGAGGTTCATGCGTGTTCATCCCAGTGGTTTGCCGAAATTGGCCAAACCACTGTGGAGAACCGCATGACGCCGTTGGCGGTAACTATTTACCGCACGCGCCAGGCACTTGCATGCCTGGCGGACAACGGGCTCAGTTTTGACCGCTCAGTTAGCCAGCGCGCTACGCTGCCACAGCGCGTAATACACGCGACCGGATTTCTGCTCGCGGTGCAGGCGCCAGTTGCCCGGCAAGCCCAGCGACGACGGGGCGTTTTCGCTTTCGGTGTAGACCCACGCGTCATCGGCCAGCCATTGGCGTTCTTCGAGCAAGGCGCACACACCCGGCAACAAGTCCTGATTGAACGGCGGGTCGAGGAACACCACGTCATACGCGGTTGCCGTTTGGGTTTCCAGGTAGCGCAAGGCATCGGCGGTTTGCACCTGGCCGGTGGTGCAGCGCAGGGTGCCCAGGTGTTCCTTGATGCTCGAAACCGCGATGTTGCTGGCGTCCAGCGCCTGGCCCATGGCCGCGCCGCGCGACAGCGCTTCGAGGAACAACGCGCCGCTGCCGGCGAATGGATCCAGCACCTTGGCCCCGGCGATGTAGGGCGCGAGCCAGTTGAACAGGGTTTCACGCACCCGGTCCGGGGTCGGACGCAGGCCCGGCGCGTCGGGGAAGCTGAGTTTGCGGCTGCCCCATTCGCCACCAATGATGCGCAATTGATTCACGCCGTTATGCACGTTGTGAACGGGTTTTTTTGGACGCGATGGACTGGCCATTAATGCTCCGGAACCCCGAGCGGCTGCTCGGCAGGTTTATCAGATGGGGCCGGTAACGGCTTTTGCGGCACGGTCGGGCCAGCGCTGACGATGACCATTTTGTCCGTGCTCAAGTGTTTGTTCAGTGCAGTTTTGACTTGCTCGACGGTCAGGCTCTGGGACTGTTGCATGAAGTCTTCCAGATAACTCAGCGGCAAATTGTAGAAACCCATGGCGCCGAGCTGGCCGACGATATCGGCGTTGCTGGCGGTGGACAGCGGGAAGCTGCCGGCCAGTTCACGCTTGGCGTCGTCGAGTTCTTTTTGCGTCGGACCGGTTTTAAGGTAGTCGGCGAGCACGTCTTGCACCAGTTTCAAGGTGCCTTCGCTCATTTCCGCGCGCGTCTGCAAATTGATCATGAACGGGCCGCGCGCCTGCATCGGGCTGAAACCCGAATACACGCCGTAGGCCAAGCCACGCTTCTCGCGCACTTCGCTCATCAGGCGCGTGCCGAAACCGCCGCCCCCGAGAATCTGGTTGCCCAGCGACAGCGCCGCGTAGTCCGGATCATCACGGTCGATGCCCAATTGCGCGAGCATCAAGTTGGTCTGTTTCGACGGAAACTCGATGTGACCGATGCTCGCCTTGGGTTCGGTTGGCTGCGCAATCTTCGCCAGCGCCGGGCCTTTTGGCAGGGTGCTGGAGACTTGCGCGGCAATCGCTTCGGCCTCGGCGCGCGACAGATCACCGACCAGAGCAATCACCACATTGCCGCCGGCGTAGGCTTTCTCATGGAACGCGCGCAGCTGGGCGAGGGTGATCGCCGGAATGGTTTTCGCCGTGCCGTCGCTGGAGCTGGCGTACGGGTGGTCGCCGTACAGGCGCTTCATCAACTCGATGCCGGCGAGTTTGCCGGGGTTCTGCTTCTGGTATTCGAAACCGGCGAGCAGTTGGTTTTTGATCCGCGCGAATGAGTCGGCAGGGAAGGTCGGTTTGCCGACCACTTCCGAGAACAGCTTCAGGGCAGGTTCACGTTTGTCCGCTGCGCTCAAACTGCGCAACGACGCCACGGCCATGTCCTTGTAGGCACCGTTGCCGAAATCCGCGCCGAGGCCTTCAAAGCCCTGCGCGATGGCGCCGACGTCTTTGCCGTCCACGCCTTCGTTGAGCATGGCGTTGGTCAGCATCGCGAGGCCCGGCGCATCGCCGTCCTGGCTGCTGCCGGCAGCGAAGATCAGGCGCATGTCGAACATGGGCAATTCGCGCGCTTCAACGAACAGCACTTTCGCGCCTTCGGCGGTGGTCCAGTGCTGCACGTCGAGGTTGCGGTGGTTCGGGGCCTTGCCGTCGAGTTCGGCCAGCGACTGCAATTTCTGGCTGGACTTGGCGTTGTCGAGCGCTTCGCTGGCGGTCGACTCGTCGGGGCGCAACAGGTAAACGGTGGCCGAGCCGATCAACGCAACGAGGATCAGCCCGATCAGCGCCAGGCGCGGTTTTTTACGCTCACTCATGAGTCGTCTCCTCTGGCAGTACGTGGGCGACGCTGAGACGTTCGCGGGTGAAATACAGCTTGGCGGCGTTCTGGATGTCTTGCGGGGTCACGCTTTCGAGATCGGCGAGTTCGCTGTCCATCAACTTCCACGACAGGCCGACGGTTTCCAGTTGGCCGATAGCGGTGGCCTGGCTGGTGATCGAATCACGCTCGTAGACCAGACCGGCAATCACTTGGGCGCGCACCCGTTCCAGTTCTTCGGCGGACGGCGCGGTGGTTTTCAGTTGATCGAGCAACTTCCACAACCCGGCCTCGGCTTGCGCAATGGTCTTGTTCATTTGCGTGTTCGGCGTCGCCGACAACGTGAACAGGCTGTCGCCGCGAGTGTAGGCGTCGTAGCTCGACGAACCGCCGGACACCAGTTCTTCGCCGCGCTCCAGTTGTGTCGGGATGCGACCGCTGTAGCCGCCATCCAGCAGCGCCGAGATCAGGCGCAAGGCGTTGACCGAACGTTTGTCCTCGGCGGTGGCGATGCTCGGCACGTTGAAGGCGAGCATCAGGCTCGGCAGTTGCGTCTGTACGTGCAAGGTCATCAAGCGTTCGCCGGGCTCGGCGAGTTCCAGCGGAATTTTCGCTGGCGGTACGTCGCGCTTGGCGATCGGGCCGAAGTAGCGCTGGGCGAGGGTTTTGACTTCGTCCGGGGTGACGTCGCCGACTACCACCAGCGTGGCGTTATTCGGCACGTACCAGGATTGATACCAGTGGCGCAGCTCTTCGACCTTCATGCGGTCAAGGTCCGCCATCCAGCCGATGGTCGGCGTGTGATAGCCACTGGCCGGGTAAGCCATGGCTTTGAAGCGTTCGTAAGCCTTGGCCATTGGCTTGTCGTCGGTGCGCAAGCGACGTTCTTCTTTAATAACCTCGATTTCGCGGCTGAATTCGTCGGCCGGCAATTTCAGGTTGGCCATGCGGTCGGCTTCGAGTTCGAAGGCGACGCCGAGGCGGTCGCGGGCCAGAACCTGGTAATACGCGGTGAAGTCATCGCTGGTGAAGGCGTTTTCTTCCGCGCCGAGGTCGCGCAGGATCAGCGACGCTTCGCCGGGGCCGACTTTGTCGCTGCCCTTGAACATCATGTGTTCCAGCGCGTGGGACAAACCGGTCTGGCCCGGCGTCTCATAGCTTGAGCCGACCTTGTACCAGACTTGGGACACCACCACCGGCGCACGATGGTCTTCGCGCACGACGACCTTCAAGCCGTTGTCGAGGGTGAATTCATGAGTGGGTTGTGGATCGGCAGCCAGGGCCGAGAGGGGCAGACAAACTGTGCTGAGCAGCAGGCCTGCGGCGCGGCGGGCTAGAGCATTCATACGTTTTTAAACCTTTGGGGCTGCCCGCTTGTTCTTAGCGTCAGCGGGCGAGAGGGTGCTAGGATACTGGTCCGTTTTACTGGCGGCCACGCCTGTGAGCCCTTTTATCGGGCGACAGGTTGTATGGGTTCCCGGCAGAAGCTTTGAGTTTGTCCGCTAAACTCAACGTTTTCGCCGACGATGCCGGTCCAGTCCTTCGTGTTAGTCGACCTTTGAGGTGCCCGTGGCACTTCGACAAATTGTTGCGCGTGAACAAGCTGGGTGAATCGCAGTCTGTTCTGCATCGAATATTTATTTGCCGGGGCGCCCATGGCGCTTCGCTTGCGTGAGATAGCCGTCCTCCATGTTTGGTTCCAACGACGACAAGAAGACCCCAGCTGCGGCTGGCGAGAAGAAAGGCCTGTTCGGATGGCTGCGCAAAAAGCCGCAGGAACCCGTGGTCGAACAGCCGCAGCCAATTCCTGAGCCCGCTCCCGAGCCGGTGATAGAACCCGAGCCGCTTATAAAGGAAGAACCGGCGCCGATTGTTCTGCCGATCGCCGAGCCGGTGCTGCAACCGGCTGCCGAGGCTGAGCCTGAGCCTGAGCTTGAGGCTGACGCTGAACGTGAGCCTGGACGCGAGCCGCAAGCTGAGATCGCCGCCGATCTGCCATTGACGCCGGTCGCCGAGCCTTGGCTGACCTTGCCGGTGGCGGAAGAGCCGGTGGCACTGGTTGAAGACGAGCAGGCCGCGCACATCGCGCCGCCGATTCCTGCGCCGATTGCGTTTACCCCTGAGCCGGTTCAGGTGCCAGTCATCGAGCTGGCTCCCGCGCTGATGCAGATCTCCGAACCGGCACCTGCTGCGCCAGAACCACAAGCGCCGGTATTCGCCGCGCCGGCTGCGCCGATTGTGGTGACGCCAGAGCCAGTGCCTGCGCCAGTACCAGCACCCGTTATCGCCCCGGTGGTTGCTGAAGCTCCGGTCGCCATCATCGAAACCCCTGCCGAGGCGCCGCGCACCGAAGAAACCAAAGCCGGTTTCTTCGCCCGCCTCAAGCAAGGCCTGTCCAAGACCAGCGCCAGTATCGGCGAGGGCATGGCCAGCCTGTTTCTGGGGCGCAAGACCATCGATGACGAGTTGCTCGAAGACATCGAAACCCGTTTGCTGACCGCCGACGTTGGCGTCGAAGCGACCTCGGTAATCATTCAGCGCCTGACTCAGAAAGTCGCGCGCAAAGAGTTGGCCGATGCCGACGCGCTGTACAAATCCCTGCAAGCGGAACTGGCGGCGATGCTCAAGCCGGTTGAACAGCCGCTGAAAATCAATGCGCAGAACAAGCCTTTCGTGATTCTGGTGGTTGGCGTCAACGGCGCCGGCAAAACCACGACCATCGGCAAACTGGCGAAGAAGCTGCAACTGGAAGGCAAGAAAGTCATGCTCGCCGCCGGCGACACCTTCCGCGCCGCTGCCGTCGAGCAATTGCAGGTCTGGGGTGAGCGCAACAAGATTCCGGTCATCGCCCAGCACACCGGCGCCGACTCGGCCTCGGTGATCTTCGACGCCGTGCAGGCCGCCAAGGCGCGCGGCATCGATGTGTTGATTGCCGACACTGCCGGCCGTCTGCACACCAAAGACAATTTGATGGAAGAGTTGAAGAAGGTTCGCCGGGTTATCGGCAAACTCGACGCCGACGCGCCGCATGAAGTGCTGCTAGTGCTCGACGCCGGGACCGGCCAGAACGCCATCAACCAGGCCAAGCAGTTCAACCAGACCGTGCAACTGACCGGCCTGGCGCTGACCAAACTCGACGGCACCGCCAAGGGCGGGGTGATTTTCGCCCTGGCCAAACAGTTCGGTTTGCCTATCCGCTACATCGGTGTCGGTGAAGGCATCGATGACTTGCGCACTTTTGAAGCAGAACCCTTTGTCCAGGCATTGTTTGCCGAGCGGGAGCGTTCATGATTCGTTTCGAACAGGTCGGTAAACGCTACCCGAACGGTCACGTCGGCTTGCATGAGCTGAGCTTTCGAGTCCGTCGAGGCGAATTCTTGTTTGTTACCGGCCATTCCGGCGCCGGTAAAAGCACCTTGTTGCGGCTGCTGCTGGCCATGGAGCGTCCGAGTACCGGCAAACTGCTGCTGGCCGGGCAAGACCTGAGCACCATCAGCAACGCGCAGATTCCGTATCTGCGGCGGCAGATTGGCGTGGTGTTCCAGAATCACCAGTTGCTGTTTGATCGCACCGTGTTCAACAACGTCGCGTTGCCGTTGCAGATTCTCGGTTTGTCCAAAGCCGAGATCGTCAAACGCGTGGATTCAGCGCTTGAGCGCGTGGCGCTGTCGGACAAAACCGACCTGTACCCCGGCGACCTGTCGACCGGTCAGCAACAGCGCGTCGGCATTGCCCGCGCCATCGTCCATCGCCCGGCCCTGCTGCTGGCGGACGAACCGACCGGTAACCTCGACCCGCGTCTGGCGGCAGAAATCATGGGCGTGTTCGAAGACATCAACCGTCTGGGCACCAGCGTATTGATCGCCAGCCACGACCTGGCACTGATCGCGCGCATGCGCCACCGCATGCTGACCTTGCAACGCGGCCGCTTGATCGGTGACGGGGAGGCCGGCGTATGAGTGCGACGCGCAGTAACAAACTGTCCGAGCGCGTGGCGCCGAAAGCCGCCGACCCGCAGCCGCAGAAGAAAAAACGCGACGATGACGATGGCCCGGATTTCGCCACGCTGTTTCGCGCCTGGATCGAAAGCCATCGCGCCAGCCTGCTGGACAGCCTGCGTCGGTTGGGCAAGCAGCCAATCGGCAGTTTCTTCACCTGCATGGTGATGGCGGTGGCCCTGAGTTTGCCAATGGGGCTGTCACTTCTGCTGAATAACGTCGAACGTCTCGGCGGTTCGTGGCAGCGCGCGGCGCAGATTTCGCTGTATCTGCAACTCGACGCCAGCACCGAGCAGGGCGAGGCGTTGCGCGAGCAGATCAAAGGCATCCCCGGGGTTGCCGAGGCTGAGTATGTCGGCCGCGATCAGGCGCTGGAAGAATTCCAGCAACAGTCCGGGCTGGGCGAGGCGCTTAAAGAGCTGCCGGAAAACCCGCTGCCGGGCGTTGTGCTGGTGACGCCGAACGAAGTCGACAAGCCTGCGCTTGAAGCATTGAGACAAAAACTTTCCGAATTGCCCAAGGTACAGCAGGCGCAACTTGATCTAGTCTGGGTCGAACGTCTGGCCGCGATCCTCAAGCTTGGCGACCGTTTTGTCTTCGGGCTGACCGTGTTGCTGGTTTCTGCATTACTTTTGGTGATAGGCAATACCATTCGTCTTCATATCGAAAACCGCCGCACAGAGATAGAAGTGATTAAACTCGTCGGCGGCACGGACAGCTATGTACGCAGGCCTTTTCTGTACATGGGCGCGCTATATGGCTTGGGTGCTGGGTTTCTTTCGTGGGGCGTCCTGGCGTTTGGCCTGAACTGGCTGAACGACGCGGTGGTTGGGCTGGCCGGCTTGTACGGCAGTAATTTTGCGCTGGCCGGAGTGCCAGTCGCCGATGGTCTGTCGCTCTTGCTTGGCGCTGTGCTGTTGGGTTATATCGGTGCATGGATTGCAGTCGCACGTCATCTCAGGGAGCTGGCGCCGAAGTAGTAAATTTTTGCGCGTATTGACCTTTCAGTTTTAATGGGAACTTGTCCCTTGGTTTCCGGTCAATTTTCGCAGTGCTGAACTGCACGAGTTTGTAAGTCGGAGGTTTTTTCGTATGACCAATTCTTTGCAACCTGCATATGCTCTGGTCCCGGGTGCGAACCTGGAGGCCTATGTGCACACCGTCAACAGCATTCCATTGCTGACGCCGGAGCAGGAGCGTGAACTGGCCGAGAGTCTCTATTATGAGCAGGATTTGGGGGCGGCTCGGCAGATGGTGCTCGCCCACCTGCGTTTTGTTGTACACATTGCCCGTAGCTATTCCGGCTACGGTCTGGCTCAGGCTGACCTGATCCAGGAAGGCAACGTCGGCCTGATGAAGGCGGTCAAGCGCTTCAACCCGGAAATGGGTGTGCGCCTGGTCTCGTTCGCGGTGCACTGGATCAAGGCTGAGATTCACGAGTTCATCCTGCGCAACTGGCGCATTGTGAAAGTCGCGACCACCAAGGCCCAGCGCAAGCTGTTCTTCAACCTGCGCAGCCAGAAGAAGCGTCTGGCGTGGTTGAACAATGAGGAAGTCCACCGTGTGGCGGAAAGCCTCGGCGTCGAGCCGCGTGAAGTGCGCGAGATGGAAAGTCGCCTGACCGGCCATGACATGGCGTTCGACCCGGCTGCGGAAGCGGACGACGACAGTGCTTTCCAATCGCCGGCCAACTATCTGGAAGACCACCGGTACGACCCGGCCCGTCAACTGGAAGATGCCGACTGGAGCGACAACTCCAATCACAACCTGCACGAAGCACTGGAAGTGCTGGACGACCGCAGCCGTGACATCCTTTACCAGCGCTGGCTGGCAGAAGAGAAAGCCACGCTGCACGACCTGGCGCAGAAGTACAACGTGTCGGCCGAGCGAATTCGTCAGCTAGAGAAAAGCGCGATGAACAAGCTCAAGTTGTCGATCGCCGCGTAACGCAGCGAGCAGGCAATAAAAAACGCCCCGATCAGCAATGATCGGGGCGTTTTTGTTGGTATGTCCTGCACGCAAATCCTTGTAAGAGTGAGCCTGCTCGCGATCACTGTCGATCAGTCGACATATATTGCGACTGACCTGACGCTATCGCGAGCAGGCTCACTCCTACAGGGGCGCTTCAGCGCTACTGAGCCCAAGGCGCCCGCCGTGAATCGTTGATCCCGACGAGGTAACTGTCGCCACCCAACTGGCTCATCTGCTGCCGAATCCACCCGGCACGCCGTGCGACGTAATTGGTCGGATGGCTCGCGCTCCATACGCGGGGATTCGGCAACACCGCCGCGAGCAAGCTCGACTGCTGGCGGCTCAGACCTTTGGCGCTTACGCCGAAGTGATGCCGCGCCGCCGCTTCAGCGCCGAACACGCCGTCATCCCACTCGACACTGTTCAGGTACACCTCAAGAATCCGCTGCTTGGGCCACAACACCTCGATCAGCCCGGTAAACCAGGCTTCCAGGCCTTTGCGCAGCCAACTGCGGCCGGACCACAAAAACAGATTCTTCGAGACTTGCTGGCTCAGCGTACTGGCGCCGCGAATCGAACCGCCAAGCTCGTTATGCGCCAAAGCTTTCTGAATCGCGCCGAAGTCGAAACCCCAGTGCTCGGGGAATTTCTGATCTTCCCCGGCAATCACCGCGACTTTCAGGTCGTCAGAGATTTCTTCCCAGGGTTTCCAGGTCCGTTGCAGGTCGATGGGTTCGCCATCGATCCAGGATTCGACCTTGCGCTCGACCATCAACGCCGTGCCCGGTGGCGGCACAACGCGAAAAATCAGCACCAGCAATACGCTGCCGCCCGCGAACCACAGCAGGGCCTTGATGAATCGTCGTAAAAATAAACGCAGCATAGAGATGGCTTGGCCGAACCCGTTGAGCGGGCCATTATACAGACCCTGTTGATCGAGTCTGACTGGAGTTCTACATGCTGCGTGGCTTTCTGATGCTGGCCGCTTTTTTCGGCTTCACTGGCGTTGCCCTTGGCGCGTTCGCCGCGCATGGCTTGAAAAACCGCCTGACCGCCGAATACCTGACGATTTTCCACACCGGCGTCACCTATCAACTGGTGCACACCCTGGCGCTGCTGGGCGTGGCGCTGCTGGCGACGCAGATTCCCGGCCGTCTGGTGACCTGGGCCGGCGTGTCGTTTGCGCTTGGCATTCTGCTGTTCTCCGGCAGTTTGTACCTGCTGACGATGACCGGCATCAGCAAACTCGGGATCATCACCCCGTTCGGCGGCCTGGCCTTTCTGGTCGGCTGGTTCTGTCTGGGCCTCGCCGCGTGGCGCTTGCCGCTGACCGCTTGACGCTTGGTGCTGACCTTTGGGTCATGATCGGGCTAGAATGCCAGCCCCAAAAAATGATGGCGGCTTGCAACATGCGCATTCAGTTGAACGGCGAATCCCTTGAACTGCCCGACGGTGAAACCGTTGCGGCCCTGCTGACCCGTCTGGACCTGACCGGTCGCCGGGTGGCGGTCGAACTCAATCTGGATATCGTCCCGCGCAGCCAGCACGCCGACACCGCATTGAACGACGGCGACACGGTCGAAGTGGTTCATGCGATTGGCGGCGGCTGACAGCCCGGCGCGCCACGGCCCAGAATTCTGCAAGAACCTCACCCCTACAGAGGATTTCCCATGAGCATCGTTCGTAACGACAAGCCCTTCGTCCTGGCCGGTCGTACTTACCAGTCGCGTTTGCTGGTAGGTACCGGCAAGTACCGCGACATGGAAGAAACCCGCCTGGCCATCGAAGCCTCGGGTGCCGAGATCGTCACTTTCGCCGTGCGCCGCACCAACCTTGGCCAGATCGAAGGCGAGCCGAACCTGCTCGAAGTGCTGTCGCCGGACCGCTACACCTTCCTGCCGAACACCGCCGGTTGCTACGACGCCATCGAAGCCGTGCGCACCTGTCGCCTGGCCCGTGAGCTGCTCGACGGCCATAACCTGGTGAAGCTGGAAGTGCTGGCGGACCAGAAAACCCTGTTCCCCAACGTGATCGAAACCCTCAAGGCTGCCGAAGTGCTGGTCAAGGAAGGCTTCGACGTGATGGTCTACACCAGCGATGACCCGATCATCGCCCGTCAACTGGCGGAAATCGGCTGCATCGCGGTCATGCCGCTGGCCGGTCTGATCGGCTCGGGGCTGGGCATCTGCAACCCGTACAACCTGCAGATCATCCTTGAAGAAGCGAAAATCCCGGTGTTGGTCGATGCCGGTGTCGGTACTGCTTCCGACGCCACCATCGCCATGGAACTGGGCTGCGACGCGGTGCTGATGAACTCGGCAATCGCCCACGCCCAGCAGCCGGTGCTGATGGCCGAAGCCATGAAACATGCAATCGTCGCGGGTCGCCTGGCCTACCTCGCCGGCCGCATGCCGAAAAAACTCTATGCCAGCGCCTCCTCGCCGCTGGATGGTCTGATCAAGTAAGAGCCATTGATGACTGAATCGAACGAAACGCCGAACACCGTGGAAGAAGGCGACGAGTCCAAGCACCGCCGCATCAAGAGTTTTGTGATGCGCGCCGGGCGCATGACCGAGGGCCAGCAAAAAGGCCTGGAGCAGGGCACGCCGCTGTTCGTCCTGCCGCTGGCCGATGCGCCGGTGGATTTTGATCAGGTGTTCGGCCGTTCGGCGCCGCGCTCGCTGGAAATCGGTTTTGGCATGGGCCATTCGCTGCTGGAAATGGCAGCGGCCTCGCCGGAGCAGGATTTCATCGGCGTGGAAGTGCACCGTCCGGGTGTCGGCGCGCTGCTCAATGGCGTGCTGACGCAAGGCCTGACCAACCTGCGGGTCTACGATTGTGATGCGATTGAAGTGCTGAACAATTGCGTGGCCGACAACAGCCTCGATCGCCTGATGCTGTTTTTCCCGGACCCGTGGCACAAGAGCCGTCACCACAAGCGCCGCATCGTTCAGGCATCGTTCGCTGAACTGGTGCGCAGCAAGTTGAAGGTTGGCGGCATTCTGCACATGGCCACCGACTGGGAACCGTATGCCGAATACATGCTGGAAGTGATGAATGTCGCGCCGGGTTACCGCAACCTCGCCGAAGACGGCAAGTGCGTACCACGCCCTGCCGAACGCCCGATCACCAAGTTCGAACGCCGCGGCGAACGACTTGGGCACGGCGTGTGGGACCTGAAGTTCGAAAAACAGTCCTGACCGCCCTGAAACCTGTAGGAGCGAGGCTTGCCCGCGAAGGCGCCGTATCAGTCACCATCATCACTGACTGACACGACGCCTTCGCGGGCAAGCCTCGCTCCTACAGGTTTTTTTGTGTCTGGGATTCAGCGGCGGTCGGCGACTACGCCGATCAGCACCAATACCACCAACAGCACCGGCGCCAGGCTGTAGTTGTTGAACTGGCTCAGGCCTTTGACGATCCACGGCGTCGCGTAGATCAGCGCGGCGCCGCTGCCGACCATGCACACCAGCGCCATCATCGGCACGCGCAGTGCGCCGGCAATGCTGCCCAGGCGTTGTTCGATCCAGCCTTTGATGTCTGCGCCAAACAGCACCAGCAAACAGCCCACCAGCGCCAGAGCGATTTCCGACAGGTTGCTGCGGCTCCAGCGAGATGCGGTGGCAAGCAGGTCGAGGATCAAATCCATTGGTTTTCCCTTAAGGCTGAAATCAGCTCAGAAATGTCTGCAGCAAGTCATTGAGAAACAGTTGTCCGCGCTCGGTGGCCGCCAGACGTGACGGTTCGACCTGCAACAAGCCGCTTTGTTCGGCTTCGCGGCGACCCTCGGCGAGGCTTTCCAGTGGCAGCCCGGTGCGCTCCGGGTACAGCCGCGATTCCACGCCAGCGGTCAGGCGCAAGGCGTTCATCAGGAAATCGAACGGCAACTCGTCATTGCTCAGGGCTTTTTCGCCAGCCTTGAAGCTCTTCGCCGGGTTGAGATAGTCCTTCGGCAGCCGCGTCTTCCAGGTGCGCACGATACGCCCGTCGGGGTGGCTGAGTTTGCCGTGGGCGCCAGCGCCGATGCCGATGAAGTCGCCGAAACTCCAGTAATTGAGGTTATGCCGCGCCGGTTTGCCGGGCTGCGCGTAGGCCGACACTTCGTATTGCGCGTAACCGTGCTCGGCCAACAGCGCCTGCCCGGCTTCCTGAATGTCCCACAGCGTGTCGTCCTCCGGCAGCACCGGCGGCTGATTCCAGAACACCGTGTTCGGCTCCAGCGTCAGTTGATACCAGGACAAATGCGTCGGCTTCAGGGCGATGGCCGTGCGCAGGTCGTTCAGTGCATCGTCCAGCGACTGATCGGGCAAACCGTGCATCAAGTCCAGATTGAAGTTATCAAACCCGGCTTGACGCGCCATGCCGGCAGCGCGCACCGCTTCGTCACCGTTGTGAATGCGCCCGAGCGCCTTGAGTTTTTCTTCCTGAAAACTCTGGATACCAATCGACAGGCGATTGATCCCCAACGCACGGTAAGCGACAAACTTGTCTTGCTCGAACGTCCCCGGATTGGCTTCCAGGGTGATTTCGATGTCGCTGGCAAAGGCAATCCGCTGTTCCACCCCTTTGAGCAAACGGCCCAGCGCTGCGGCGCTGAACAGGCTCGGCGTACCGCCACCGAAGAAGATCGAACTCAGCTCGCGGCCATAAACCGCGTGCAAGTCCTGATCGAGGTCGGCGAGCAGGGCGTCGACGTACTCTTCTTCCGGCAGCACCGGGCTGGCGGTGTGGGAGTTGAAGTCGCAATAAGGGCATTTGCGCACACACCACGGAATGTGGATGTACAGCGCCAAGGGCGGCAGCACGGGCAGCGCGGCCCGGGGCGATTGGGCGGCGCCGCCGAAGATCAGCGGCGACGCGGATGATTCATGGGTCATTTCAAGCCCAGACGCTGGCGCAGCAGATCCATTGCACGGGCGCGGTGGCTGATCAGGTTCTTTTCGCTGGGGCTCAGTTCAGCGCTGGAGCAATCGCGTTCCGGCACCCAGAACAACGGGTCGTAGCCAAAACCGTGCTCGCCGCTGGCCACCGGCAGAATGCGCCCGTGCCACAAGCCTTCGCAGAGGATCGGCAGCGGATCATCGGCATGTCGCACCAGCGCCAAGACACACACGAACTGCGCGCCGCGCTCGGCTTCCGGCACGTCTTTCAAGGCGTCGAGCAGCTTGGCGTTGTTCGCCGCATCGCCCTTGCCGTCGGCGTAACGCGCGGAATAAATCCCCGGCGCACCGCCGAGGAAATCCACCGCCAACCCCGAATCGTCGGCCAATGCCGGCAGACCGGAGATGCGCGCCGCGTTACGCGCCTTGAGGATCGCGTTCTCGACGAACGACAGGCCGGTTTCTTCCGGCTCGATGCTGCTGAACTCGCCGATCGAGCGCAATTGCACGGACGCGCCGAGCATGGCTTGCAGTTCTTTGAGTTTGCCGGCGTTATGGCTGGCCAATACGAGTTGCGTGAAGTTGATCATTCGCCGGGGAAGAGCTCTTGGTTGAAATTGATGGTTCTGGTTTCATCGCCGACCTTGACCGTGATGTCGAAAGTGCGGGTTTCCTGCTGGTCCACCGGGTATTGCGCGATGTAATAGACCGCGCCTTGCTCGGTGATCTGGCGGAACGTCAAGGGTACGCTTTTGCTGGTCAGGTCTTTGACTGTGCCGCTCACCTGGGCGATCAGCGGTTTGCGATCCTTGACCACCGAGACGTTGATCACGCCTTGGTTTTTGCTGCGGATCAGCTCGGCAGCCTTGGCGATATCCGGCGTCAAGAAAGTCGAGTTGAAGGTGTTGTAATGCACGACCGCGCCGCTACCCAGTTTTTCCTGGCGCTCGCCTTTGATCGCATCGGCAGCCATCGCCGTCACGCTGAGGCAGGCAGTAAGTACAAACAGTGCTAGACGACCCATGATCGTTCTCCTTGGAATTGCGTGGCTCAAATCGCGACTTTGTGGTCCAGAAGTCCTGGACTGCTGACGCGGTAGATGCCGATTTCACCTAACAGATTAGGCCAAAGCTTACTGGCCCACCCGTGGCGGTGCTGTTGATCCACGGCAAGCCGATCAATGACCTTGGCTTCACGTTCGCGGCACAACTCTTCAAAGTCGCCGAAGGTGCAGAAGTGAATGTTCGGCGTGTTGTACCAGGTGTACGGCAGAAACTCGGAAACCGGCATCCGACCCTTGCTCGCCAGGTACCAGCGGCAGCGCCAGTGACCGAAATTGGGGAAAGTGATGATGCACTGGCGGCCGACGCGCAGCATTTCGTCGAGGATCCGGTCCGGGTAATGCACGGCTTGCAGCGCCTGGGTCATGACCACGATGTCAAAACTGTTGCTGGCAAAGTTGCCGAGGCCTTTGTCCAGATCCTGCTCGATGACGTTGATGCCCTTGGCCACGCATTCGGCGATGTTATCGGCGTCGTTTTCCAGGCCATAACCGGTGACTTGCTTGTTGTCGCGCAGCCAGGTCAGCAGTTCGCCGTCGCCGCAACCGAGGTCGAGCACGCGGCTACCGGCGGGGATCCATTCCTGGATGATTTCCAGATCGGCTCTCATGGCTTACTCACAATTGGATTCTGTTCATGTAGTTGCTGAACGCCTGCAGGTAGCGCGGGATCGGAATCAGGAAGGCGTCGTGGCCTTGCGGAGCATCGATCTCGAGGTAGCAGACGTCTTTCTTGGCGGCCATCAGCGCGTCGACCAGTTCCCGCGAGCGGGCCGGGGAGAAGCGCCAGTCGGTGGTGAACGACATCACGCAGAACTTGGCCGTGGCATTGGCGAAGGTTTTCGCCAGGTCATCGTCGAAGTTGGCCGCCGGGTCGAAGTAGTCCAGGGCTTTGGTCATCAGCAGATACGTGTTGGCGTCGAAACGTCCGGAGAACTCTTCGCCCTGATAACGCAGGTAACTTTCGACTTGGAACTCGACGCTGTGGAAGTCGTAGTTGAGCTTTTCGCTCTTCAGGCCCCGGCCGAATTTCTCGCCCATGGAATCGTCGGACAGGTAGGTGATGTGCCCGACCATCCGCGCCAGCATCAAGCCACGCTTGGGGATCACGCCTGCTTCCTGGAACGAACCGCCGTGGAATTCGGGGTCGGTGAGGATCGCCTGGCGCGCCACTTCGTTGAACGCGATGTTCTGCGCCGACAGCTTCGGTGCCGAGGCGATGGCCAGGCAGTGGCGCACGCGCTCAGGGTAGGTGATGGTCCACTGCAACGCCTGCATGCCGCCGAGGCTGCCGCCGATCACCGCGGCCCATTGGCTGATGCCGAGCACATCGGACAGACGCGCCTGGCTGTGCACCCAGTCTTCGACGGTCAACACCGGGAAATCGGCACCGAACGGCTTGCCGGTGTCCGGGTTGAGGCTGCTCGGGCCGGTCGAACCGTTGCAGCCGCCGAGGTTGTTGAGGCTGACGACGAAGAATTTGCGGGTGTCGATCGGCTTGCCGGGGCCGATGCAGCTGTCCCACCAACCGGGTTTGCGGTCGTCGGGGCTGTGGAAACCAGCCGCGTGATGGTGGCCGGACAAGGCGTGGCAGATCAGCACGGCGTTGCTCGCCGTGGCGTTCAGCGTGCCGTAGGTTTCGTAAATGAGGTCATAAGCTGGGAGCGAACGGCCGCAGGCCAGGGCCAGGGGTTCACTGAAGTGCGCCACTTGCGGCGTCACCAGACCAACAGAATCGGCGGGAAAGGCAGTTGGCATCGACCCTGCTCTCGTTGAAATGAGGCGTAAGTCTAAAGACCGGTGTGGCTAGCGGCAAGCAATGGGCGGGGTGTTTGGGAAATAGGTGATCGGCTTTGGATCGACCCCTCACCCTAACCCTCTCCCCAAAGGGGCGAGGGGACTGACCGAGTTGTTTTTCGAATTACATCGACCTGAAATACCGAGCCGAACTCAGGTTCTGAAAAGCCCCTAATCAGCTCCCTTTCCCCTCTCCACAAAGGGGCGGGGGACTGGCCTAGTTGTTTTTCGAATGACATCGACCTGAAATACCGAGCCGAACTCAGGTCCAGAAAAACCCCCGATCAGCTCCCTTTACCCTCTCCCCAAAGGGGCGGGGGGACTGACCGAGTTGTTTTTCGTATGACATCGACCTGAAATACCGAGCCGAACTCAGGTTCTGAAAAGCCCCCGATCAGCTCCCTTTCCCCTCTCCCCCATGGGGAGAGGGTTGGGGTGAGGGGTGGCTCTTGGAAAGTGCCACCTGTTCAGAGCGAGTAGCCGATCAGATCAACCCAAGCAACCCGGTCGGCATCAGCGCGTAGTAGGCCAGTCGCGGGATCAGCCAGCTCTGCAGCAGTTGAATCACGATAAACGCAAAGATCGGCGAGATATCCAGGCCACCGAGGTTCGGAATGATCCGGCGGAACGGTGCCAGCACCGGCTCAGTGATCTGCGCCACCAGCTCGGCGCCCGGATTGTGGCTGCCCGGTGCGACCCACGAGAGAATCACGCTGATGATCATCGCGTAGAAAATGATGTTCAAGAACAGCGAGAACAGCGCAATCAGCGCCCACGGCAGCAGGAACAGCCAGTTCACCATGAAGCCTTTGAGCAACAGGATCACCGCGATCAGCAGCATTTGCAGGATCAGCGCCAGCACCAGCGACGACATGTCCAGACCGAACATGCTCGGGATCACCCGGCGCAGCGGCTTGAGCAGCGGTTGCGTGGCTTTGACGATGAACTGGCAGAGCGGGTTGTAGAAGTTCGCGCGAACCAGTTGCAGGATGAAACGCAAGAGCACGATCAGCAGGTACAGGCTGCCCAAGGTCTTGATGATGAAAATGGCAGCGTCATTGAGTCCGAGCATCATTGATTCCTTTGTAAGAGCTGATTAACGCCCAAGTTGCTCGGCCATCTCGGCTGAACGATGTGCGGCGGCGCCGAGTGCTTTTTCGACCAGGGCTTCGAAGCCATTGGCCTGGAACGACTTGATCGCGGCTTCCGTGGTGCCCGCAGGCGAAGTCACACGGCGACGCAATTCTGCGGCGTCGACGTCACTGGCGACCGCCATGTGCGCGGCGCCCAAGGCGGTTTGCACGGTCAACTGCGCGGCGATGTCTGCCGGCAAACCGAGTTTGACCCCAGCCGCCGTCATCGCTTCGATCAACAAGAAGAAGTACGCCGGGCCGCTGCCGGAAACAGCGGTGACCGCGTCCAGTTGCTGCTCTTCGTCCAGCCACAATGCCAAACCGACGGCGGACAACAGCTCCTGCGCCTGTTGGCGTTGCTCGGCGTCGACTTCGGCAGTCGCGTACAAACCGCTCACGCCCTGACGCAACAGCGCCGGAGTGTTGGGCATGCAGCGCACAATCGGTTGCGCGCCGAGCCAGTTGTTCATGCTCGCGCAGGTAATGCCGGCGGCAATCGACACCACCAGTTGATGCGGTTTGAGGCTTGGGCGGATCGCTTCGCACACGGCTTTCATCGCTTGCGGCTTGACCGCCAGGACCACGACGTCGGCGCCTTCAATCGCTTCGGCGTTGTCGGCGAACACTTCGATGCCGTGTTCTGCGCTCACGCGAGCGCGGGTGTCGGCGCCGGGATCGCTGGCGCGGATGTGCGCCGCGTCCAGACCCATGGCGCGCATGCCGCCGATAAGGCTGGCGGCCATGTTGCCGGCACCGATAAAGGCAATACGGGTTTTGCTCATGTCAGGTCCTTATAAAGAGAAGCGTCAGCCATGTTCATGGTCGAGCGTAGTCGCGGGCGCCGAACAGGGCCGTACCGATACGCACGCAAGTCGCGCCTTGGGCGATGGCCGATTCGAGATCGTGGCTCATGCCCATGGACAGTGTGTCGAGTGGCTGGCTCAGCGTGGATTGCAGGTTGGTTTGCAGACTGTCGCGCAAGTCGCGCACGGCAGCAAAAGCGGCGTCCTGGGCGGCGCGATCGTCAGTCGGCTCGGGAATTGCCATCAACCCGCGCAATTGCAGGCGCGGCAGTTCGCTGATGGCTTTGGCCAGGGCTGGCAGATCGGCGGGGGCACAGCCGGATTTGCTCGCTTCGCCGCTGACGTTCACCTGAATGCAGATATTCAGCGCCGGCAGATCGGCAGGACGTTGTTCGGACAGGCGTTGCGCGATTTTCAATCGATCCACTGAATGCACCCAAGCGAAGTGCTCGGCGATAGCGCGAGTCTTGTTCGATTGAATGGGGCCGATGAAGTGCCAGATCAAGGGCAGGTCGGCCAATTCGAGCTGTTTGCTCAAGGCTTCCTGCAGATAGTTCTCGCCGAAGTCGCGCAGCCCGGCGGCATACGCCTCGCGCAGCGCCTCGGCGGGTTTGGTCTTGCTCACGGCCAGCAACTGGACGCTGTGCTCGTCGCGCTTGGCGGCAAGGGCGGCGGCGTGGATGCGCGAACTAACCTGAAGGATGTTGTCTGCTATCGTGGACATTCAAGAGGCGCCAGCGGGTCTGAGGTTCGCGGCATTCTACTGGAATTGAGGAGCGCTATGGATATCACTGAGCTGCTGGCATTCAGCGCCAAACAAGGCGCGTCCGACCTGCACCTGTCTGCCGGCCTGCCACCGATGATCCGCGTCGATGGCGATGTGCGGCGCATCAACCTGCCGGCCCTGGACCACAAACAGGTGCACGAGCTGATCTACGACATCATGAACGACACCCAGCGGGTCGACTTCGAGAAACACCTGGAAACCGATTTTTCCTTTGAAGTGCCCGGCGTGGCGCGCTTCCGCGTCAACGCCTTCCACCAGAATCGCGGCGCCGGCGCGGTGTTCCGGACCATTCCGTCGAAGGTCCTGAGCATGGACGATCTGGGCATGGGCGATGTGTTTCGCAAGATTACCGAAGCGCCGCGTGGGCTGGTGTTGGTGACGGGGCCGACCGGCTCCGGCAAATCCACCACGCTGGCGGCGATGATCGATTACCTGAACAACCATCGCCATCACCACATTCTCACCATCGAAGACCCGATCGAGTTCGTCCACGAATCGCGCAAATGCCTGATCAATCAGCGCGAAGTCCACCGCGATACCCGCAGCTTCGCCACCGCGTTGCGCTCGGCGCTCCGTGAAGACCCGGACGTGATTCTGGTCGGCGAGATGCGCGATCTGGAAACCATTCGCCTGGCGCTGACTGCGGCGGAGACCGGGCATCTGGTGTTCGGCACCTTGCACACGACGTCGGCGGCCAAGACTATCGACCGTGTGGTCGATGTGTTTCCGGGGGATGAGAAATCGATGGTGCGTTCGATGTTGTCCGAATCGCTGCTGGCGGTGGTCTCGCAAACGCTGGTGAAGAAGGTCGGCGGCGGGCGCATTGCGGCGCACGAGATCATGCTCGGCACCTCGGCGATTCGTAATCTGATCCGCGAAGACAAGGTCGCGCAGATGTACTCGTCGATTCAGACCGGGGGCAATCTGGGGATGCAGACGCTGGACATGTGCCTGAAGGAATTGGTCGGCAAAGGCTTGATCAGCCGCGATCACGCGCGCGAGAAGGCGCGGTCACCGGATAATTTTTGATGGTTCAGAAACGCCTTCGCGGGCAAGCCTCGCTCCTGCAGGATTGATATGCGCCGCGAAACTGGCGCATGACCTGCAGGAGCGAGGCTTGCCCGCGAAGGGGACCTCAAGAACGACGCAAGTGTCGGATCAGCGCTGTACAACGCGCAGTTGATTCGGCTCTTTGGGCAGAACCCGCTTGGCAACCACGTAGTTCTTGGCCCAATACGGTTTCTTCAGCGTATCGATGCTTACCGATTTGCCACGACGCGGTGCGTGGATAAAACGGTCGTTGCCCAGATAAATCGCAACGTGATTGACCCGACGGCTCTTGAGGTTGAAGAAAATCAGGTCGCCGGGCTTCAAATCCTTGCGATCGACTTTCTCGCCATGGCCGCTGGCCATTGCATTCGAGGTGCGCGGCAGGTCGAATGTCGCGTCGTTGAACGCGTATTTCACCAGACCGCTGCAATCGAAGCCTTTACTTGGGCTGCTGCCGCCCCAACGGTACGGAGTACCGAGGACGTTGACCGCACGGCTCAACACATTGCTGCTCTGCTTGGTGGCCATTGGCGGCACCAGCTTGCTGTTGGCGTTTGCCAACGTCGCAGTCTGTTTAACGTTTTTCTTGTTTTTGCTCGAAGGAGCAGAAACATGCGATTTGGGGGTGTAACCATTAACGTTTGGAAGACGTTGCTCACGATTGGTGGCGTGGGCGGCCAGTGGCAATAATAGGCAAATGGTTAGCCATGTCTTGAAAAATGGACGCATTAGGCAAGGCTCATATGGGTTAGCGCGCAACTTTATAACAGCTTTTTTAAGCGTTTCGGGGCCGTTGGTCGATTCAACCCGGCGGTCAACGGAACCAAATGCGCGGTTAATGGACGCAATTGTCTGACAGAACTCAAGAACTACAAGGCTTTGACGGCAGCGAAGGTAGCATTTGCCATACGTCGGACGCCTGTAAAAAAGTCACAAAGAATTCAACAATATTTATCTATCGCGTGAATCGAGGTCCTCCATGAACAGCTATCGACCGCCTGCAATCTCGCAAGGCACCCACAGCAAACTGATTGGTTATTTGCTGTGGATCCTGGGATTTACCGGCGCTCACCGCTTTTATTTCGGCAAGCCGGTCACCGGGACGATCTGGTTTTTCACCTTTGGTTTGCTGGGCATTGGCTGGCTGATCGACCTGTTCCTGATCCCGGCGATGGACCGTGAGGCGGATCTGCGTTTCACGCCGGGGCCAATCGAATACACCGTGGCGTGGATTCTGCTGACGTTTCTCGGGGTGTTTGGCGTACACCGGATGTATCAGGGGAAATGGATCAGCGGACTGCTGTATCTGGTGACGGGCGGGTTGTTCTTTCTGGGGGTTTTGTATGACTTCTGGACGCTGAACTCCCAAGTGTCTGAGGTGAACAACATCAGTAGCCGGGCGGGCTCGCGCTGAGCAGAGCAGGGGGGCTTTCAAGTCAGTCATCGCGAGCAAGCTCGCTCCCACATTGGAATGCATTCCCCTGTGGGACGAGCTTGATCGCGATGAAAGCGACGCGGTCTTACGCCTGGTGGCTGATCCGCCCATCCACCAGCGTATAACGCACCACGCCCGGCAGGCTGTGGCCGATGAACGGGCAGTTTTCACCTTTGGACAACCAGCGTTCGCCGGCCACGGTCGAAGTCGCCGGGTCGAACAGCACGATGTCCGCCGCGCCACCCACTGCCAATTTGCCCGCCGGCAGGCGCAATGCTTCGGCCGGCCCGGTGCTCAGGCGCGACAGCAGCGTCGGCAGATCGAGCAAACCGTCTTCCACCAACGTCATCGCCAAGGGCAGCAACAGCTCAACGCTGCTGATTCCCGGCTCGGTGGCGCCGAACGGCGCCAGTTTGGCATCGCGCTCGTGCGGCTGGTGATGGCTGGATATCGCTGAAACCACCCCGGACTTCACCGCCGCACGCAAACCGTCGCGGTCGGCGCGGGTGCGCAGCGGCGGCTGGACGTGATAGAGGCTGCTGAAGTCGATCAGCGCTTCGTCAGTCAGGATCAACTGATACAACGCCACATCGGCAGTCACCGGCAGTCCGCGCGCCTGCGCCTGGGCGATCAACGCCACGCCGCGTGCACTGGTGAGCTGGCTGAAGTGCGCGCGCACGCCGCTTTGCTCGACCAGCAACAGATCGCGCGCCAGGGCCACGGTTTCGGCGGTTTCCGGAATGCCCGGCAAGCCCAGGAAACTCGCGGTCGGGCCTTCGTGGGCCAAACCACCTTCGGCGAGGTCATGGTCCTGCGAGTTGAAAATCACCGTCAGGTCAAACGTCGCCGCGTATTCCAGCGCCCGGCACAGGGTGCGGGTGTTGCGAAAACTTTCCAGGCCATTGCCGAACGCCACGCAACCGGCGTCGCGCAGCGCAACCAACTCTGCCAGTTGCTCGCCGTCGAGGCCTTTGCTCAGGGCGCCGATCGGGAACACTTTGGTGTTGCCGGCCTCGCGGGCGCGGTCGAGGATCAATTCGGCGACGGCCGAAGTGTCGAGCACCGGTTTGGTTTTTGGCGGGCAGCACAGGCTGGTCACACCACCGGCCGCGGCCGCGCGGGTTTCGCTGGCAATCGAACCTTTGCGGCTGTAACCCGGTTCACGCAGGGCGACGTTGAGGTCAACCAGCCCTGGCGCGGCCACCAGGCCGCTGGCATCAATGGTTTCCAAAGCGGTGAAACCGGCCGGTGCCGCGCCAAGGGCGACGATCTTGCAGGCTTCAATATGAATGTCGGTAACTTGATCCAGGCCACTGCTTGGATCGATGACGCGGGCGCCGAGAATGCTGAGCTTCACTGGGCGTTCTCCTGCTCGAATTGACGTTGCGCAGTCTGCCCACTCATGGCCATGGACAACACCGCCATGCGAATCGCGATGCCGTAGGTGACCTGATTGAGAATCACCGAATGCGGACCGTCGGCCACTGCCGACTCAATCTCCACACCACGGTTGATCGGCCCCGGGTGCATGACGATGCAATCCGGTTTGGCCCCGGCGAGGCGCGCGGTGGTCAAGCCGAACAAGCGGTAGAACTCGCCTTCGCTCGGCAGCAGGCCGCCGGTCATGCGTTCGCGTTGCAGGCGCAACATGATCACCACGTCGACGTCTTTCAGGCCTTCGGTCATGTCGGTGTAAACCTTCACGCCGTACTGCTCGATGCCGATCGGCAGCAGGGTTTTCGGCGCGATCACGCGGATGTCCGGGCAACCGAGGGTTTTCAGCGCGAGCATGTTCGAGCGCGCCACCCGCGAGTGCAGGATGTCGCCGACGATCGCCACCGAGAGATTCTCGAAACCGCCCTTGTGCCGACGAATCGTCAGCATGTCGAGCATGCCTTGGGTCGGGTGCGCGTGACGGCCGTCGCCACCGTTGATGATCGCCACTTGCGGGCACACGTGCTCGGCGATGAAGTGCGCGGCGCCGGAATCGCCGTGGCGCACCACGAACATGTCGGCGGCCATGGCTTCGAGGTTACGCAAGGTGTCGAGCAGGGTTTCGCCCTTGCTCGCCGACGATGTCGACACGTTCAACGTAATCACATCCGCCGACAGCCGCTGGGCCGCCAGTTCGAAGGTGGTGCGGGTGCGCGTGGAGTTCTCGAAGAACACGTTGCACACGGTTTTGCCGCGCAGCAACGGGACTTTTTTCACGGCCCGGGCGCCGACTTCGAGAAACGAGTCAGCGGTGTCGAGGATTTCCGTCAGCAACTCGCGGCGCAAGCCGTCGAGCGAGAGGAAGTGGCGCAGCTGGCCCTGATCATTGAGCTGCAGCGGGCGCTTGGTATCTAGAGGCGTCATCGCGAGGGGGACTCTCAATAGGGCGGATTAAAGGGCGAGGTCTTGCAGTTCGAGCTTGAGTTCCGGGCCCGACAGCTTCACCCGTTCGTGGGCGGCCAGGGCCAGCGTCGCGCCAACCACGTTCGGGCGGATCGGCAGCTCGCCGGCGTCGAGGTCCAGCAGACACACCAGCGTCACGCTGGCCGGGCGGCCGTAGTCGAACAATTCGTTCATCGCTGCGCGGATGGTCCGGCCGCTCATCAGCACGTCGTCGATCAGCACCAGATGCTGGCCTTCGATCTCGAATGGCAGCGCCGAAGGGCGCACTTGCGGGTGCAGGCCATTCTGGCTGAAATCGTCGCGGTAGAAGGAAACGTCCAGCGTGCCGAGCGGCGAATCGCTGCCCAGTGCTTCGAGCAACGCCTGGGCGACCCAGATGCCACCGCTGCGAATGCCGATGAAACGCGGTTCGCTGATGCCTCGTTTGGCCAGATAGGTGTCCAGCTCGGTGGCCATCTGGCGGATCAGTTCGGCGGGATTGGGCAGGCTCATGGTTGCTCCTTCTTGGGCCCGAGCCGGTTGTTGCCGCAGGTGGCTCGGGGTGTCGCTATAGAGAGTCGCTTGTTGCAGCTCTTCAGGATTCAAACAGCGCGGTGTTTTCGTCGAGCCAGCCTTGCAGCAGCAGGGCGGCCGCGATGGCGTCGACCGGGTTGTCGCGGTAACTGCCTTTCTGGCCGCCGCGATCACGCCGTTCACCCTTGGCTTCGAAGGTGGTCAGGCGTTCATCGTGGGTATAGAAGGGCAGGTTGTAGCGGCCATTGAGGCGACGGGCGAATTTCTCGGCGCGCAGGCACATGTCGCTCGGCGTGCCGTCCATGTTCAGCGGCAGGCCGACCACCACGGCGTCGGGTTTCCATTCCTTGATCAGCGCTTCGACCTGATTCCAGTCGGGAATGCCGTTTTGCGCCTTCAACGTACAGAGCTCGCGGGCCTGGCCGGTAATCACCTGGCCGACCGCTACGCCGATCTGTTTGGTGCCGTAATCAAAACCCAGAATCAGTCGCAGGGCCATCAGGCGTGGCCCGCCTGGCTGGTCAGCAGGCTGAGGTTGATCCCCAAGTGCCGGGCCGCCGCTTCGAGGCGCAATTCGCTGCTGGTGTTGAACAGGATGTCGGCTTCGTACGGGCAGGTCAGCCAGGCGTTGTCGGCCATTTCGGCTTCCAGTTGCCCGGCTTCCCAACCGGCGTAGCCGAGGGCGATCACGCTTTTCGCCGGGCCGACGCCGTCAGCGATGGCGAACAAGACGTCCTGGGAGGTCGACAACGACAGCTCGCCTTGCAGCTCGACGGTGGCCTGGAAGGTTTTGCCGGACGGGTGCAGGACGAAGCCGCGATCGGTTTGCACCGGGCCGCCCATGAAGATCGGCACATGCTGACAGAGCACGGGCGGCTCGATGTCGGGGCGCAGTTGCTCGAGGATGTCGGCCAGGTTCAGGTCTTGCGGACGGTTGACCACCAGCCCCATGGCCCCATTGGCCGTGTGCTCGACGATGTAGGTCAAGGTGTGCGCAAAGTTCGGGTCGGCCATGTGTGGCATGGCGATCAGGAAGTGATGCTTGAGGTAGCTGGGGCTGACGTTTTTCATGAGCGCTAGTGTGGCGTTGGAGGGGCGAACTGACAAGCTGGGGATGCACAGGAAATGCTGGCGCGAGTGTCTTTTTGATTCGGGTTTGCTTGAGGGCCTCTTCGCGGGCAAGCCTCGCTCCTACAGGGACGGTGATTACTTGTAGGAGCGAGGCTTGCCCGCGAAGGCGTCGGCTCGATCACCACAAATCCATCGATCAGTTGCTGGAGAGCTTGTCACCGCGTGCAAACTTCCAGGTGCGGATGATTTCCAGTCGGTCGATGTCCGACAAATCCCCGGTGAACGGCGCGAACGGGGCGGCCAGTCGCACGATCCGCTGCGCAGCCTGATCGAGCAACGGTTGCCCGGACGACTCCAGCACCAGCACTTCGTACAGCGAGCCGTCGCGGTTGATCGAGACCATCAGGCGCAAATTGCCGTAGATCTGCTTGCGCCGTGCTTCTTCGGGGTAATTCAGGTTGCCGATGCGCTCGACCTTCTTGCGCCACTCGTCCTTGTACCAGGCACCCTTGTCGCGCATGGTCGACGCCGCGCTCAGACGGTGAATGCGCGGGCGCTTGGCGTACAACTGCTGTTCCTTGGCCAGTTCCGCTTCAAGGCTGGCGATGTCGCTGGACAGCTGCGAGCTGTCGAACGTCGGCGCGGCCACGGCAGGTTTGGTTTTGGGTTTCGGCTCTTCGGTTTTGGTCGGGGCTTTTTTCGGTTTCGGCGCAACGGTGGTCACGGCAGCCTTGGGCGCCGCTTCCTGCACTTCGGGCTTGGCGGCGGGCGGTGGCGTGACTTTCTGCACCTTGTTGTCCTGGAACGGCGCGACCTCGGTGGTCTTGGGAATCGCCTTTTTATCCAGCGTGCCGCTGCCCTGCTGATTGTCCTGCGCGAGGAAATCAGCCTTTTTCGGCTTGGTTTCGCTTTTGAACGTGGCGAGGGTGATTTCCAGGGTTTTGCTGATTTGCTTGGGTTCGACCATCGTGAAGCCGACGCCCAACAGCAAAGCCAGGTGAATCAGCGCCGCCAGAAACAGGGTAAAACCGAGGCGATCGGCCGGGCGCACGCCACGGTGGGCGAGTTCAGCAGGCAGATCGGACGGGAGCGTCATAACAGAAAAACCAACATCGCGTTTTTACGGGCTCGGCATGATAACGCAATGTTGGTTTTTAGCTTCACGCAACAAGCTTCAAGCGACAGGCTGTATGCACGCGCTTCAAACTTCTGGCTTGAGGCTGACAGCTTGCAGCTTCTTCTCGATCGCATCCATCAGCAGGCCGCCGATGTCGGTGCCGAAAGCGTTATCGATCTCGCGGATGCAGGTCGGGCTGGTGACGTTGATTTCAGTCAGGCTCTCGCCGATCACGTCCAGGCCAACAAACAACAAGCCTTTTTCACGCAGCGTCGGGCCGACTTGAGCGGCGATCCAGCGATCCTTGTCGCTCAATGGCCGCGCTTCGCCACGACCACCGGCCGCCAGGTTGCCACGGGTTTCGCCGGCAGCGGGGATGCGCGCCAGGCAGTAATCCACCGGTTCGCCGTCAATCATCAGGATGCGTTTGTCGCCGTCCTTGATCGCCGGCAGGTAAGCCTGGCCCATGATCTGCTGGGTGCCCAGCGCGGTCAGGGTTTCGAGAATCACCGAGAGGTTCGGGTCGCCGGCGCGATGGCGGAAGATCGACGTGCCGCCCATGCCGTCCAGCGGCTTGAGGATCACGTCGCCGTGCTTGGCGGCAAATTCACGCAACACGTCGGCGCGGCGGCTGACCACGGTCGGTGGCGTGCACTGCGGGAACAGCGTGGCGAAGAGCTTTTCATTGCAGTCGCGCAGGCTCTGCGGCTTGTTGACGATCAGCACGCCAGCGCGCTCGGCTTGTTCCAAAAGATAAGTGGAGTAGACGAATTCCATGTCGAACGGCGGATCCTTGCGCATCAGGATCACGTCCAGATCGCTCAGCAGCGCGTCGGTCTCGGCTTCGAGTTCGAACCACTTCTCAGGGTTGGCGAAGACTTTCAGCGGACGCATCCGCGCCCGTGCTTCACCTTCGCCCTGGTACAAGTCGCGCTGTTCCATATAGAACAGTTCCCAGCCGCGCTTCTGCGCAGCCAGCAGCATGGCCAGCGAGCTATCCTTTTTATAGGAAATGCTGGCGATTGGGTCCATGACAATCCCGACGCGAACGCTCATGGGTTTTTCCTCGAATTGGGGTGGTCCGGGTGGACGCGAAAAAGTGGCGTCAGAGTGGCGCTGAGTGTGTTCCCGGTCAAGGAAAAACCACCGCGAAGGCCGGCCGATAGATTGGTGTTGGAGACTGTGCTAAAAAGGCTGCCAAGTGCTGTTGGCCCTTGAGCATCAAGGGTTTCGAGCCATCAAACGGACAATTTGTTTCGCAGAGGCGACGGTAGAGCATTTATGGAACAGCATTCCAGCGCCCTGAAGGTGATGGTCATCGATGATTCGAAGACGATTCGCCGCACCGCCGAAACGCTGCTGAAAAACGTCGGTTGTGAAGTCATCACCGCCATCGACGGTTTCGATGCGCTGGCCAAGATTGCCGATAATCATCCGGGCATTATCTTTGTCGACATCATGATGCCGCGTCTGGATGGTTATCAGACCTGCGCTTTAATCAAGAACAACAGTGCGTTCAAGTCCACGCCAGTGATTATGCTGTCGTCCAAGGATGGGCTGTTCGACAAGGCCAAGGGGCGCATCGTCGGCTCCGATCAATTTTTGACCAAGCCTTTCAGCAAGGAAGAACTGCTCAACGCGATACAGGCCCACGTTCCGGGCTTCGCCGCCGTTTTGCCGCAGTAGGACACGCACAGAGACGCTCGGCCAACGGGCCCGGCGTCGACAAGAAGAATGGGGAAAACCATGGCACGAATTCTGATCGTCGATGATTCGCCGACCGAAATGTACAAACTCACTGGCATGCTCGAAAAGCATGGCCATGAAGTGTTGAAAGCCGAAAACGGTGCCGACGGCGTGGCGCTGGCCCGTCAGGAAAAACCCGACGCCGTGCTGATGGACATCGTCATGCCCGGCCTCAACGGTTTTCAGGCCACCCGGCAACTGACCAAAGACCCGGAAACCGGGCACATCCCGGTGATCATCATCACCACCAAGGATCAGGACACCGACAAGGTCTGGGGCACCCGCCAGGGCGCCAAGGACTACCTGACCAAACCGGTCGACGAAGACACCCTGATCAAAACCCTGAACAACGTGCTGGCCGGTTGATCGCCCGCTCATGAGCGAATCGCTGACGGCTTTCGAACTGCTGCTGCAGATCGACCAGCGTTGCCGGGAGCTGGCGGCGGATTTGCCGTCGCAGCCGATCCGCCAGGACCGTTGGAGCGGCATCGGTTTTCGCCTCGGCGAGCACTGGTACGTGGCGCCGATGGGTGAGGTCAGCGAAGTCCTGCATGAACCGCGCTTCACCCAATTGCCGGGGGTAAAACCCTGGGTCAAGGGTGTCGCCAACCTGCGCGGGCGGTTGCTGCCGATCATGGATCTGGCCGGGTTTTTTGCGGATCAGGAGCCGGGCCACGAGCCTTCGGCGCTGCGCAAACAGCGGCGGGTGCTGGTGGTGGAATATAAAGAAGTGTTTGCCGGGTTGATGGTCGATGAAGTCTACGGTTTGCAGCATTTCGCCCAGGACAGCCTGCAAGTACTGCCGGCCAATGCACTGAGCGCAACGATGGCCGGGTTCGTCAGTGGCCACTTTCAACGTGAGCAGAGCTGGCAAGTGTTCAGCCCGTTTGCGCTGGCGCAGTCCCAGGATTTCATGCATGTCGCGGTTTGATCCTCTGTAGGAGCGAGGCTTGCCCGCGAAGGCGGTTATTCATTCAACATTAATGTCGACTGACACGATGCCTTCGCGGGCAAGCCTCGCTCCTACAAGGACGGGTTGAATTGGGCACTACGGGCGAGGACCGATGACAAAAGCAAAAACAGGCAAGCCAGAAGGGTCGCGCAGTCGTTCGCAGATCATCGTGCTGTTCATCGCGCTGATCATCTTCATCATGCTGCTGTTCGCCAACTTCGCTTACCTCAACACCCAGGCCACCTACGACAAACAGTACATCGGCCACGCCGGTGAGCTGCGCGTGTTGTCGCAACGCATCGCCAAGAACGCCACCGAAGCCGCCGCCGGCAAGGCGCCCGCGTTCAAATTGCTCAGCGATGCGCGCAACGACTTCGCCCAGCGCTGGGGTTACCTGAAGAAGGGCGACCCGAATACCGGCCTGCCGCCCGCGCCGTCCATCGTGCGCCCGCAAATGCGCGCGGTGCAGCTGGACTGGGAGCACTTGCTGAAAAACACCGACGCGATTCTCTCCAGCGAACAAACCGTATTGTCGCTGCACCAGGTCGCCGCGACCCTGGCCGAAACCGTGCCGCAGTTGCAGGTCGAGTACGAAAAAGTCGTCGAAATCCTCCTGCAACGCGGCGCCCCGGCTGCACAAGTGGCCATGGCCCAACGTCAGTCGCTGCTGGCCGAACGCATCCTCGGCGCGGTCAACACGGTATTGTCCGGTGACGAAAATTCGCAGCAAGCCGCCGACGCTTTTGGCCGCGATGCCGCGCGTTTCGGCCAGGTGCTCAACGGCATGTTGCAGGGCGACCCGGCGCTGCGCGTCAGCCAGGTGGAAGACAAGGACGCCCGCGCGCGCCTGACGGAAATCTCCGAGCTGTTCGAATTCGTCTCCGGCTCGGTGGATGAAATCCTCGAAACCTCGCCCGAACTGTTCAAGGTTCGCGAAGCCGCCACCAGTATTTTCACCCTCTCGCAAACCCTGCTCGACGAAGCCTCGCACCTCGCCAGCGGTTTCGAAAACCTTGCCGGCGGGCGCGACACCGACACCATCGGCGGTTATGTATTGGGCCTGTTGGCGCTGATGTCGATCATCCTCATCGGCTTGGTGATGGTTCGGGAAACCAACCGCCAGTTGCAGGAAACCGCCGAGAAAAACGAGCGCAACCAGAACGCGATCATGCGTTTGCTCGACGAGATCGAAGACCTCGCCGACGGCGACCTGACCGTTACCGCCTCGGTCACCGAAGACTTCACCGGGACCATCGCCGACTCGATCAACTATTCCGTCGACCAACTGCGCGATCTGGTGGCGACCATCAACCTCACCGCCGGGCAAGTCGCTGCTGCGGTGCAGGAAACACAGGCCACCGCGATGCATCTGGCGCAGGCTTCCGAGCATCAGGCGCAACAGATCAGCGAAGCCTCCACAGCGATCAACGACATGGCGCAATCGATCGATCAGGTCTCGGCCAACGCCGCCGAATCCTCTGCGGTGGCCGAGCGGTCGGTGGAAATCGCCAACAAGGGCAACGAGGTGGTGCACAACACCATCCACGGCATGGACAACATTCGCGAACAGATTCAGGACACCGCCAAACGCATCAAGCGGTTGGGCGAGTCGTCGCAGGAAATCGGCGACATCGTCAGCCTGATCGACGACATTGCCGACCAGACCAACATCCTTGCGCTCAACGCGGCGATCCAGGCCTCGATGGCCGGTGATGCCGGGCGCGGGTTTGCCGTGGTCGCCGATGAAGTGCAGCGCCTGGCCGAGCGCTCGTCGGCGGCGACCCGACAAATTGAAACGCTGGTGCGGGCGATCCAGACTGACACCAATGAAGCGGTGATTTCGATGGAGCAGACCACCACCGAAGTGGTGCGTGGCGCGCGGCTGGCGCAGGATGCCGGGGTGGCGCTGGAAGAGATCGAAGGGGTTTCGAAAACCCTCGCGGCGCTGATCCAGAGCATTTCCAACGCGGCGCAGCAACAGACGTCGTCGGCCGGGCAGATTTCCCTGACCATGAACGTGATCCAGCAGATCACCTCGCAGACCTCGTCGGGCTCCACGGCGACCGCCGAGAGCATCGGCAACCTGGCGAAAATGGCCAGTCAATTGCGCCGGTCGGTGTCGGGTTTCACCTTGCCGGCCGAGCCCAGACCGGCCACGGACAACGCTTGAAACGCCTGCGGGCGTAAGCAGAACAGATCGGAGTGGTTATGGGTGATCGGCACGACTATGTGGCCCTCGAGTGGGTCAAAGGCGAGATTGCCGAAACGCTGAAGCAGGCGCATCAGGCACTGGAAGTGTTGCTCGATGACCCGCAGGCGACGCAAGCGCTGGACGCTTGCCTGGCGTGCATCCATCAGGTTCACGGCAGTTTGCAGATGGTCGAATTCTACGGCGCGGCGCTGCTCGCCGAAGAAATGGAACAACTGACCGCAGCCTTGCAACACAACCGCATCAATCGTCGCGAGGAAGCCATTCACCTGTTACGCCAGGCGCTCGGCCAGTTGCCGATTTACCTCGACCGGGTGCAAGGCGCGCGGCGTGATTTGCCGCTGGTGGTGCTGCCGCTGATCAATGATTTGCGCAGCGCGCGCGGTGAAAGCCTGTTGTCGGAAACCAGCCTGTTCAGCCCGCAATTGTCGGACCTGCCGGCGCTGGATGAGGATGAGCTGGCGCAGCTGGCGCCAGCAAATTTTGCCGAAGTGCTGCGCGAATTGCGCCAAACGCTGCAATTGGCGCTGCTCGGTCTGCTTCGCGAGCAAGACAACGAGACGCCTCTGGACGACCTGAGCAAGGTTTTTGCGCGCCTGCAAACGCTGTGCGCCGAGGCGCCGCTGAGCCCGTTGTGGCAAGTTGCTTCGGCGCTGGTCGAGGGCCTGCGCAACGGTTCGATTGCCAACAGCCCGGCGCTGCGCAGCCTGTTCAGGGACGCCGACAAAGAACTCAAACGCTTGCTGGAACAGGGCTGGCGCGGCATCAATCAGGCGCCGCCGCCGGAGCTGTTGAAAAGTTTACTGTTCTACATTGCCAAAGCCGAACACCCCACCGGGCAGATGCTGACCATGAAAGATCGCTACGGACTGGACGATGCGTTGCCCGACAGCGCGATGCTCGACGAAGAACGCACGCGCCTCGCCGGGCCTGACCGCGACGCGATGCGCTCGGTGCTCGCCGCGCTGTGCGAAGAGTTGGTGCGGGTCAAGGAACGCCTCGACCTGTTCGTGCGCAGCGACCGCCAGCACACTTCCGACCTCGACAGCCTGCTGGCGCCGCTGCGGCAAATCGCCGACACCCTGGCGGTGCTCGGTTTTGGCCAGCCGCGCAAAGTCATCATCGACCAATTGGCCGTGGTGTTGAGCCTGGTCCAGGGCCAGCGCGAACCCGACGACGCGATCCTGATGGACGTCGCCGGCGCCTTGCTTTACGTCGAAGCGACGCTGGCCGGAATGGTCGGCACCGTCGAGCCGGAGAGCGAGGAAGACAGCCGTCTGCCGACCACCGACCTGACGCAGATTCACCAGATTGTCATCCGTGAAGCGCGGATTTGCCTGCAACAAGCCAAAGACATCATCGTCGACTACATCGACGCCGACTGGGACCGCGCGCAACTGCAACCGCTGCCGGATTTGCTCACGCAGGTGCGGGGCGCGCTGGCGATGATTCCGCTGAACCGCGCCGCGAGCCTGATCGAGGCCTGCAACGACTTCATCCGCGAGCACCTGCTGGTCGACACCGACCACCCCGGCTGGCAGCAACTCGACCACCTCGCCGATGTCATCACCAGCATCGAGTATTACCTCGAACGCCTGAGCGACGACCCGCAAGCGTCGGACGAACAGTTGCTGGATGTCGGCGAAAACGGTCTGGCGTTGCTCGGGTTTTTCCCCAGCGAAAAACGTCGGCCGGGGCCAGATGTGCCGCTGCTCGAAGACGTGCTCGGTGCCGATGACGCGCAGGCGCTGCAAGACCTGCAGCAGATCGACGACCCCACCGCCGCGCAGTCGCTGGCGCAGATGCTCGCGAGCCCGCTGTCGGCGGTCAACCCACCCGCGCTGAACACCCCCGGCAGCCTGTTGCCGCCGCCCGCTGGCGAAGAACCGGTGGACGATGAGCTGCGCGAAGTGTTCCTCGAAGAGACCGACGAAGTCCTCGACGTGCTGCGCGAATACCTGCCGCGCTGGGCGGCCGACACCGCCGACAAACCGGCCTTGAGCGAACTGCGCCGGGCCTTCCACACGTTGAAGGGCAGTGGCCGCATGGTCCGCGCGCTGGTCCTCGGCGAACTGGCCTGGGCCGTGGAAAACCTGCTCAATCGCGTGCTCGAACACAGCGTCGCGCCCGGCCCGGCGGTTGAGCAATTGCTCGGCGATGCGCTGCAATTGCTGCCCGAACTGATCAGCGAATTCGCCGCCAACGCGCAACGTCAGCGCACCGATGTCGACCGTTTGGCCGCGCGCGCACATGCCTTGGCCAAGGGCGATGCACCGCTGGCCGATGAAGACAGCCAAGATGTCGCGGCGCTGGATCCGTTGCTGCTGGAGATCTTCCGCAACGAGGCTGAAACCCACCTCGCCAGCCTCAACCGCTTCCTCGATCAAGCCGCCGAGCACGTGCCGTTGCAGGCCAGCGATGAATTGCAGCGCGCACTGCACACGCTCAAGGGCAGCGCGTCGATGGCCGGCGTGTTGCCGATTGCCGAACTCGCCGGGCCGCTCGACCAACTGGCGCGTGAATATAAGGCGCATTTAATCGCGCTGGACCTCGACGAAGTTGAATTGTTGCTGGAGGCCGAAGGCTTGTTCCGCCTCGGTTTGCGCCAACTCAAGACGGATCCGTTGGCGCAGATTCCTGGCGCGCGCTCGTTGATCGAGCGCACGCACGCGTTGTTCGATGAGCGCCTCGAAGCGCTGCTCAGCGCGCCGAACCGTGGCTTGCGGGTCAAGCGCGATCCGCAACTGATCAACAACTTTCTCGCCCAGGGCATGGACATCCTGCTCGACGCCGAAAGCCTGCTGCGCCGCTGGCAAGAACACCCCGGCGAGCGCCAGGAACTCAGCGCGTTGCTCGACGAATTGACCACCCTCGGCGAAGGCGCGCATCTCGCCGATCTGCATCCGGTGGACGAACTCTGCGAAGCCTTGCTCGACCTGTATGGCGCGGTGGAAGAGAGCAGCCTGGCGGTCAGCGACGGCTTTTTTCATGAGGCGCAAAGTGCCCATGAAGCGCTGATCAACATGCTCGACGAACTGGCCGCCGGCCAGGAAGTCAGCCCACAACCGGCGCGCGTTCAGGCCTTGCGCGGTTTACTCGATACCAGCCTCGACCCGTCGGCCATGGGCCTGATTCGCAGCGACGGCAGCCGCACGTTGAGCATTCGCGAACTCGGCAACGCCACCGCCGAGCTGTCGCACACCGCGACGCAAATCGAGCACGACGACGAAATCGTTGCGATCTTCCTCGAAGAAGCTGCGGATATTCTCGAAAGCGCCGGCCAGGCCTTGCAGCGCTGGCTCGGCGACCCGGAAAACGCGGCGCCGCTGTCATCCTTGCAGCGCGATTTGCACACGCTCAAGGGTGGCGCGCGAATGGCCGAAGTCGAGGCGGTCGGTGACCTCGCGCACGAATTGGAAAACCTTTACGAAGGCCTGGTCGACCGCCGCTACAACCACAGCGCAGCGCTGGCGCAGTTGCTGCAAACCAGTCATGACCGCTTGGCGTTGCTGCTTGAGCAACTGCAACAGCAGCAACCGATGGGCGATCCCGAGGAAGTGATCGAAGCGATTCGGCAGTTCCGCCAAAGCCATTCGAGCGGCGTCGAAACAGCAGAACCGCCCGCCGCGATGGATTCGCCCGGACATGACCCGGAGCTGCTGGAGATCTTCCTCGAAGAAGGTTTCGACATCATCGAAAACTCCGGCGCGGCGTTGCTGCGCTGGCAGGCCGAGCCGTCCAATCGCCAGGAAGTGGAAACCCTGCTGCGCGATCTGCACACGCTGAAGGGCGGCGCGCGGATGGTCGAAATCGCGCCGATTGGTGACTTGGCGCATGAACTGGAATTCCTCTACGAAGGCTTGTCGGCGGGCCTGCTGCAACCGACGGCGGCGCTGTTTACCTTGCTGCAAAGCAGCCAGGACCGCTTGGCGCAAATGCTCGACGCGATCCGCGCCGGGCAAGCGTGTCCGCCCGCAGACCGGTTGATCGAGGCGATCAAAAACTTCAGCCATCAGGCTGAGCCGCCAGCGCCGGTCGTTGCTCCAGTCATTGCTCCGGTCGTGGCGCCGGTGGTAGCGCCGGTCAGCGTGCCGACAGCCGCGCCGATCGTGGTAAAACCCGAAGCGCCGGCGCCGGATGCGGGCGCCGATATGGTCAAGGTCTCGGCCGAATTGCTCGACGATCTGGTCAATCTGGCCGGCGAAACGTCGATCTTCCGTGGCCGCATCGAGCAACAGGTCAACGATGCGCGCGTCGCGCTGAACGAGATGGAAACCACCATCGAGCGCATGCGCGATCAGTTGCGGCGGATCGACAGCGAAACCCAGGGGCGGATTCTCAGTCGCCAGCAAGTCGAGGCCGAGCGCCTCGGTTACGAAGAATTCGATCCGCTGGAAATGGACCGTCATTCGCAATTGCAGCAACTGTCGCGCGCGTTGTTCGAGTCCGCTTCGGACTTGCTCGACCTCAAGGAAACCCTCGACCGGCGCAACCAGGACGCCGACAACCTGCTGCAACAGCAGGGCCGGATCAACACCGAACTGCAGGAAGGCCTGATGCGCACGCGTATGGTGCCGTTCGAACGAATGCTGCCGCGCTTGAAGCGGATCGTCCGTCAGGTCTCCAGCGAGTTGGGCAAGGACGTGGAATTCGTGGTCGGCAACGCCGAGGGCGAGATGGATCGCAACGTGCTGGAACGCATGGCCGCACCGCTCGAACACATGCTGCGTAACGCCGTGGATCACGGTTTGGAGTCCGCCGAAGTGCGGCTCGCGGCGGGCAAACCGGCGCAGGGGCGGATAACCCTGGACCTGGCGCGCGAGGGCGGCGACATCATTTTCGACATCCGCGACGACGGCGCCGGTGTGCCGCTGGATGCGGTGCGGCGCAAGGCTATCAAGCGCGGTTTGCTCGCGCCGGACAGCGATATCAGCGACCGCGACGTGCTGCAATTCATCCTGCAACCGGGGTTTTCCACTGCCGAGAAAATCACCCAGATTTCCGGGCGCGGCGTCGGCATGGACGTGGTTCACGAGGAAGTGCGGCAGCTCGGCGGCAGCATGGTCATCGACTCGGTGCCGGGGCAGGGTGTGCACTTCCGCATTCGGCTGCCGTTCACCGTGTCGGTCAACCGCGCGCTGATGGTGCAGTGCGGTGAGGATCAATACGCGATCCCGCTGAACACCATCGACGGCATCGTTCGCGTGCTGCCCAGCGAACTCGAAGGGCATTACCGACTCGATCCGCCGACCTACAAATACGCCGGGCAGGACTATGAACTGTGCTACCTCGGCGAACTGCTGAAAACCAGCACACGCCCGAAACTGTTGGGCCAGAGCCTGCCGTTGCCGGTGTTGCTGGTGCAATGCAACGAGCGGCACATCGCCGTGCAAGTGGACTCGATGGCGGGCACGCGGGAGATTGTGGTGAAGAGCCTCGGCGCGCAATTCGCGGCGGTGCAGGGCTTGTCCGGGGCGACGATTCTGGGTGACGGGCGGGTGGTGCTGATCATCGATTTGCTCGCGCCGATCCGCGCCATGCAGACGCGCGTCCCGCAACGGCCGCTGACCCACGAAACCGAAGCTGAGCCGCATAAACCGCTATTGGTGTTGGTGGTGGACGACTCGGTGACGGTGCGCAAGGTCACCAGCCGTTTGCTCGAACGCCATGGCATGAACGTGCTGACCGCCAAGGACGGCGTCGACGCCATGCTGCTGCTCGAAGATCACGTGCCCGACGTGATGTTGCTGGACATCGAAATGCCGCGCATGGACGGCTTCGAAGTCGCCACCCAAGTGCGCGCCGACGAACGTCTGCAGCACTTGCCGATCATCATGATCACCTCGCGCACCGGCCAAAAACACCGCGACCGCGCGATGGCCATCGGCGTCAACGACTACCTCGGCAAGCCGTATCAGGAAACCGTGCTGCTCGAAAGCATCGCGCTGTGGAGCAAAACCCATGCATGAACATCGCACCAGCAACCTCACCGGGCTGTTGCTGCCATTGGCGGATCGCAATTTGATCCTGCCCAACGTCGCGGTCGCCGAGTTGATCGACTATCAACCGGCGGCGTTCGACCTCGACACACCGCCGTGGTATCTGGGGCTGGTGACGTGGCGGGACCGGCAGATTCCGTTGCTGAGTTTCGAGTCGGCGTGCGGCAGCAAAGTGGTGATCGGCGAACGCGTGAGAATCGTCATCCTCAATGCCCTCGGCGGGCGGCCGGAGTTGAAGTTTATTGCGTTGCTGGTGCAGGGGATTCCTCGGTCTTACAAGCTCGATAGTCAGTTGAGCTATGTGGATGTGCCGTTGTGTCCGCTGGAACAAGCGGCGGTGCAGATTGGGGAACAAGTGGCGAAGGTGCCGGATTTGTTGGCGCTGGAAGAACTGCTGGTGAACGCCGATCTGGTCTGACCGGATCGCCATGCTGGAATGGCGCTGATGGACAGCAAATCTTCAGAGGCTTCCCGCATTGCTGTAGGCAACGGCGCCAGACCACGTAGCCGCTCACCCCTCCTGTGGCGCAACTTTTAAACACAAATTCCATTTGGCTGGGAGGGGTTGAAGAGTTCCAAAAAGGGGCTGATCGGTCCTTTTTTGGGGCTGGTCGATGGGGATGGGTGTTTGAACATAAAAACCAGGCGTATCCGAAATCCACCCCTCACCCCAGCCCTCTCCCCAAAGGGGAGAGGGGGAAAGGGAGCAGATCTCCACGCTTTTCAAATCCTGAGTTCGACCCGGACATTCAGGTCTATATGGCTGCGCCTTTCGAATCCTCAGTTCGACCCGGACATTCAGATCTATACGGCTGCGCCTTTCGAATCCCCAGTTCGATCCGGACATTCAGATCTATACGGCTGCGCTTTTCAAATCCTGAGTTCGGCTCGATCGTTCAGGTCGATGTAGCTCCAAGAACAACACGGTCAGTCCCCTCGCCCCTCTGGGGAGAGGGTTAGGGTGAGGGGTGATTTTAACTGACACTCCAAGTCTCTGAGATCAACCATTACCCTAACCGTAACAATCCAACACTCTGCTTGATTGATGCCCCGCACCCAACCCTCCTAAGGTGGCTCCCACGACAGCGAACCCCGTGGAGTGGTCATGACAACAACAATTTCCCCCAACGCGCGATGGACGCGGCGGCGCAGCGAGAAGCAGCGGCGGCTTGAGTTGGTGAAAGGTTTGGCCGACGGTGTGGTCCTGCCCACCGACAAAATCGTCGCGGCGCTGGAGGCGTTGATCCTGCCCGGCGACCGCGTGGTGCTCGAAGGCAATAACCAGAAGCAGGCGGATTTCCTCTCGCGCTCGCTGGCCAAGGCTGATCCCGCCAAGCTCCACGACCTGCACATGATCATGCCCAGCGTCGGCCGTTCCGAGCACCTCGACCTGTTCGAACGCGGCATCGCTCGCAAGCTCGATTTCTCCTTCGCCGGCACCCAGAGCCTGCGCATCAGCCAGTTGCTCGAAGACGGCCTGCTGGAAATCGGCGCGATCCACACTTACATCGAACTCTATGCGCGACTGGTGGTGGACCTGATCCCCAACGTCGTGCTCTCGGCCGGTTTCATGGCCGACCGTGCCGGCAACATCTACACCGGCCCGAGCACTGAAGACACTCCAGCGCTCATCGAACCAGCCGCCTTCAGCGACGGCATCGTCATCGTCCAGGTCAACCAATTGGTCGACGACGTCAGCGATCTGCCTCGCGTTGATATCCCCGCGTCCTGGGTCGACTTCGTGGTGGTGGCGGACAAGCCGTTCTACATCGAGCCGCTGTTCACCCGCGACCCGCGCCACATCAAGCCTGTCCACGTGTTGATGGCGATGATGGCGATTCGCGGGATCTACGAAAAACACAACGTGCAGTCGCTGAACCACGGCATCGGTTTCAACACCGCCGCCATCGAATTGATCCTGCCGACCTACGGCGAATCCCTCGGCCTCAAAGGCAAAATCTGCCGCAACTGGACGCTCAATCCGCACCCGACGCTGATCCCGGCGATTGAAAGCGGCTGGGTCGAAAGCGTGCATTGTTTCGGGACCGAACTCGGGATGGAAAACTACATCGCCGCCCGGCCGGACGTGTTCTTCACCGGGCGCGACGGCTCGCTGCGTTCCAACCGGATGTTCTGCCAACTCGCCGGGCAATACGCGGTGGATCTGTTCATTGGCGCGACCCTGCAAGTCGATGGCGACGGCCATTCCTCTACCGTGACTCGCGGACGCCTCGCCGGTTTCGGTGGCGCGCCGAACATGGGCCACGACCCGCGCGGTCGCCGCCACGGCACGCCAGCCTGGCTCGACATGCGCCACCACGATGCGCCGGAAGCCTTGCTTGAACGCGGTAAAAAACTCGTGGTGCAAATGGTCGAGACGTTCCAGGAGGGCGGCAAACCGACCTTCGTCGAAACCCTCGACGCGGTCGAAGTCGCGCGTAAAAGCGGCATGCCGCTGGCGCCGATCATGATCTACGGCGACGACGTCACTCACCTGCTGACCGAAGAAGGCATCGCCTATCTGTACAAGGCGCGCTCGCTGGAAGAGCGCCAAGCCATGATTGCCGCAGTCGCCGGCGTCACCGCCATCGGCCTGCGCCACAACCCGAAAGACACCGCGCGCATGCGCCGCGAAGGCTTGATCGCCTTGCCCGAAGACCTCGGCATCCGCCGCACCGACGCCACCCGCGAATTGCTCGCGGCGAAAAGTGTGGCTGATCTGGTCGAGTGGTCCGGCGGCCTCTACAACCCGCCCGCCAAGTTCAGGAGTTGGTAAATGCACGCACTTAATCTGCAATCCAAACCGCTGACACTGGCTGATCGGCTGGCGGATCTGGCGGTCGACGCGCTGATCGACGAAGCGGACCTGTCGCCGAAACCGGCACTGGTTGACCGTCGCGGCAACGGCGCCCATACCGATTTGCACCTCGGGCTGATGCACGCTTCGGCGCTGTCGTTGTGGCCGGCGTTCAAGGAAATGGCGGAAGCCGCTATCGAGTTTGGCGAAGTCGGCTTACCACTGCGCGAAGCCCTTGGGCGGATTGGCCGGGAAGGGGAGCAAGCGATGCTCGCCACCACCAACGGTGTGAATACTCATCGCGGGGCGATTTGGGCGTTGGGCCTGTTGGTCGCCGCCGCCGCACTGGAAAACACAACCGCCAGCGCCGTCTCTCTGTGCGCCGCACGTTTGGCTTTGCTCGACGACCGCTACGCCCCACGCCCACTCAGCCACGGCGCCCAAGTCGCCCAGCGCTACGGCGCACGCGGTGCCCGTGAAGAAGCGCAGCTTGGTTTTCCGGCGGTGTTGCAACGCGCATTGCCGCGACTCAAACGCAGCCGCGCGCTCGGCCACGGCGAGCAGAACGCGCGCCTCGACGCCTTGCTGGCGATCATGACCCGACTGGCCGACACCTGCGTGCTCTACCGCGCCGGCGAAACCGGCCTGCAAACCATGCAACTCGGCGCCCAAGCCGTGCTCGACGCGGGCGGCAGTGCCAGCCTTGGCGGGCGTCGGCGTTTGCATGAGCTGGACCAACAATTAATCGCGTTGAACGCCTCGCCCGGCGGCGCTGCCGACTTGCTCGCCGCTTGCCTGTTCATCGACCGTATCGAGTCCGGAGCTTTCTGATGGAAACCTTATCCTTTGAATTCCCCGCCGGGCAGCCGCCACGCGGGCGGACGCTGGTGGGCTGTGTCGGCTCGGGCGATCTGGAAGTGCTGATCGAACCGGGGCAGGCCGGCAAACTGACGATCCAGGTACAGACCTCGGTCAACGGTGCCGAACAACGCTGGCAGCACCTGTTTGCGCGGATGTTTGACGGGCAGACGCCGCCAGCGATGGCCATCGATATCCATGACTTCGGCGCGACCCCAGGCGTGGTGCGCCTGCGTCTGGAACAAGGCTTTGAGGAGATTGGCCATGACTGATCTCCTAAACAAACACAGCTTCGTCGAACTCGGCGCGCGGCAACGGGCGAAAGCCTTGCTCGATGCCGGGACCTTTCGCGAATTGCTCGACCCGTTTCAGCGAATCATGTCGCCATGGCTGTCGCGCCAAGGCGTGGTGCCGCAAGCCGATGACGGCGTGGTGATCGCCAAGGGCAGCATCGGTGGATTGCCCGTGGTGATCGCCGCGATTGAAGGCGCGTTTCAGGGCGGCAGCCTCGGCGAAGTCGGCGGCGCGAAGATAGCCGGTGCGCTCGAACTGGCCGCCGAAGACAACCGCAAAGGCATTCCAACCCGCGCCGTGCTGTTGCTGGAAACCGGCGGCGTGCGGTTGCAGGAAGCCAACCTCGGGCTCGCGGCGATTGCCGATATTCACGCGGCGATTGTCGACCTGCGCCAGCACCAACCGGTGATTGGCGTGGTGGCCGGCAGTGTCGGTTGCTTTGGCGGGATGTCGATTGCGGCCGGGTTGTGCAGTTATTTGCTGGTGACCCAGGAGGCGCGGCTTGGCTTGAATGGTCCGCAAGTGATCGAGCAGGAAGCCGGGCTTGAGGAATACGACTCGCGGGATCGCCCGTTTATCTGGAGCCTGACCGGTGGCGAGCAGCGGTTTGCCAGCGGTTTGGCGGATCGTTATGTCGCCGATGATGTGGCGCAGATTCAGCAGCAGGTCAGTGAGTTGCTCAAGCAAGGTCTGCCGGCGCAGCAACGTAGCCAGCAATCCGAGTTGTTCCTGCAGCGTTTGGCGCGGCTGGATGCTGAACCGCAAATCGAACCTTCAGTGGTTCGCGATCTGTATCAAGGAGAGCGCTCATGAGAGGTTTGAACTGGTTTAACGCTTTGAGCAGCGGCGCCAAACCTGTTGAAGGTTTGCCCGCCTCGCTGAAAGTCGCCGACGGTGTTTTGGGCGACCAACCGGTGCGATTTATCGCTGTGGTGACCGATCCCGACAACCGCTTCGCCCGTGCCCGTAATGGCGAGGTTGGGTTGCTTGAAGGTTGGGGTTTGGCCAAAGCCGTGGATGAAGTTATTGCGGCCGACAGTGACAAATCGCAGAAGCGCGCTTTGATCGCCATCGTCGATGTTCCGAGCCAAGCCTACGGTCGCCGCGAAGAGGCGCTCGGGATTCATCAGGCGTTGGCCGGTGCGGCGGACAGTTATGCCCGCGCTCGACTGGCCGGCCACGCAGTGATCGGTTTGCTGGTAGGCAAAGCAATGTCCGGCGCATTTCTAGCCCATGGTTATCAAGCCAACCGGCTGATTGCCCTGCGCGATCCGGGCGTCATGGTCCACGCGATGGGCAAGGCTTCGGCGGCGCGGGTGACCTTGCGCAGTGTCGAGGAACTCGAAGCGCTGGCCGCCAGCGTGCCGCCGATGGCCTATGACATCGAAAGTTACGCCAGCCTCGGTCTGCTCTGGGAAACCTTGTCGGTGGAGCAGATTGAGCAACCGACGGCGCAAGATCTGGCCCGCGTGACTGAATGCCTGAATCAGGCGATCAGCGATGTCGCCGCGAAGGGCCGCGACCTGAGCAGCCGCTTGGGCGCCAGCAACCGCGCGGCGTCGAGCAAGGTGCGTGAACTGCTGAGAGCGCAGTGGTGAATACGTTTCTGGCTCACGACTTGCTCTGGGGCATGACCCCGGAGCAGTTGCCAGCGGACGCGCCGTTATGGGCGATTGAGTCGATTGGCGCTTGCCAACCGGTGGTGGTGCGGCGGGCGTTGTGCGCGCCGGGTCAGATTGCCGTCGGCGTGCGCGGGCCGTTGCGTGAGCAGCGTTTTGCCACGCTGATGGCGGTCGAAGCGATTCAGCGTCGGGTCAAACCGGAAGACCTCTGCCACGTCCTGATTGATCGGGATTTGCCGGCGTTGCGTGCGTTAAATCAGCTTCGGCCGATGCTCGATAGCTGTGGTTTTGTCTGGGGCATCACCGGCAGCGCCGGGTTTGAGTTGGCCAGCGGTGTTCAAGCGCTGCATGAGCGCAGCGATCTTGATTTGATTCTGCGCACGCCGCAACCGCTGAGCCGCGCCCAGGCTCAGGCACTGGTGAAGATTTTCGACACTGCCGCCTGCCAAGTGGATATGCAATTGCAGACGCCCTTAGGCGCCGTCGCCCTGCGCGAGTGGGCCGGGCCAGCGCGCCGCGTCCTGCTGAAAAACGCTCATCAGGCCTGTCTGGTGATGGATCCGTGGAACCCTCAGGAGCAAGCGGCGTGAGCAGTTTGCTGGTGTTCCCCGGTCAGGGCGCGCAGCAGCCGGGCATGCTCCATCGGTTGCCTTTGGAAACGGTGAATGAGGCGAGTGAAGTACTCGGCGAAGACGTCTTGCAGCTGGATTCTGCCGATGCGTTGCGGTCGACGAGGGCGGTTCAGCTTTGCCTGCTGATCGCGGGTGTCGCGGCTGCACGGCAACTGGCGATGTCCGCAGATTATGTCGCGGGATTGTCCATCGGCGCCTATCCGGCAGCCGTGGTTGCCGGAGCCCTGAGCTTCAGCGACGCGCTGCATCTGGTCAGCCTGCGCGGCGAGTTGATGCAGCAAGCTTATCCACAGGGCTACGGCATGACCGCGATCATCGGCCTGGATTTATCCACCGTCGAAACGCTGCTGGCGCAGGTTCACCGCAACGAAACGCCGGTGTATCTGGCCAATATCAACGCCGATAACCAAGTGGTGATTGCTGGCAGCGACGAGGCGATGAACGCCGTGGCGCAGTTGGCCAGACAACGCGGCGCGGGGTTGGCTAAACGCTTGGCCGTCAGCGTGCCGTCGCACTGCCCGCTGCTGGATGCGCCGGCGCAAACCCTTGCCGAAGCCTTCGCCAAGGTGCGTTTGCAAACCCCGGCGACGGGCTACCTGAGCGGCAGCCGCGCCCGGCCGATCAGCAATGTCGAAGCCTTGCGCGACGACCTCGCGTTCAACATGTGCCGCGTCGTCGATTGGCGCGGCACGGTGCAAAGCGCTTACGAGCGCGGCGTGCGGCTGCAGATCGAACTGCCGCCCGGTGCCGTGCTGACCGGGCTGGCGCGCCGGGTGTTCGAGCAGGGCAGCGTGATCGCCTTCGACGGTGCGCGGCTCGACACCTTGCACGCGCTGTTGCGTGAGGAGGGAAGCCGCCAACTCTAGATCACCCGACTCAGGCTTCGAACAACAAAAACAACATTCGACGACGCAACTTGAGGGACTACAACAATGATTATTTACGGTGTGGCGCTGTTGGCGATCTGTACGCTGGCAGGGGTGATCATGGGTGACGCGCTGGGCGTGTTGCTGGGCGTCAAGTCCAACGTCGGCGGGGTCGGGATCGCGATGATCCTGTTGATCTGCGCGCGGCTGTGGATGCAAAAACGTGGCGGCATGACCAAGGATTGCGAGATGGGCGTCGGCTTCTGGGGCGCCATGTACATTCCGGTGGTGGTGGCGATGGCGGCGCAGCAAAACGTCGTCACTGCGCTGCACGGCGGCCCGGTGGCGGTATTGGCGGCGATCGGTTCGGTGGTGATTTGCGGCGGCACGATTGCGCTGATCAGCCGCACGCACAAGGGCGAACCGTTGCCCGACGAACCGCAGGAAATCTCCCCGGTTGGCACGCCGGTAGGGGGGCGCTGATATGTGGGATCTCATCGAGAAAGGCCTGGAACATAACGGTCTGGTCACGGCGTTCGCGTTTGTCGGCGTGATCATGTGGGTGTCGGTGGTGTTGTCGAAACGCCTGACGTTCGGGCGGATTCACGGCTCGGCGATTGCCATTGTCATCGGCCTGGTGCTGGCGTGGGTTGGCGGCACTATGACCGGCGGGCAAAAGGGCCTGGCGGACCTGACGTTGTTCTCCGGCATCGGTTTGATGGGCGGCGCGATGCTGCGCGACTTTGCGATTGTCGCGACGGCGTTCGAGGTGCAGGCCACCGAGGCGAAGAAGGCTGGAATGATCGGGGTGATTGCGCTGCTGCTGGGCACGATCCTGCCGTTTATTGTCGGCGCGAGCATTGCCTGGGCGTTCGGCTATCGCGATGCGGTGAGCATGACCACCATCGGCGCGGGCGCGGTGACTTACATCGTCGGGCCGGTGACCGGTGCGGCGATTGGCGCGAGTTCGGATGTGGTGGCGTTGTCGATTGCCACCGGGTTGATCAAGGCGATTCTGGTGATGGTCGGCACGCCGATGGCGGCGAAATGGATGGGCCTGGACAACCCGCGCTCGGCGATGGTGTTTGGTGGCTTGGCCGGGACCGTGAGCGGCGTGACGGCGGGGCTGGCGGCGACGGATCGGCGGTTGGTGCCATATGGGGCGTTGACGGCGACGTTTCATACCGGGCTGGGGTGCTTGTTGGGGCCTTCGTTGTTGTACTTCATTGTTCGCGGGATTGTGGGGTAGGGGGTCAAGATCCACCCCTCACCCTAACCCTCTCCCCAGGGGGGCGAGGGGACTGACCGAGTTGTTCTCTCGAGCTACATCGACCTGCGATATTGAGGTGAGCTCAGGTTTTGAAAAGCAAAACCATTGCGATCGATAGTCGAACCCAGGCTTTGAAAACGGTGGAGATCCGCTCCCTTTCCCCCTCTCCCCTCTGGGGCGGTCCGACGTTTCGGGAGGGCTGGGGTGAGGGGTGGCTCTCAGTCACACCACACCATTGCGATTGGCATACATCCGACACTCCGCCAACAACGCCAATAAATTCGGATCCCGCTCCTTGGCCTTCAAAAACACCACGCCAATGTGCTGCTGCAATCGATACTTTTCCTGCAGCGGAATCAGCTTCACCCGGTTCTCATACACCGCCGCAATCCGCCCCGGCAGCAGCGCATAACCCACCCCCGAGCTGACCATACTCAGCAGCGTGAAGATGTCGTTGACCTGCATCGCCACTTTCGGCTCGAACCCTGCCTGCTTGAACACCCGAATCCCGTCCTGATGCGTGGCGAAGCCTTGCGTCAGCGTGATGAATGTCTCGTCGCGCACTTCCGCGAGGTCGACTTCGGCGCGCTGGGCGAACTTCGAATCTGCTGGCGTAGCGAGGAAGATATCGTCGGAGAACAGCGCAATATGCTCGCAATCCGCGTCGTGGATGCTGTCGTCCAGCGACACCAGAATCGCGTCGACTTCCATGTTTTTCAGCTTGTACAACAGGTCGATATTGGAGCCGAGGATCAGGTCGATATTCAGTTCGCTGCGGCGGATTTTCAGGCCCATGATCAGCTGCGGCACGGTCTTCACCGTCAGCGAATACAGCGAGCCAAGCTTGAAACGTTCCGCCGAGAACCCGGCCGCTTCGCGGGTCAGGCGCACACTTTCGACCACGTCCTGAATCAGCTTTTGCGCGCGTTCTTCCAGCACGTAAGCGCTTTCCAGCGGCGTCAGGTTGCGTCCTTCGTGTTTGAACAACGGGCAACGCAGGGCGCTTTCGAGGGAATGAATCGCGCGGTGCACGCTGACGTTGCTGGTCTGCAATTCGGCGGCGGCACGGGCCAGGTTGCCGGTGCGCATGAAGGCGAGGAACACCTCGAGTTTTTTCAGGGTCAACTCTTCGTCGATCAGCATGGGCCGGACTCTTTTTGGAATGGCCTGATTGTGCACGGCAGGGCGATATGTGTCCTGAAACATTGCGCTTTCAGTCTCAAGGGCTGAGCCTTGCGCCAAGTTGTAACGAATTTTGAGGTGGGAAACCGATGTATCACGGGGAAAGATTGAACGCCTGGACGCACTTGGTCGGGGCCGTCGCGGCAGGGATTGGCGCGGTGTGGATGCTGGTGATTGCGAGCATGGATGGCAGTCCGTGGAAGATTGTCAGCGTGGCGATTTACGGATTCACCTTGATGGTGCTCTACAGCGCCTCGACCGTTTACCACAGCGTGCGCGGGCGCAAGAAAGAGATCATGCAGAAGGTTGATCACTTTTCGATCTACCTGCTGATCGCCGGCAGCTACACGCCGTTTTGCCTGGTGACGCTGCGTGGGCCGTGGGGCTGGACGTTGTTCGGGATTGTCTGGGGGCTGGCGCTGATCGGGATTTTGCAGGAGATCAAACCGCGTTCGGAGGCGCGGATTTTGTCGATTGTGATTTATGCGGTGATGGGCTGGATTGTCTTGGTGGCGGTCAAGCCTTTGCTCGCGGCGCTGGGCGCGACGGGGTTCGCGTGGCTGGCGTCGGGCGGGGTTTTGTACACGGTGGGGATTATCTTTTTTGCACTGGATCACCGGTTGCGGCATGCGCATGGGATCTGGCATTTGTTCGTGATCGCCGGGAGTTTGCTGCACTTTGTGGCGATATTGTTTTATGTCCTATAGGTCGAGGTAATCCCATCGCGGGCAAGCCTTGCTCCCACAGGTCGGTGGCCGTCGAAAGCTCGGTGGCAAGCCCTGACCCTGTGGGAGCAAAGCTTGCTCGCGATAGCGATTTAGAAATCACCCCACAATTGGGTCGGTGGCCGTCGAAAGCTCGGTGGCAAGCCCTGACCCTGTGGGAGCAAAGCTTGCTCGCGATAGCGGTTTAGAAATCCCCCCACAATTGCTGGGCAACCGCCAACGCCACCACCGGCGCGGTCTCGGTGCGCAGCACTCGCGGGCCGAGGCGGGCGGCGTGGAAACCGGCACCTTTAGCCTGATCCACTTCCGCATCCGACAACCCGCCCTCCGGCCCGATCAGAAACGCCAACGTCGCAGGTTTGGCATGGCTCACCAGCGGCTCCGCGACCGGGTGCAGCACCAGCTTCAATTCGGCCTCGGTCTGCTTCAACCAATCCGCCAACAACAGCGGCGGATGAATCACCGGCACTGTCGAGCGTCCGCACTGTTCACACGCGCTGATCGCCACTTGGCGCCAGTGCAGCCGACGTTTGTCAGCGCGTTCGTCCTTGAGCCGGACTTCGCAGCGGTCGGTGAAAATCGGGGTGATTTCAGTCACGCCCAACTCGGTGGCTTTCTGGATCGCCCAGTCCATCCGCTCGCCACGGGACAGGCCTTGGCCGAGGTGGATCTGCAGCGGCGATTCGATCTGGCCGCGAAAGCTTTCATCGATCTGCACCACCACGCGTTTCTTCCCGACGTCCACCAGCGAGCCGCGAAACTCATGGCCCGAGCCGTCGAACAATTGCACCGCATCGCCCTCGGCCATGCGCAGCACGCGGCTGATGTAGTGGGCCTGCGCCTCGGGCAACTCGTGCTCGCCGGTGCTCAGGGGGGCGTCGATAAAGAAGCGGGAGAGTCTCATCTGGGTTCTCTGAAAAATTGGCTCGGAATCGCTTTTGTGGCTGCTGACGATTTGTGGTGACTGTCAGCCCGGGTCACGGAAGCCCGGGTGAAATTCTTTCGGCACGGACACGCTGACGCTGTCGCGTGTGGCGATGTCGATGCCTTCGCTGGCCACTTCGGCGAGGAAATCGATCTGCTCCGGGGTAATCACGTACGGCGGCAGGAAATACACCACGCTGCCCAGCGGCCGCAGCAAAGCCCCGCGCTCCAGCGCATGCTTGAACACCTTCAAACCGCGCCGTTCCTGCCACGGATAAGCCTCCTTGGTCGCCTTGTCCTTGACCATCTCGATGGCCAGGACCATGCCGGTCTGCCGCACTTCAGCAACGTTCGGGTGATCGACCAGGTGCGCGGTGGACGTCGCCATGCGCTGGGCCAGGGCCTTGTTGTTCTCGATGACGTTGTCTTCTTCGAAGATATCCAGCGTCGCCAACGCGGCGGCGCATGCCAGCGGGTTGCCGGTGTAGCTGTGGGAATGCAGGAAGGCGCGCAGGGTCGGGTAATCGTCGTAAAACGCGCTGTAGACGTCGTCGGTGGTCAACACCGCCGCCAACGGCAGATAACCGCCGGTCAGCGCTTTCGACAAACACAGGAAGTCTGGGCGGATACCGGCCTGCTCGCAGGCAAACATGGTCCCGGTGCGGCCAAAACCGACGGCGATTTCATCGTGGATCAGGTGCACGCCATAACGGTCGCACGCCTCGCGCAGCAACTTCAGGTAAACCGGGTGATACATGCGCATGCCGCCCGCGCCCTGGATCAACGGCTCGAGAATCACCGCGGCGACCGTTTCGTGATTGTCCGCGAGGGTCTGTTCCATGGCGACAAACATGTTGCGCGAGTGTTCTTCCCAGCTCATGCCTTCGGGGCGCAAGTAGCAATCCGGGCTCGGCACTTTGATGGTGTCCATCAGCAGCGCTTTGTAGGTTTCGGTGAACAACGGCACGTCGCCGACCGCCATCGCCGCCATGGTTTCGCCGTGGTAACCGTTGGTCAGGGTGACGAAGCGCTTCTTGTTCGGCTGGCCGCGATTGAGCCAATAGTGAAAGCTCATTTTCAGCGCGACTTCGATGCACGACGAACCGTTATCGGCGTAGAAGCACCGGGTCAGGCCTTCCGGGGTCATCTTCACCAGACGCTCGGACAGCTCGATGACCGGCTGATGGCTGAAACCGGCGAGGATCACGTGTTCCAGTTGATCGACCTGGTCCTTGATGCGCTGGTTGATGCGCGGGTTGGCGTGGCCGAACACGTTGACCCACCAGGAACTGACGGCGTCGAGGTAGCGTTTGCCTTCGAAGTCTTCCAGCCAGATGCCTTCACCGCGCTTGATCGGGATCAGCGGCAGCTGTTCGTGGTCTTTCATCTGGGTGCACGGGTGCCATAAAACGGCCAGATCCCGTTGCATCCATTGATTATTCAGGCCCATTTACAGTCTCCTCGAGGCGAGCCGCGACGGGCGCGGGCAAACAATCGCGCAAGCCTATGCAATGCATCGCGCCGGAACAACCCCGCCCGAGCAACCCATTGTGTCGATTGCGCTACTTTGCGTGGGGCGATAGACGTCGCTGGCGGCGTTTTGATGGCTGACGTATTCTTCGCGATTCTTCGAGTCGTCTGACTCGCAAAACTGATTTTTCCTACGCTTATTTCCGGAGTTCGCTGAATGTCTGCTGGTTGGCTGCGCGCCTGTGCGCTGGTGATGTTGGGGCTGTTCAGCGTTTCGGCGCTGGCCAAGGATAAAACAGCGATCGTGATCGGCGGCGGGCTTTCGGGCCTCACGGCGGCGTACGAACTGCAAAACAAGGGCTGGCAAGTCACGCTGCTGGAAGCCAAACCGAGCCTGGGCGGTCGCTCCGGCATGGCCACCAGCGAGTGGATCGGCAACGACAAGGCCCAACCGGTGCTGAACCAGTACGTTTCGACGTTCAAGCTGAGCACCACGCCAGCGCCTGAATTCGTGCGCACACCCGGCTACCTGGTTGACGGTGTTTACTTCACTGCCGCCGATCTGGCGACCAAGGACCCGGTAACTGCGGAAGCGCTGAAGCGCTACGAAAAAACCGTCGATGATCTGGCGCGTTCGATCGAAGACCCGCAAAACCCGGCCGCCAACAACACGCTGCATGCGCTGGACCAGATCAACGTGTCCAATTGGCTCGACCGTCTGTCGCTGCCAGCAACGGCGCGTCAGCTGATCAATCAGCAGATTCGTACGCGTTACGACGAACCTTCGCGCCTGTCGCTGCTGTATTTCGCACAGCAGAACCGCGTCTACAGCGGTGTTTCCGACCGTGACCTGCGCGCTTCGCGCCTGCTGGGCGGCAGCCCGGTGTTGGCTCAGGCCTTCGTCAAACAACTGAAAACCATCAAGACCAGCTCGCCGGTGTCGGCGATTGTCCAGGACAAGGACGGCGTGACCGTCAAAGTCGGCAGCGTTGGTTATCAAGCGGATTATGTGGTGGTCGCAGTGCCATTACGCGCCCTCAACAAGATCAGCATGACCCCGGCGCTGGACGCTCAGCACCTCGGCGCGATCAAGGGCACCAACTACGGCTGGCGCGACCAGATCATGCTGAAGTTCAAGACGCCAGTGTGGGAAAGCAAGGCGCGCATGTCCGGCGAGATTTACAGCAACGCCGGCCTCGGCATGTTGTGGATTGAGCCGGCGCTGAAGGGCGGCGCCAACGTGGTGATCAACCTGTCCGGCGACAATGCGCGGGTGATGCAGGCCTTCGGCGACAAGCAGATGGTCGATCAGGTGTTGATTCGCCTGCACGCGTTTTATCCACAGGCGCGCGGTTCGTTCACCGGTTATGAAATCCGTCGTTACAGCACCGACCCGTCGATGGGCGGCGCTTACCTGGCCTTCGGTCCAGGCCAGATCAGCAAATACTGGCGCTTGTGGGAACGTCCGCTGCAACGCGTAACGTTTGCCGGCGAACACACCGACACCTTGTACCCGGGCACTCTGGAAGGCGCCTTGCGCACCGGCCAGCGTGCGGCCAGTCAGGTTGAAGACCTGGCGGCGGGCAAGTCGTTTGAACCGGCGAAAGTGGTTCCGGCAGCGACCGCAGTAGCGGCGGGTGCGGCAGCGCAGAAGAAAGGCAATGTGTTCAGCAATTTCTTCGGCAATCTGTTTGGTGGTTCTGCGGACGAAGAGAAGAAAGCGCAACCAGTGAAGGCGCCTGAACCAGTCACGCCACCAGCGCCTGCGCCAGCTCCAGTGGTAGCCCCGGCCCCGGCGCCAGTGGAAGCACCGAAGCCTGCGGCACCGGTCAAAGCCGAGCCAGCGAAGAAAGCGGCCAAGCCTGCGGCGAAGAAACCTGCGGCAAAAACCGAGACCAAGAAGGCCCCGGCCAAACCGGCGGCGAAGAAAGCTGAACCGGCGAAGAAGCCTGCGGCAAAACCGGCTGCAGCGACTGATACCAAAGCGCAGTAAGGCGTTGCGGTGAATGAAAGCGCGGCTTAAGGGCCGCGCTTTTTTTTGCCTGGCAGATGGCTCTCTGTAGGAGTGAGCCTGCTCGCGATAGCGTCGTCCGCGCATACACCTATTTCTTCCAATACACCTCACAAACCGACACAAATTCGCCTTTAATCTTTCCTTAACTCACCACTTGGAGACTCTTGATCGTATTTCTCGATATTTCAAAGCGAAATTTTCCGCTTTAATTCGATAGATAACTCGTTAGTCTTAGTCGCAGTTCTCACAGGATTTGAGCAATGCCGCTACGTAATTCTTCTTCTCGTTATGGCTGGGTCAGCGTGTTCCTGCATTGGGGCGTGGCGCTGGCGGTGTTCGGGCTGTTCGCGTTGGGCCTGTGGATGGTCGGGCTGGATTACTACAGCACCTGGCGCAAAGACGCGCCGGACCTGCACAAAAGCATCGGCCTGACGCTGTTCGCGATCATGTTGCTGCGCGTGCTGTGGCGCTTTATCAGCCCACCGCCGCCGGCATTGCAGAGCTATAGCCGGATGACGCGCATCGGCGCCAAGTTCGGTCATTCGTTCCTGTACATCAGCCTGTTCGCTGTGATGATTGCCGGCTACCTGATTTCCACCGCAGACGGTGTCGGGATTCCGGTGTTTGGCCTGTTTGAGATTCCTGCGCTGGTTTCCGGACTACCGGACCAGGCAGATACCGCTGGGGTGGTTCATTTTTACCTGGCGTGGATATTGGTAATTTTTTCCGGTCTCCATGCGTTGGCAGCATTGAAGCACCACTTTATCGACCGTGATGCGACGCTGACGCGAATGCTCGGCCGCAAAGCTTGAAGTTCAACCTCAACTCCAAAGGAATAGAAAGCATGTTGAAAAAGACTCTCGCCGCTCTGGCAATCGGTTCCGCTCTGCTGTCCGCTAACGTGATGGCTGCTGACTACACCGTCGACAAGGAAGGCCAGCACGCCTTCGTCGACTTCAAGATCAGCCACTTGGGCTACAGCTACATCACCGGTACTTTCAAGGACATCGACGGCAAGTTCAGCTTCGACGCTGCCAAGCCAGAAGACAGCAAGATCGAGTTCAACGTGAATACCGCCAGCGTGTTCACTAACCACGCCGAGCGCGACAAGCACATCGCCAGCGCTGATTTCCTGAACGTCAGCAAGTTCGCCAAGGCCACTTTCGTTTCCACCAGCGTCAAATCCACCGGCAAAAACGCCGCTGGCAAGGACACTGCTGACGTCACCGGCGACCTGACTCTGCTGGGCGTGACCAAGCCAGTTGTGGTCAAAGCCACTTTCCTGAATGAAGGCGACGATCCATGGGGCGGCTACCGTGCCGGCTTCGAAGGCACCACCAGCATCAAGCGCTCCGACTTCGGCAAGCAAAAAGATCTGGGCCCAGCCTCCGACGCGGTTGAGCTGTACATCTCGTTCGAAGGTGTCAAAGCGAAGTAACTTTCGCGCCTGACAAAAAAACGCCCCCGGCCTCACGGTCAGGGGCGTTTTTTATTGCCGACAAAATTTCCATGACCTCCGTATATCCCCTGTGGGAGTGAGCCTGCTCGCGATGGGGCCAAGGCATTCAACATCTTCGCTGGCTGATCCATCGCTATCGCGGGCAAGCCTTGCTCCCACAGTTGGTCGGTGTGGTGCACGAATTCCGCGTTCACCTGAGATCCCATGTGGGAGTGAGCCTGCTCGCGATGGGGCCAGTGCATTCAACATCTTCGCTGGCTGATCCACCGCTTTCGCGGGCAAGCCTCGCTCCTACAGTTGGTCGGTGTTGTGCACGAAACCCGCGTCCACTGGAGATCCCATGTAGGAGTGAGCCTGCTCGCGATGGGGCCAGTACATTCAACATCTTCGCTGGCTGATCCACCGCTATCGCGGGCAAGCCTCGCTCCTACAGTTGGTCGGTGTGGTGCACGAACTCCGCGTCCACCTGAGATCCCATGTAGGAGTGAGCCTGCTCGCGATGGGGCCAGTGCATTCAACATCTTCGCTGGCAGATCCACCGCTATCGCGAGCAGGCTCGCTCCTACAGTTGGTCGGTGTTGTGCACGAAACCCGCGTTCACTGGAGATCCCATGTAGGAGCGAGCTTGCTCGCGATGGGGCCAGTACATTCAACATCTTCGCTGGCAGATCCACCGCTTTCGCGGGCAAGCCTCGCTCCTACAGTTGGTCGGTGTGGTGCACGAACTCCGCGTTCACCTGAGATCCCCTGTGGGAGTGAGCCTGCTCGCGATGGGGCCAGTACATTCAACATCTTCGCTGACTGACCCACCGCTATCGCGAGCAGGCTCGCTCCTACAGTTGGTCGGTGTTGTGCACGAAACCCGCGTCCACTGGAGATCGCCTGTGGGAGTGAGCTTGCTCGCGATGGGGCCAAGGCATTCAACATCTTCGCTGACTGATCCACCGCTTTCGCGGGCAAGCCTCGCTCCTACAGTTGGTCGGTGTGGTGCACGAAACCTGCGTCCACTGGAGATCCCATGTGGGAGTGAGCCTGCTCGCGATGGGGCCAAGGCATTCAACATCTTCGCTGACTGATCCACCGCTTCCGCGGGCAAGCCTCGCTCCTACAGTTGGTCGGTGTGGTGCACGAAACCTGCGTTCACTGGAGATCCCCTGTGGGAGTGAGCTTGCTCGCGATGGGGCCAGTACATTCAACATCTTTGCTGACGGATCCACCGCTATCGCGGGCAAGCCTTGCTCCCACAGTTGATGGTTGTCGTGCACGAACTCCGCGTCCACAGGGGATGAGGTTGTGTGGCGGACACAAAAATGCCCCGGGTCGTGAGATCCGGGGCATTTTGGGTTACTTCAAAAACTCAGCGGTTGCGGGTCAGCAGCGCTGGTTTTTCGCCGCGTGGGCGACCTGGCAGTTGATCCAGTTGCTCAGGAGTCGGGAACCGATCGGTTTTCGACTCTTTATGGATGATCTTCGGTGCCGGGCCGCGCGGGTTTTGCACGGCCGGTTCCGAACGAGGCTGGTCGTCGGTGCGGGCCGGGCGGCGGTTGCGCGACTCTTCGCGACGGGCTTGACCGTCACGTGGCGCGCCGTTGCGTGGGCCGCTGCGCTTGGCGGGCGGGGTGCCGGTGGTGGCGCCGTCGCTGCTGCGCGGGCCGCTTTGGCGACCCTGAGGCTTGCCGCCGGTGCGCGGAGCACCTGCGCCAGTGGCCGCGCCTTGTGCCGGAGCACCTGGGCGGCGACCACGGCCCTGAGCCGGTTTGGCCTGAGGCACGTAGTCAACGCGGTTACCGAAGTTATCCACGTCGTCGTCGAGGAACTCATCCGGGGCACGATCAGCCGCCGCTGCGCGTGGCGCCGGACGCTGTTGTTCGCGGGCCGGGGTGCCTTCGCGCGGCTTGTGCTCACGCGCCGGACGATCGCCACGGCCAGTGGCTGCAGGTTTTTCCTTGCCGCCCTTGTCCTTGCCTTTGTCCTTGCGACCGCCGCCACCGCCAGTGCCGTTCGGACCGTCGCCGCGCGGGCCACGTGGGTTGCGCGGGTTACGCACATCCGGACGCTCGCGAACTTCAGGCTTCTCGGCCTCTACAGCGCTCGAATCGAAGCCCATCAGGTCGCCGTCGGCGATTTTCTGCTTGGTCATGCGCTCGATGCTTTTCAGCAGTTTTTCTTCGTCCGGAGCAACCAGCGAGATCGCCTCGCCCGAACGACCGGCACGGCCAGTACGGCCGATACGGTGCACGTAGTCTTCATCGACGTTCGGCAGTTCGAAGTTGACCACGTGTGGCAACTGGTCGATGTCGAGGCCGCGAGCGGCGATGTCGGTGGCAACCAGGATCCGCACTTCGCCGGCCTTGAAATCGGCCAGGGCTTTGGTGCGCGCGTTCTGGCTCTTGTTACCGTGGATCGCGACGGCGGTGAGGCCGTGTTTGTCCAGGTATTCGGCCAGACGGTTGGCGCCGTGCTTGGTGCGGGTGAACACCAGCACCTGTTCCCAGGCGCCAGCGGTAATCAGGTGCGCCAGCAGCGAGCGCTTGTGGCTGGCGGCGAGGCGGAATACACGCTGTTCGATACGCTCGACCGTGGTGTTCGGCGGCGTCACTTCGATGCGTTCCGGGTTGTGCAGCAGCTTGCCGGCGAGGTCGGTGATGTCTTTGGAGAACGTCGCCGAGAACAGCAGGTTCTGGCGTTTGCTCGGCAGACGCGCGAGGACCTTTTTCACGTCATGGACAAAACCCATGTCGAGCATGCGGTCGGCTTCGTCGAGCACGAGGATTTCCACGTGGGACAAATCGACACTGCCTTGGCCGGCGAGGTCGAGCAGGCGGCCAGGGCAGGCAACCAGCACGTCAACACCACGGGACATGGCCTGAACCTGTGGGTTCATGCCAACGCCGCCGAAGATGCAGGCACTGACAAACTTCAGGTCACGGGCATAGACCTTGAAGCTTTCGTGCACTTGAGCCGCGAGTTCGCGGGTAGGGGTCAGGACCAGTACGCGCGGTTGGCGCGGGCCGTGACGCTGGGATTTGTCCGGGTGACCGTTGGGGAACAACCGCTCCAGAATCGGAAGGGCGAAGCCGCCGGTTTTACCAGTACCTGTCTGTGCCGCGACCATCAGGTCGCGACCTTGCAACACGGCGGGAATGGCCCGCTGTTGCACCGGAGTAGGCTCGGTATAGCCCGCCGCCTCGATGGCGCGGACTAAAGCCTCGGAGAGACCGAGGGAAGCAAAGGACATGAGTAATCCTGTTTTAGTTAGGGCTTGGCCCAATGGGAGTCTTGCCTGGCGCGAATGGCGTTTAAGGGGAACGCAATCCCGTCCGGTCCTGCTGGGTTTCGAAGGCTCGTCTGGAGCGCTCGCGCGGGCTGAAAAGCTGCGCTGTAGCGGGGTCGAGATGCCTTGAACGATTCCGAGCGTCCGGGCGTGAGCCTGGCGGGAAGGCCGGAGTATAACAGAGCAATCACTGCGCGCCGCTTTCCTGCTGCTCAACGGTTTGCGCAGGGCTGATCGAGGTGCTTTGCGCTCGCGCCACCGGGTCCGGATTTGCCCCGTAACGGGCGCTCAACTCAGCGTAGGCGGGCTCGCGCTTGAATCGCTTGAGCTCGGCGCCGAAGCGCTGCACCAGCAAATCCATCCCGGCGTTGCGCCGCACGGCCAGAAACTGGCTCTGATGGCTGATGATTGTCGGGTTTTCAGTGATCTGATCGCGGATGTTCAGCTCATCGAGCAGATGCTGGCCGACCCGGCGATCAGTGATCAGCAGATCGATGCGCCCACGCACCAGTTTGCCGAAGTTGGCTTCATGGGTCGGCGCCGGTTCGCGGGTAAACAGTGTCGAGCTGCTGAAATCCTCGCTGTACAGATAACCCGGCGAAGTGCCGATGGTCAGGCCTTTGAGTGCTTCGAGCGTGCTGAACGGGTGTGGGCGCTGGTTGGCATAGAACATCACGAACTCGACTTCCGAGAGCGGTTCGCTGGGGTAGAGCAGGGTGGCGTCGCGTTCGGCGCTGTGGAAGATGTCCAGCGCGCCGTCGGCCTGGCCGGTTTCGAGCATCGACAAGCAGCGCTTCCACGGCAGGAATTGCCATTCCACTTCGATGCCCAGACGTTTGAAGACGATGGCGGTGGTTTCGTAGTCCAGACCCAGCGGTTTGCCGTTTTCTTCGTAGACGTAAGGGGCCCACGGCTCAGTGACAATGCGCAATTTCTCGCCCCGAGCGGTGCAGCTCAGGCAAGTGAAAAGTAGCAGGGTCAGTAACTGCGCGATCAAAGGCATGGCTTGAGATTACGACGAGAAACCGTAAAGAGCCAGAAACTGCCTGCACAAGCTCTAACTCCGTGTGTTGGCGCACAAAAAAAGCGCGCCAAACGCAAAAAATCGCAGCCCCTGAAGGCGGCGATCTTTTGGTTTCGCTTGGAGCTTGAAGCTTGAAGCTCGTCGCTGCTGTTATCGCGGCAACTTCAGGTTGTTCCACACTGCCAGGCTCGGTTCAGCCTGGTTCAGCGTGTAGAAGTGCAACCCTGGAGCGCCACCCTGCAGCAGGCGTTCGCACATTTCGGTGATGACTTGCTCACCAAAGCGTTGAATGCTCTGGGTGTCATCGCCGTAGGCTTCCAGTTGCTTGCGGATCCAGCGCGGGATTTCCGCACCGCAGGCATCGGAGAAGCGCGCGAGTTTGCTGTAGTTGGTGATCGGCATGATCCCCGGCACGATCGGGATGTTCACGCCCATCGCCCGCACACGCTCGACGAAGTAGAAGTAGCTGTCGGCGTTGAAGAAGTACTGGGTGATCGCACTGTCGGCACCGGCGTTGGCCTTGCGCACGAAGTTCTGCAGATCGTCTTCAAAGTTGCGCGCTTGCGGATGCATTTCCGGGTAAGCGGCAACTTCGACGTGGAAATGATTGCCGGTTTCTTCACGAATGAATTCAACCAGGTCATTGGCGTGGCGCAATTCACCGCTGGCCATGCCCATGCCCGAAGGCAGGTCACCGCGCAGGGCGACGATGCGGGTAATGCCGGCCGCCTTGTATTGCGTCAGCAGGCCGCGCAGGTCGTCCTTGCTGTCGCCGACGCAAGACAAATGCGGGGCGGCCGGGACTTTGACTTCGCTTTCGAGCTGCAACACGGTGTTGATCGTGCGATCACGGGTCGAACCGCCGGCGCCGTACGTGCAGGAAAAGAAATCGGGATTGTAAGTCGCCAACTGACGGGCAGTGGCGAGCAGTTTTTCATGCCCAGCATCGGTCTTGGTCGGGAAGAACTCGAAGCTGTAGCGACGGTCTTGGGACATGGTCATATCCTTGGAAACGCGTAAGCCTTGCTTTTGCAGGAGCAAAGCTTGCTCGCGATGAACGCGCCGCGGTATCCAGGGGAAACCGTGGTGATGCTATCGCGAGCAAGCTTTGCTCCTGCAGATTTGCGTGGTTTGTGCATGAGTCCGCCCCTGCGAAAGGGGCGGACAGCAGGACCAATCAGTAGCGGTAAGCGTGCGGCTTGAACGGGCCTTCGACGGTGACGCCGATGTAGTCAGCCTGTTGCTTGGTCAGTTGGGTGACCACGCCGCCGAAACCGCGGACCATTTCCAGGGCCACTTCTTCGTCGAGTTTCTTCGGCAGTACTTCAACGGTCAGACGCTCGGCTTTCTGCGCTGGCGACAAGTCGGCGTACTTCTGGCCGAACAGGAAGATCTGCGCCAGCACCTGGTTGGCGAACGAACCGTCCATGATGCGGCTCGGGTGGCCAGTGGCGTTACCCAGGTTAACCAGACGGCCTTCGGCCAGCAGGATCAGGTAGTCGTCGTTCTGCGCGTCGAAGCTGCCTGGGCCGGTGCGGTGAACTTTGTGCACCTGTGGCTTCACTTCTTCCCATGCCCAGTTCTTGCGCATGAAAGCGGTGTCGATTTCGTTGTCGAAGTGGCCGATGTTGCAGACTACAGCGCGCTTCTTCAGGGCTTTGAGCATGTTCGAGTCGCAAACATTGACGTTGCCGGTGGTGGTCACGATCAGGTCGATCTTGCCCAGCAGCGCTTTGTCGATGCTCGCTTCAGTGCCGTCGTTGATGCCGTCGATGAATGGCGAAACCAGTTCAAAGCCGTCCATGCACGCTTGCATGGCGCAGATCGGGTCAACTTCGGAGACTTTGACGATCATGCCTTCCTGACGCAGGGACTGCGACGAGCCCTTGCCCACGTCACCGTAACCGATGACCAGCGCTTGCTTGCCGGACAACAGGTGGTCGGTGCCGCGCTTGATCGCGTCGTTGAGGCTGTGACGGCAGCCGTACTTGTTGTCGTTCTTGGACTTGGTCACCGAGTCGTTGACGTTGATGGCCGGGATTTTCAGCCCGCCTTTGGCCAGCATGTCCAGCAGACGGTGAACGCCAGTGGTGGTTTCTTCGGTCACGCCGTGGACGCGGTCGAGGATCTGCGGGTATTTCTTGTGCAGCAGCTCGGTCAGATCGCCGCCGTCGTCGAGGATCATGTTGGCATCCCAAGGCGCGCCGTCCTTGAGGATGGTTTGCTCCAGGCACCACTCGTACTCTTCTTCGGTCTCGCCTTTCCAGGCATAAACCGCGATACCGGCAGCGGCGATAGCAGCAGCGGCCTGGTCTTGAGTCGAGAAAATGTTGCAGGACGACCAGCGCACTTCGGCACCCAGGGCAACCAGGGTTTCGATCAGCACGGCAGTCTGAATGGTCATGTGGATGCAGCCGAGAATCTTCGCGCCTTTGAGCGGCTGCTCAGCGGCGTACTTGCGGCGCAGACCCATCAGGGCTGGCATTTCGGATTCGGCGATGATGGTTTCGCGACGACCCCAGGCAGCCAGGGACATGTCGGCGACTTTGTAATCGGTAAAATCTGCAGGCGTGATAACAGCGCTCATGAAGAGCCTCCATTCGTAATGTATGCGAATGGGCGCCGTTGTGCGTTTAGTGTCGGGTCATGCGACCTGGCAACGCCCCATCCGAGCCTGACAGGTTTGACCTGCTGCAGCGCCCCTCGGACAGGTGGCGGGAAAACGGTAGCAGAGCAAACGTTACCGTTTTGAAACGGAGGCGATTATAGCGGGCTAAGCTGATCTTCCAAAGCGTTTATGTGGGTCAATGTCTGAACGGTAATCGAGGCCATAGTCGATGCTTGATAGAGCTCAAGGGCGCGCTCTGCCATGATGGCGCCCATCATTCGGCAAGACGCTCAGGAGTGAACATGAACTTCCACACCCGCAAATGGGTAAAACCCGAAGACCTCAACCCCAACGGCACGCTGTTCGGCGGCAGCCTGTTGCGCTGGATCGACGAAGAAGCGGCGATCTATGCGATCGTCCAGCTCGGCAATCAGCGCGTGGTCACCAAGTACATCTCCGAAATCAACTTCGTCAGCGCCTCGCGCCAGGGCGACATTATCGAACTGGGTATCACCGCCACCGAGTTCGGCCGCACCTCGATCACTCTGACCTGCGAAGTGCGCAACAAAATCACCCGCAAAAGCATCCTCACCGTTGAGCGCATGGTTTTCGTCAACCTCGGCGAAGACGGCCTGCCGGCGCCGCACGGCCGCACCGAGATCAAATACGTCAAAGACCAGTTCCAAGACGAACTCGCTAGCGAGTAACTCGAGCCCTGTAGGAGCGAAGCTTGCTCGCGAAGGCGTCATTCGCGTCTCCCCAAAAACCGAGGTGAACCCTTCGCGGACAAGTCGAATCGTCGCACCGCTCGCTCCTATAAGAGCGGTTTCGTTTGGGTGGTCAGTGAACAGCGCCGAGCGCCGCGTGTCGTACTAACATCACACGCCACCGGTTCGCAGCTCCAATGGACACCCAAAAAGACGGCAAGACCCCGAATCTCTCGGCGGAAGAAAAACACGAAGCCCATCGCAACCAGCCGCCACGCGCGGCAGTGCTGCATGAAATCATCAGAACCCAGGGCGATCAGGAGCTGGAGCGCAGTGTCGCGGCGCTCTGGTGGTCGGCGCTCGCCGCCGGCCTGACCATGGGCCTGTCACTGATGGCCATGGGTTTGCTCAACTCGCGACTGCCCGACGGCGAAGGCTTCAAAGTCATCGCCAGTTTCGGTTACTGCGCGGGGTTCCTCGCGGTGATTCTGGCGCGCCAGCAACTGTTCACCGAAAACACCCTGACGGCCGTGCTGCCGATCATGACCAAACCCACATTGGCCAACTTCGGCCGATTGCTGCGGCTGTGGAGCGTGGTGCTGGTCGGCAACCTGTGCGGCACATTGCTGGTCGCTTACGTGATGTTGCACTTGCCGATTTTCGACGCGAAGACTGATCTGGCCTTCCTCGACATCGGGCGCAAGATCATGGAAAACGACGCCGGGAACATGTTCGCTAAAGGCATCATCAGCGGCTGGATGATCGCCACCATGGTTTGGATGATTCCGTCCATGGAGAGCGCGAAGATGTGGATCATCATCCTCATCACCTACCTGATGGCGCTCGGCGATTTCACCCACATCGTCGTCGGTTCGGCGGAGGTTTCGTATCTGGTGTTTGCTGGCGAGTTGCCGTGGAAGGATTTCTGGCTGGTATTTGCCGGGCCGACGCTGGCGGGCAACATCATTGGCGGCAGTTTCATCTTCGCCCTGATCAGCCATGCGCAGGTGCGCAGCGAAAGCAGTGCGCCGAAAGAAGAGGCGGATCAGGAGCCAAGCCCTGATCCGCGAAAGGACAAAAAGTAATCAATGACACTTTTTAGTCAGTGATGCTTTCTATCAGTGATGCTTTTTTTAGTGATGCTCAGCCTGCGCCGTTGGCGCAGGCTCATCCTTGGTGACGTGTTTGACCAGTTTGCCGATGCTCAAACCCTGCAACAGGATCGACGACAGCACCACGATGTAAGTGATGCTCAAGATCAGATCGCGCTCCGGGCCCAGCGGCAACGCCAGGGCCAGGGCCACCGAAACACCGCCGCGCAAACCACCCCACGTCAGAATCCGGATCGTCCCGCGCGGCACTGTGCGCCAGCGCCGCAAAAGCAAAATGGCCGGGGCCACCGTCAGCAGGCGCGACAGCAGAATCGCTAACGCCAGCAAACTCGCCGCCAGCACGTGCAGCCAGTTGAACGGCAGAAGCAAAAGCTCCATGCCAATCAGCGCGAACAGCAGCGCGTTGAGCATGTCATCAAGCAATTCCCAAAAACCGTCGAGGTACTTTCGGGTCATGTCGTTCATCGCCAGGTTGCGGCCCAGGTTGCCGATGATCAGGCCGGCGACGACCATCGCAATCGGCGCGGAAACATGCAGCTCCGAGGCCATGGCCGAGCCGCCGATCACCAGCGCCAGGGTCAGCATCACTTCGATCTGATGCTGCTCGATGCTCTTGATCATCAGGTACACGAGGTAACCGATCAGCCCGCCGAACACCACGCCGCCAATCGCTTCGTGGGCGAACAGCATGGCGGTGGCGCCGACCGTCGGCGTTTCTCCCAACTGCGCGATGCCGAGCAACACGGTAAACACCACGACCGCCGTGCCGTCATTGAACAGCGACTCGCCGACGATGGTGGTTTTCAGCGGCTTGGAGGCGTTGGCGGTGCGCAGTACGCCGAGCACTGCGATGGGGTCGGTCGGCGAAATCAGCGCGCCGAACAGCAGGCAATAGAGGAAGCTCACGTGCCAGCCGAACAGGGCAAAAATGTAATACGCGAGGCTGCCGATCACTGCCGTGGCGATCAACACACCGAAGGTCGCGAGCAAACCGATTGGCCAACGATAGCTGCGCAGGTCGTTGAGGTTAACGTGCAGGGCGCCGGCGAACAGCAGGAAGGACAACATCCAGTTCATCAGCAAATCGCCGAAGTCGATCTGGCCGATCAACTGCTGCACGCGCTCTTCGAGACCGGGATAACCGATGAAACTCAGGCCTTGCAATAACAGGGAAAACATCAGCGCCGTGACCATCACACCGATGGTCGGCGGCAGGCCGATGAAGCGGAAATTCACGTAGGTGAGCAGGGATGTGAGGCAAATAAACGCAGCGACAAGTTCAAGCATCCGGGGTCCTTTGGGTGAGGATGGAGTGAGGCACGATGCGGGCCGTGCATGGGTTTGATGTGCCGGGCGAGGGGGAGGGCACAGGTTGGGTGGATTGAAATGGGTGATGAGATCAAGAGCCACCCCTCACCCCAGCCCTCTCCCCAAAGGGGAGAGGGGGAAAGGGAGCAGAGCTTTGTGCCGTTCAAAACCTGAGTTCGACTCAGAGTTTTCAGGTCGATGTAGCTCGACCGAACAACCTTCGTGCCGTTCAAAACCTGAGTTCGACTCAGAACTTTCAGGTCGATGTGACTCGACAGAGCACCTCGGTCAGTCCCCTCTACCCTCTGGGGAGAGGGTTAGGGTGAGGGGTGGATCCCCTGACACCCACCCATCAGCCGGACACATTGACCGCCGTCGCGCCTCGGCGTTGCAGGTAGATGTAGAAAAGCGCGGTCAGCACCGTCAAGCCGCTGACCAGTGCGCCGGTCCACGGCAAGTCGGCCAGATCCGCGCCGCTGGCAACCACCAGCCCGCCAATCCACGCGCCAGCGGCGTTGCCCAGGTTGAACGCGCTCTGGTTCAGCGTCGAACCGAGATTCGGCGCTTCATGCGCCTGATCGATGATCAGCAACTGCAGTATAGGGCACAGCGCGAAAGCGAAAATCCCCCACAGCACCAGCGTGATCGCCGCCGGAATCACCGATTGACTGGTCTGGCTGAACGCCGCCAGCACCACCACACACGCCAGCGCCATACCCACCAGCGACGGCAACAGACGACTGTCCGCCAAGCGCCCGCCGATCATGCTGCCGGCGGTCAAACCGACGCCGAACAACAGCAACATGACGGTCACGCCATGCGGGCTGACGCCGGTGATGTCCTGCAAAATCGGCGCGATGTAAGTGAACACGCTGAACAGACTGGTCGAAGCCAGCACGCTCATGCCCAGCGCCAGCAGCACATTAACCTTGCCCAACACTTTGAACTCGCTGGCCAGGTTGGCCTTGTCCATGGTGATGTCTTTCGGCAACCACAACCATTGGGCAATGGCCGCGATCACGCCGATCACCGACACCGCCCAGAACGTCGAGCGCCAACCGGCGTATTGGCCGAGCGCCGTGCCCAGTGGCACGCCGAGCACGTTGGCCAGCGTCAAGCCGGTGAACATCAAAGCAATCGCCTGCGCGCGTTTGTTCGGCGCGACCAGTCCTGCCGCCACCACCGAACCGATGCCGAAGAACGCGCCGTGGCACAACGCGGTGACGACTCGCGCGGCCATCAGCGTCGCGTAATTGGGCGCCAATGCGCAGAGGATGTTGCCGAGGATGAACATCAGCGTCATCCCCAGCAGTGTGGCTTTGCGCGGCATGTTGGCGGTGCCGATCGCCAGGATCGGCGCGCCAAACACCACGCCCAAGGCGTAGCCGGTAATCAGCAGGCCGGCGTGAGGAATGCTCACGGCGAGGTCGCGGGCGACATCGGGCAGCAGGCCCATGATGACGAATTCAGTGGTGCCGATGCCGAAAGCGGCAACAGCGAGGGCAAACAAGGCGAGTGGCATGCGCAAGGTCTCTGTCGGTAGTCTTGACGCTGTGATCAGGCATACGCAGGCCAACGACCGATCTCGAAGAGTGCGGGCGGGGGCGTGAATTATTGGAATTAGTCTGTGCGCAACTGAGTGCGGCGTGGTCGCTTGCAGTATAAACAGCTGCAGACATATCGCGAATCAATTCTCCCGCGCTGTTCTGTAAGAGCGAGGCGAGCTGTGGGAGCAAGACCTGCTGTGGGAGCAAGGCTTGCTGTGGGGGCAAGGTTTGGTGTGGGAGCAAGGCTTGCCCGCGATGGCGGTCTCAAGGGCGCCATCGCGAGCAAGCTTTGCTCCTACAGGGGCGGCGGGGGGGACAACAAGAGGAGTCGGCCGTGCTTGCGACGGCGTTGGTGTTGGTGGCGGCGCTATTGCACGCGGCGTGGAATACCCTGATCAAGTTCAGCGCCGAGCGGCTTTTAGTCGTCGCGTGCATGGACTCGGTGGCGATGCTGTTTGTCGCGATCCTGTTGCCGTTCGTGAGCGCGCCGCCGCTGCAGATCTGGCCGTGGATTCTGGCGTCGGCAGCGTTCGAATTGCTTTACCGCTATCTGCTGATTCAGGCGTATCGAGTCGGCGACCTCGGGTTGGTCTATCCGCTGATGCGCGGGTTGTCGCCATTGGTAGTGCTGGCGCTGACGCTGATCTTTGCCGGCGAAGTGCTGACCGATCAGCAGATCTTCGGCATTTTGCTGATCCCGCTCGGCATGCTCTGCCTGCTCTGGCAGGGCGGTGGCGGCGCGCGATTGCCGTGGTCGATGTTGCCGGTGGTGGCGTTGATCGGCTTGTGCATCGGTTGTTACACCTTCATCGATGGCCAGGCGCTGCGGCGCTGGTCGCATCCGCTCGACTATCTGGTGTGGGTCACGCTGCTCAGCGCCTGGCCATTCCCGTTGCTGGCGCTGGTGCGCAAACGGCCGGCGTTCAAGCTGTTCTGGCGCGAGCAATGGCGGCTCGGGCTGACCGTCGGGTTTTGTGTGTTGTTCAGCTACGCTCTGGTGTTGTGGGCGATGCAATTGGGCTCGATTGCCGAAGCGGCGGCGCTGCGCGAGATCAGTGTGATTCTGGTGGTGCTGTTCGGCATGCGCTACTTGAAAGAACCTTTCGGCCGGCCGCGGCTCTTAGCCTGTGGGTTGGTATTGGTCGGCATGCTGGTGATGAAGTTTTGACCGGCGCTCGAATTTCAAAAACTGAAGAAAGGATTGCTCTATGACGGTTGCTCTGTGGTGCGTTTTGATCGCGATTTTCCTGCCATACCTGTGTACGGGGATCGCCAAGTTCGGCAATGGCTTCAGGCTGCAAGACAACCATGATCCGCGAGACTTTCTCGAATCGCTGAACGGCTTCGGACGACGCGCGCATGCGGCGCAGTTGAACAGTTTTGAAGTGACCCCGGCGTTCGCCGCAGCGGTGCTGGTTGCGCATCTGGTCGGCACGGCGCAGTTGGTCACGGTTAACGTGTTGGCGGTGCTGTTTATCACCAGTCGGCTGCTTTACATCATTTGCTACCTGGCGGATTGGGCGATGTTGCGGTCGCTGGTGTGGTTTGTCGGGATGGCGTTGATTGCGAGTTTCTTTTTTGTGTCGATGTGATTCGGCATAGCCAGGGTATGTGGCGGTTGTGAGGGCCTCATCGCGAGCAGGCTCGCTCCTACAATTGGAATGCATTCCCTGTAGGAGTGAGCCTGCTCGCGATAGCTATCTCACCGACAACAGATGATTCAAGGCTTCACCGCATCCGCCACCTGCGGCACTTGTGGCAGCGCTGCACCTTTTGGCCACAACATCCAAATCTGCCCTTGCTGCTTCATGTCGCCAGCCAGTTGCCCGGCTGCTTCGCCGGTGCCCCAGAACAAATCGGCCCGGACTTCGCCGGCAATTGCGCCGCCGGTGTCCTGCGCCGCGACCGGACGCACCAGTGCGCTGCCATCCGGTTTGGTCGTCGATAACCACAACAGGCTGCCCAGCGGAATCACCTTGCGATCCACCGCCGCGCTGTAACCGGCCGTCAGTGGCACGTTGAGCGAGCCGCGTGGCCCTTCGTTGCTGTCCGGGTTTTGCGTGAAGAACACATAGCTGGGGTTGCTCGCCAGCAGTTGCGGAATTCGCTCCGGATTGGCCTTGGCCCACGCGCTGATGGCGCCCATGGTCACTTCTTCTTTCTTCAGCTCACCCTGTTCGACCAACCAGCGACCAATCGGCCGATAGGGGTGGCCGTTTTGGTCGGCATAGGCGATGCGCAACTGGCGACCGCTGTCGAGCTGGATGCGTCCCGAGCCTTGGATCTGCAGGAATTGCAGGTTCATCGGATCGGTCAGCCAGGCAACCACCGGCGCCTTGACGCCGTTGTTCTCGATGGTGGCGGCGTCGTCATACGGCTTGAGCACCCGCCCTTCGAGGCGTCCGCGCAGGCGTTTGCCCTTGAGCTCCGGGTAAATGCTGTCGAGTGATACGACGATCATGTCTTCCGGCACGCCGTACACCGGAATGTTTGCCACTTCGGTTTGCGTCAGGCTGCCGGGGTAGACCGGTTCGTAGTAACCGGTGATCAGGCCATTCGGGTTGTCGTTGGCGGCGCGCAGGCCATAGACGTCGAGGTTCTGCTTGAGGAAACCACGGATGGCATCGGCGCTGGCCGGCACATTGGCGGACGCGGCGCAGGTCTGGCCCCAGATCGGGTCAGCCTTGAGGCGGGTGCAGGCGCTGCGCCAGGAACCGAAACCGGCCACCAGATCAGCATCGGACACAGCCGGTAATGCTTCCCACGTGGCGCTGGTGTAAGTCGCCAAAGCATGGGTTTTCGGCGCGTTGTTTTCGCCGCCGGTGCAGCCTGCGAGCACGGCTACGACCGGAAGGGTCCAGCTCAGGCGCGGACGCCAAGCCTTGAAACGGCTGTTCATGGAGTGATTCCTTTGACGGTCGTTTGAGTGCTCCATGCGCTCAAACAACCCTTATTGATAATAGGGCTATTGGTGTTTGCCGATGACGCGAGGATACTGGCCGCCGTTTCCCGTGACCTGAAGCCACCATGACTCTTAAAAGACTTTCCGTTGTATTGCTGGCCTGCCTGACGTTGTCCGCTTGCGGGGGTGTCGACCCCAATTCTCCGTTGGGTCAGCGCAAGGCGATCTTCAAGCAAATGCTCAAGACCGGCGAAGATCTGGGTGGCATGTTGCGTGGACGCATTCCGTTCGACGGGCCGAAATTTGCCGAAGGTGCGGTGAAGCTTGATGCGTTGTCTCACGAGCCGTGGAAACATTTCCCACAGGTGCGCGAAGAAGATCACACCAGCGCCAAGGACGATGTCTGGCAGCAACAGGCACGCTTTCAGGAAATGGCCCGCAACCTCGAAACCGCCACCGGTGAATTGGTGGTGGCCAGCAAGGTTCAGCCGTACAAGGCGAGCAACCTTGGGCCGGCGGTGCAGAAAGTCGAAGATGCCTGCAGTGCGTGCCATAAACAGTTTCGGGATCATTGATTTGCAGCGTTCTGGCTGACGTCATCGCGAGCAAGCTCGCTCCCACAGGGGAATACGATCAACTGTGGGAGCGAGCTTGCTCGCGATGGCTGCCAGAAGATCAACACAGGTTTCAGCTTTTCCTATTTATCCAACTCATCCAGCGCTTCCTGCAATTCCTTGCGGGATTCGGCAAGTTTGTCTTTGCGTTTGTTGATCTTCTCGGCGTCGCCCTTGCTCATGGCTTTGTCGAGGTCGGCCTGGCGTTTGCTGACTTCATGCTTGGCTTCAAGCACCTTGTTTTCGCGTTCCTTTTTCAGCGAAGCGTCGGTGCAGTGTTCGGTGACTTCGCGCAGGGCGGTTTCCAGGCCTGCTTGCTGATCGGCATTGCCATGGCTCTTGGCCAATTCGATCTGGTTGACGATGCCTTGTTTCTTGGCTGCGCAGCCGGACAGGCCGGGGGCGTCTTCTGCCGCCATCACTGGCGCGGCCATCACGCCGCATAGGGTCAGCAGGGCGAGCGGTGTGAAAAATTTCATAAAAGCTCCATGCAAAAAAAATGATCGAGTCGATGTGGCAATGGGCTGTTTGAGCGCAGCGTCAGCATTGGGTTCCCGGGCCGCCGGGCATTGTTGGTCACTGGAAACCGTCAATCCCCGCCATGCGTAACGTTTCACTCAAGGCCAGCACCTGCGGGTCGCGGAAAAATGCGCTCAACTGCGCTGCGCGTCCCGGGCCAATGCCGGCTTCGGCCTGCCATTGTTCGTTGCTTCGTTGCGCCAGCGCCTGCCATGAATCGGCGAGGACGGCCTGGCCCGTCGGGGGTAATCCCAGTGCTTTGAGCCAGCTTGCAAACGGGCGCTGGCGGGCACTGTCGAAACTGCTTAGAAGACGAGCGCTGCTGCGCTCGCCGAAGCCGTTAATGTTAGCAAGCTCTTGCGCATTGAGTGTCAACCAATCCAGAAGGCCATTCAGGCGGCCTGTTTCGAAAAGTTTCTCCCAGGTGCCCGGCCCGACATGCGGCAGGGCCAGGCCTTTTTTGCCGCTGAGCCAAGTCAGGCGCGCGAGAAATTGGCTCTCGCAACCCGGCGTTGGCTGCCAGCAGCTCAAGTGATGAAAGTCCGCCGCCAGCGGCGCGTTGACTGCGATGCGTTCGGCGCTGCGCAGCACCACTTCGTCGAGTCGGGGAATGGTCAACCCCGCGAGGCTGATGGCGACCTGATCACCGGGGCGAATGTCCATCTGCTCCCAGCGCTGCAACGAGCTGACGCTCACCCGCTTGATCTGCCGGTCATCGAGCTTCACCGGCACCAGTTCCAGCACCGGCGTGATCCGCCCGGTGCGGCCGATCTTGAAGTTGACTTTGCGCACCTCGGCCAACGCTTGGGCGAACGGATATTTCCACGCCACGCTCCAATACGGTGGCCGCGCCTGCCAGCGTTCGGCGACGGGCCGTTGATCCTGGCGCAGGACCACGCCGTCACTGGCGAAGGGCAGCGGCGCGCGATACCAATGCTCGCGCCAGCGCTGCGCATCGGCGATTGAGTCGATCGGTTGGCTGTACAGCGCGGTGATCGGGAAACCCAAGTGCGCCAATGCCGCCACCCGTTCCGGCAAATTCGCCGGGCCTTGCGGCCAGTCCCAGACAAACAAGCCAATGCCGCCGGCCTGCTCGGCACTCAGCACTTTGCGCGCCATCAGGCCGGCAACGGTGGAGCGTGCATTGAGGCTGCCGGCCTGCGCTTGCACGTGATCGGTGAGGCGCCAATAGAGCTCGCCTTGCACCAGCAAATCTTGCGACTGCGGCAGGCGTTGGGGAATCGCGCCGATCTGCCGCGCGGAGGCGGTCCAGTCCTGGCCGTTGACGCCGTCACCACGACTGATCGCTTGATGCAGCAGGCCGTTGCGGTAGATCAGCGACACCGCGACGCCATCGACTTTGGGTTGAATCCACACCTGCTTGCGGCCGCGCAGCCAATCTTCGACGGCGCGTTGATCGTGGAGTTTTTGCAGGCCGGTGTGAGTGATCGGGTGGGCGACTTTGCCAGCGGCGGTTTGCAATGGTTGGTCGGCGGAGACGAGGTTGAAGCATTGGCGCCATTGCGTGAGGCGGGCGCGGGACTGGTCGTAGAGTTCGTCGGCGATCAGCGAGCGGCCGTTGCGGTGGTAACTGTCGTCCCACTGGTCGATCTGTTTTTGCGCGGCGTTGATTTCGACGGTTGCGCGGGCGGGCGTCCAGTCGGGGCAGGTGTCCGCGTTGACGGTGAGTGAGGTCAGGAGAAAAGCCAACAGCAGGTAGCGCAGCATCGAGAGCATCCTTGCTCGGGTAGATGCTGGAAGGCTAGGTCAGTTTTAGGAAGTGCGAGGGCGGGTTGTTTTGCAGGATGTGGCGGGGTGATGCGGATGACGCCATCGCGGGCAAGCCTTGCTCCTACAGGGGGGGACTTTGTTGTGCCTGGGATTGGTGCATTTTCGTACGGCCCCTTCGCGGGCAAGCCTCGCTCCTACGGGGGGATAGCGGTAGTCAAAACAACGCAAAGCCCCTGTAGGAGCGAGGCTTGCCCGCGAAAGCAGCAACTCGGTCCCGAGCGCCAGCCAATAAAAAGCCCCGCACGGCGCGAACCGTGCGGGGCTGGGTGCAGCAGGAAAAGTCTTACAAGCCAGCCGCCAGACGCAGGTCGTCGGCGCGGTCGGTTTTTTCCCAAGTGAACGTGGTGAAAGTGTCGTCGCCCACGGTCTTGGTTTGCGACGTGCGGCCGAAGTGGCCGTAGGCTGCGGTTTCCTGGTACATCGGGTGCAGCAGGTCGAGCATGGTGGTGATCGCGTATGGGCGCAGGTCGAACACTTCGCGAACCAGTTTGACGATTTTGTCGTCGCTGATTTTGCCGGTGCCAAAGGTGTTCAACGAGATCGACGTAGGCTGGGCCACACCAATCGCGTAGGAAACCTGAATCTCGCAACGCTCGGCCAGGCCGGCCGCAACGATGTTCTTCGCGACATAACGACCGGCGTAGGCTGCAGAACGGTCAACCTTCGATGGATCCTTGCCGGAGAACGCGCCGCCGCCGTGACGGGCCATGCCGCCGTAGCTGTCGACGATGATCTTGCGACCGGTCAGGCCGCAGTCGCCCACCGGGCCGCCGATGATGAACTGGCCAGTCGGGTTGATGTGGAACTGGGTGTCTTTGCTCAGCAATTCGGCAGGCAACACGTGCTTGACGATCAACTCCATCACGCCTTCGCGCAGGTCTTTGTACGACACTTCCGGGTTGTGCTGGGTCGACAGAACAACAGCGTCGATGCCAACAACCTTGCCGCCTTCGTAACGGCAAGTTACTTGCGACTTGGCGTCCGGGCGCAGCCATGGCAGCAGGCCGGATTTACGCGCTTCGGCCTGACGCTGCACCAGTTGGTGCGAGAAAGTGATCGGTGCAGGCATCAGCACGTCGGTTTCGTTGCTGGCGTAGCCGAACATCAGGCCCTGGTCGCCGGCGCCCTGATCTTCAGGTTTGGCACGGTCAACACCCTGATTGATGTCAGGGGACTGCTTGCCGATGATGTTCATCACGCCGCAGGTTGCGCCGTCGAAGCCGACGTCGGAGCTGTCGTAGCCGATATCGAGAATCACCTTGCGGACGATATCTTCCAGGTCGACCCAGGCCGACGTGGTGACTTCACCTGCGATGATGGCTACGCCGGTCTTGACCATGGTTTCGCACGCAACGCGAGCGAACTTGTCTTCAGCAATGATGGCGTCCAGCACCGCATCGGAAATCTGGTCGGCGATTTTATCCGGATGCCCTTCGGACACGGACTCGGAGGTGAAGAGGGAGTATTCGCTCATCTCGATTTTTTCCTGAATTTACCGATGGTGAGTGTCGCCAGGCGGCCGCTGAAAATGGCGGACCTGAATCTGGAAACCATTACGTAAGCCTACATAGAGACTTTCCCCGGGAACGAGTCCCGCAGCGGTGGCCCAACGGGCCAAATCGTCCTGTTCAAACCCCAACCACAGATCACCGCAGGCCTCCCTGGCCCAACTCTGGTTGTGGCTACATAACTCTGTCACTAACAGGCTGCCGCCCGGTTTCAGCAGGCCGGCCATGTGTTTGAGTGCCTCGGCCGGCGCGGCGAAATGGTGCAGCACCATGTTCAGTACAACGCAATCGGCGGTCAGGCCGACGCCATTCAATGCATCGGCCAATTGCAGGCTGACGTTAGTCAGCGCATCGCGCACGCACACCTGGCGCGCCAGTTCGAGCATCGCTGCGCTGTTGTCCAGCGCCGTCACTTGCGTGAAGCGGCGCGCCAGTTCCGGCAGAAAACTGCCATCGCCGGGGCCGACTTCGATGGCCGTCGCGCTTTCGCTGAAACTCAACTTGTCGAGCAGCGCCACCACGCTTTCGCGGTACTGCGGCAGGCCGGCGATCAAGTCTTGCTGGGCGCGAAATTTCTCCGCGACCCGCGAGAAAAAGTCTTGGCTGGCCGCCGCCCGTTGTCCGTGAACCTGGGCGATGCGCGATTGCACGTCGGCCGGCAGGGTCAGGTTGTCGACTTCTTCGAGCAGCGCGGCGTGCAGCTTGCCGCCCAGCAGGTCGGTGTGGGGCAGGGCGCGACGGTAGAAAATCGCATTGCCTTCACGGCGAGTCGCCACCAGATCGGCCTGGGCCAATACCTTGAGGTGATGACTCATGCCCGACTGACCCATACCGAAAATCTGCGCCAGTTCCAGCACGCCAAACGAATCGTTGGCCAACGCGCGCAATACATTCAGGCGCAGAGGATCGCCGCCGGCCTTGCACAGGGCCGCCAGCTCATCGCAATCGTCATGTTGAATGGAGGGCGCGCGTAAATTCATAAGGCCAGCAGTCTAGTGACGGTCAGAAAACCCCGCAAGGGCAATATCAAAAAGTTTTGATATTGCTCGATAGATGGCACTTCTCGGCGAGGTGCTCACTCTACAAACCAACAGCGGAAAGGTTTCACCTGCAGAAACCGCCGTTATCCATGGGAAAAACGTCTCCAGATGACTATCTGTCATTGCCCCGAGGCGGCCCGGTGAGGGAAAATGCTCGCCTTTTTTCCGATTCGTTTTATTCAATCCCCAGGAGATCAGCGATGCCAAGCCGTCGTGAGCGTGCCAACGCCATTCGTGCCCTCAGCATGGATGCCGTGCAAAAAGCCAACAGCGGCCATCCCGGTGCCCCTATGGGTATGGCGGATATCGCCGAAGTACTTTGGCGTGACTACCTGAAGCACAACCCGAGCAATCCATCGTTCGCCGACCGTGACCGCTTCGTGCTGTCCAACGGCCACGGCTCGATGCTGATCTACTCGCTGCTGCACCTGACCGGCTATGACCTGTCGATCGATGACCTGAAAAACTTCCGCCAACTGCACAGCCGCACCCCAGGCCACCCGGAATTCGGCTACACGCCGGGCGTTGAAACCACCACCGGTCCACTGGGTCAGGGCCTGGCGAACGCCGTGGGTTTCGCCCTCGCGGAAAAAGTCATGGCGGCGCAGTTCAACCGTCCTGGCCACAACATCGTTGATCACCACACCTACGTGTTCCTCGGTGATGGCTGCATGATGGAGGGCATTTCCCACGAAGTCGGCTCGCTGGCCGGTACGTTGGGCCTGGGCAAACTGATCGCTTTCTACGATGACAACGGCATCTCTATCGATGGCGAAGTCGAAGGCTGGTTCACCGACGACACGCCGAAGCGTTTCGAAGCCTACAACTGGCAGGTGATCCGCAACGTTGACGGTCACGACCCGGAAGAAATCAAGACCGCCATCGAGACTGCACGCAAAAGCGAGCGGCCGACGCTGATCTGCTGCAAGACCACCATCGGTTTCGGTTCGCCGAACAAGCAGGGCAAAGAAGACTGCCACGGCGCCCCGCTGGGTGACGCGGAAATCACCTTGACCCGCGCCGCGCTGAACTGGAACCACGGCCCGTTCGAAATCCCGGCTGACATCTACGCCGAGTGGGACGCCAAGGAATCCGGTCGCGCCGCCGAAGCCGAGTGGGACCAGCGTTTCGCTGCCTACTCCGCGGCATTCCCGACCGAAGCCAACGAACTGATCCGTCGTCTGAGCGGCGAACTGCCGGCGGACTTCGCCGAAAAAGCCTCGGCTTATATCGCTGAAGTCGCGGCCAAGGGCGAAACCATCGCCAGCCGTAAAGCCAGCCAGAACGCACTGAATGCCTACGGCCCGCTGTTGCCGGAACTGCTGGGCGGCTCCGCTGACCTCGCCGGTTCCAACCTGACCTTGTGGAAAGGTTGCAAAGGCGTAACGGCTGAAGACGCCAGCGGCAACTACATGTACTACGGCGTTCGCGAGTTCGGCATGAGCGCGATCATGAACGGCGTGTCCCTGCACGGCGGTCTGGTGCCTTACGGCGCAACCTTCCTGATGTTCATGGAATATGCGCGCAATGCCGTCCGCATGGCCTCGTTGATGAAGAAACGCGTGGTGTTCGTCTACACCCACGACTCCATCGGTCTGGGCGAAGACGGCCCGACGCACCAGGCAGTCGAGCAATTGACCAGCCTGCGCACCACGCCAAACCTCGACACCTGGCGTCCAGCCGATGCCGTTGAATCGGCGGTGTGCTGGAAGTACGCCATCGAACGCAAGGACGGCCCTTCGGCGCTGATCTTCTCGCGGCAGAACCTGCAGCATCAGGAACGTGATGCCGGCCAGATCGCCGACATCGCCCGTGGCGGTTACGTGTTGAAGGACTGCGCAGGCGAGCCTGAGCTGATCCTGATCTCCACCGGTTCGGAAGTGGGCCTGGCGGTTCAGGCTTACGACAAACTGACCGCGCAAGGTCGCAACGTGCGTGTGGTTTCCATGCCTTGCACCAGCGTGTTCGATGCTCAGGACGCCGGTTACAAGCAGGCCGTCCTGCCGTTGCAAGTCAGCGCGCGTATCGCCATCGAAGCCGCGCACGCGGACTACTGGTACAAGTACGTGGGCCTGGAAGGTCGCGTGATCGGCATGACCACCTACGGCGAGTCGGCGCCTGCGCCAGCCTTGTTCGAAGAGTTCGGCTTCACCCTGGAAAACATCCTGGGTCAGGCTGAAGAGCTGCTGGAAGACTAAGTCTGAAGGATGCGTTGTCCGGGCTGGCCTCTTCGCGGGCAAGCCTCGCTCCTACAAGGGATCGTGTTGTTTTTCATGACAACCGAAAACCTGTAGGAGCGAGGCTTGCCCGCGAAGGCGTCGGCCCTGCCACCACTGCAACAACGGATTCACCACGGTAATCGAGAACCCCATGCCTCAACCGCGTCCTTACAAAGTTGCACTCAACGGCTACGGCCGGATTGGTCGTTGCGTCTTGCGTGCGTTGTTTGAGCGAGGCGAGAAAGCCGGGTTTGAAATTGTCGCGATCAACGATCTGGCGGACATGGCCAGCATCGAATACCTGACACGCTTTGACTCCACTCACGGGCGATTCCCCGGCGAAGTGCGCGTTGAAGACGATTGTCTGCATATTAATGGCGACTGCGTGAAGGTCCTGCGCAGTGCCACCCCCGAAGGCATCGATTGGGCGTCACTGGGCGTCGATCTGGTGCTGGAATGCTCCGGCGCTTACCACACGCGCGCCGATGGCCAGCGCTTTCTCGACGCTGGCGCGCCGCGTGTGCTGTTTTCCCAGCCGATGGCCAGCGAGGCGGATGTCGACGCCACCATCGTCTACGGCGTCAATCAGGATTGCCTGACCGGCGACGAACTGCTGGTGTCCAACGCGTCCTGCACCACCAACTGCGGCGTGCCGTTGTTGCGCTTGCTGGATCAGGCCATTGGTCTGGAATACGTGTCGATCACCACCATTCACTCGGCGATGAACGATCAACCGGTCATCGACGCTTATCACCACGAAGACCTGCGCCGCACCCGTTCGGCGTTCCAGTCGGTGATCCCGGTGTCCACTGGTCTGGCGCGTGGCATCGAACGGCTGCTGCCGGAACTTGCCGGGCGAATTCAGGCCAAAGCCGTACGCGTGCCGACCGTCAACGTGTCGTGCCTCGACATCACGATGCAAACCGTCAGCGACACCGACGCCACCGAGGTCAACCGGATCCTGCGCGAGGCCGCCACTACTGGCCCGCTCAAAGGCCTGTTGGCCTACACCGAGTTGCCGCACGCAAGCTGTGATTTCAATCACGACCCACACTCGGCCATCGTCGATGCCAGTCAGACCCGTGTTTCCGGCCCACGGCTGGTGAACATCCTGGCTTGGTTCGACAACGAATGGGGGTTTGCCAATCGAATGCTGGATGTTGCGGAACACTATCTGCACAGAGCTGCACCACTTTCTGTCACTCAAAAACAGTAACTCAGGAATTGCGACCCATGACCGTGTTGAAGATGACCGACCTCGATCTGCAAGGTAAGCGCGTACTGATCCGCGAAGACCTCAACGTCCCGGTAAAGGACGGTGTTGTCACCAGCGATGCGCGAATCCTGGCCTCGCTGCCGACCATCAAGCTGGCCCTGGAAAAAGGCGCGGCGGTGATGGTTTGCTCGCACCTTGGGCGTCCGACCGAAGGCGAATTCTCGGCCGAGAACAGCCTCAAGCCAGTCGCTGAATACCTGAGCAAGGCGCTGGGCCGCGACGTGCCGCTGGTGGCCGATTACCTGAACGGCGTTGACGTGAAGGCCGGCGACATCGTTTTGTTCGAGAACGTGCGCTTCAACAAAGGTGAGAAAAAGAACGCTGACGAACTGGCCCAGCAATACGCCGCCCTGTGCGACGTGTTCGTGATGGACGCCTTCGGCACCGCTCACCGCGCCGAGGGTTCGACCCACGGCGTGGCCAAGTTCGCCAAAGTCGCTGCCGCTGGCCCGTTGCTGGCCGCTGAACTGGACGCACTGGGCAAAGCCCTCGGCGCCCCGGCGCAACCGATGGCCGCCATCGTTGCCGGCTCCAAGGTCTCGACCAAACTCGACGTGCTGAACAGCCTGAGCCAGATCTGCAACCAGTTGATCGTCGGCGGCGGCATCGCCAACACCTTCCTCGCGGCGGCCGGTCACCCGGTCGGCAAATCCCTGTACGAGCCAGACCTGCTGGACACCGCGCGCGAAATCGCCGGCAAAGTCAGCGTGCCGTTGCCGGTCGACGTCGTGGTTGCCAAGGAATTCGCGGAAAGCGCCACTGCCACCGTCAAGCTGATCGCCGATGTGGCCGCAGACGACATGATTCTCGACATCGGCCCGCAGACCGCAGCGAATTTCGCCGAACTGCTGAAGTCGTCGAAAACCATTCTGTGGAACGGCCCGGTCGGCGTGTTCGAATTCGACCAGTTCGGCAACGGCACCAAAGTGCTGGCCGAAGCCATCGCAGAAAGCTCGGCGTTCTCCATCGCGGGCGGCGGCGACACCTTGGCGGCGATCGACAAATATGGCGTTGCTGACAAGATCTCCTACATTTCCACTGGCGGCGGTGCGTTCCTCGAGTTCGTCGAAGGCAAGGCTTTGCCGGCGGTTGAAGTTCTGGAAAGCCGGGCCAAGGCCTGAGTCCAATCCTGTGACCAGGCAAAGGAGTGTTGACATGGTCAGGCACGTAGCGCTGTTGATCGTTGCGGTTTTGCTGGCGGCTTGCGGGAGCAATCCCAAAGCCACGCCGGAACCCGCGCCGACTGCGCCGGATGAAAAAGGCTGTTATCAAGCCGAATGGCAAGCGGAAACCAATCCGGTGCTCAACAAGCGTTCCGGGCCCGAGGGCCTGGACAAATACGAGACCCAGACCCCGGCCAAGGAACATGGCTGCCCTTGATGGGTCTGACTCATTACTCAAGGCTGGCGGCGTGCGCCGTCGGTCGAGGAACACGGATGAAAGGCTTTATCGCCATCATGGCGCTGGCACTGCTGGCAGGTTGCTCCACGTTCAACCTGTTCGACGCGTCGGCACCTGCGGACAACTGGACCACCTGGACCTGCGACAGCGAGGCCAAAGTGCTCTGGCGCTACACCGATGACAGTCGCAAGGAAGTCGACGTGCGCCTCGGCGGGGCCGATCAGGTCTACCGCTTGAAGCTTGAACCGGGCGCCGAAGGTTCGCTGTACAGCAACGACATGCTGGCGTTTCACGTAAAAGGTGAGGAAGGCCTGGTGTACTGGGTCGCCACCAACGATTTGATTGGCCGCGGTTGTAAAGCGCAGTAATCGAAGGCTTACGCCAAACCCGTAGGAGCGAAGCTTGCTCGCGAAGAGGCCAGCACATTCAACACATGTGTTGGCGGTTAAACCGCTTTCGCGAGCAAGCTTCGCTCCTACAAGTAATCGATGGCTCGTAGAGATTTAGGTAATACCGAATGAGCGGACCGGCCTCACCCCCGATCTGCAATAACTTGAATAGCCGCCGCCGCTACGGCAGGCTGGCACGATTAACGACCCAAACCGGGAGAGACACACACAATGGCACTTATCAGCATGCGCCAGATGTTGGACCACGCAGCCGAATTCGGCTACGGCGTTCCAGCCTTCAACGTCAACAACCTTGAGCAGATGCGCGCCATCATGGAAGCCGCTGACAAGACTGACTCCCCGGTGATCGTCCAGGCCTCGGCCGGCGCCCGCAAATACGCCGGCGCGCCGTTTCTGCGTCACCTGATCCTGGCGGCAATCGAAGAATTCCCGCACATCCCGGTGTGCATGCACCAAGACCACGGCACCAGCCCTGACGTCTGCCAGCGCTCGATCCAATTGGGCTTCAGCTCGGTAATGATGGATGGCTCCCTTGGCGAAGACGGCAAGACCCCGACCGACTACGACTACAACATCCGCGTCACCCAACAAACCGTGGCCATGGCTCACGCCTGCGGCGTTTCGGTAGAAGGCGAGCTGGGCTGCCTGGGTTCGCTGGAAACCGGCATGGCCGGTGAAGAAGACGGCATCGGCGCAGAAGGCGTGCTCGATCACAGCCAGATGCTCACCGACCCGGAAGAAGCCGCTGACTTCGTCAAACGCACCCAGGTCGATGCCCTGGCCATCGCCATCGGCACCAGCCACGGCGCCTACAAATTCACCAAGCCACCTACCGGCGACGTGCTCGCCATCGACCGCATCAAAGAAATCCACAAGCGCATCCCGAACACCCACCTTGTAATGCACGGCTCGTCCTCCGTGCCACAAGACTGGCTGGCGATCATCAACCAGTACGGCGGCGACATCAAAGAAACCTACGGCGTACCGGTTGAAGAAATCGTCGAAGGCATCAAGCACGGCGTGCGCAAAGTCAACATCGACACCGACCTGCGCCTGGCCTCCACCGGCGCAATGCGTCGCCTGATGGCTACCAACCCGAGCGAGTTCGATCCGCGTAAGTTCTTCGGCGCGACTGTGACGGCGATGCGTGATGTGTGTATCGCTCGTTATGAAGCGTTTGGTACTGCCGGTAATGCTTCGAAGATCAAACCGATCTCGTTGGAAGCGATGTATCAGCGTTATCTGAAAGGTGAGTTGAACGCTAAGGTTAACTAAGCCTGAGCGTTAAACAGCGTTGAGAAGAAACCCGCCGAGAGGCGGGTTTTTTTGTGGGGCGGATTTTTGATTCGCAATGCTCCGACACACGGCGGTTGCAATGTCACTCATAGTGAACATAATCAAAATTATTTTAGAGAAAGTTCTTTATAGGTGACATTTATGCTGCTGTATAACCCATCTGTCTTCGCCGACCGTCTCCGTGAGTTACGACGCGGCAAAGGCTATAGCCAGCTACAGGTGGCACACCGGGCAAAATGCAGCCGCAAAACGATTATCGACCTGGAGGCTGGGGAAAACGTATCGATGTACACGGTGTTCCGGGTGCTCTCAGCGTTGGGAATGGCGCTCGAAATTGTCGATAACCGCATCGATCTTAAATCCCTGGCCGATCTGGTAGAGCACGATGAGTAGGGTCAAGCAGCTCGACATCATCACGCCGCAGGGTGATTGCGGTGTGCTTTCCAGAGGCTCGCAGTTTTCTTTCGCTTATTCGACCGCCGATGCGCCGAGGGAAGTTTCGCTGGTTATGCCCTATGACCCGACACCTTCGGTCAGTCATGTGCTGCACCCAATATTCGACATGAACGTTCCCGAAGGTTTTCTGGCGGATCAGATCAAACGCCGAATGGCCAAGCATATGCAGGTGGACGAAATGCGCCTGCTTTCAGTGATTGGTGGCAACCAGATTGGGCGCCTTACCTATCGCAATCCGCTCGACGCTGCGGTCGCCGTCCGCGCTCAAGTCGGGCTGAAAGAAATTCTGTCTTCCGACACGTCGCAAGGCGTCTTCGAATTCCTCGTCGATACATACTTCGAATCCGGCATTTCCGGCGTGCAGCCCAAGGTATTAGTACCTGACCTGGATAAGTTGACTGGCACTCGTAAAACCATGCTCAGCTCTGACCTGATCGTAAAATCCGGCGCTGAAGAATATGCACACTTGGCTCAGAACGAGTTCCTGTGTCTGGAGGCGGCTCGCTTGGCCGGACTGGAAACACCGCCCTTCTGGCTTTCTGAAAGTGGTGAGTTGTTTGTCATGGGGCGGTTTGATCTGACGGAATCCGGCCGACTCGGATTTGAAGATATGGCCGTACTTCTAGGGCTGAATAAAGACCCGCATGACAACTACAAATACTCCCAGAGTTACGAGACGCTTGCGGCTGTAGTTGCCCAGGTTTGCCAGCATGGCGATCCATTACGCGAGTTGGAGCGGCTGTTTTCGTCGGTTTGTCTGTCCGTCATGGTTCGCAATGGTGATGCTCATCTGAAAAACTTTGGGGTGATTTACACGCATCCTGATGCGCGGGAAACGGTGCAGTTGGCCCCGGTATTCGACGTCACGACCACGACCGTGTACGACAACTACAATCCCAAATCCGGCCGCTCACTGGTTGATCGCACATTGGCTATCAAAATGAACAAGGTCAAAACCTACCCTGACCGGCAGCAACTAATCGAGTTCGGTCGCAAACATTGCGCCGTCGAAAAACCATCACTGATTATTGAGCGTATTGCTGAGGCGATGGATCAGGCGCTCGTTGTCCACCAGAAACGAGTTGATGGCGAGCTGTTCTCGGCAATGCAGGCGGAATGGGATGCTGGACGAATGATGGCGCTACATGACTCGGTGCAATCTGGACTAAGGCGTAAGCCGGTCGTGAACAAGTAAATGATTTTTGGCATGCCTTCTTCACGCTGAGATGGCTTCGAAGATCAAGCCGATCTCGTTGGAAGCGATGTATCAGCGGTATTAGAAAGGTGAGTTGAACGCAAAGGTTAATTAAGCCTGGGCGTTAAACTGCTTTGATAAAAAACCCGCCGAGAGGCGGGTTTTTTTATTCTGGCTCAATAATGGTGCCGACTAGCTCTGCGCCATTTTTGTCCGCAGTGTCTTTTGATCAGCTCAGCAAGTGGTAACTGAGGTGTTCAGGCACCAATCAGAATAGCTAACATTGTCCAATGATTCCCTGACCTGAACTGGAAAAGTCTTGGAGTGGAATTGCTGCTTTATAACCGGTTCCTTCGTAGTGAATTTGTAATTCCCATCTGCTCCTACGGGACCACTGCCGAGAGCAATACCCCCACCTGCATGATGCAGATAGACCCGATGATTTGGAGTGCCTCGGCCGGACACTGTAATTTCGTCCGCGCCACCTTGAATGCTGTCAATGTATGCTGCCATGGTATTAATTCCTTTTAATTCTACGTTGAGGAGGGGCTTATCTGTTTTTTTACTCTTGCGTGTTCAATAATTGCGAATGTCTGGATCGCCGTCACCTGTAAGTTGTGACAGTTTATAAGAACTTTTCGTTATTATTGTTAAAACGATTTGACGGAGAAAATGCCGAAAAAGGGCAGGTTTATTTAATTCTTCCTCTTACCACTGTTTGCTTTATTTACCCGGTCTGCCATCTCGATGGAAAAAAAATTGTCCCCTTATAAATTGTCCCCTTATAACTTATAAAAACTGGTAACTATGACAGTTGCAGGATTTTGTACCTGTCTCCAAGGTGTCGTTTCATTTGAGAGGGTATTGCACCATGAGCACCAAACAACCGAAGCCTGAAGACACAAAACCTCAAGAACCGAAGCCCCTCACCAGTCCGCTTGGTGCGATGGTCAACAGTAAAGGCCCTGCCAAGGTCCAGGTTGATCCGACAAAGCTCTAGTCACTACCGTCGAAAACCCGCAGTTATGCGGGTTTTTTTTGCGACTGATTTTTGATTACTTCACTTCAGGCGTATCAAACCCACGCTGTTCAATCACTCGAAACACGTCGTTCACGTCCTGGAGCAGGATGCGGGCGATGTTGGTGACGGTGTTGATGTCGTGTTCGGCGTAATCGGGCAGGCTGGTGCAGGCCATCAGGTTGAGGTATTTGAGGGCGGCGTTGAGGCGTTCGCTGACGCAGTTGTGCAATTCGCGGAGCGGGGCGTTGGTGTCGATGACGAGGACGGGGTAGTCCGTGGCGAGTTGGGACATTGGAGTGAAGCGTTGGGGCGAGCTGTTCTTTGTCATAAGTAATCTTCCTTGTACTTAAAAGAAGAGCTACTGCCGTTCGCTGCGAAACGAGTTAGGTGGTAGCTGTGCGTGGGTTCGCAGACCGAGGACAAAGGAAACCCGGCAGACCCGAAGATCTCCCACACACAGCCACCATAGAAATGACGATAGGCGTTAACGCGACCATCGTTGATCATTTGGTGCTTGGTTACAACTTTGTCTGTTGGGCTGCGAAACCCTATCGCCGATTGCTCCGGCGACGGGACGGACTATAGGCGCCGACCTTAACCACAGCAACCGAGTCCTACGACTGTAAACCGTCCCTGTGGCGAGGGGGCTTGCCCCCGTCCGGCGGCGCAGCCGTCGTAAAACCGGGCACTAAGGTCTGGCTGTAGGAATTCGGTGGCAGGGTTTGGGGCCGCTTCGCAGCCCAACGGGAGCAAGCTCCCTCGCCACAAAAGGTAATTTCCTACGAGATTTTCGGACGGTAATGGAATTGATGGGGGCCGCTGCGCAGCCCGACGGTGGCAAGCCCCCACGCCACTGGGCAGATGGCTTACTTATCGTGATCAATGTCCAGTTTGCTGAAGGTCACTTTGCCGCCCTCGCTGGTGTAACCGGTGTTGTCCTGCACGTACACGCCGGCCTTGAAGTACAGCGGCTTCACGCGCCAGGTTGCGCTGATGTTCGAATCCCACTGATAACCCGCCGCGCTGATCCCCAGTTGCCCGCCGGGGCTCAGATGAATCAGGTAGGAAAACTCCTGATCGAGCTTCACCCCGGTGGCGATGGTAATCACCCGACCGTCGCCGTCATCCGGGTGCATGCGCACTTTGGCGACGATGTTGCCGGTCTGGGTTTTGGTCTTGTATTGGTACTCGACCTTGACCATCGGCTTCTGACTTTCATACGCGTGGATCTGCCCGATCACAATCTTGCCCGAGCTGGGCACCTGATTGACTGCCAGGGTCGCGCGCAAAGTGTTGTCGGCGTCCGGATAAAGCCAGTTACGCAATGTGCCGTTGCTGTAGGTTTCGCGAAGTTCGGTGCGCGGGTATTTGGCGTTTTCGGTTTTGGAGCCCGTGACCGGTGACCAGAAAAACAGCGTGCCGGTATTGGAATGGAAGTATTGGTCCTTGAAGCCGTTCACCAGTTTGGACGTTTCGACGGTGTATGGCGGATTGCCGACAGGAACACTGAGGTTCCATGTTGCGAGATCGATCATAGACAAAGCTTCCACAAATTCAGGCTGCACGCCCGTGCCAGAAGCTCTGGCCCGGGCCTTGGAGGGCGCTCTTTATAAGCGTAGCGAGGGTTTTTGTTAATGCCCGCCCGGCAGATGATTGGCGCCAACATCCTGTCGAAATGCCATCTTTCCCGGTTTCAGGGGGCTGTAGCGCTGACCGTTAGTCGGCTTATGGAGGCTTTGAATCAACGATGGCGAGATGACACCTACTGCTTTTGCCCATCCCGGTCTAGAGTGGAGGCTCAGTACGTGTCCGGTTTTCACAAAAAACCGGCCTGAATGTCCAGACAAGAGAAGCAGCATGGAATGCGCTCAACCGACGCCAGGTGATGGCAGCTCTGTCCTTTTAATCGTTGATGATTACCCTGAAAACCTGATCAGCATGCGCGCGTTGTTGCAGCGTCAGGATTGGCACGTCCTGACCGCTGCCTCGGGTTTCGAGGCGCTCAGTTTGCTCCTTGAACACGATATCGACCTGGTGCTGCTGGATGTGCAGATGCCGGGCATGGACGGTTTTGAAGTCGCGCGGCTGATGCGCGGCAGTCAACGCACGCGCCTCACGCCGATCATTTTCCTCACCGCCAACGAGCAGTCCCAGGACGCCGTGATCAAGGGTTACGCCAGCGGCGCGGTGGATTACCTGTTCAAACCGTTCGACCCGCAAATCCTCAAACCGAAAGTCCAGGCCTTGCTTGAGCATCAGCGCAATCGCCGCGCGTTGCAGCGCTTGAGCCATGACCTGGAAGTGGCGCGCGCCTTCAATGCCTCGGTGCTGGACAACGCCGCCGAGGGCATTCTGGTGGTGGGCGAGGACGGCTTGATTCGTTTTGCCAACCCGGCGATGTCGCGGTTGCTTAATGCCACGGTGACGGAGTTGCAGGGTCGGGAGTTTCTTGATTTTCTGCAGAAACCGCACATTCCGGTGTGGGCCGATTCCGACCTTTATGTCGGATACACGCGCGGCGAAACCTTGCGTTTGCACGATGCGTTGCTGCGTACCGCGCCGGGCCAGCAAGTGCCGGTGGCGCTGTCCTGCGCGCCGTTGCCGGCCGAGCAACACGCGATGGTGGTGACGGTGCTGGACATGTCGGTGGTGCGGCATCTGCATCAGCAACTGGAGTTTCAAGCAGTGACCGACCCGCTGACCGGGCTGCTCAATCGGCGCGGTTTTCACCAGACTGTGGATAACTTGCTGCTGCGCGGCGAGCGCTCCGACGGCGCGTGGGTGCTGCTTTACCTCGACCTGGATGGCTTCAAACGGGTCAATGATTCCCTCGGCCACGATGCCGGCGACCGTGTGTTGCGTTGGGTGTCCGAACAACTGAAGGCGTGCCTGCGACCGTTCGACATTCTCGCGCGCATGGGCGGCGATGAGTTCACCGCGTTGCTTGACCTGGAATTCCCCGAGCAAGCGGCGAAGATTGCCGAGAAGCTGATCGAGCGCGTATCCGTTTGTCAGCAGATCGAGGGCCTGGACATCGCCCTCGGCGCCAGTATCGGCATCGCCACCTACCCGGACTGCGGCTCGAACCTCGACGGTTTGTTGCGCGCCTCCGACATCGCGATGTACGAAGCCAAGCGCGCCGGGCGGCAGCAGTATCGCTTTTACGATCACGAAATGAACGGCCGCGCGCGCTCGCGTCTGATGCTGGAAGAGAGCGTGCGCACGGCCATCGAAAACCGTGATTTCAATTTGGTCTATCAACCGCAAGTGGCGATTGATGGCGGTCAGGTGCGCGGCTTCGAAGCCTTGCTGCGCTGGCAGCACCCGAGCGTTGGCGATGTGCCGCCGGGGCTGTTTTTGCCGTTGCTCGAAGAGGCGCGGCTGATCAGTCGTCTCGGCAGCTGGATTTACCACCGCAGCGCCCAGCAACGCAAAGCCTGGGAAACCCTGTTCGCCGAGGATCTGGTGCTCGGTGTGAGTTTGAGCAGCACGCAATTCGGCATGCCCAATCTGGTCACCGAGTTGCGGCAAACCCTGGAACGGCATGACCTCAAGCCGTGGCAAATCGAAGTCGAGGTGACCGAAGACGCACTGATGCTCAACCCTGACGAAACCCGCAAGCAGCTGCGCTTGCTGCGCAATCTCGGGGTGCGCGTAGCGTTGGATGACTTTGGCGCGGGGTCGTGTTCGCTGGCGCATTTGCGCGACCTGGAACTGGACACGCTCAAACTCGACCGGCATTTGATTGCGCGGCTGCCGGGGTCGGCGCGCGATGCGTCGCTGGTGCGCACGGTGATCGATTTGTGCAAGCAATACGGTTTGCTGGTGATCGCCGAAGGTGTGGAAACCGTGGCGCAATACGAGTGGCTGCAAGCCAATGGCTGCGAGTATGTGCAGGGGTTTCTAGTGGCGCGGCCACTGATGGCCGAGGATGCCGACGACTTTGTGCGACCGTTTGACTGGAGCGCGCTGAGCGGCTGAATTCGCTACACTGGCGACCTTTTGATGATCGTGTTGCCCGCCCAATGACCGCGTTGAAATACCTCCAGGCCTATCCCGCCGCGTTGCAGGATCAAGTGCGCCAACTGATCGCCGACGGTCGGCTGGGCGACTATTTGAGCCAGCGTTACCCGCAAAAACACGCCGTGCAAAGTGACAAGGCGTTGTACACCTACGCGTTGGAGTTGAAGCAGGAATACCTGCGTAACGCGCCGGGCATCGACAAAGTGTTGTTCGACAACCGCCTCGACCTGACTCACCGCGCGTTGGGTCTGCACACGACGATTTCGCGGGTGCAGGGCGGCAAGCTCAAGTCCAAGAAAGAAATTCGCGTGGCCTCGTTGTTCAAGGAAGCGCCGTCGGACTTTCTGAAAATGATCGTGGTGCACGAGTTGGCGCATTTCAAAGAGTCGGATCACAACAAGGCGTTCTACAAACTGTGCGAACACATGTTGCCGGGGTATCACCAGGTCGAGTTCGATTTGCGCGTGTACCTGACGTGGCGCGACCTGCAATCGGAATAAAAGGAAGGCCTGGATGGACGTCAGCAAAACCAAAAGCAGCTTCTATCGCCGGTTGTACGTGGCGTATTTGATCGACAGCGGGTTGGCCAGCAGCGTGCCGACGCTCACCGAAGTCACCGGCATGCCCCGGCGCACGGCGCAGGACACCATCGCGGCGCTGGCCGATCTGGACATCGTCTGCGAGTTCGAGCAGGAGGATGGCGCGCGCAATCACGCCGGGTGCTACCGGATTCGTGATTGGGGGGCGATTGATCGGCGGTGGATTGAGGGGAATTTGCCTCAGATAAAGGAAGTGTTGGGGTATCCGTGAGGTAGGTGGCGCCCGTATGGACGCCATCGCGAGCAGGCTCGCTCCCACAGGGTAAACAGGTCGTGCCGTAGATCGCCGGCAAACCATAAATCCCCTGTGGGAGCGAGCTTGCTCGCGATGGGTCCCTCAGAAACGCCGCATCCCAATATGCGGAATATCATCCTCCAGATATTCCTCACCTTCAGCGACAAACCCGTACCGCCCGTAATACCCCTGCAAATGCGCCTGCGCCGACAGGTAAATCGGCACCTCGGGCCAGCGTTTCTCAGCCTGCTTCAACGCCTGTTCCATCATCTGATGGCCCAACCCCTGGCCCCGACCTTGCGGCGCGGTCAGCACGCGGCCGATCACCACGTCGCCGCCCTGCAACTCCGGGTCGAGCAAGCGCAGGTACGCGACCAGCACATCACCGTTCCAGCCCATCAAATGGCAGGTGTCACCTTCCAGGTCCTGGCCGTCGACGTCCTGATAAGCGCAGCGCTGCTCGACGACAAACACTTCGGCGCGCAACTTCAAAATGGCGTACAGCTGCTCTTTACCCAGATCGTTGTGATGTTTGCAGACCCACTCGATAGTCATCTTCTTATTCCTTGAACAACGTCCTGCCGATACTAGGCGACCTGAAGAAAGATGTCTCGGTGGCTGATAAATCTGTGACAAAGGCCAAAATGCCATCATTCATTTCGCGCGGCCGCTGCTGCTTTGTGTACTCTGCAAGTCAGCGCTGCGCAGCGGCTTCAATGAGCTAAGGTTGAGTACCGGTTCGCCGGTCTCCGCGTTTTGGAGTCTGCGCTGAAAAACATCCCGGGCAGCCCGCCCGCCAAGGATTTTCTAGCATGCCGCGATTGCATCGAGCCTTTGCTTTGATTGGATTGCTGTTGCTGACTCAGAACGCGGCGGCGGAAAAGCTGCGTCTGGTGGCCGATAACTGGCCGCCGTTCACCGATGCCACGCTGATCAACGGCGGCCTGGCCACCGACATCGTCAGCACTGCGCTGGCCCGCGCCGGGTATGCCAGCGAGTTCGAACAAGTACCGTGGGCGCGGGCGTTGCTGGGTGTCGGCGAGGGCCGCTACGACGTGTTGGTCAACGCCTGGTACAACGACGAGCGGACCCGACTTGGGCAGTTTTCCGCCGAGTACCTGCTCAATCGCGTGCGCTTTATCAAGCGCAAAGACGCGCCCATCGAATACAACAATTTGCAGCAATTGCACACGTACCCGATTGCGGTGGTGCGCGGTTACGCCTATTCGCCGGAATTCGATGACGACGCCGCGTTGCAGAAAATCCCTGTGCATAACTTCGCCATGGCCGTGCGCATGCTCGCCGCGGACCGGGTGCAACTGACGCTGGAAGACGAGTTTGTCGCGCGTTATTACCTGTCGCGTGAATCGGCGAAGGTGCGCAACTCGGTGGAGTTTCTGCCCAAGCCGCTGAGCGAGAACAGCCTGCATATTCTGGTCAGCCTGAAAAACCCCAGGCATCAGCAGATCGTCGCGGGGTTTGATCGGGAGATTGCGGCGATGAAGGCGGATGGCAGTTATGAGCGATTGATGAAGCGGCATGGGATGTGAAGGGCAGCGGCAGGTTTTGAGCGGCGAGCTGCAACTTGATCGGCGGTGTTGCCGATGACGCCTTCGCGGGCAAGCCTCGCTCCTACATTGGAAATGCGTTGCCATTGTAGGAGCGAGGCTTGCCCGCGAAGAGGCCCGCCCAGCCACTGCAAATCTCAATCCTGGCTGGTGTCCTTGATCAAATGCGCCGCCAACGTGCGCAACGGCCCCAATTGCCGGCAGATCAGCGCCAATTGCGTCTGCACCAATCGCTGCCCTTCATCGATCTCGTCCGGCATCTGCTCCAGCTCATTGGCCAGCGCTTCCTCTTCATCGCTCTGAATCGCAATCGGCGTTTTGCTCGCCAGCCCTTGGGCGATTTCATCGATGCTCGCGGCCAGGCTCACGCCGGCGCCGTCAATCAAATGCTCGCGCACGTCCGGCGGCAACTGCGTTTCGCGGTGTGCGCCGAGGCCTGACAAGTAACTCAGCAGCGTGTGCGACAACACCAGAAACCGGAAACCGACGTCCGCTTCCTTCCGGAAATGCCCCGGCTCCATCAGCATGTTCGCCAGTGTGGTCGACAGCGCTGCGTCGGCGTTGTGCGCGTTGCGCCGGGCCAGGCGATAAGCCAGGTCATCACTTTTACCGGCGGCGTATTGCTGCATGATCTGGCGCAGGTAAATGCTGTTGCAGGTCAGGGTGTTGGCCAGCACTTTGTTCAGACGCCGGCCCTGCCAGTCGGGCAGGAACAGGAACACCGCGAGCCCGGCGATCAGGCTGCCGAGCAAGGTATCGAACAGACGTGGCAGGAACAGTCCGTAACCGTCGCCGACCTGATTGAAGCAGAACAGCACCATGATCGTGATCGCGGCGGTGGCCAAGGTGTAGCGCGTGGTGCGGCTGATAAAGAAAACCACCCCGGCGGCGATCGCGAAACACGATTGCACCAGCGGATTGGGGAACAGATCGAACAATGCCCAGGCGATGGTCAGGCCGATGGCGGTGCCGATGATCCGCTGGCCGAGTTTGCGCCGCGTGGCGCCGTAGTTCGGTTGGCAGACGAACAGCGTGGTGAGGATGATCCAGTAGCCTTGCGACGGGTGAATCAAATGCACCATGGCGTAGCCGATGCTCAGCGCCAGCGGCAGGCGCAGGGCGTGGCGGAACAGCAACGAGGTCGGCGTCAGTTGCGTGCGCAAGCGCAGCCAGACGTCTTTGAAGTTGCGCGGCGAGCGGTCGAGCAGGCTGCTGTCGGTGGCGTCGGCGAGGGCGTCGGGGTTGCTCGCGTCGCTGAGCAAACGGTCGAGCGTGCCGAGGTTGGCCGCCAATGCGCGCAACGACCGCAGGAGCCCGCGCCACGCCGGGTTGCTTTGCACGCGCAGGTGTTCGAGGGAGGCGTGCAGGTCGCCCAGCGCTTCGGCGAAACTGGCGTCGTAGACGAACGGCTGGCGCATCTGAATCGATTCGGCGAGCGCCCGGCAGGCCTTGCCTTGCTGGCGCAGCAGGCGTTGGCAGCGGAACATCACGTCGCTGTGAAAGAACGCCTCGGCCAGCGCGTTGTACGGATAGTGCGAAGAGCTGGCGCGTTCGTGAATGTCTTGGGCGAGGAAGTACAGTTTCAGGTAACGGCTGACTTTCGACCCCGGCCGACCGTTGCCGACCCGGTGCAGGATGATTTCTTTGGCGACGTTCAGCGCCGCGACCACACGCCCGTTTTGCTGCGCCAGTTCGAGGCGCCGCGCCTCGGTGTCCATCTGCCGGATCGGTTCGAACAGCGATGATTTGAGCTTCAGGTACAGGCCCAATTCGCGGAACAGCCGCGCCAGGCTTTGCTGCACCGGCTGATTGGAAAACAACGCCTGCCACAGCACCGAGAGCAAGCCGTACCACGCGGCGCCGGCCACTAGCAGCAGCGGCTCGTGCCAGAAATCGGTGACCGCGCCGCCGCGCTGGTCGACGCCGATCATGGTGTAGACCGCGAGGATCAACGTTGCCGAGGCAATCGCGCCATAGCGTTCGCCGAGGGCGCCGAGCATGGTCAGGCCGAAACTGGCCAGCGCCAGGGCGACGATGAAGATGATCGGGTAGGGGAAGAGTAATTCGACCGCCAGCGCGGCGACGCTGAAACACACCAGGGTCACGGCCAGCGCGTTGAGGCGGCCCTGCCAACTGTCGTCGGTTTCGGCGAGGGCGCTGGCGATGATGCCCAGGAACAACGGGATCAGCAGCGCCATTTCGTCCTGATACCAGCACACGGCCATGCTGCCGGTCAGGGCGATGAACACCCGCACGCTGTAGCTGAATTTATCCAGCGCCCAGAGGCGACGCAGAGATTGAGTAAAAGAGGTCGATGACATGAAGTGCGAAGGCCTTCCGAGGCAATGCCGCTAAATTGAGCCAGTAATGACGTCGACGCAATGGCGTCGAGCACATCTGACAGCAAAATCTGTTCCCTGATATCACAAGCGCCCTTGTAGGAGTGAGCCTGCTCGCGATGAGGGCGTGTCAGTCAGCAATTATTTGCCTGACCCGGCGCTATCGCGAGCAGGCTCACTCCTACAGGGGTGGTGTGTTGATTGGCGGAATTTCGATCCGCCGACAATCCAATGTGGGAGTGAGCCTGCTCGCGATGAGGGCGTGTCAGTCAGAAATAATTTGCCTGACCCGGCGCTATCGCGAGCAGGCTCACTCCTACAGGGGTGGTGTGTTGATTGGCGGAATTTCGATCCGCCGACAATCTGGTGGGGGTTGTGTCAGACGTATTGCGCGGCGGCGTAGCCGGAGGCCCAGGCCCATTGGAAGTTGAAGCCGCCGAGGTGGCCGGTGACGTCCAGCACTTCGCCGATGAAGTACAAACCGGGGCTTTTCAGCGATTCCATGGTTTTCGACGACACTTCGTGCGTATCGACCCCGCCCAGCGTCACCTCCGCCGTGCGATAACCCTCGGTGCCGGCCGGCACGACTTTCCAGCTCGCAAGTTTTTCCGCGATGTCGGCGATTTCGGCGTGGGTGTATTGCTTCATCGGTTTGGAAACGAACCAGTTGTCCGCCAGCAGGTTGGCCATCTTCTTGGTGAAGATTTCCCCCAGCAGGGTTTTCAACTCGCTGTTCGGCCGTTCGGCTTGCTGCTGTTGCAGCCAGCTCGGCGCATCGTGGTCCGGCATCAGGTTGATTTCAACCGTGTCGCCGGATTCCCAGAACGATGAAATCTGCAAAATCGCCGGGCCGCTGAGGCCGCGATGGGTGAACAGAATGTTCTCGCGGAAACTCTGCTCGTTGCAGCTCACCAGACAATCCACCGAGGTGCCGGACAGCTCGGTGCAAAGCTCTTTGAGCTGATCGGTGATGGTGAAGGGCACCAGCCCGGCGCGGGTTGGCAGCAGTTCGTGGCCGAATTGCCTGGCGACCTGATAACCGAAACCGCTGGCGCCCAGCGTCGGGATCGACAAACCGCCGGTGGCGATCACCAACGATTCGCAGCTCAACTGGCCGAGCGTGGTGTCGAGCAAATAACCGCTGGCGGTTTTCTCGATGGTCGAGATCGAGGTGTCGAGGTGCAGGCTGACGCCGACCTGGTCGCACTCGTTGAGGAGCATTTCGAGGATGTCGCTGGATTTGTTATCGCAGAACAACTGGCCGAGTTTTTTCTCGTGATACGGCACGCCATGCTTGGCGACCATGCCGATGAAATCCCACTGGGTGTAGCGGGCGAGGGCGGATTTGCAGAAGTGTTCGTTCTGCGAGAGGAAATTGCCCGGCTCGGTGTACATGTTGGTGAAATTGCAGCGGCCACCGCCCGACATGAGGATTTTTTTGCCGGCCTTGTTGGCGTGGTCGAGCAACAGCACTTTGCGCCCGCGCCCGGCGGCGGTCAGCGCACACATCAACCCGGCGGCGCCAGCGCCAATGATCACGACTTCGGTAGAGCGCAAAACGGTGTCCTCACACAGATCTCAAAGCTGACCCGGACCCTGTAGGAGCGAGGCTTGCCCGCGAAGGGGACCGTGAGGCCGCCAAAAGCTTCGCGGGCAAGCCTCGCTCCTACAGGGGGGCGGTGGTGTTCTTACAAGATGCGTACGCGCAACGAACGGCCTTTGATTTTGCCGTCGTTCAGGCGTTGCAGGGCTTGCTTGGCAATCCCGCGTTCAACCGCCACAAACGCCTGGAAATCGAAGATCGCAATCTTGCCCACCTGCGCGCCTGGAATCCCGGCATCACCAGTCAGAGCACCCAGAATGTCGCCCGGCCGCACTTTGTCTTTGCGCCCGGCGCCGATGCACAGCGTGCTCATTACCGGCAGCAGCGGCCCACCGCCCTGGGAGGTGAGGTTGTCGAGCTGATCCCAGTTCAACGGCGACTGCTGCAGTTTCTCGATGGCTTGGGCGCGGATGGCTTCGGACGGCGCAACCAGGCTGATCGCAATGCCTTTTTCACCGGCGCGACCAGTACGGCCAACACGGTGAATGTGGATTTCCGAATCACGCGCCAGCTCGACGTTGATCACCATGTCCAGCGCATCGATGTCCAGACCGCGCGCGGCGACGTCGGTGGCCACCAGCACCGAAGTGCTGCGGTTGGCGAACATCGCCAGCACCTGGTCGCGATCACGCTGTTCCAGATCGCCGTGCAGGCCGACGGCGGAAATGCCTTTGGAGGTCAGGTGATCAACGGTTTCCTGAACCTGCTGCTTGGTGAAGCAGAAAGCCACGGTGGACGCCGGACGGAAGTGGCCAAGCACCTTGGTCACCGCGCTCATGCGTTCTTCCGGGGAGATTTCGTAGAAACGCTGCTCGATCTGCGTGTCGTCGTGGAACGCCTCGGCCTTGACGATCTGCGGGTTGCGCATGAACTTCGCGGCCAATTGCTTGATGCCGGTCGGGTAAGTCGCGGAGAACAACAGGGTCTGCCGGCGCTCCGGGGTCTGCGCGATGATTTCTTCGATGGAATCGTAGAAACCCATGTCGAGCATGCGATCCGCTTCATCGAGGATCAGCGTGTTGAGGCCGTGCAGCACCAGCGAACCTTTGCGCAAATGTTGCTGAATCCGCCCCGGCGTGCCGACGATGATGTGCGCGCCGTGCTCCAGCGAGCCGATCTGCGGGCCGAGGGACACGCCGCCGCACAGGGTCAGGACCTTGATGTTGTCTTCGGCACGGGCCAGACGACGGATTTCCTTGGCCACCTGGTCCGCCAGCTCGCGGGTCGGGCAGATGATCAGTGCCTGGCAACCGAAGAAGCGCGGATTGATCGGGTTCAGCAGGCCGATGCCGAAAGCAGCCGTCTTGCCGCTGCCGGTCTTGGCTTGGGCTATCAGGTCCATCCCTTTGAGGATCACCGGCAAGCTTTGCGCCTGGATCGGCGTCATCTCGGCATAACCCAAAGAGTCGAGGTTAGCCAGCATGGCGGCGGACAGCGGCAAAGTATTAAAAGCGGTGGCGATGGTGGTCACGGGACGGGCCTGCAAAACAAAATGTCGCGCAGTGTATCAGGCCTGCACGCTGCACCTGCAAGTTCTGGACGAGAAGCACATCGTGTAGCAGCTGCCGAGGCACGAGGCTGCGTTGCGTGTCCGCAGGACCGCCCTAGGGGGGCCGCTTCGCAGCCCAACGCAGCCTCGTGCCTCGGCAGCTGCTACAGGGTTAGTGGTCGATGTCGGGTTGGCGGCTGATTGGCCGGCGTCCGTCTTCCTTTGACAGCTGCGAGAAGATTGTCGCGGCCAGCATCGCCATGATTCCCACGGTGACGAAGGTCAACTGGAACGCACCGAGTACGGTGTCGACGCCATCGTTGCCGACTTCGGCGGTGAAACCACCGAGCAGCGCACCGGCGCACGCGACGCCGAGGCTCAGCGACAATTGCGCGACCACCGAGAGCAAACTGTTGCCGCTGCTGGCGCTGGCGTCGTCGAGGTCGATCAGGGTCACGGTGTTCATCGCGGTGAATTGCAGCGAGTTGATCGCGCCGAGAATCCCCAGCATCCCCAGCAGCAACCAGTACGGCGTCTGCTCGCTGACCAGGCCCATGCTCGCCAGCATCAGGCCCAGCGCCACGGTGTTGCCGGTAAGGATGATGCGATAACCGAAGCGTTCGATCAGCGGCCGCGCCACCGACTTGGCGACCATCGCCGCAGCGGCCAGCGGCAGCATGCTCATGCCGGCCTGCGACGGCGAATAACCCAGCGCCACTTGCAGCAGCAAAGGCACCAGAAACGGCAAGGCGCCGCTGCCCAGACGCGCGAACAGGTTGCCGAGAATGCCCACGGCAAATGTGCGGGTCCTGAACAGCGACGGCGCGAACAGCGGATTATCGATGTGCCCGGCGCGCAGCCAATAGGCCGCCAGACATGCCATGCCGCCGAACAGCAGCAACATCACGCGCAGGTGCGGCAGGTGTAATTCGCCAAGGCCTTCCATGGCAATGGTGATCAGCACCATCGCCGCGCCAAACAGCAAAAAGCCCAGGCTGTCGAAGCGCGTGCGTTCGCTGCCGCGCAGGTCGGGAATGAACTTCCACACGGCGTAGCAGCCGATGGCGCCGACCGGCAGGTTGATCAGGAAGATCCAGTGCCAGGTCAGGTATTCGACCATCCAGCCGCCCATGGTCGGGCCGATCAGCGGGCCGAGCAGGCCGGGGATGGTGATGAAACCCATGATCCGCACCAGTTCCGAGCGCGGGTAGGCTCTGAGCACCACGAGGCGCCCGACCGGCAACATCAGCGCGCCGCCGAGGCCCTGAATGATGCGCGCGCCGATCAACATGCTCAGGGTGCTCGACAACGCGCACAGCAATGAGCCGATGCTGAACAGCAGGATCGCGCCGAAGAAGATTTTCTTGGTGCCGAAACGGTCGGCGATCCAGCCTGAGGCGGGGATCAGCAACGCGACGGTGAGCATGTAGGCGATGATCACGCCTTGCATGCGCAGCGGGTTTTCCGCCAGATCCAGCGCCATCGCCGGCAGCGCGGTGTTGAGAATGGTGCCGTCGAGCGACTGCATGAAAAAAGCAATCGCCACAACCCACGGCAGCCAGCGGGCGGTGACAGCGTCGAGAGGCGGGCGGTTGGGCATGGGACCTCTAGTGAGTGTGAGTCAGTTAGTCCGTGGTGGATTCTTCGCGGGCAAGCCTCGCTCCTACAGGTCTGGCGTTGTCCGCAAACCTGCGGCAAACCCCGATCCCGTAGGAGCGAGGCTTGCCCGCGAAGCTTTTACAGGGTCAAGGTCAATCGCTTGATCAGTGCGCCGGGCAGCAGCGCCGATGCTGTGGCGCGCTGGCTGTAGGTGCTCGCCGACAGCAGCAATTCGCGTTCTTCGGTCAGCGCTTCGAGCTGCGAACCAAGCAGGCTGTAGGCGCTGTCATCAAAACGCATTGTGCTGACCGGCGCCTGGATCTCGCCGTTCTCGACCCAGAACGTCGCAAACCGGGTCATCCCGGTCATCCGTGCAGCGGGTTGATCCGAGTAGTTCAAGTACCAAAGGTTGCTGATGTACAGCCCGGTGCCCAACTGCTTGAGGATCTCTGCTTCTGGCAACACGCCGGCCGCCATGTTCAATGCACTGGGCATTTCACCGCCGCCGGCACCGTTGGCGGTCAAGCCGTATTCGGCGGCACTGCGCGAGCCCACCAGTTGCGCGCCAGCCTGGCCGGCGACGATCAACCCCAGATCACTGCGCGGATAACCTTCGCCGGAAAACGCCGGGCTCAGGGAACCGCTGACCTTTTCGTCCAGCGACACCAACGGGCTGAACGACTGATCACCGGCATACAACTTCTGCAACGGGCTGCCCTTGCTGGCAATCGACTGCGCGGAAAAACCGCCCCAGCCGAGCATGCCCATGATCTCTTCCAGCGCCGCCGGGGCGAGGTAAGCGCGGTATTGCCCCGGCGCCAGAGTGCGCGATGGCCGACCGAGAAACGCCAATTGCTCGCGGGCCTGCTGGAAGCGTTTGGCGAAGCCTTCGCTGCTCCAGTCGTGCCCGGCGTAACTGGCTTTCAGCGCCTGGCCGTTTTCATGAAACAGGCTGAAATCGAAGTTGAAGCTGTTGGCCTGATGCCAGCCAAACGCGCCCGACGAACTGGCGAAACCACGACTGATCGGCCCGGCAGCGTAGAACCCGACCAGGTCCAGACCCTCGGCGGCCTGGGTGATTTCGGCGACTACCTGCTCGGTGTCCGGCAACGGATGGTCCTGCACATTCTTGCTCTGCCAGCCGTTGTGGTTGAGCAGCAAGTACGGGTCCGCCGGCAGCAGCGGCAACGTTTCGCGCAGTTGTTGCAGGCCCTCGGCCAAGCGCTGCACGTCAACCTCGGCATCGCCGGACAGGGTGATGTGCAGGTCGGCGTGGCGACCTTCGTTGATCAATTTGAAACCGACACTCGCCTGCTGCACTTGCCCGGCCTGACGCACCTTGGCGTGGTTGAAACGCACGAAGGACGACGACTCGGCGGCGTAGCTGAGGGTGAATTGTTCCGGCTCGCGAATCGCGTCACGCAGCCAGGTGACCAGCGACTTGAATGCATCGGCCTGACTTTTTTCAATGCTCATCAGGCATCTCCCCCAAACACATCAATGTTGCTGAACACGCACGCCGGCGAGGCGTGGCCGACGCGGATCACCTGGTTCGGTTCGCCCTTGCCGCAGTTCGGCGTGCCGAGGACTTTGACGGTGTTGGCGTCGCCGACCGCGCTGAGGCTTTTCCAGAAGTGCGCGGAAATCGCCCGGTAGTTGGGGTTTTTCACCACGCCTTTGAGTTCGCCGTTTTCGATCAACTGGCCCCACTCGCAGCCGAACTGGAATTTGTTGCGCGCATCGTCAATCGACCAGGAACGGTTGGTGCTCATCAAAATGCCGTGCTCGATGCCGCCGATCAATTGCTCCAGCGGCTGATCGCCGGCCTCGATGTTGAGGTTGGCCATGCGATCGATCGGCGGACGGTTCCAGCCGCACGCGCGGCTGTTGGCGACGCCGTCCATGCCGGCGCGAAATTGCGAAAGTGCGCCGCCCAGTGGCCGCAACAACAGACCTTCCTTGATCAGGAATTGCTTGCTCGCGGCGCTGCCGTCGTCGTCATGGCCGTAGCTGGCGAGCTGCTCGGGGATGTCCGGGTCGAACGTCACGTTGAGCAGTTTGGAGCCGTATTGCAGGCTGCCGAAATCCTCAGCCTTGACGAAACTGGTGCCGGCGTAATTGCGTTCATCACCGAGGATGCGGTCGAGTTCCAGCGGATGGCCGATCGACTCGTGGATCTGCAGCATCATCTGGTCGGGCATCAACAGCAGGTCGCGCGGGCCTTGCGGGGTGTTCGGTGCCAGCAGCAATTGCAGCGCCTGATCGGCGATTTTCGGCCCGGCGCCGACCAGTCCGCAGCGGCTGATCACATCGAAGCCGCCCTGTTGGCCGAAGTTCTCGCGGCCGAGGGTGCGGGTCTGGCTGTCGTTGCCGTCGTAGGCGGTCACTTCCAGGCTGGGGAACACAAAACGCTGGGCCTGACGCAGTTCGGCGCCGGCGCTGCTGAGGTAGATCTGCTCGACGTTGGTCAGGCCGATGCTGACCTGCCAGTTCACCAGGCGCTCGTCCTTGGGCACGGACGCGGATTCGGCGCCGAGCAACTGGTAGCAGTCGCTGAGGGACGGGAAGGGCTGGTCGAAGTTCGGTGAAAAGTAGTCGGCGCGATCATTGGAAACGGCTTGTGTGCTGAGGTCGAGCAGGGCGTGCGGCTTGAGTCGGCGAGCGTGCTGCTCGGCTTTCTCCAGTGCGGCTTGCAAGCCTTGTTGCGAGAGGTCGTTGGTCGCCGCGTAGGCTTCGACGCCGTTGACCCGCACGGTCAGCATCGCGCCTTCGTCACGGCTCAGGCTCGGCGGTTCGGCGACGTTCTTGCGCACCGACAGGTATTGGCCGGACTCGCGCACATAACGCAGCGAAAAGAATTCAGCGCCCGTGCGCAACGCAGCAAAACGCTGCTTGAGCTGGGGGTGGAAATCGAACATTCGAGAACCTCCTTGGTATGGAGTAGCGGCGTATCGGTACGGCGAGGGGGGTGAAACGTTTGCGTGGCGCTAGATTAGGCCTGCGTGGGGGGTAGGATCAAGGGCGGCGCGGGTGTAGGAGGGTTTACCAACGTGTGTCAGGTAGATATGTTTTGTTTGGTCGGGCCCCATCGCGAGCAGGCTCACTCCCACAGTTGATCCTGGGTGCTCACAGAATCTGTGTTCACTGAAGATCCCCTGTGGGAGCGAGCCTGCTCGCGATTGGCCATGACGCGGTGTAACGGTGTTACTGCGCAGTCGGGCTCACATCACGCATCGGCTTGCCACGCACTGGCGCATCGCCGGCGACGAAGTAGTCGGCGGTGCTGCGTGGCAGTGGCTGGCGGCCACGGATCTTGTCGGCGATTTTCTCGGCGATCATGATCGTTGGCGCGTTGAGGTTGCCGGTGGTGATGATCGGCATGATCGACGCATCGACCACACGCAGGCTCTGCATCCCATGCACACGGCCCTCGGCGTCAACCACGGCCATCTCGTCGGTGCCCATTTTGCAGGAGCAGGACGGGTGGAACGCGGTTTCGGCGTGTTCGCGGATGAACTTGTCGAGCTGCTCATCAGTTTGCACGTCGATGCCCGGGCTGATTTCGCGGCCACGGTATTGATCCAGTGCCGGCTGCTGCATGATTTCACGGGTCAGGCGGATGCCGTCACGGAATTCCTGCCAGTCCTGCTCGGTGGCCATGTAGTTGAAAAGGATGCTCGGGTATTCGCGCGGATCCTTCGACTTGGCCTGGATGCGACCACGGCTCGGCGAACGCATGGAACCCATGTGTGCCTGGAAACCGTGCTCTTTCACACCGTTGCTGCCGTTGTAGTTAATCGCCACCGGCAGGAAGTGGTACTGAATGTTCGGCCATTCGAATTCCGGACGCGAACGGATGAAACCGCCGGCTTCGAACTGGTTGCTGGCGCCGATGCCGGTGCCGTTGAACAGCCATTCGGCACCGATCGCAGGCTGGTTGTACCAGAGCAGCGACGGGTACAGCGAAACCGGTTGGGTGCAGGCGTATTGCAGGTACAGCTCAAGGTGATCCTGCAGGTTTTCGCCGACGCCTGGCAGGTCGTGGACCACCGGGATGTCGAGCTTGTTCAGCAGTTCGGCCGGGCCGACGCCGGAGCGTTGCAGGATTTGCGGCGAAGCGATGGCGCCGGAGCACAGCAGCACTTCCTTGCGCGCCTTGGCTTCAACACGTTCTTCTGCCGAACCGATCAGGTAACGCACGCCGACCGCACGTTTGCCTTCAAACAGGATCTTGTCGGTCAAGGCGTGGGTGACGATGGTCAGCGTCGAGCGCTTCTTGGCCACATCCAGATAACCGCGCGCGGTGCTGGCACGACGGCCGTTCGGCGTGACGGTACGGTCCATCGGGCCGAAGCCTTCTTGCTGGTAACCGTTCAAGTCTTCGGTACGCGGGTAACCGGCTTGTACGCCGGCTTCAACCATCGCGTGGAACAGCGGGTTGTTGCCAGCCTTCGGCGTGGTCACGCTGACCGGACCGTCGCCGCCGTGGTAATCGTTCGGGCCGATGTCGCGGGTTTCCGCTTTACGGAAGTACGGCAGGCAGTCGAGGTAAGTCCAGTTTTCCAGACCCGGGAGTTTCGACCAGTTGTCGTAGTCCATCGCGTTGCCGCGGATGTAGCACATGCCGTTGATCAGCGAGGAACCGCCGAGGCCTTTGCCGCGACCGCATTCCATCCGGCGACCGTCCATGTACGGTTCCGGATCGGTTTCATACGCCCAGTTGTAGCGACGACCTTGCAGCGGAAATGCCAGAGCGGCGGGCATTTGCGTGCGGAAGTCGAGACGATAATCCGGGCCGCCTGCTTCGAGCAGCAGGACGGTGACGCCTTCGTCTTCAGTCAGACGGGTCGCCAGGGTGTTACCGGCCGAGCCGGCACCGATGATGATGTAATCGTATTCTTGGGACATAAAATGCACCCTCATTGAAAGTGGTCAGGTCGCCTGTAGCAGCTGCCGAGGTACGAGGCTGCGTTGGGTCGCGCAGCGGCCCTCTGAGGGCGGTCCTGCGGACGCGCAACGCAGCCTCGTTCCTCGGCAGCTGCTACAGGTTGTGCGGGCGTTCCTTAGAACACCGAGGCGTAATCGCCCAGTTCGACCTGTACCGATTTGATGCGTGTGAAGTTGTTCAGCGAGCTGATCCCGTTCTCACGGCCAACACCCGACTGCTTGTAGCCGCCGACCGGCATTTTTGCGTCGGACTCGCCCCAGGCGTTGATCCAGCAGATACCGGCTTCCAGTTGATGAATCACGCGGTGGGCGCGGTTCAGGTCCTTGGTGATGATGCCGGCAGCGAGGCCGAAGTCGGTGTCGTTGGCACGACGGATCACTTCTTCTTCGGTGTCGTAAGTCAGGATCGCCATGACCGGGCCGAAGATTTCTTCGCGAACGATGGTCATGTCGTCAGTGCAATCGGTGAACACCGTCGGTGCGACGAATGCGCCTTTGGCCAGATCGCCGTCAGTCAGACGATCGCCGCCGCAGAGCAGGCGGGCGCCTTCTTCCTTGCCCTTGGCGATGTAACCCAACACGCTTTCCATGTGCGCAAAGCTGACCAGTGGGCCGAAGTTGGTGTTCTCGTCTTCAGGGTTGCCGATGCGGATGCGAGCAACGCGCTCGGCGATCTTGGCTTCGAACGCAGCTTTGAGCTGAGTCGGAACAAATACGCGAGTGCCGTTGGTGCAGACCTGACCGGAGCTGTAGAAGTTGGCCATCATCGCGGTGTCGGCGGCGCGATCGAGGTCGGCGTCGTCGAAGATGATCAGCGGCGATTTGCCGCCCAGTTCCATGGTCACTTCTTTGAGCGAAGAGCTCGAAGCGCTGGCCATGACCTTCTTGCCGGTGTCGGTGCCGCCGGTGAAGGAGATTTTTTCGATGCGTGGGTGCTCGGTCAACCAGGTGCCGACTTCACGGCCGCTGCCGGTCAGCACGTTGAACACGCCTGCCGGAACGCCAGCCTCGGTGTAGATTTCGGCCAGTTTCAGCGTGGTCAGCGAGGTGACTTCGCTTGGCTTGAAGATCATCGCGTTACCGGCCGCCAGGGCAGGTGCGGATTTCCACAGGGCGATCTGGATCGGGTAGTTCCACGCGCCGATACCGGCAACTACGCCCAGCGGCTCGCGGCGGGTGTAGACGAAAGAAGTGTCGCGCAGTGGAATCTGCTCGCCTTCGATCGCTGGCACCAGGCCGGCGTAGTATTCCAGCACGTCGGCGCCGGTGACGATGTCGACGTATTTGGTTTCGGAGAAAGATTTGCCGGTGTCCAGGGTTTCCAGCGCGGCCAGCTCATCGTTGCGCTCGCGCAGGATGTCGACGGCACGACGCAGGATGCGCGAACGCTCCATGGCGGTCATCGCGGCCCAGATCTTCTGACCTTTTTCGGCGCTGACAACCGCGCGCTCGACGTCGTCGAATGTCGCGCGCTGGACGTTTGCGAGGACTTCTCCGTTAGCCGGGTTGATGGCTTCGAAAGTGGCGTCGCTGCTGGCGTCGGAGTAGCCGCCATCGATGTAAAGTTTTTGCAGTTCGAAACGGGCCATAAAGTCCTCGCAAGAGCATAAGTGGGTTGGCGGTAACCACTGCTCGCACCGTGTAGCTGGAGCGGTGCGGTTCAGCGGCGTTCAGGGGCTGAGCGGTTATGTGTGCTCTAGCTCACCTGCTTGGCCAATTGGAAATCCATGTATTCGTAAGCGATGCGGTGCGCTTGCTCGGTGTCGAAAGCATCTCCCGACAGGGCGCCGCGCAACCACAAACCGTCGATCAGGGCCGCCAGGCCTCGGGCTGCACTGCGCGCATCATCGAGCGGCAATACACGGCGGAACTGGCAACACAGGTTGGAATACAAACGGTGATCGTTAATCCGCTGCAACCTGTGCAAAGACGGGTGGTGCATGCTGGTGGCCCAGAAGGCCAGCCAGGTTTTCATTGCCGGGCCGTTGACTTGGCTGGCGTCGAAGTTGCCTTCGATAATCACCTGAAGGTGCGCCCGTGGGCTGCTGTCTTCCAGCGCTTGACGACGCGCGGTGACGTTCTCGCTGAGAACACTCATCAGGTACTGCGCCGTAGCGGCAATCAGGCCGTTCTTGTCCTGAAAGTAGTGACTGATGATGCCATTCGAGACACCGGCCAAACGGGCGATCAGCGCAATGCTGGCGTCCCCCATTCCAACCTGATCGACGGCCTGCAATGTGGCTTCGATCAATTGCTGACGGCGGATGGGTTGCATACCGACCTTGGGCATCTTGCACATCTCCTTAGGCCTTCCGACGGACGAAAAACGTCTGTCGGATTGAGGGCCAGTCTATTTTGTTTTGATTGAACGTTCAATCAACAAAGAATAAGATCTGCGACAATTCGTCGCTGTCTACCGGTTTTTCCCGCGTGTAGTCGGCGGAAAAACGACATCTGAAAAAGCCCGAAACCTGCGCGGGGCATGGCGCGGATCGCCGATGACGGACGTGTTGAAATGGGCAAGACGCCTTTGGCCCAAGCGGCGGACCATTCGTCCGTCGCCTGGTCTGCGACGTCGGTTCTCAACGCTTTGCCTGCGGTTTGCAGGCTTTTTCGGGGTGTCTTTATATCACCCGCCGGTCGGCTGCCAACTAACCGATTGGTCGGGTCACGCGTTGCCTTGTGTTCTTCTCTCGCACTGCCTGGAGCATCTGTGCCATGAGTTCTGCCTCTCTAATAAAGACCCCACCCGAGAAGGTGACGGTCAACGGTTGGGTGTTTTACACCTCGACCGCGTTGATCCTGTTGTTGACCGCCATTCTGATCATCGCCCCGCAAGAGGCCGGCAGATTGCTCGGTATTGCCCAGGCCTGGTTGTCCCGCAGTTTCGGCTGGTACTACATGGTGGTGATCGCCGCCTACCTGGTATTCGTCGTCGGCCTGGCGTTTTCGTCTTACGGCAAACTCAAACTGGGCAGCAAGGACGACACCCCGGACTTCAGCTACGGCGCCTGGGCGGGGATGCTGTTCTCGTCGGGCATCGGCATTTCGCTGTTGTACTTCGGTGCTTCCGAGCCGCTGGATCACTACTTCAATCCGCCTGAAGGCGTGGCCGGCAGCAACCTGGCCGCGCGTCAGGCAGTGCAACTGACCTTCCTGCATTGGGGCCTGCACGGCTGGGCGATCTACGCACTGGTCGGCCTCGCCGTGGCGTACTTCGCGTATCGGCATAACCAACCGCTGGCGTTGCGCTCGGCGCTGTATCCGCTGGTCGGCGAACGCTGGGTCAAAGGCGCGGCCGGTCACGCGGTGGACGGCTTCGGCATGTTCGTGACCCTGCTGGGGCTGGTGACGAACCTGGGGATTGGTTCGCTGCAAGTGTCGTCGGGGCTGGAAAACCTGTTCGGCATGGAACACAGCAACACTAACTTGCTGATCGTGATCATCGTGATGAGCACCGTGGCGACCATCGCTGCCGTGTCCGGCGTGGAAAACGGCATCCGTCGTCTGTCCAACCTGAACATCGTGCTGTTCAGCGGTTTGCTGATTTTCGTGCTGCTGTTCGGCCCGACCCTGCACTTGCTCAACGGCTTTGTGCAGAACATCGGCGACTACATGAACGGCATCGTGCTGAAAACCTTCGACCTGTATGTGTACGAGGGCGACGGCGCCAAGACTGAACGCTGGATGGGCCTGTGGACCCTGTTCTACTGGGCCTGGTGGATTTCCTGGGCACCGTTCGTAGGCATGTTCATCGCGCGTATTTCCCGTGGTCGCACGGTGCGTGAACTGGTCGCCGGCGTGTTGCTGATTCCGCTGGGTTTCACCCTGGCGTGGTTGTCGATCTTCGGTAACTCGGCGCTGGATCTGGTGATGAACCATGGCGCGGTCGAGCTCGGGAAAACCGCGCTGGAACAACCGTCGATGGCCATCTATCAATTGCTGGAGCATTACCCGGCGTCGAAGATTGTGATCGGCGTGTCGATCTTTGTCGGTTTTGTGCTGTTCCTGACCCCGGCGGATTCCGGCGCGGTGATGATGGCCAACCTTTCCTGCAGAGGCGGCAACGTTGACGAGGATGCGCCGCACTGGCTGCGGATCTTCTGGTCGGCGGTGATCACTCTGGTAACGATTGGCCTGCTGTTCGCCGGTAACTTCGAAGCCATGCAAACCATGGTGGTGCTGGCCGGTCTGCCGTTCTCGGTGGTGCTGGTGTTCTTCATGTTCGGTTTGCACAAGCAGATGCGTCAGGACGTGCAGGTCGAACAAGAGCAAGCGGAGCTGGCCGCACGCGGTCGTCGTGGTTTCAGCGAGCGTCTGACCCAACTGGACCTGCAACCGAACCAGTCGATCGTGCAGCGTTTCATGGACAAGCAAGTCAGCCCGGCGCTGGAAGATGCGGCGGCGCAGTTGCAGGCTCAAGGCCTGGAAGTGCAGACCTTGCTCGGTAAATCCAAGCGTTGCATGGGCCTGCGGATCGAGATGGAAGAGGGCAACCCTTTTGTCTACGAAGTGAGCCTGGACGGTTATCTGGCGGCGGCAAGCGAAGGGGTGTCGGCGGAAAGCGCCGAAGAGCCGCGCGCTCGTTACTACCGCGCCGAGGTGTACCTGCACAACGGCAGCCAGGATTACGACTTGATGGGCTTCACTCAGGATCAGATCACCCGTGACGTGCTCGATCAGTTTGAAAGCCATCGGCAACTCCTTGGCCGGGTGTATAGCTAAATGCTGAGGGCGCGGTGCATCAGATGCACCGCGTTGCATTCTTCGCGGGCAAGCCTCGCTCCCACAGGTTTCGCGTTGTCCTTGTAGGAGCGAGGCTTGCCCGCGAAGGGGTCATCCGCCGCAACACTGAATGACCCGATATCTGCGTAAACAAAAACGCCGCGATCCTCTCGCGGCGTTTTTGTGTCTGTTGCCTTAACCCAGGTTCTTGCCGAGCAGTGCGTGGTACAGCTCGCTGTCGCCGAGGATGCCGACGACTTTGTTGTTGTCGTGCAGCACCAGTTTATTGCCGGTCTGATAACGGATCTGCAGCGCATCGCGCATGCCGATGTTCGAATCCACCAGCGTCGGCCGACGGCCCAGGCCCTCAACCGCTTGCCCCGGCGCCCAGTTCTGCAAGTCCATGCTGGCGCCGTTCTGGCGGGCACCCTTGATGGTGTTGCCCTCGGCCAGGTCCAGCCACGAATCGCCGCCCGGATCGAGACACACCGAACCGTTGATGCGTTTGCAGTTGTCCAGTGTGCGCATCAGGCTGCGGCCGCAGAGCACGTTCAGCGGGTTGGTGTGCGCGACGAAGGTCCGCACGTAATCGTCCGCCGGGTTGAGCACAATTTCTTCCGGCACGCTGTACTGGATGATCCGGCCGTCCTTCATGATCGCGATGCGGCTACCGAGTTTCAGTGCTTCATCGAGGTCGTGGCTGACAAACACAATGGTCTTGCTCAGCTTGCGTTGCAGCTCCAGCAGTTCGTCCTGCAAACCCTGGCGGATCAGCGGGTCGAGTGCCGAAAACGGTTCGTCCATCAGCAGAATATCGGCGTCCATCGCCAGCGCACGGGCCAGGCCGACACGTTGCTGCATGCCACCGGAGAGCTCGTCGGGCTTCTTGTTGCGCCACTGGGTTAAACCCACCAGCTCGAGTTTTTCGTCGACCAGTTTGCGCCGTTCTTTCTCTGGGCGGCCCTGCATTTCCAGACCGAAACTGATGTTCTCGCGAACCGTCAGCCACGGCATCAGCGCGAACTTCTGGAACACCATCGCAATACGCTTGGTGCGCATCATTTTCAGCTCGGCCGGGGTGCACGAAGCGATGTCGATCTGCTTGCCTTCGTGCTCGACGAACAACTTGCCACGGCTGACGGTGTTGAGGCCGTTGATGCAGCGCAGCAGGCTTGATTTGCCGGAACCGGAAAGGCCCATCAACACGCAGATTTCGCCGCGTTCGATGTCCAGCGTGGCTTTTTCAACGCCGACAATCTGCCCGGTTTTTTTCAGGATCTGGTCGCGGGTCATGCCTTGGTCGAGGAGTTTGAGCGCCTCACGCGGATCTCGGGAGAAGATCACGTCGACGTCTTCGAAGCGAATAATGCTCATGCGTCACCCCCTACTTTGGCGTCGGGTTGTTTGCAGATACGGTCGAGCATGATCGCCAGCAGGACGATCGCCAGCCCGGCTTCGAAGCCCAGGGCGATATCGGCGGTGTTCAGTGCGTTGACCACGGGTTTGCCCAAGCCATCGGCGCCCACCAGTGCGGCGATCACCACCATCGACAGCGACAGCATGATGCACTGGGTGATGCCGGCCGCGATGCTGGGCATGGCGTGGGGCAGTTCGATACGGGAGAGCAGTTGGCGGCGCGAGCAGCCGAAGGCTTTGCCGGCGTCGAGCAGTTCTGCGGGTACATCGCGGATCCCCAGATAGGTCAGGCGGATCGGCGCGGCAATCGCGAACACCACCGTCGAAATCAGCCCCGGGACCACACCCAGCCCGAAGAGGGTCAGGGTTGGAATGAGGTACACGAACGTCGGCACGGTCTGCATCAGATCGAGCACCGGACGCATCAGTGTGTAGAACATCGGTTTGTGCGCGGCGACGATGCCGAGCGGCACGCCGATGACCACGCAGACCAGGGTGGCGAACAACACCTGGGCGAGGGTTTCCATGGTTTCCTGCCAGTACCCCAGATTGAGGATCAGCAGAAAGGAAGCGATGACGAAAACCGTCAGCCCCCACTTTCGTTGAATGAAATGTGCAATCAGTGCAATGAGGCCGATCAATGCCAGCGGGTTGAACCAGGTCAGCGCGAAAGTCACGCCGTGGATCATCGTTTCCAGTGACACGGCGATGGCGTCGAAGGTGTTGGCGCCGTGTTGCGTCAACCATTCAACGAAGCCTGCGATGTACTGGCCTAAAGGGATTTTCTGATCAATCAGCATGGTAATGAACGTCCGCATGCAAGGAAATAAACAGCCCGGACGGCGTGCGCCGCCCGGCGTAAGCGATGCTCCTTAATTCAAGGCTGGTCGAGCTTGGCTTTCACGGCCTCCAGGCCTGGTTTACCGTCAATGGTGGTCACGCCAGCGAGCCAGGTATCAAGCACCTGTGGATTCTTTTTCAGCCAGGCCTTGGCAGCGGCGTCAGGTTTCATCTTGTCGTCCAGGATGTTGCCCATCAGCGCACTTTCCATGTCCACGGTGAACTCCAGGTTTTTCAGCAGCGTGCCGACGTTGCTGCATTCCTGGACGTAACCCTTGCGGGTGTTGGTGGCGACGGTGGCGGCGCCGAAATCAGGGCCGAAGAAGTCATCGCCACCGGTCAGGTACTGGATTTTGAAGCGCTTGTTCATCGGGTGCGGCGCCCAGCCGAGGAAGACCACGGCGGTTTCGCGTTTTTGCGCGCGATCAACCTGCGAAAGCATTCCCGCTTCACTGGATTCGACGACTTTGAAACCGGCGGTTTTGAGGCCGAAGGCATCCTTGTCGATCATGCTCTGGATCAGCCGGTTACCGTCGTTACCCGGCTCGATGCCGTAGATCTTGCCGTCGAGTTCTTTCTTGAATTTGGCGATGTCGGCGAAGTCATGCAGGCCCTTGTCGTAGAGCGCTTGCGGCACCGCGAGGGTGTATTTGGCGCCGGTCAGGTTGGTGCGCACGGTGTCGACGGTGCCCGCTTCGCGGTAGGCCTTGATGTCGTTTTCCATGGTCGGCATCCAGTTACCGAGGAACACGTCCATGTTTTTGCCGTCGGCCAGCGACTTGTAGGTCACCGGCACGGAAATCATCGTGGTTTTGGTTTTGTAGCCGAGGGCGTTGAGGACAACGCTGGTGGTCGCGGTAGTCGCGGTAATGTCGGTCCAGCCGACATCAGAGAAATTTACGGTGCTGCACTGAGCCGGTTCTGCGGCTTGCGCCAATAACGGCAGACTCAGCATGGCGGCCAACAACAGCGAGGGGGAACCTTTCATGGATGGACTCCTTGGTTGTTTTTTTCGGCAGTGTTCCGATTGGACCACCGCACTTATAGGTTGCGGTTGGGTGGCGTTTTTCAGACTGCTCTACCGCGGCGCCTTGCAATCGAGTCGATACGATCATGTACCAGTGAAAATCTGACGCCTACAGGGAGCGTCGTAACCAGTACAGGGATGGTCGCATCCAGTGTCGGTGACGTCGTTTACAGCTTTTTTCAGCCCTGTTTGCCGCTCTGCACCGCTAAAAAACGGCGAAAGCGCAGCGTCAAAGACCCGCGGCGTTGGTGGACATGAGTGCGTCGGTGTGAGACGTCGAACGACGCCGCAAAAGCCCGATGATGCAGCCATTGCGGCGGATTGCAGCTTGAGCGTAGCAGCTTCGTCACTGGGCGCTTTTGCGCCTGGATCGGGTACATCCAGGAGTTCGGCAGTAATGGCTATCAGCGTTTTCGACCTGTTCAAAATCGGCATCGGCCCTTCCAGTTCGCACACCGTCGGCCCGATGCGAGCGGCCGCGCTGTTCGTGCAAGGTTTGCGTGAGCAGGGTCTTTTGGAACAAACAAGGCGTGTCGAAGTTCAGCTCTACGGCTCGTTATCCGCCACCGGCATCGGTCACGGCAGCGACAACGCGGTGATCATGGGGCTGATGGGCGAGTGGCCGGACGCGATCGATCCGTCGCAAATCGGCATTCATATCGCCAGCCTTCGCGAGACCGGCACGCTGTACCTCGACGGTCGTTTGCCGGTGCCGTTCATCTGGGCCCGCGACATGCGTCTGATTGATGAAAACCTGCCGTTTCACCCGAACGCCATGACATTAATTGTAGAAGGCGAACACGGCGAACTGCATCGCGACACCTACTATTCGATTGGCGGCGGTTTTGTCGTCGATGAGGCGCAAGCCTCCAGCGGCGTGGTGGATCTGGATCGCACCGAACTGCCTTACGATTTTTCCAGCGCGGTGGAATTGCTGGCGCTGTGCCAGACGCATAATCTGCGCGTCGCCGAGCTGATGATGGCCAACGAAAAGGTCTGGCGCAGCGAAGATGAAATCCGCGCCGGGCTGATGAAACTCTGGCGCGCCATGCAGGATTGCGTCGAGCAAGGGCTCAAGCACGAAGGCATTTTGCCCGGCGGTTTGAACGTGCGGCGGCGCGCGGCCAAGTTGCATCGCAGCCTTCAGGAATTGGGTAAGCCCAATGTGATCGGCTCGACGTTAAGCGCGATGGAATGGGTCAACCTGTTTGCGCTGGCGGTCAACGAGGAGAACGCGGCGGGCGGGCGCATGGTCACGGCGCCGACTAACGGTGCGGCGGGGATCATTCCGGCGGTGCTGCATTACTTCATGAAGTTCAGCGAAGTGGTGACGGAGGCCAACGTGGTCGACTATTTCCTCAGTGCGGCGGCGGTGGGGATCCTGTGCAAGAAAAACGCCTCGATCTCTGGCGCCGAAGTCGGGTGCCAGGGCGAAGTTGGTTCGGCGTGCGCGATGGCGGCGGCGGGCCTGGCGGAGATTCTCGGCGCGACCCCGGAGCAATTGTGCAACGCCGCGGAAATTGGCCTGGAACACAACCTCGGCCTGACCTGCGACCCGGTCGGCGGCCTGGTGCAGGTGCCGTGCATCGAGCGCAACGCGATTGCCGCGGTGAAAGCGATCAACGCCGCACAAATGGCCTTGCGCGGCGACGGCCAGCACTTTATTTCGCTGGACCGGGTGATCCGCACCATGCGCGACACCGGCGCCGACATGCACGACAAATACAAGGAAACCTCGCGCGGCGGCTTGGCGGTCAGCGCGGTGGAGTGTTGATTCAGTAGGACCGCGTCGCGCCATTCGCGGGCAAGCCTCGCTCCTACAGGTTTTGTATTGCCCTTGTAGGAGCGAGGCTTGCCCGCGAAGGCGCCAGACCAGTCAAAACTGCGCGCTAAGTGCACACCGCACCAAAACCGCGCCACCTTTTAGCGCGTCGCTTACAGATAAGTGACTCCTCCCGGTTCAGCGTTCCAGGCTGGCCGTTACCGCCGGTCACCTGTGCTTGTGGTGACATTCTTGCGCACACCGCCGCAGCCCTGTTCCCACAAGTGCTACCGATTTGCTCACAGCCCTTTGTGCGGCGCATTTGCCAGCGCTGATGGCACTTATAACCCCCACTCTGCGCACGGCTTAAATAGACACGTGGGGAGGTCGTTTTCAGGAGTTATTGAACAGCCATTCAATTTTGGGCATGGCAATTGCTCTGTCATTACAAAGCCCGTCTCCCACGCGAGAACGATGGCAATAACAAGAGCCTCCGCCTGAGGCCATCACCCGCTTTGTGTGAGGAGATACCGCGATGACGACGTTCAACTCCGGGGCTCAACCCCAGAACCGTGCGCCTCAATCCATCGGCTTTTTGCTGCTGGACAATTTCACGCTGATTTCTCTGGCCTCCGCAGTAGAACCTCTGCGTATGGCCAACCAATTGTCCGGCCGCGAGCTGTATCGCTGGACCACACTCACCGTTGACGGCGGCCAGGTCTGGGCCAGCGATGGTCTGCAAATCACCCCCGATTGCTCGATGCACAAAGCGCCAAGCCTGGACACCATCATCGTCTGCGGCGGCATCGGCATTCAGCGCACCGTCACTCGCGAACACGTGTCGTGGCTGCAAAGCCAGGCGCGCCAGTCCAAGCGCCTGGGCGCGGTGTGCACCGGTAGCTGGGCGCTGGCGTGCGCCGGTCTGCTCGATGGTTTTGATTGCAGCGTGCACTGGGAATGCCTGGCCTCGATGCAGGAAGCCTTCCCGCGCGTGGCCATGAGCACGCGTTTGTTCACCCTCGACCGCAACCGTTTCACCAGCTCCGGCGGCACCGCGCCGCTGGACATGATGCTGCACCTGATCAGCCGCGATCATGGCCGCGAACTGTCGGCGGCGATTTCCGAGATGTTTGTCTACGAGCGCATCCGCAACGAGCAGGATCACCAGCGCGTGCCGCTCAAGCACATGCTCGGGACCAATCAGCCGAAGCTGCAGGAAATCGTCGCGCTGATGGAAGCCAATCTGGAAGAGCCGATCGATCTGGATGAGCTGGCGGTGTACGTCGCCGTTTCGCGCCGTCAGTTGGAGCGGCTGTTCCAGAAATACCTGCACTGTTCGCCGTCGCGATATTACCTGAAACTGCGCCTGATCCGCGCCCGGCAGTTGCTTAAGCAAACGCCGATGTCGATCATCGAAGTGGCGTCGGTTTGCGGGTTTGTCTCGACGCCGCACTTCTCCAAGTGCTACCGCGAATACTTCGGCATTCCGCCGCGCGACGAACGCGTTGGTTCCAACACCACGCAGCAAGTGGCGATGATGCCGTTGCCGCAAGCACTGGTGCTGTCGCCGCTGTCCGGGCCGCTGTCGGCGCTGAGTCAGGCGCGTAATGAATCGACGTTTGCCAGCGTAAGGCTCTAGGCCGAGGGGCCTTCATCGCGAGCAAGCTCGCTCCCACAGGGATATGCGATCTTCTGTGGGAGCGAGCTTGCTCGCGATTGGATTTATCAGGCGCTACGACTTCTGCTGATACTCGGTCAGCGCCGGCAATAATTGCTTGTCGATCGCCTGGCGCACCACCGGCTGGATGCTCGCGCCGCTGGTGTACATGTCCTTGACCATCTTGCGCAATTCAAATGCCCGGACATCGTCCAGCCCGCGCACCGCACACTCACAAGCCTGCTCGGCCGTGGCACCGCTCGGCACTTGAAAACCCAGCGCTTTCAGTTGGCCCAACAGGTCTTCCTGGTCAATCAAATCGGCGTGCATCATGACGCAATCCTTCTTCAGGGAACGGTGTCGTGTGGCTCGATTCTCGTAGCGCGATGGGGTCTGGGCAAGGGCGATTTGTCGCCATGGCCGCAATACCTATGAACAGGTCGTTTTCGGCTAACTTGCGATGGGGGAGGTTAGGCACACTGGACTCAGCTGGCCCCACGACGGTTTGGTCACCCTCGCGCAACAGCTCCTCAAAAGTACCCTCCTCAGCTCCGATCAAGTCACGGCTTGATCGGGGTTTTTTTTGCCTGTGGATCAGGCGGGTTTGTGTTGATCATCAGACCGCTATCGCGAGCAGGCTCACTCCCACATTTGAACGGTGTACACCGATCCCCTGTGGGAGTGAGCCTGCTCGCGATGAACGATGACGCGGTCTACCGTTGCAGCACAAGAATGCGCGTCAACAACTCATTTCATTCCGATTTTTTTGGCGGTAAAGCAATCACTCGGCCGACGTAGTCAGGGCTTGGCAGGTCGCTTTGGTCGGCGACGATGGTTTGCAGTTTGCTCAAGGTGTCGGCGCTGAACGGTGCGGAACGCGGCCCGGCGAGGTCGACGTGCAACAGCATTTGCTCGTTGCCGGCCAGTTCCTTGTCACCGCCCACCAGATGCAGGCTGTGGTAGAGGTGCAGGCGTTTGCTGTCGTGGGCGATGATTTGCGTGTGCACTTCGACGTCGGCGTCGAGCTTCACTTCGTGCAGATAGTTGAGGTGCAGTTCGAGGGTGAACAGCGAGTTGCCGCTGGCTTCGCGGTTGCTGCTGTCCATGCCTAGCCGATCCATCAGTGCGTCGGTGGCGTAGCTGAAAATCAGCAGGTAGAAGGCATCGCGCAGGTGGCCGTTGTAATCGACCCAGTCGGGGATGATTCGGGTTTGGTAGGTGGTAAGTGCGGGCATGATTTTGGTTCCGGCCTTGGGAGTTTGTTTGTGGTCAAGATCCACCCCTCACCCCAGCCCTCTCCCCATAGGGGAGAGGGGGAAAGGGGGCAGATCTGCATGCGTTTCAAGCCTGAGTCCGAATCGATATCTCAGGTGGATGAGGCTCCAGGAACACCTCGGTCAATCCCCCTAGGGGTGCAGATCTGCATGCGTTTCTAGCCTGAGTCCGACTCGATATCTCAGGTCGATGGAGCTCCAAGAACGCCTCGGTCAGTCCCCTCACCCCTTTGGGGAGAGGGTTAGGGTGAGGGGTGGATTCAAGTCGATCGCTATCAATCAGCAAACGCCATCCCATGCTTCTCTTTGGTGGTTTTCACCGCTTCGAGCACCGCCAGCAGGCAATCATCACGATAGCGCTCCAGCGCCGAGATGCTGTGCGAGCCGAGCTGGTCGGCGGTGCCGTCGACCACGTCATCAATCAGTTTGTCGGTCAATTCCGGGGCCGGCAGGTAGGTCCACGGCAGCTTCAACGCCGGGCCGAATTGCGCCATGAAGTGACGCATCCCGGCATCGCCGCCCGCCAGTGTGTAAGTCAAAAACGTGCCCATGAACGACCAGCGCAGCCCGGCGCCGAAACGGATCGCATCGTCGATTTCACCGGTGGTCGCGACGCCGTCATTCACCAGGTGCAGCGCCTCGCGCCACAGCGCTTCAAGCAAGCGGTCGGCGATAAATCCCGGCACTTCCTTGCGCACATGCAGTGGTCGCATGCCCAAGGATTCATAGACTTTTATCGCCGCTTGGATGGCTTCCGGCGCAGTGTTCTGGCCGCCGACCACTTCCACCAGCGGCAGCAGGTAAACCGGGTTGAACGGGTGCCCGACCACGCAGCGTTCCGGGTGCGTCGAACCTTCGTAGAACTCGCTCGGCAACAGCCCTGAAGTGCTGGAGCCGATCAACGCATTGGGCTTGGCGGCGGCGCTGATTTTGCCGTGCAGTTCGAGTTTCAGTTCGAGGCGTTCCGGGGCGCTTTCCTGAATGAAATCGGCGTCGCGCACGCACTCTTCAATGGTCGCGACAAAACGCAGGCGATCTTGTGACGCGCCGGGCGCCAGGCCTTGTTTCTCCTGCGCACCCCAGGCGTTCGCAACGCGTTTGCGCAACGCCGCTTCGGCACCGGGCGCCGGGTCCCAGGCCACCACGTCGAGGCCGTGGGCGAGGGCGCGGGACACCCAGCCACTGCCGATGACACCGCTGCCGAGCGCGGCGAAGGTTTTGATTTCGGTGATAAAGCTCATGGCGACTTCCTAAAGAGATTCGGTCAACCCTTGTAGGAGCGAGGCTTGCCCGCGAAGGCGGCATTCCTGTCGCAAGAGATCTACCGGATGTACCGGCCTCTTCGCGGGCAAGCCTCGCTCCTACAAGGTTTATGTGGGGATCAACCGCGCTGGGTCAGGCCCATTTTTGTCCGGCCTTCTGCCGGCGTGAGGACGCGGGCGCCGAGGCGGCTGAGGATTTCGCTGGCGCGTTCAACCAGTTGCCCATTGGTCGCCAGCACGCCTTTATCCAGCCACAAGTTGTCCTCCAACCCGACCCGCACGTTGCCGCCGAGCAGCACCGCTTGCGCGGCCATCGGCATTTGCATGCGCCCGATACCGAACCCGGCCCACACCGCGTTCGCCGGCAGGTTGTCGACCATGGCTTTCATGGTGGTGGTGTCGGCCGGCGCGCCCCACGGGATGCCCAGGCACAACTGGAACAGCGGGTCGTCGAGCAAACCTTCCTTGATCATCTGCTTGGCGAACCACAGGTGACCGGTGTCGAAAATCTCCAGTTCCGGCTTCACGCCCAGCTCTTGAATGCGCTTGGCGCCAGCCCGCAGTTGCGCCGGCGTCGACACATAAATGGTGTCGCCATCGCCAAAGTTCAGCGTGCCGCAATCGAGCGTGCAGATTTCCGGCAGCAGTTCTTCGACGTGGGCCAGACGGGTCAGCGGGCCGACCAGATCGGTGTTCGGGCCAAACTCCATCGGGTTCTCGCCGCCACCGATTTCGAGATCGCCGCCCATGCCGGCGGTGAGGTTGACGATGATGTCGATGTCCGCCTCGCGGATGCGCTCCATCACTTCGCGATACAGCGCCACGTCGCGGCTGAACTTGCCGGTTTGCGGGTCGCGGACGTGGCAGTGCACCACGGTCGCGCCGGCCTTGGCCGCTTCCACCGCAGCGGCGGCGATTTGTTTCGGGGTGACCGGCACGTGTGGGCTTCTGGCGCTCGTGTCGCCAGCACCGGTGAGTGCGCAGGTGATGATGACGTCGTGGTTCATTTTGGGTTCCTTGCAGGCGGATTCTGGGCGTGGTGAAACCGTTCGCAACCCGGACGGGCTGCGATTCGGTGGTTTCAATCGGGTTTTCGGTTCGAGGTTATTTGGTCGTCAGTTGCAGGTTTTCAGCGGCCGGTTTGCCATCGAACGTGGTCACACCTTCGAGCCAGCGCTGCTTGTCCTGCGGGTGATCCTTGAGCCATTGCTTGGCCGACTCGAACGCGTCTTTGTGGTCGAGCAGCGGCTGCATCATCCGGCTCTCGTCTTCGGCGGTGTAAGTCAGGTTGCTCAGCAAACGGCCGATGTTCGGGCATTGCTGCGCGTAGTTCGGCGAGGTGACGGTCCACACCGTCGCCATGCCTTCGTTCGGCCCGAGCGCATCTTCGCTGCCGCTGAGGTAGGTCATCTGCACGTTGACGTTCATCGGGTGCGGTGCCCAACCGAAGAACACCACGGCTTCCTTGCGGCGCACGGCGCGGTCCACCGCCGCGAGCATGCCGGCCTCGCTCGACTCGACCAACTGGAACTTGCCGAGGCCGAACTGGTTCTTCGCGATCATCGCTTTGATCTGGGTGTTGGCGCCCGAGCCAGGCTCGATGCCGTAGATTTTGCCGCCCAGTTCTTTTTCGAACTTGGCGATGTCGGCGAAGGTTTTCAGGCCCTTGTCGGCGAGATAGGTCGGCACCGCGAGGGTCGCGCGGGCGTCCTTGAGGCTTGGCGCGTCCAGCACTTTCACCTGTTTGGCATCGACGAACGGGGTGATGGTCTGGGTCATCAACGGGTTCCAGTAGCCGAGGAACAGGTCGAGGCGCTGATCACGAATCCCGGCAAAAATGATTTGCTGGGACGCGCTGGTCTGTTTGGTTTTGTAGCCGAGGCCGTCGAGCAAGACCTGGGTCATGGCGCTGGTGGCGATCACGTCGGTCCAGTTGACCACGCCCATGCGCACGTTCTGGCACGACGCAGGTTCGGCCGCCATGACGCTGGCGCTGAAGAAAGCGGTACCGCTGAGTGCAAGAACACAGCTGCTGATCAGTCGTTTCATGTCGGTTTCCTCGGCAGACGTTATTGTGGTTCCCGGCATCTGTGTGCCGGTGATGCCAAGTTACGCAGCTATGCCCCCGTGAAAGCGCACTATGGCGACCAGCTCTTGCACTGCAGCGACCTGCGCCCTTGAATGCCATCGACAACTGGCGTATCAACGTCCCCACGCTAGTCGACCTCTCGTTACCTGCCAGTCGAGTGCGCTCCATGTCCCAGGATTTCTACTTCTTGCTGATGCCGGGTTTTTCCGCCATCGGTTTCATCTCGGCGATCGAGCCGCTGCGGGTCGCCAATCGCTTTCGCGGCGAGCTGTATCGCTGGCATGTGTTGAGCGCCGACGGCGGCGCGGTATTGGCCAGCAACGGCATGTCGGTCAACGCCGACGCGGCGCTGGAACCGCTGAAGAAAGGTGCGACTTTATTGGTGGTCGCCGGTTTCGAACCGCTGAAATTCGCCACGCCGACGCTGCAGCATTGGCTGCGCCGACTGGACCACGACGGAGTGACCCTCGGCGCCATCGACACCGGCAGTTTTGTTCTCGCCGAAGCGGGGTTACTCGACGGCCATCGCCTGACCCTGCACTGGGAAGCCATCGACGCCTTCAAAGAGTCTTATCCACAGCTCAGCGTCACCCAGGAACTGTTCGAAATCGACCGCCGCCGCATCACTTGCGCTGGCGGCACCGCGTCCATCGACCTGATGCTCGACCTGATCGCCCAGGCCCACGGCCCGGAACTCGCGATCCAGGTCAGCGAACAATTTGTGCTCGGGCGCATCCGCCCGCGCAAAGACCACCAGCGCATGGAAGTCGCCACGCGCTACGGGATTCGCAACAAGAAACTGGTTCAAGTGATCGGCGAGATGGAACTGCACAGCGAGCCGCCGCTGAGCACGCTGCAATTGGCGGAGTCGATCAAAGTGACGCGGCGGCAGTTGGAGCGGTTGTTTCGCCTGCACCTGAACGACACACCGAGCAATTTTTATCTGCGACTACGCCTGGAAAAAGCCCGGCAACTGTTACGCCAGACCGACCTCAGCGTGCTGGAAGTGAGCATCGCCTGCGGGTTTGAGTCGCCGTCGTATTTCACCCGCAGCTACCGCGCACGGTTTGAGCGCTGCCCGCGGGAGGATCGCCGCACCGCCAAGGCATGATCAGTGGAAATTTTCTACTTCTTCATCAGCGCCGAACACGCCGCTTTATAGGCTTCATGCTGATATTTGTTCAGCGTCGCCGGCAGTTCGAAGTTGTGCTTTTTAGCCTGGGCATTGATCGTCTGTGGCGACAACAGCGTCACCTCGCAACTCTCCAACAGCTGAAAAATCCCTTCGATCTTGAACGTGGTCGGCCCACCGGCAAACTCGCCTTTCTTGCTGCGCTTCTTGATCGCGATCCGGTCGACCGAATTCTCCCGCACAAACGAGGCAACCTGAGCAGCGAAGACTTTGACGTTCGCCGCTTCGTCGTCATCGTCGAGAGCGATTTTCTTGGTCGCCAAAGCAACGTGGCTCAAGGCCTGACCGTCGAGAGAGGCCACGGCGATGATCGCTTCGCTGCCTTTGATTTCAATGCCGCAGATGTTCATTGGGAATCCCTTATTGAGCTGATGGCGGACAGCTTACAACTCAAGCTGATCGGCGTTGATGCCAAATGCGCCAGCGATGGTCTCACGGGTGGCCTCAGTCGGGTTCATGCTGCTTGGACGAGGCGACGAAAATGCAAAAAAACAGGTTATACAAAGGTCTAAATGTTGCCCCATAAACTCTTTACATGCGAATTAGAGGCTAAATGTTATCCATTAAAATCTTATCTTCTTTCGCGCTGCTACACTTGCTCATACTCTCAGTGAGGTCGAATTGTGGCTCTTACCCATATTCTCTATTCCCCCGGCGAACTGGCGCTGCAAATCGCAGGAAATGCCAAACGTCTGAGACTCAGTAAAAATCTGTCCCGGCGCACGCTTTCGCAAAAGTCCGGTGTTGCGGAATCGAATATCAAGCGCTTTGAAACGACCGGGAAAATCTCCCTCGACGGTTTGTTGTTGATTGCCGTATGCCTTGGGGCAGAGGAGCCACTGACGCGCCTGTTCGCCTCTACTCAGTCCCTGACGCTTCAAGAACTGAAAAACCATGAAAGGGCTCGTGGCCGGCAATGAAAACCGTGAAAGCACTGAGCGTAATGATGCAGGAGTCGAGAGTCGGCGAGTTGGTCGCGATTCCTCGCCAAGGTTTGTTTTTCTCGTACGACCCGGGTTGGTTGGCGAAAGGGTTCAATCTTGCCCCGTTTCACCTGGAGTTTACGGTCAACCCTCAGCGAGCGGCCGACGTCGCGCTTTTTGATGGTCTGCACGGGGCTTTCAGTGATTCATTGCCGGATGGCTGGGGCCTTCTGTTGATGGATCGGTTTTTTCGCAGTCAATTGGGCGTTGAGCGTCACGCCATCAGCCCGCTGGATCGTCTTGCCTACATGGGTAACCGGAGCATGGGGGCGCTTGAGTACGTTCCAATGTTCGAAACCGTTGAGGCAAATGACGATCTCGATCTCGCAGCGCTCTATGAGGCTTCGCAATCGATACTCTCAGGTAGCGCCGACGAGGTGATAACGTCGCTGCGGCTGGCGGGCGGTTCCCCGGGCGGCGCTCGACCAAAAGCTGTCATCGGCCTGTCGCCGGACAAGCTGCGCGCCGTTTCGTCCTTTGGCGATATGCCTGAGGGCTATGAGCATTGGCTGATTAAATTTCGTTGCGAGGAAGATCATCGTGACAGTGGCGCCATTGAGCAGGCATACGCTCTGATGGCAAACAGGGCTGGGGTCGAAACTGCAGAGTCGACACTGTTTCAAGTGCAAACCTCCAAGGGCGCTGAACAGTTTTTTGCCACGAAACGCTTTGACCGAGTAGCAAGTGCCAAACGCCACATGCTCAGCGCGGCAGCCATTCTGTATACCGATTTCCGCACGCCAAGCCTTGATTACAGTGATTTGCTACGTGCGACTTGGGCCATGACGCGAGATGCGCTTGAGGTCGAGAAAATGGCCCGATTGATGATTTTCAATGCCTTGGCCCACAATCGCGACGATCACGCGAAAAACTTCTCGTTTTTCGGCGGCGTGGATGGCTGGAAGATGGCCCCGGCATACGACCTGACCTTTTCCAGTACCAGTGGACGTGGCAACGAGCACACCACGGCATTTGCCGGGCGCGGCCAACCTACTCGAAAGGCGCTTATCGAAGTGTGCCAACCCTTCAGCTTTCTTGAGCCAGAACGCTACATTGAACAGACGCTGGAGGCGTTCTCCGGTTGGACTGGCTGTTGTGCTGCCTTGGGCGTTGACAAGGTTCAGAGCCAGCGGCTGCGGACAGCGCTTGAATCGGTGTGGCAAGCGCTCTGACGCCTCACTCCTGCGCAATCGACTCCAAAAACTCCGACCGCTCATCGCTCATTCTTGCGATGCAATCATTCTGCGCAATGGTGAAGGCCTGGCTGCCGCTGGTCGCCGGGAACGCTTCGACGGCGCAGTCGGCGTCGCGGGTTTTCAGCCATTGCTGTTGGGCGACTTTGAGCTTTTCGCTGATGTCGGTCAGCTGTGCCTTGTTTTTGCCGTAGGTCGTTTGCAGGCGATCGTTGAGGCTCTGGACGTTTTCCTTGAGCAGATCTTCGGCGGTGGTGCGGCCGTAGACCGAGCATTCCAGGGTCTGGACGTCGTTTTCGACGGCATCGCAGGGGTTGTTGTCGGATTCATCTGCCGCGTGTACGCCGGTCGCTATCAGTGCCATTGCCAGGAAGATCGATTTCATTGAGTCGCCCTAAATCCAGTAAGCATCCAGTGATGCGGCGAATTCTGGCCCATGCGCGGGCCCTTGAACAGGTGGCGCGCCACGTTCAACGACAACCCTTTGTCGCGGATTGACGCTTTCGGCAAACCCCCTGTCGTTTTTGCACCCGGCTGCCCCGGTGCTCAGGCATATGCTGGCCCCAAAGCGCCGGCACACGATTCGGCGCACGAATCGCTAATAGGGGACTGCCTGATGAGCCCAGCCGAATTGCACGCCGACAGCATCGTTATCGACGGGCTGATTATCGCCAAGTGGAACCGCGACCTGTTCGAAGACATGCGCAAGGGCGGTCTGACCGCAGCCAACTGCACAGTGTCGGTGTGGGAAGGCTTCCAGGCCACGATCAATAACATCGCCGCGAGCCAGAAGCTGATCCGCGAGAACAGCGACCTGGTGATCCCGGTGAAAACCACCGCCGATATCCGCAAAGCCAAGGAGCAGGGCAAGACCGGGATCATTTTCGGCTTCCAGAACGCGCATGCGTTCGAGGACCAGCTCGGCTATGTCGAGATCTTCAAGCAGCTCGGCGTTGGCGTGGTGCAGATGTGCTACAACACGCAGAATCTGGTCGGCACCGGTTGCTACGAACGTGATGGCGGGCTATCGGGTTTCGGTCGCGAAATCGTTGCCGAAATGAACCGCGTCGGCATCATGTGCGACCTGTCCCACGTTGGCTCGAAGACCTCCGAAGAAGTCATCCTCGAATCGAAAAAGCCAGTCTGCTATTCCCACTGCCTGCCGTCGGGTCTCAAAGAGCACCCGCGCAACAAGTCCGATGAAGAACTGAAGTTCATTGCCGACCACGGCGGTTTTGTCGGCGTGACCATGTTCGCGCCGTTCCTCGCCAAGGGCATTGATTCGACCATCGACGATTACGCCGAAGCGATCGAATACACCATGAACATCGTTGGCGAAGATGCGATCGGCATCGGCACCGACTTCACCCAGGGTCACGGCCAGGATTTCTTCGAAATGCTGACCCACGACAAGGGCTACGCGCGCCGCCTGACCAGCTTCGGCAAGATCATCAACCCGCTGGGCATCCGCACCGTCGGTGAGTTCCCGAACCTGACCGAAACGCTGCTCAAGCGCGGCCACCCCGAGCGAGTAGTGCGCAAGATCATGGGCGATAACTGGGTCAGCGTTCTCAAAGACGTCTGGGGCGAATAACCCCCGTTAAACAATGATCCCTTGTAGCAGCTGCCGAGGCACGAGGCTGCGTCGCGGTCCTCAGGACCGCCCTCGGGGGCCGCTTCGCAGCCCAACGCAGCCTCGCAGGCTCGGCAGCTGCTACACACAAAACACATCACGAATTTTCTGGAGTTAAGTTTCCATGGCCAAGATCGCCCCGCAATTGCCAATCGAAGTCGACAGCGAAACCGGTGTCTGGACCTCCGACGCCCTGCCGATGCTGTACGTGCCGCGCCATTTCTTCGTCAACAACCACATGGGCATCGAAGAAGTGCTGGGCGCCGACGCCTACGCCGAAATCCTCTACAAGGCCGGCTACAAATCCGCTTGGCACTGGTGCGAGAAAGAAGCCGAATGCCACGGCCTGGAAGGCGTTGCGGTTTTCGAGCACTACATGAAGCGCCTGTCGCAACGCGGCTGGGGCCTGTTCAAGATTCAGGACATCGACCTCGATAAAGGCACCGCCAGCGTCAAGCTCGAACACTCGGCATTCGTCTACGTCTACGGCAAGGTCGGGCGCAAGGTCGACTACATGTTCACCGGGTGGTTTGCCGGTGCCATGGACCAGATTCTGCAAGCGCGCGGCAGCAGCATTCGCACGGTTGCCGAGCAAGTCTACGGTGGCTCCGAAGAAGGCCACGACGACGGTTTGTTCACCGTCAAGCCGTTGTAAGTCGAGGAACCCGCCATGGCTTTCGAAGCAATGTTCCAGCCGATCCAGATCGGCAAATTGACCATCCGCAACCGCGTGCTCAGCACCGCGCACGCCGAGGTCTACGCGACCGACGGCGGCATGACCACCGACCGGTACGTCAAGTATTACGAAGAGAAAGCCAAGGGCGGGATCGGCCTGGCGATTTGCGGCGGTTCTTCCAGTGTGGCCATCGACAGCCCGCAAGGCTGGTGGAAATCGGTCAACCTGGCGGACGACCGGATCATCCCGCATTTCCAGAACCTGGCCGATGCCATGCACAAGCATGGCGCCAAGATCATGATCCAGATTACTCACATGGGCCGTCGTTCCCGTTGGGACGGCGAGCATTGGCCAACCTTGCTGTCGCCGTCGGGCATCCGTGAACCGGTGCACCGCGCGACCTGCAAAACCATCGAGCCGGAAGAGATCTGGCGCGTTATCGGCAACTACGCCACAGCGGCGGGCCGCGCCAAGGCCGGTGGTCTGGATGGCATCGAATTGTCCGCCGTGCACCAGCACATGATCGACCAGTTCTGGAGCCCGCGCGTCAACAAGCGCACCGATGAATGGGGCGGCAGCTTCGAGAACCGCATGCGTTTCGGCCTCGAGGTATTGAAGGCTGTGCGCGCCGAAGTCGGTGCGGATTTCTGTGTCGGCCTGCGCCTGTGCGGCGATGAGTTTCACCCGGACGGCTTGTCCCACGAGGACATGAAACAGATCGCCAAGTACTACGACGACACCGGCATGATCGACTTCATCGGCGTCGTCGGTTCGGGTTGCGACACGCACAACACCCTGGCCAACGTTATCCCCAACATGAGTTATCCACCGGAGCCATTTCTGCACCTGGCTGCCGGGATCAAGGAAGTGGTCAAGGCCCCGGTTCTGCACGCGCAGAACATCAAGGACCCGAATCAGGCGACCCGTATTCTGGAAGGCGGCTACGTCGACATGGTCGGCATGACCCGCGCGCACATCGCCGATCCGCACCTGATCGCCAAGATCAAAATGGGTCAGGTCGACCAGATCAAACAATGCGTCGGCGCCAACTACTGCATCGACCGTCAGTACCAGGGCCTGGACGTGCTGTGCATCCAGAACGCCGCGACGTCCCGTGAATACATGGGCGTGCCGCACATCATCGAGAAATCGACCGGCGTGAAACGCAAAGTCGTGGTCGTCGGTGCCGGTCCTGCCGGGATGGAAGCGGCGCGCGTCTCGGCCGAACGTGGCCACGACGTGACGTTGTTCGAGAAAAAGGAATTCATCGGCGGGCAAATCACTACGGCGTCGAAAGCGCCGCAACGCGACCAGATTGCCGGCATCACGCGCTGGTTCCAACTGGAGCTGGCGCGGTTGAAAGTCGATCTGCGACTGGGCGTGGCGGCGGATGCGGCGACCATTCTTGATCTGCGCCCGGACGTGGTGGTGCTCGCCGTCGGCGGCCATCCATTCATCGAGCAGAACGAGCATTGGGGCGCGGCGGAAGGTTTGGTGGTCAGCAGTTGGGACATCCTCGACGGCAAAGTGGCACCGGGCAAAAACGTGCTGGTCTACGACACCATTTGTGAATTCACCGGGATGTCGACCGCCGACTATCTGGCCGACAAGGGCTGTCAGGTCGAGATCGTCACCGACGACATCAAGCCAGGCGTGGCGATTGGCGGCACCTCGTTCCCGACCTACTACCGCAGCATGTACCCGAAAGAAGTGATCATGACCGGCGACATGATGCTCGAGAAGGTTTACCGCGAGGGCGACAAGTTGGTGGCGGTGCTGGAGAACGAATACACCGGCGCCAAAGAGGAGCGGGTGGTGGACCAGGTCGTCGTCGAAAACGGCGTGCGTCCGGACGAAGAAATCTATTACGCGCTCAAGGAGGCGTCGCGCAACAAGGGCCAGATGGACATTGAAGCCTTGTTCGCGATCCAGCCGCAACCATCGTTGAGCACCAGCGGTGACGGTTACTTGCTGTTCCGCATCGGCGATTGTGTGGCGCAGCGCAACACGCACGCAGCGATCTACGACGCACTGCGCCTGTGTAAGGATTTCTAAGAGCTTGTGGATAACCCTGTAGGAGCGAGGCTTGCCCGCGAAGGCGTCATGACATTCAACATTGATGTCGGCTGATCCATCGCCTTCGCGGGCAAGCCTCGCTCCTACAGGGAATCGGGCAAGGCATCCAGGTAGTTTGGCCTGCAAGACCTTGAGGTCTTTGGGAGCTTCACCATGTTGAACACCCTTCTTCCAATCCTGTTGTTCGCTGCCCTGGGCCTGGCTGTCCTCGGCGCGTTGCGGCGGATGAACATGTGGCGTCGGGGCCGAGCCTCGAAGGTCGATTTGCTCGGCGGCCTGCTCGCCATGCCCAAGCGCTACATGGTCGACTTGCACCACGTCGTCGCGCGCGACAAATACATCGCCAACACCCACGTCGCGACGGCCGGCGGCGCGGTGGCGTCGATTGTGCTGGCGCTGCTGGTTTACGGTTTCGGCCTGCAAAACCGCATCCTCGGTTTCGCCCTGTTGATCGCTTCGGCGGTGATGTTCGTCGGCGCGATTTTCATGTTCTTGCGCCGGCGCAATCCTCCCGCGCGTCTGTCCAAAGGACCGTGGATGCGTTTGCCGAAAAGCCTGTTGGCATTCTCGGCGAGCTTCTTCCTGCTGACCCTGCCGGTCGCCGGGATCCTTCCGCAAAACTTTGGTGGCTGGGTGGTCGCGGCGATCCTCGGCTTCGGCGTGCTTTGGGGTGTCTGCGAACTGTTCCTCGGCATGACCTGGGGCGGGCCGATGAAGCACGCCTTCGCCGGCGCCCTGCACCTGGCCTGGCACCGTCGCGCCGAACGCTTTGGCGGCGGTCGCTCGACCGGTCTGAAACCACTGGACCTGAGCGACCCAAACGCGCCGCTGGGCGTGGAAAAACCCAAGGATTTCACCTGGAACCAACTGCTCGGTTTCGACGCCTGTGTGCAGTGCGGCAAGTGCGAAGCGGCGTGCCCGGCGTTCGCCGCCGGCCAACCGCTGAACCCGAAAAAACTCATTCAAGACATGGTCGTCGGCCTCGCCGGTGGCACCGATGCAAACTTCGCCGGTAGCCCGTATCCCGGCAAACCGATCGGCGAACACGCAGGCAATCCCCATCAACCGATCGTCAACGGTCTGGTCGATGCCGAAACCCTGTGGTCGTGCACCACGTGCCGCGCCTGCGTCGAGGAATGCCCGATGATGATCGAGCACGTCGATGCCATCGTCGACATGCGCCGCCACCTCACACTGGAGCGCGGCGCGACGCCGAACAAGGGCGCCGAAGTCCTCGAAAACCTGATCGCCACCGACAACCCGGGCGGTTTTGCGCCAGGCGGGCGGATGAACTGGGCGGCGGATCTGAACCTGAATTTGATGAGCGAGAAAAAATCCGTCGACGTGCTGTTCTGGGTTGGCGACGGCGCGTTCGACATGCGCAACCAGCGCACCTTGCGCGCTTTCGTCAAAGTGCTGAAAGCGGCCAAAGTCGACTTCGCCGTGCTCGGTCTGGAGGAGCGCGACAGCGGCGACGTGGCCCGACGTCTGGGCGACGAAGCGACGTTTCAGTTGTTGGCCAAACGCAACATTCAGACCCTCGCCAAGTACAGCTTCAACCGCATCGTCACCTGCGATCCGCACAGTTTCCATGTGCTGAAAAACGAGTACGGCGCCTTCGACGGCCACTACCTGGTGCAGCATCACAGCACCTACATGGCGGAAATCATTGGCGCTGGCGCACTGAATCTCGGCCAGCACAAAGGCGCCAGCGTGACTTACCACGATCCGTGCTACCTCGGCCGTTACAACGGCGAATACGAGGCGCCGCGCGAAGTGCTGCGCGCGCTCGGGATCGAAGTCAAAGAGATGCAGCGTTCCGGTTACCGCTCGCGTTGCTGCGGTGGCGGTGGCGGCGCGCCGATCACCGACATTCCGGGCAAGCAGCGGATCCCCGACATGCGCATGGACGACATCCGCGAAACCGGCGCCGAACTGGTGGCCGTGGGTTGCCCGCAATGCACCGCGATGCTTGAGGGTGTGGTCGAACCGCGGCCGCTGATCAAAGACATTGCCGAACTGGTGGCCGATGCCCTGCTCGAAGACCAGGCACCGAGCAAACCCGCCACTCCGGCCAAACGTGAACCTGCGGAGGCCCACTGATGAGCGACATTATCCGCCGCGACCCGCGCGCCGAATGGATTGCGCGTAACCGCTTGCACCCGCTGCACGCGGCGATGCAACCGGCGCAACACAGCTGGATGGGGCCGAACGGGGTTATCCGCAAGAACCTGCACGGCATCGGTTTTATCGGGCCGAACGGGATCAAGCGCATCGACCGCAGCGGCGCACAGCAGGGCGGGGCGACCAAACGTTCGGCCGCCGTAGAAGTGCAACTGCCGCTGCATCAAGTGCCGGCTCCGGCGTTTTACATCAGCGTGGTGCCGGACATGGTCGGCGGCCGCTTGAGCAGCCACGACCGCGATCTGCTGGGCCTCGCGCATCAGTTGGCCGGCAAGGACGGCGCGGTGTTGGCGGTGGTCTTCGGCGAACACAAGGAAAACGCCTTCACCACGGCGGGTGTCGATCGTTTGCTGGTGCTCGATGGTGAGGAATTCAACGGTTATGCACCGGAGCAACGCGTGCAGGGCTTGCGGGCTGTGGATAACCAGTTCAATCCGCGTCATTGGTTGCTGCCGGACAGTCGCAGCGGCGGTGGCGAACTCGGTCGACGCTTTGCTGCCGCACTGGGCGAACGCCCGGCCACGCGGGTCTGGCAGGTCAAGGATGAGCAATGCATCGGCCGCGCTGGCGCTGGGCTGCAAGACCTTGCGCGGCCGGTCGCGCGGTTGATTCTGGGTGCCGCCGAATGCGCGGATCCGGTCAGCGAAACCCGCCATGAAGCGTTGCCGGTGGAGTTATCCACAAGCGTGGCGCGCAGTTTGTCGCGTATCGAAGATCTGGGTGCCGTCGCGGTGGACCCGGCGGCGATTCCGATGGCCGAAGCCGAGTTCATCTTCTCCGGCGGCAACGGGGTCAAGGACTGGACACTTTTCCACAACACCGCCGCAGCCTTGGGCGCCACTGAAGGCGCGTCGCGGGTGGCGGTGGACGATGGCTTCATGGCGCGTGACCGCCAGGTCGGCGCGTCCGGCACTTGGGTCACTGCGCGGGTATATGTGGCGGTGGGGATTTCCGGGGCGATTCAGCACCTGCAAGGCATCGGCGCCTGCGACAAAGTGGTGGCGATCAACCTTGATCCGGGCTGCGACATGATCAAACGGGCCGATCTGTCGGTGATCGGTGAGAGCGCCGAGATCCTGCAAGCCTTGATCGACGCGGTAGCGGCTTACCGCAACGACGCCAAGCGCGATGCGGCTTAAGGGAAGGAACGGACCATGAGTACAAAAGTCATCAGCCTGGTGTCCATCGGCGCCCACCCGACCTCCGGTCGCCCGCGCCGCGCCGAGCAGGATGCGCGCGCGGTGGAGCTGGGTCTGCAATTGGCTGGGGATAACCTGCAAGTGCTGCATGCCGGCGACGTCGCGGAACCGGCGTTGCGCGCTTATCTGGGCATGGGTCTGGCGCAATTGCACGTGCTTGAGCAACCGGACGGCGCCGACGCGCTGCCGGCGTTGAGCGCGTATTTGCGTGAGGCCGGGGCGCAAGTGGTGCTCACTGGCAGCCAGGCTGAAACCGGCGAGGGCTCGGGCATGTTGCCGTTCCTGCTCGCCGAAAGCCTTGGCTGGCCGCTGGTGGTGGGGCTGGCCCAGGTTGAATCCATCGACGGCGGTTCGGCGCTGGTACTGCAAGCGTTGCCGCGCGGTCAGCGGCGTCGCTTGAAAGTGCGCTTGCCGTTTCTCGCGACTGTGGATAACGCCGCGCCGAAACCTCGGCAAAGCGCCTACGGCCCGGCGCGGCGTGGGGTGCTGGAAGCGGACGAGGTCGAGGTTGTCGATGATCAATTGCTCAGCGTTGCCACGCTGCAAGCGGCGAAACCACGGCCGAAACGTTTGAAAGTGATCAAAGCCAAAAGCGGCGCCGACCGGATGAAAGCCGCGACGGCCAAAGCCAGCGGTGGCGGCGGCCAAGTGCTCAAAGGCGTGACCGCGCAGGCAGGTGCCGAGGCAATTCTGAAATTGCTGATCGAAGAAGGCGTAGTTCGCTAAACCCGCACAAAACCTGTAGGAGCTGAGCTTGCTCGCGAAGGGGCCATCCCATCCAGCATTAATGGCGCCTGAACCACCGCCATCGCGAGCAAGCTCAGCTCCCACAGGGCCGGTGGGTGTACACAAAATTTGTGACCACCGAAAACCGCTGTAGGAGCAAAGCTTGCTCGCGAAGGGGCCATCTCATCCAGCATTGATGGCGCCTGACCCACCGCCATCGCGAGCAAGCTCGGCTCCCACAGGAATTGTGTCGTTCACAGATTCCATGTACACCCGCCATCCCCAGTAGGAGTGAGCCTGCTCGCGATGACGGACCTACATCCAACATCGATGTCGCCTGACCCACCGCTTTCGCGAGCAAGCTCAGCTCCTACAGGAATTCCGTTGGTCACAGATTCCATGTACACCCGCCATCCCCAGTAGGAGTGAGCCTGCTCGCGATGACGGACCAACATCCAACACCGATGTCGCCTGACCCACCGCTTTCGCGAGCAAGCTCAGCTCCCACAGAACGGGTGGGTGTACACAAAATTTGTGACCACCGAAAACCCCTGTGGGAGCAAAGCTTGCTCGCGAAGGGGCCATCTCATCCAGCATTGATGGCGCCTGACCCACCGCCATCGCGAGCAAGCTCAGCTCCCACAGGAATTTCGTCGGTCACAGATTCCATGTACACCCGCCATCCCCAGTAGGAGTGAGCCTGCTCGCGATGACGGACTGACATCCAACATCCATATCGCCTGACCTGCCGCCATCGCGAGCAAGCTCAGCTCCCACAGGAATTTCGTCGGTCACAGATTCCATGTATACCCACAGGAACTTGCGTGGTAGCGCGTTTATGCACAATCCCTGTTAGCGCATCTGTGGATAAGGTGTTCGCGCTTCGCCGCAGCCCTTATGCTTCAAGCCCTGCAGCCTCTCGTACAAAAAACAACCAGCCTAACTCGCGGTTTTTCCTGACTTTTTTCGTGGGATAACTCGACGCGCTCATCCACACTTGCCCCCAATCTCTGTTGGCGCTTCTGTGGATAAGATGTTCGCTGTCCGCTGCACGCCATATAAATCAGGCCTTTCACGCGATTGATCAAAAAACAACCAATTTAGCCTTTTCCCACTGAAAATCCACCCCAACCCCGGATTTGCCGCCGCAATTTGCGGTTTTCCACAGCCCAGCTAAAGTTGCCCCCAAACTCTGTTAGCCCTTCTGTGGATAACATGTTCGCCATCCCCTGCAGGCCATACAGATCGTGCCCTGCAACCTTTCGATCAAAAAACAACCAATCCCGCTCTCAAAGGGTACTTCCGAATAAGTCACGGTTTTTATTCACTATTTAACTGCCATTTTTCGCTAGCATCCTCAGTTGTCCCCAATACCTGTGGGTGGGCTTGTGGATAACTTGTTCGCTAAACCCCGAAAACCACGCTACGTATAGTCCCAAACGCAATAGATCAAATTTCGTACAGTTCTAAAGCGCTTCCGCATCCCGTCCACGTCAGTCCGCCAGAACACGCTTGAGCAATAGCAACCAAGCCCCCCTTTGTAAGTTATCGCCAATGGCCCTGAAAATTCATCAGGTAACTCCTTATAAGTCTATAAAGGCACATTGACACATGTGGGCTTCAAGACTTAACTGTCACTGGCAAAAAGCACTGGACGGAATACCATTGCGTACTCGCATTTCTCAAGGAGAGAGATCATGGAAACTTACCGCACGACCCTCGTTTGTCTGCCGCGCTATAACCGATATCTTCTTCGACTGGATTAAATCCAAATCTGCCGTTGCATCAATGGCGGGATTCGCTGCGTTTATGAATGGATAATGACGCCTACCAGCGTTCACGTTATTGCGTGTGCGACTGATCTGTAAAAACAGTCAGCTCGGCGGTGGCAGCCAATCGTGTAATTAACTTCTTAACAATATGGAGCATTGTCATGAGTGTTATCGAAAGCCATGTAGAACGTCTGGCCTGGATCTCGAAACTTGAAATTCCAGAAGCGCCAGCCGCAGTAAGTTCTCGCGAAAGATCGGCAGTGGTGCGGGCCAGTGCCGATGAGAATGGCGCGGCGGTGGTCAAAGGCAGTGTGGTTTCTTTTGTGTCAGGGCTTACTGATCAAGCCCGCGACGATGTGCAGAACAGCACATTGTTGATGCAACTGGCGGCTGACAAAAAGTTTGATCCGGATTCGCAGAAGCAGGAGTGGTTCAAATTTTATACCGAAGGTCTGGCGAACCTGGGCTGGGGTCGTGTATCAAGTGCTTATTCCGATTATCAGCCAAAGAATACCGATGTAACGATGGACCAAGTGGTGCTGGAAGTTCTCGCACAGGTGGTGGCTCCCGAGTCAGCCCTGTATCTAGTGGTGGCGCAAACGTTCGAGGCATTGAAATCCAATCCGAATAATCAAGGCGCGCTGAAACTCTTCGACAACAGCAGCACCAAGAGCGGCACCGGCACCTTCCAGATCCTGCCGGTGGCGCAGGACACCGGCGGTAACGTGATTATGGTGCTGACGTGCGTTAACGCGACGACGACGGTGCAGTCCGGCAGCTTCCTGTTCTGGCACTGGAGTTCATCATCGTCCCGGATGTACCGGGCGGCGCAACAGATTGTCCTGAACGAATCGGTGTACAAACAGGTTCGCCAGGCCGTTATCGACAAGCTGGGTGATAACGCCAAAAACTTTGTCAAAGACCTGGATATTTAATTGTCCTGATGCGAACCCGGCACGCAGGTGCCGGGTTTGTCTTCTTCGCGTCATCATTATTCAAGGATGATTCGCCATGAGCTTGCCTGCCGCCGAAACTTACATCGTATCAGGTAATTTGCTGGTCGCTGCGCCTTCGGTAACGAACGCCACTGTTGTGCAGGATGTTGTCAATTCCAATCTGTTATGCCAGTTGGCTGCTGATAAAAAACTGACATCACGTTTTATTGACCCTGCGGTCTGGCTGGATATGTATCGCAACTCGTTGGGGAAAGTATTCTGGCAAATAACCAACTCCAATACGATCAGCTACCCTGTGCCACCGCTGATTCGCTCGTTAACCCTGATGAAGATTTTGCAGGCGACATTTTTCAAGACGCTGGATACCAACTTGGTGGATTGCATTGAGGAGGGAATTGGTCTTTGGCTGGAACTGCCTGAGTCCAGTGCGCCTGCGCTTTTGTACAATAGCAAAACCCACGTTGAATTCGAGATGGATGAAAAAGTACCGCCGGTGCCGTCGACAATATCGGTCATTAATCTGCAACTCAGCGTTGTTCACAGCGGCAGTCGATTGTCCGTTTGCAGTATTTACTTCAAAACGCTTGAGTCGGTCGAAGCGGATTTGTTTAATCAGAAGTTTGCAGTAAAGGATATTTTGGGCAATGTAAGCGTCAGTTCATTCAAGGCTGAATTGATCGAGTCAAACTATTCGGCCATTCGCCAGCAAATCATCGACAAACTGGGCGAAACCAATATCCGAGAAAATATAATGCTTGTTCCAGCCACTCTCGCGCCTGCCGGAATCGAACTTGATACAGGCACTCGACAGTTTCTGGACAGTGTGGATATCTGAAACGACATAACTGACAAAGGGCGCTGAGCGCCCTTTGTCGTTGATGGTTGGAACCGCTGTCTGAGCAATCAGCCTTGAACCGGCACTCCTTTGAGGTAGGCCGCAGGCTCGGCGCCAAGATTGTTCAGCAACCGCTCGCTGTACCAATCGACGAAATTCACCACGCCGAACTCGTACGTCTTGGAATAAGGCCCTGGCTGATAAGCCGTCGAGTTGATCCCGCGCTGGTTCTCTTCGGCCAGGCGCCGGTCCTGATCGTTGGTCGCGTCCCAGACCTGACGCATGCGGTCAACGTCGTAATCGACGCCTTCAACCGCGTCCTTGTGCACGATCCATTTGGTGGTGACCACGGTTTCCTGCGCGCTGATCGGCCACACGGTGAAGACGATGATGTGGTCGCCCATGCAGTGGTTCCACGAATGCGGCAGGTGCAGGATGCGCATCGAGCCGAGGTCCGGGTTTTTGATCCGGCCCATCAGTTTCGCGCAGCCCTGTTTGCCGTCGAGGGTCATCGACACGGTGCCCTTGAGCAGCGGCATGCGCACGATGCGGTTGCGCAGGCCGAAACTGGCGTGGGCGTAAGGGATTTTCTCGGCGTCCCACGCGGCGGCGGACGCGGCGACGTGATCCTTGAATGCCTGATCGGCGCGCGGGTCGGTGACGTCGTCCCATTCCAGCAGGGTTTTCAGCAGTTCCGGGTGCGAGGCGTTGCAGTGGTAGCACTCGCGGTTGTTTTCCAGCACCAGTTTCCAATTGGCTTTTTCCACCAGGGTGGTGGTGATGGCCACCTTGGTGTTCTCCATGTCGTACGGTTCCATGTAATGGTTCAGCGTCGACAGGAAGTCATCAATCGCCGGCGGATTCTCGGCCAGGCTGATGAAGATGTAGCCGCCAGCGGTTTTCACGTTCACCGGTTTGAGGCCGTACTGCTTCATGTCGAAATCGGCGCCCATTTCGGTGCCGGCGAACAGCAGGCGGCCGTCAAGTTCGTAGGTCCACTGGTGGTAATGGCAGACCAGTTTGGCGACCTTGCCTTTGTCGCTGGTGCACAGCCGCGAACCGCGGTGGCGGCAGACGTTGTGGAACGCATGCACCACGCCTTCGGCACCGCGAATCACGATGATCGGGTTCTTGCCGATTTGCAGCGTCAGGTAGTTGCCCTTGCTCGGGATCTCGCAGGTCATGCCGGCGATCAACCACTCTTTCTGGAAAATCTCCTGCATGTCGATATCGAACAGCCGCTCGTCAGAGTAAAACGGCTGCGGCAGCGAGAAAGTGCGCTCGCGCTCTTGCAGCATCTGCGCAGTGGCCTTGCGTGCGGGTTCCAGCGGATCGCCCAAGCTGATTTTTGCGGTGACGTCCATCGATTTGATCCTCAAGGCCATTCTGTGTGGCCGGCGAAAGTGGCTAATCAGGGTTGCGACGCAAGGTGTCAATTGAAGGTGTAAGGAATGTGTATGGGTATGGGGCGAGTGTGGGGCCGGCGCACACCAGAACCTTATCCATGGGCGACATGGCCCAATCTGTTCCCGACGCGCAACCCCCGGTAGTTGCGGGCTGGTCGCGATAAGTATGTGAATGTCGCAGATAGGTAAATGGGCGGCTCGCGCTATACGCAGAATCGCCAACAGAAGGCCGACACACGGCTACGGAGAACAGCATGTCCAACAGCTTCCTGAATCCGGTTACCACCCAGACCTGGGCCAATGGTCGACACATCGTCCGTTGCGTCAAAGTCATCCAGGAAACCTGGGACGTGCGCACCTTCTGCTTTATGGCCGATCAGCCGATCTTGTTTTTCTTCAAGCCGGGGCAGTTCGTCACCCTGGAGCTGGAAATCGACGGCGTGCCGATCATGCGCTCCTACACCATCTCCAGTTCGCCATCGGTGCCGTACAGCTTTTCGGTGACGATCAAACGCGTGCCCGGCGGCAAGGTTTCCAACTGGTTGCACGACACTTTGCACGAGGGCCAGGAGCTGGCGGTGCACGGGCCGGTCGGGCTGTTCAACGCGATGGATTTCACCGCGCCGAAAGTGCTCTACCTCAGCGGCGGCGTCGGCATCACGCCGGTGATGTCGATGGCGCGCTGGTTTTACGACACCAACGGCAATGTCGACATGGTGTTTATCCACAGCGCCCGTTCACCGAAAGACATCATTTACCACCGCGAGCTGGAACACATGGCGTCGCGGATCGACAACTTCAGCCTGCACCTGATCTGCGAGAAGCACGGTCTGGGCGAGCCGTGGGCCGGCTATCGCGGTTATCTGAACCACAAGATGCTCGAACTGATGGCGCCGGATTTCCTGGAGCGCGAAGTCTTCTGCTGCGGCCCGACGCCGTACATGAACGCGGTCAAACGCATGCTCGAAGCGGTCGGTTTTGATATGTCGCGGTATCACGAAGAATCTTTCGGCGCGACCCCACCGGAGGCCCGCGCCGATGCGGTGGAACAGGCAGAAATCGCTGCGGATGCGCCGGAAGTCGATCTGGCGGACCTGCATCAAGTGGAGTTCATCTCTTCGGGCAAAAGCATTCGCGTGGCGCCGGGCGAAACCGTGCACGCGGCCGCCGCCAAGCTCGGCCTGCTGATCCCGAAAGCCTGCGGCATGGGCATTTGCGGCACCTGCAAAGTGCTGAAACTGGGCGGCGAAGTTGAAATGGAACACAACGGCGGGATCACCGAAGAAGACGAAGCCGAGGGTTACATCTTGTCCTGCTGCAGCGTGCCGAAGGGCGATGTGCGGATTGAGTTCTGATGATTGGTTAACTTCGAGAAACACCCCTCACCCCAACCCTCTCCCCAGAGGGGAGAGGGGGAAAGGGAGCAGATCTTTGTTGTTTTCGAAGCCTGAGTTCGACTCGGTTTTTCAGGTCGACGTAGCTCTAAGAGCACCTCGGTCAGTCCCCTCTCCCCAGAGGGGAGAGGGGGAAAGGGAGCAGATCTTCGTTGTTTTCGAAGCCTGAGTTTGACTCTGGATTTCAAGTACCGAGGCGATTCAAAGCCTGAGTTCGACTCGGTTTTTCAGGTCGACGTAGCTCCAAGAGCACCTCGGTCAGTCCCCTCGCCCCTTTGGGGAGAGGGTTAGGGTGAGGGGTGGACCCAACTGACACTACAAATCCCTCAATCGACAAACAGGTCCGGCATCAGTTTGTCGGTGGCGCCCGGTTCAAACCGATACCCCTCGAAATCCGTCACTCCACTTTCGCGCAAAACCTCCTCATCCTGATTCAAGTCCGGCAGGGCAGGGCTCAGCGGGACATGACTTCGCGGATATCCGCCGCCAATTCACGTACGCGTTCTTCTTCGGTGTCCCATGAGCACATGAAGCGCGCGCCGCCGTTGCCGATGAAGGTGTAGAAGCGCCAGCCCTTGGCGGTGAGGGCGGCAATTGCCGGTTCCGAGAGTTGCAGGAATACGCCGTTGGCCTGCACCGGGAACATCAATTCCACGCCTTGAATATCGCTGACCAGTTCGGCAAGCAATTGCGCGCAACGGTTAGCGTGTTTCGCGTATTTCAGCCAGGCGTGGTTTTCCAGAATCCCAACCCACGGCGCCGAGAGAAAACGCATTTTCGACGCCAGTTGCCCGGCCTGTTTGCAGCGATAGTCGAAGTCTTCCGCCAGTTTATGGTTGAAGAACAGAATCGCTTCGCCCACCGCCATGCCGTTTTTCGTGCCGCCGAAGCACAGCACATCAACGCCAGCCTTCCAGGTCAGATCCGCCGGCGTGCAGCCGAGAAAAGCGCAGGCGTTGGAGAAACGCGCGCCGTCCATGTGCAGGTTCAAACCGAGTTCTTTGCAAGTGACGCTGATCGCGCGGATTTCTTCCGGGGTGTAGACGCTGCCGACTTCGGTGGCCTGGGTCAGCGTGACCACGCGCGGTTTCGGGTAGTGGATGTCCTGGCGCTTGAGCGCGACTTCGCGGATCGATTCCGGGGTCAGCTTGCCGTTTTCAGTGCGCGCGACCAGCAGTTTCGAGCCGTTGGAAAAGAATTCCGGAGCGCCGCATTCGTCGGTTTCGACGTGGGCAGTTTCCGAGCAGATCACGCTGTGGTAACTCTGGCACAACGACGACAGGGCCAGCGAGTTGGCGGCAGTGCCGTTGAAGGCGAAAAACACTTCGCAGTCGGTTTCGAACAATTTGCGGAAATCGTCGGACGCGCGTGCGGTCCATTCATCGTCGCCGTAAGCGCGCTGGTGGCCGTGGTTGGCCTGTTCCATGGCGGCCCAGGCTTCAGGGCAGATACCGGAATAGTTGTCGCTGGCAAATTGTTGGCTCTTATCGGTCATGGCCTGATTCCGTGTGCAAGGCCCTTATGGTGAAGGGCCTCGGGGTCAATGATGGTGCGCACTTTACCGAAGATCGTCCGGGGAGCACACGCGATGATGCTGTCAGAAAATTACACAATTGACGGGCAATTATGCACATGACGCAAAGGGACGGCGCGCTGGACCTGCTCAAGTGGCTAGCGCTGATGAGCATGGTGCTCGATCACCTGCGATATGTCGGTTATTCCGTCGATTTCCTGTATGTGCCGGGGCGGCTGGCGTTTCCATGGTTTTGCCTGGCGATGGCGGCGAATCTGGCGCGGGTCAACGCGGCGGCCGCCACCAGCCAGTGGCGTTATCTCGGCTGGTTGCTGCTGTTCAGCGCGATCAGCGAAATCCCCTATCGACTGTTTATTCCTGATCCCGACACGTTAAACGTGATGCCGACCCTGGTCCTCGGTCTGATGGTCGCGCGCGGCTGGCGGCAACCGACGCTGCAATCGCGCTTGTTGGCGGTGGGCGCGGCGGTGATCGCGGCGTTGTTCAGCGAGCGGCTGATGTTCGGGTTTTTCGGCGTGCTGCTGCCGCTGGCGATGCTCCTGGTGTTTCGCCGGCCATGGTATTTCAGCCTGTTGCCGGGGATCGTCTGTCTGGCGGCCAACCAATGGCAAGTGCTGTACAGCGCGGCGCGTTGGGGCAACGGCACGGCGATTGGCGGTTTGGTGATTTGCCTGATTGCGCCAGCGCTGGGAGTGTTCTTGTTGCGACACGCCAAAAGCGTCAAGCCGCCACCGATGCGGCGCTGGGCGTATGCGCTGTATCCGCTGCATTTTTTGCTGCTGTTACTCATCCGCAAGCTCGTCGCATAACCCTGTAGGAGCGAGCCTCCTATCGATGAGGCCCTTACAGCCAACATCAATGTTGCCTGGCCTACCGCTATCGCGAGCAGGCTCACTCCTACAGGGATCTCTGTGGTTTGGTGATCTGCCGCGCCAGCCATTTCAGCGCATGTCGTAAACGCACCTTTGCGTGGCGTCCGTAGGCATTTGGCCTGTCTGCGCCGGTCATACCATCGCATCAAAGGGCACTGCCGAAATTGCCAGGGCCTTACCGAGACGAATGGCGCATAGATGCCGCTGGGAGAGACGCGATGTTCAGCAAGCAAGACCAGATCAAGGGCTACGACGATGCACTGCTGGCGGCGATGAATGCCGAGGAGCAACGCCAGGAAGATCACATCGAACTGATCGCGTCAGAGAACTACACCAGCAAACGCGTCATGCAAGCGCAGGGCAGCGGCCTGACCAACAAATACGCCGAAGGTTATCCGGGCAAGCGCTACTACGGCGGCTGCGAGCACGTCGACAAGGTCGAAGCGCTGGCCATCGAACGCGCCAAGCAACTGTTCGGCGCCGATTACGCCAACGTCCAGCCGCACTCCGGCAGCCAGGCCAACGCGGCGGTTTACCTCGCATTGCTCAACGCCGGCGACACCGTGCTGGGCATGAGCCTGGCCCACGGCGGTCACTTGACCCACGGCGCCAAAGTGAGCTTTTCCGGCAAGCTCTACAACGCCGTGCAGTACGGCATCGACACCACAACCGGGCTGATCGACTACGACGAAGTCGAGCGTCTGGCGGTCGAGCACCAACCGAAAATGATCATCGCCGGGTTCTCGGCGTATTCGAAGACGTTGGACTTCCCGCGCTTTCGCCAGATTGCAGACAAGGTCGGCGCGTATTTCTTCGTCGACATGGCTCACGTTGCCGGTCTGGTCGCCGCTGGTTTGTACCCGAACCCGCTGCCGTATGCCGACGTCGTCACCACCACTACCCACAAAACCCTGCGCGGGCCACGTGGCGGTCTGATCCTCGCCAAGGCCAACGAAGCACTGGAAAAGAAATTCAACGCGGCGGTGTTCCCCGGTGGTCAGGGCGGCCCGTTGATGCACGTGATTGCCGGTAAAGCGGTGTGCTTCAAGGAAGCGCTGGAGCCGGGTTTCAAAGCCTATCAACAACAAGTGATCGACAATGCCCAGGCGATGGCCGGCGTGTTCATCGAGCGCGGTTATGACGTGGTGTCCGGTGGCACCGACAACCACCTGTTTCTGGTCAGCCTGATCCGTCAGGGCCTCACCGGCAAAGAGGCGGACGCCGCGCTCGGCCGCGCCCACATCACCGTCAACAAAAACGCCGTGCCGAACGACCCGCAGTCGCCGTTCGTGACCTCGGGCCTGCGCATCGGCACCCCGGCGGTGACCACGCGCGGTTTCAAGGTCAGCCAGTGCGTGACGCTGGCCGGCTGGATCTGCGACATCCTCGACAACCTCGGCGATGCCGACGTCGAGGCCAATGTCGCGCAGCAAGTGTCGGCCCTGTGCGCAGACTTCCCGGTTTATCGCTGAGCGGTTTTGGAGTAAATGACTATGCAACGCTACTCAGGCTTCGGCCTCTTCAAACACTCCCTCAGCCATCACGAAAACTGGCAGAAGATGTGGCGCACGCCGACCCCGAAAAAGGTCTATGACGTGGTCATCGTCGGCGGTGGCGGGCATGGTCTCGCCACGGCTTACTACCTGGCCAAAGAGCACGGCATCACCAACGTCGCCGTGGTCGAGAAAGGCTGGCTGGGCGGCGGCAACACTGCGCGCAACACCACTATCGTCCGCTCCAACTATCTGTGGGACGAGTCGGCGCACTTGTACGAACACGCGATGAAACTGTGGGAAGGCCTGTCCCAGGATTTGAACTACAACGTGATGTTCTCGCAGCGCGGCGTTTACAACCTGTGCCACACCCTGCAAGACATTCGTGATTCCGAGCGTCGGGTCAGCGCCAACCGCCTCAACGGCGTCGACGGCGAGCTGCTCGATGCCAAGCAAGTGGCCGACGAGATTCCGTACCTCGATTGCTCGAAAAACACCCGCTACCCGGTGATGGGCGCCACCGTCCAGCGTCGCGGCGGCGTTGCCCGTCACGATGCCGTGGCGTGGGGTTTCGCCCGTGCCGCTGACGCACTTGGCGTGGACCTGATTCAGCAGACCGAAGTAATCGGTTTCCGCAAGGAAAACGGCGTGTGCATCGGCGTTGAAACCAACAAAGGCTTCATCGGCGCCAAGCGTGTCGGCGTGGTCACGGCCGGTAACTCCGGGCACATGGCCAAGCTCGCCGGTTTCCGTCTGCCGATCGAATCCCACCCGCTGCAGGCGCTGGTGTCCGAGCCGATCAAGCCGATTATCGACAGCGTGATCATGTCCAACGCGGTGCACGGTTACATCAGCCAGTCCGACAAGGGCGACCTGGTGATCGGCGCCGGTATCGACGGCTACAACGGCTACGGCCAGCGCGGTTCGTACCCGGTGATCGAGCACACCATTCAAGCCATCGTCGAAATGTTCCCGGTGTTGTCGCGCGTACGCATGAACCGCCAGTGGGGCGGCATCGTCGACACCACGCCGGATGCGTGCCCGATCATCTCGAAAACTCCGGTGCCGAACATGTTCTTCAACTGCGGTTGGGGCACCGGTGGCTTCAAGGCAACACCCGGCTCGGGCAACGTGTTTGCCGCGAGTCTGGCCAAGGGTGAAATGCACCCATTGGCCGCACCTTTCTCCATCGACCGTTTCCACAACGGTGCGTTGATCGATGAACACGGCGCTGCGGCCGTCGCCCACTAACAGGAGAAATTTCCTATGTTGCACATCTTCTGTCCTCACTGCGGCGAGCTGCGCTCCGAAGAGGAATTCCATGCATCCGGCCAGGCGCACATTCCGCGCCCACTGGACCCGACTTCTTGCTCCGACGAGGAGTGGGGCGACTACATGTTCTTCCGCGATAACCCGCGCGGCCTGCACCACGAACTGTGGATTCACGCCGCCGGTTGCCGCCAGTACTTCAACGCGACCCGCAACACCGTGACCTACGAGATTCTGGAAACCTACAAGATCGGCGCCAAGCCACAATTCACCGACAAGACCGACAGCCCGAAAGCGGCCGCCACGGCTCTGGGAGAGAAGGTATGAGCCAGATCAATCGCCTGTCCAACGGTGGACGGATCGACCGCAACAAAGTGCTGAGCTTCACCTTCAACGGCCAGACCTACAAAGGCTTCGAAGGCGACTCGCTGGCCGCTGCGCTGATTGCCAACGGTGTCGACATCATCGGTCGCAGCTTCAAGTATTCGCGTCCGCGCGGCATCTTTGCTGCCGGCGCCGAAGAGCCGAACGCGGTGCTGCAGATCGGCGCCACCGAAGCCACGCAAATTCCCAACGTGCGCGCCACGCAACAAGCGCTCTATCAAGGTTTGGTCGCGACCAGCACCAACGGCTGGCCGAGCGTCAACAACGACATGATGGGCATTCTCGGCAAGGTCGGCGGCAAGCTGATGCCGCCGGGTTTCTACTACAAAACCTTCATGTACCCGCAATCGTTCTGGATGACTTACGAGAAGTACATTCGCAAGGCTGCCGGGCTTGGCCGCTCGCCGACCGAGAACGATCCGGACACTTACGACTACATGAACCAGCACTGCGACGTGCTGATCGTCGGCGCCGGCCCTGCTGGTCTGGCCGCTGCATTGGCCGCTGCGCGCAGTGGCGCACGGGTGATTCTTGCCGATGAGCAGGAAGAATTCGGCGGCAGCCTGCTTGATTCGCGCGAAAGCCTCGACGGCAAACCGGCTATCGAGTGGGTCGCCAGTGTTATCGAAGAACTGAAAAACACCCCGGACGTACTGCTGTTGCCGCGCGCCACGGTCAACGGTTATCACGACCACAACTTCCTGACCATTCACGAGCGCCTGACCGATCACCTCGGCGACCGCGCACCGATTGGCCAGGTGCGTCAGCGCATTCACCGGGTTCGCGCCAAGCGTGTGGTGCTGGCCACCGGCGCTTGCGAGCGGCCACTGGTCTACGGCAACAACGACGTGCCGGGCAACATGCTCGCCGGTGCTGTTTCCACTTATGTGCGCCGTTACGGCGTGGCCCCGGGGAAAAAACTCGTCCTCTCGACCAACAACGATCACGCCTATCGCGTGGCCCTGGATTGGCTCGACGCCAGCCTGCAAGTCGTTGCCATCGCCGACGCGCGCAGCAACCCGCGCGGCGCGTTGGTTGAAGAAGCACGTGCCAAAGGCATTCGCATCCTCACTGGCAGCGCGGTGATCGAAGTGCGCGGCACCAAGCGCGTCAGCGCTGCACGCGTCGCCGCAATTGATGTGAAAGCACACGCGGTGACCAGTCCGGGCGAATGGCTCGATTGCGATCTGGTGGCGACTTCCGGCGGTTACAGCCCGGTGGTGCACTTGGCTTCGCACTTGGGTGGCAAACCGACCTGGCGTGAAGACATCCTCGGTTTTGTACCGGGCGAAGCACCGCAGAAACGCGTGTGCGTAGGCGGCATCAATGGCGTCTACGGCCTCGGCGATTCGCTGGCCGATGGTTTTGAGGGCGGCGTGCGCGCCGCCAGTGAAGCCGGTTTCGGGGTGGTCGAAGCGACCTTGCCGAAAGCCCTTAGCCGCCACGAAGAGCCGACTCTGGCGCTGTTCCAGGTGCCGCATGAGAAGAACTCGGCACGTGCGCCGAAGCAATTCGTCGACCTGCAAAACGACGTCACTGCGGGCGGTATCGAGCTGGCGACCCGTGAAGGTTTCGAGTCGGTCGAGCACGTCAAACGCTACACCGCGCTGGGCTTCGGCACAGATCAGGGCAAACTCGGCAACGTCAACGGCCTGGCCATCGCCGCCCGTTCGCTGAACGTGACCATTCCGCAGATGGGCACCACGATGTTCCGCCCGAACTACACGCCGGTGACTTTCGGCGCAGTGGCCGGTCGTCACTGTGGGCACATTTTCGAACCGGTCCGGCACACCGCGCTGCATCACTGGCACGTGAAAAATGGCGCCGAGTTTGAAGACGTCGGCCAGTGGAAACGCCCTTGGTACTTCCCGAAAAACGGTGAAGGCCTGCACGCGGCAGTGAAGCGCGAATGCAAAGCCGTGCGCGACAGCGTCGGCCTGCTCGACGCCTCGACCCTCGGCAAAATCGACATTCAAGGCCCGGATGCACGCGAGTTTCTCAACCGCATCTACACCAACGCCTGGACCAAACTCGACGTCGGCAAGGCGCGTTACGGTCTGATGTGCAAAGAAGACGGCATGGTCTTCGACGATGGCGTGACTGCATGTTTGGCCGACAACCATTTCGTCATGACCACCACCACCGGCGGCGCGGCGCGCGTGCTGCAGTGGCTGGAAATCTACCAACAGACCGAATGGCCAGACTTGAAGGTGTACTTCACGTCCGTGACCGATCACTGGGCAACCATGACCCTGTCCGGGCCGAACAGCCGCAAGCTGCTCAGCGAAGTCACCGACATCGACCTGAGCAACGAAGCGTTCCCGTTCATGACCTGGAAAGAAGGCCTGGTTGGCGGTGTGCCGGCGCGGGTGTTCCGGATTTCGTTTACCGGTGAGCTGTCGTACGAAGTCAACGTGCAGGCCGACTATGCGATGGGCGTGCTGGAGAAAATCGTCGAGGCCGGCAAGCAGTACAACTTGACGCCGTACGGCACCGAGACCATGCACGTGCTGCGGGCCGAGAAGGGTTTCATCATCGTCGGCCAGGACACCGACGGCTCGATGACCCCGGACGACCTGAACATGGGTTGGTGTGTCGGTCGCACCAAAGCGTTCTCGTGGATCGGCCAGCGCGGGATGAATCGCGAAGATTGTGTGCGTGAGCAGCGCAAACAATTGGTCGGTTTGAAGCCGATCGATCCGACGCAATGGCTGCCGGAAGGCGCGCAACTGGTGTTCAACACCAAGCAGACGATTCCGATGACGATGGTTGGCCACGTCACCTCCAGCTACTTGCACAACTCCTTGGGCTATTCGTTTGCCATGGGCGTGGTCAAGGGCGGCTTGAAGCGCATCGGCGAGCGGGTTTTTGCGCCGCTGGCGGATGGCAGCGTGATCGAGGCTGAGATTGTTTCTTCGGTGTTCTTCGACCCGAAAGGTGATCGCCAGAACGTGTAACCACACAGACCCTGTAGGAGCAAGGCTTGCCCGCGATGAACGATGACGCGGCGTATCAGCCGAACTGCTTCGCCCCAATCGCGGGCAAGCCTTGCTCCCACAGGTGTGTCGTACGAATTCAGGAAAGGTGCTTTATGACCGCAGCCAATGTTTACCAACAACGCCCGACCACCGGGGCCAAAGCCGAGTCGTCGCTGCATCATGCCGACCTCGCCAGCCTGGTGGGCAAGGGCCGTAAAAGCGCCGGTGTGATCGTGCGAGAGAAAAAACTCCTCGGTCACCTGACGATTCGTGGCGATGGCCACGATCCGGCGTTCAGTGAAGGTGTGCACAAAGCCTTGGGCATCGAATTGCCCGGCGCGCTGGCCGTCATCATCAAGGGTGAAACCAGCCTGCAATGGATGGGCCCGGACGAGTGGCTGCTGATCGTGCCGAGCGGCGAAGAATTCGCCGCCGAGCAAAAACTCCGTGAAGCGCTGGGCGACCTGCACATCCAGATCGTCAACGTCAGCGGCGGCCAGCAGATCCTCGAATTGAGCGGCCCGAACGTGCGCCAGGTGCTGATGAAATCCACCAGCTACGACGTGCACCCGAACAGCTTCCCCGTGGGCAAAGCCGTCGGCACGGTGTTCGCCAAGTCGCAACTGGTGATTCGCCACACAGCTGAAGACACTTGGGAACTGCTGATCCGCCGCAGCTTTTCGGATTATTGGTGGTTGTGGCTGCAGGATGCGGCGGCGGAATACGGGTTGAGTGTTCAGGCTTAAAGCAGTTTGAGTTGGCCTCGATATTGAGGCTGGCTTTAGATCGACCCCTCACCCCAACCCTCTCCCCAGAGGGGAGAGGGGGAAAGGGGGCAGATCTCTAGTGTTATCGCTAGTTGTGTTCGGCTTGAAATCGCTTTTGAAGAGCCTGAGTTCAACTCGGTCCATCCGCCCCTCTGGGGAGAGGGAGAAAGGGGGCCGATTTCCAGTGTTATCGCTATTGGTGTTCGACTCGAAACTGCTTTTTTGAGCCTGAGTTCAACTCGGTATTTCAGGTCGATGTAGCTCCAGGAACAACTCGGTCAGTCCCCTCGCCCCTTTGGGGAGAGGGCTAGGGTGAGGGGGGGATTTCCCTGACACCCCGCACAATGAACAGGAGTCACCGCACTATGAGCCGCGCCCCAGACACATGGATTCTGACTGCCGACTGCCCCAGCGTGCTCGGCACCGTGGACGCGGTGACGCGCTTTTTGTTTGAGCAGGGTTGCTACGTCACCGAGCACCATTCCTTCGATGACCGGCTCTCGGGTCGGTTTTTCATTCGCGTGGAATTCCGTCAGCCCGACGGCTTCGACGAACAAGCCTTCCGCGCCGGCCTCGAAGAACGCGGCGCCAGTTTCGGCATGATCTTCGAACTGACGGCGCCGAACTACCGGCCAAAAGTGGTGATCATGGTTTCCAAGGCCGATCACTGCCTCAACGACTTGCTCTACCGCCAGCGCATCGGCCAGTTATCGATGGACGTGGCCGCCGTGGTGTCCAACCACCCGGACCTCAAACCGCTCGCCGACTGGCACCAGATTCCGTACTACCATTTCCCACTCGACCCCAACGACAAACCGTCGCAAGAGCGTCAAGTGTGGCAAGTGATCGAAGAATCCGGCGCGGAACTGGTGATCCTCGCGCGCTACATGCAGGTTCTCTCGCCCGAGCTGTGCCGCAAGCTCGATGGCAAGGCGATCAACATTCACCACTCGCTGCTGCCGGGTTTCAAGGGCGCCAAGCCGTATCACCAGGCTTATAACAAAGGCGTGAAACTGGTCGGGGCGACGGCGCATTACATCAACAACGATCTGGACGAAGGGCCGATCATTGCCCAGGGCGTCGAGGCCGTGGACCACAGTCATTACCCGGAAGACCTGATCGCCAAGGGGCGCGATATCGAAGGGCTGACGCTGGCGCGGGCGGTTGGTTATCACATTGAGCGGCGAGTGTTTTTGAACGCCAATCGCACCGTCGTTCTTTAGATCGCCTTCGCGGGCAAGCCTCGCTCCTACAGGGGTGAGGCGAGCCGCAATAATGGGAACAACCTCAATCCTGTAGGAGCGAGGCTTGCCCGCGAAGAGGCCACAACAAACAACACAAGACAAAGACACAAGCACAACCCAGAGCAATCAACACCAAGAGCAATCAACGCGCCGCCGCTCCCTGGCGACGCGACCGCTACATAAAAACAACAGCGAGGTGAAAGCATGTCTGGCAATCGTGGTGTGGTGTATCTCGGCGCTGGCAAGGTCGAAGTACAGAAAATCGACTATCCGAAAATGCAGGATCCGCGTGGCAGGAAGATCAATCACGCGGTCATCCTGCGCGTGGTTTCCACCAATATCTGTGGCTCCGATCAGCACATGGTGCGCGGTCGTACCACGGCGCAAACCGGTCTGGTGCTGGGCCATGAAATTACCGGTGAAGTGATCGAGAAGGGCAGCGACGTCGAGAACCTGCAAATCGGCGATCTGGTGTCGGTGCCGTTCAACGTGGCTTGCGGGCGCTGCCGTTCCTGCAAAGAAATGCACACCGGCGTCTGCCTGAGCGTCAACCCGGCCCGTCCCGGCGGCGCTTACGGTTACGTCGACATGGGCGACTGGACCGGCGGCCAGGCGGAATACGCGCTGGTGCCATACGCCGATTTCAACCTGCTGAAACTGCCGGACCGCGACCGCGCGATGGAAAAAATCCGCGACCTGACTTGCCTCTCCGACATCCTCCCGACCGGTTACCACGGCGCCGTTACCGCTGGCGTTGGCCCTGGCAGCACCGTGTACATTGCCGGCGCGGGTCCGGTCGGTCTGGCCGCTGCCGCTTCCGCTCGCCTGTTGGGCGCGGCGGTGGTGATCATCGGCGACGTCAATCCCGTGCGCCTGGCCCACGCCAAAGCGCAGGGTTTCGAAATCGCCGACCTGTCGCTGGACACCCCGCTGCACGAACAAATCGCCGCTCTGCTGGGCGAGCCGGAAGTGGATTGCGCGGTCGACGCGGTGGGCTTCGAAGCGCGCGGCCACGGCCATGACGGCGTGAAACACGAGGCTCCGGCCACTGTGCTCAACTCGCTGATGGGCGTGGTCCGTGTCGCCGGCAAAATCGGCATTCCGGGCCTCTACGTCACCGAAGATCCAGGTGCCGTGGACGCCGCCGCGAAAATGGGCAGCCTGAGCATTCGCTTCGGTCTGGGCTGGGCCAAATCCCACAGCTTCCACACCGGCCAGACGCCTGTGATGAAGTACAACCGTCAGTTGATGCAGGCGATCATGTGGGATCGCATCAAGATTGCTGACATCGTCGGCGTCGAAGTCATCAGCCTCGACGACGCGCCACGCGGTTACGGCGAGTTTGATGCCGGTGTGCCGAAGAAGTTTGTGATCGATCCGCACAAATTGTTCAGCGCGGCCTAAGGCTTCACGCAATCCACAACGGCGACCTTCGGGTCGCCGTTTTCATGAGCAAAACAGCAAAACCCCCTCGCCACAGAGTTCAGTCAGTTGTGCAGATGGGAACAATCCCCCGACCCGCCAGTCCAACGCACAGTTTTTCGCCGTGGCTTATTGCTGGCCAACATGGCGGACGGTTTTTGCCCAACAGAGGTTCTCCTGATGAAGATTTCACGCGGTTTTGCATTGGCTACGCTCATGAGTCTGGCGGCCAGTCCGGTCTTCGCCCAGTTCAACCTGAATGACGCGGCCAATGCCATTTCCGGCATGAAGGGCAATGACAGCGCGGCCGCTGCGGCGCCGACGTCGGAAACGGCCGGCCTGTTGAGCGCCCTGAGTGCGCTGGACGTCACCCCGCAACAAGCGGTCGGCGGCACCAGTGCGATGCTGGGCCTGGCGAAGAATAAGTTGAGCAGCACCGACTATTCGCAATTGGCCAAAGAAGTGCCGGGCATCGACAAGCTCTCTGGCGGCAGCGGCAATCTGGCGGCGCTGAGCGGTTTGCTCGGCTCGTCGGGCAAATCCGCAGGGCTGGAAAACGCCTTGGGCAACGTCAAAGACACCAACGACCTGAACAACGCCTTCAGCGCGCTGGGCATGGACAGCGGCATGATCGGCCAATTTGCCCCGGTGATTCTGCAATACCTCGGTCAGCAGGGCGTCGGCGGTTCGCTGCTTGGCAATCTGGGCAGCATCTGGGGCACCGGCGCCGGCACCGGCAGCTGATTCAACGGCGCTCGTCGCGCAATTCGGCGATGCGCCGGTCTTTCTCGATCCAGAGCTGGTTGACCCAGTTCTGGACCGTCTGGCGAAATTGCGGATCGTTTTCGTAATCGCCACGCCACAACGCCGGGTCGAGTTCGCGGGTCTGGATGTCGATGATCACCTTCGGCACATTGCCGCTGATCAAATCCCAGAACCCCGGAATTCGTTGCTGCGGATACACCACCGTGACATCGAGAATTGCGTCCAGCTGTTCGCCCATCGCCGCCAATACAAACGCCACGCCGCCCGCCTTGGGTTTGAGCAAATGACTGAAGGGTGATTGCTGCTGGGTGCTTTTTGCCGGGGTAAATCGCGTGCCTTCCAGGTAATTGACCACGGTCACCGGTTGGCTTTTGTACAGCTCGCACGCGGCTTTGGTGATCTCCAGGTCCTTGCCCGCCAGTTCAGGATTCTTCGCCAGAAACGCCTTGGTGTAGCGCTTCATGAACGGGTAATCCAGCGCCCACCAGGCGAGCCCGAGGAATGGCACCCAGATCAGTTCTTTCTTGAGGAAGAATTTGAAGAACGGCGTGCGCCGGTTCAACGCCTGGATCAGCGCCGGAATATCAACCCAGGATTGATGGTTGCTGATCACCAGATAAGAGGTGTCGCTGCGCAAGTCGCCGCCGCCGCGAATGTCCCACTCGGTGGGAATGCACAGCTTGAAAATCAGCTTGTCGATTTCCGCCCAGGTCTCGGCGATCCACATCACCGCCGTCGAGGGGTACACGCGGTAACGCTTGGGCACGATCAGTTTCAGCAGGGCAAACACCATCAGCGGCCCGATCAGGACCAAGGTGTTGAGCAACAGCAGCAGGGTAACGAAACAGCCGGTGAGCAGGCGGCGCATAAGTAACTCTTGAAAACGGTTGGGCGCGCCATGATAAGCAGCTTCGGGCGGCAGGCCAAATCCGCATCGACGAATGTTTCACCTTTCAACGGTTATGCTTCGCGCCTCATGAAGATCCCTGTGGCGAGCTCTCCCGCCACAAGGCAGCGGCAGCCTAACTATCGCTGGTTTTTGCGGTCTAGAATTCGGTCTCTGCGCCCTCCATTTCCCTAGGAAGCCCATCACGTGAAATCCCTCCTTGCACTGCTGACCCTCGTGGCCCTGCCGGTCATGGCCGCCGAGCCGACCCTGTACGGGCGTTACGAATACATCGCGCTGCCGGAAATCGGCGGTGAAGTCCTCAAGGCGAAAATGGACACCGGCGCCCTGACCGCGTCGCTGTCGGCCAAGGACATCGAAATGTTCACCCGCGATGGCGATGAGTGGGTGCGCTTCCGCCTCGCCACCAAAGAGGCGAGCAACAAGGTCTACGAACACAAGATCGCCCGCATCAGCAAGATCAAGGCACGCTCCGAAGAAGATGAAGACGACAAGGACGAAGCCGCGCCGACCAAGCGCCCGGTGGTCGATCTGGAACTGTGCCTGGGCAACGTCAAGCGCACGGTCGAGGTCAACCTTACCGACCGCAGCAGCTTCAATTACCCGCTGCTGATCGGCGCCAAGGCCTTGCGCGAATTCAACGCCGCCGTGAACCCGGCACGCCGTTACACCGCCGACAAACCCGACTGCTGATTGACGCGATGCGAGGCTTGCGCCACCGTTGCGCAACTTAACTGTTGGGCTCGGATGCCATGCCTCATATCCTGATTGTCGAAGACGAAGCGGCCATTGCCGATACGTTGATTTTTGCCTTGCAGGGCGAAGGCTTCACCACCACCTGGTTGAGCCTCGGCGCCGCCGCGCTGGAGCATCAGCGCGAGACCCCGGCCGACCTGATCATCCTCGACATCGGCCTGCCCGATATCAGCGGCTTCGAAACCTGCAAGCAACTGCGCCGTTTCAGCGAAGTGCCGGTGATTTTCCTCAGCGCTCGCGACGCCGAGATTGACCGGGTGGTGGGCCTGGAGATCGGCGCCGACGATTACGTGGTCAAGCCGTTCAGCCCACGCGAAGTCGCGGCGCGGGTCCGCGCGATCCTCAAACGCATGGCGCCGCGCGCGGTGGCCGAGGTCGCGGCAACTTCAACTTCAACTTCAACTCAAGCCCCAGCCCCAACCCCAACCCCAATGCTGTTTCGCATCGACAACGAACGTGTGCAGATCAGCTATCGCGGCCAGTTGTTGAGCCTTACCCGCCACGAATTCCGCCTCCTGCAATGCCTGCTCGAACAACCCGAACGGGTCTTCAGCCGCGAACAATTGCTCGACGCGCTGGGCGTGCCGGCCGATGCCGGTTACGAGCGCAGCATCGACAGCCACATCAAAAGCGTGCGCGCCAAATTGCGCCAGGTGCGCGCCGAGGCCGAGCCGATCCAGACCCATCGCGGCCTCGGCTACAGCTACAGCCCGGGACACAGCTGATGCCGTTGGGAATCCGGATTTTCCTGGTTTATGTGCTGTTCATCGGCCTGACCGGCTACTTTGTGCTCAACACCGTGATGCAGGAAGTGCGCCCCGGCGTGCGCCAATCCACTGAAGAAACGCTGGTGGATACCGCCAACCTGATGGCAGAAATCCTGCGCGACGATTTCAAGGCCGGCACGCTCAACCAGAACCGCTGGCCGCAATTGCTCAAGGCCTACGGCGAGCGCGAACCGAAGGCGAACATCTGGGGCTTGCCGAAAAATCAGGTCAGCCACCGCATCTACGTCACCGACGCCAAAGGCATCGTGGTGCTGGATTCCAGCGGTGTCGCGCTCGGCCAGGATTACTCACGCTGGAACGACGTTTACCTGACCCTGCGCGGCGAATACGGCGCGCGCTCAACCCGCAGCATTGCAGAGGATGCGACCACATCAGTGATGCACGTCGGCGCGCCGATCCGCGACAACGGCAAGATCATCGGCGTGGTCACCGTGGCCAAACCCAACAGTTCGCTGCAGCCCTACGTCGATCGCACGGAGCGGCGGTTGATCGCTTACGGCGCCGGGATGATTGTCCTGGGTCTGCTGTTCGGCGGCGTGCTGTCGTGGTGGTTGAGCGCCGCGCTACGGCGCTTGACCGCTTACGCGCAAGCCGTCAGCGAAGGGCGGCGGGTCGAGGTGCCGCATTATCGCGGCGGCGAACTCGAGCAACTGGCGAGCGCCGTCGAACAGATGCGCACGCAACTCGAAGGCAAGGCTTACGTCGAGCGCTACGTGCACACCTTGACCCATGAATTGAAAAGTCCGTTGGCGGCGATTCGCGGTGCGGCGGAGCTGCTGCAAGACGAGATGCCGTTGGCGCAGCAGCAACGTTTCGTCAGCAACATCGAGAGCGAAAGTGCGCGAATGCAGCAGTTGATCGAGCGCTTGCTCAATCTGGCGCTGGTCGAGCAGCGCCAAGGTCTGGAGCAACGGGTCGCGGTGCCGCTGGCGACGCTGGTCGAGCAAGTGCTGGCGGCGCAAACGGCGCGCATTGAAGGCAAACAGTTGCGCGTCGAACAAGCGATTGCACAGGACCTGAGCGTGATCGGCGAACCGTTTTTGTTGCGTCAGGCATTCGGCAACCTGCTGGAAAATGCGCTGGATTTCACCCCGGTGGGCGGCGTGTTGCGCTTTAGCGCCGGCAGGGCAGGGGCACATGTCGAATTCAAACTGTTCAACCAGACCGAGGCGATTCCCGATTACGCGTTGCCGCGATTGACCGAGCGTTTTTACTCATTGCCGAGGCCGGACAGTGGGCGCAAAAGTACCGGGTTGGGGCTTAACTTCGTTGAAGAAGTGGTCAAGTTGCACGGTGGGGACATGAGTGTGGGCAACGTTGAGGGTGGGGTTGAGGTGATGTTGCGCCTGGTTTAGACCGAGTGCGGCCCATCGCGAGCAGGCTCACTCCTACAGGGTTATGTGGATGAGTCTCCACACACTCTCCACATTTTCCCCATAAAACCCTCACACGCCGCCGCCAGACTCTCCCTCATTCGAACAGGGAGAGACCTCATGAACCGTAGCCTGGCCATAAAACTCGGGGCGATTGCCCTGCTGATTCTGTTATTGCTGATCCCGTTGATGATGATCAACGGCGTAATCCAGGACCGTCAGCAATTGCGCGACGGCGTGCTTGAAGACATCGCCCGCAGCTCCAGCTACAGCCAGCAATTGAGCGGGCCGGTGATGGTGGTGCCGTACCGCAAAGTGGTGCGCACCTGGAAACTCAACGAAAAAACCAACGAGCGTTATCAGGATGTCGGCGAAGAGCGCGGGCGGATGTTTTTCCTCCCCGAGCGCTTCGAACTCGACGGCAACGTGCAGACCGAGCTGCGTGCGCGGGGCATTTATGAAGCGCGGCTGTTCCACGCCGATAACCGCATCAGCGGCAACTTCGCGATTCCCGAGCAGCTGGGCATTACTGAAGATTTCGCCGATTACCAGTTCGATCAGCCCTTCCTCGCGGTCGGCATCAGTGACATTCGCGGCATCGAAAATGCGTTGAAACTGGAACTCGACGGCCAACACCTGGACTTCGTTCCCGGCAGCCAAGTGAGCTTTTTGGGCGAGGGCGTGCACGTCATGCTGCCAGCGCTGGACCCCGGCAAAGCCACGCAATTGGCTTTCGGTTTTGACCTGCGGCTGCAAGGCACCGGGCAGTTGCAAGTGATCCCGGTGGGCCGCACCAGCAAAGTCTCGTTGTCCGCGAATTGGCCGCATCCAAGCTTCATCGGCAACTACTTGCCGGCTCAGCGGGAAGTCAGCGATCAGGGGTTCAGCGCGCATTGGCAGACCTCGTTTTTCTCCACCAACCTCGAAGAGGCGCTGGACAGCTGCGTAGTCGCCGACAAGTGTGAAGCGTTCAATGCGCGCAGTTTCGGCGTGAGTTTTATCGATCCGGTGGACCAGTACCTGAAGAGTGATCGGGCGATCAAATACGCGCTGTTGTTCATCGTCCTCACGTTCGCCGGGTTCTTCCTCTTCGAAGTGCTGAAAAGCCTGGCCGTGCATCCGGTGCAATACGCGCTGGTCGGTGTGGCGCTGGCGTTCTTTTACCTGTTGCTGCTGTCGCTGTCCGAGCACATTGGTTTTGCCCTGGCGTATCTGCTGTCGGCGAGCAGTTGTGTGTTGTTGATCGGCTTCTACGTCTGCCACGTGCTGCGCAGCGTGCGTCACGGCTTGAGTTTTTCGGCGGGATTGGCGGCGTTGTACGGCTTGCTTTACGGCTTGCTCAGCGCCGAGGATTACGCGCTGCTGATGGGCTCGCTGCTGCTGTTCGGCTTGCTCGGGGTGTTCATGGTGCTGACGCGCAAACTCGACTGGTACGGGATCGGGCAGAAGTCGGCCAAGCCGTTGGCGTTTGATATTGGAGCGGTGCAATGAGCCGGCGGTTGGGGTTGCGGGAGGATCAATGCTGGAGGGAAAACCTGGTGACGCGGATTGTCGAGTTGTTGCCTGTCGAACCGCGTTGGTGCCATCGCGAGCAAGCTCGCTCCCACATAGGATTTCTGTTGTCACCGCAATGGCATGAACAACCGCAAAACCCTGTGGGAACGAGCTCGCTCGCGATGGGGCCGGAACAGTCAGCGAAGCATTAAGGCTTGGGTTTTGTTGAATCCTTGCCTTTGTTAAACCCCGGGCGTTGTTAGATCTTTGGCATCGTCGCCAGCATCGACGCCCGCTGACTCACGGCAAAAAACCACTCGGCCAGCTTCGGATTAGCCACGCGCCATTGCAGGTCGGGATGGCGCAAGTCCAAGTAACCCAAGGCACACGCCACGCTGATCGCCGCGACATCGAAATGGCTGGTCAATTCGGCAATCGCATCAGCTTCCAACAGCGCCAGCGCACGACGAATCTTCTCGCGCTGGCCCTCAAGCCACTCGTCCCACTGCTTCTCCGGGGCGCGCAACGCTTGTTCGTAACGAATCATCACCGCAGCGTCCATGATCCCGTCGGCCAGCGAGGCCAAGGTCAAGCGCCGCCAGCGCGCCGGGCCTTCGCGAGGGATCAGCGGGTTGCCGACGTGCTGCTGATCGAGGTAATCGAGGATCACCCGGCTGTCATGGATGACATTGCCATCGGCCAGGCGCAGGGCCGGGATCTTGCCCAGCGGGTTGTCTTCGCACAGCGCCAGGTCAGGGCTGACCGGCGTCAGTTGGCTGGCCTGCAACGCCACACGCCCGGTCTGCCCAGTCTCATGCAGCAGCACCATGACTTTGCGAACGAACGGCGAAGCGGGATTGTGGAACAGGGTCATGCTCGGGGCGGACATGGCAGGGACTCGGTCAGTGGCGGAGTGGGGCAGGATAGCTCATCGCAAATCCAGACCGGGAGGATCCGTGTTGCCCACCAAACCCGGCATCCACCGGAGAACCCTGTGGGAGCCGAGCTTGCTCGCGATGGCGGTGTGTCAGTCAACATTGATGTTGGCTGATGAATGGCTATCGCGAGCAGGCTCACTCCTACATGGGATCAGCGTTGCCCACCAAACCCGGCATCCACTGCAGATCCCTGTGGGAGCCGAGCTTGCTCGCGATGGCGGTGTGTCAGCCGACTTCCATGTTGGATGATCAATTGCTATCGCGAGCAGGCTCACTCCTACATGGAATCGGTGTTGCCCACAAAACCCGGCATCCACTGAAGATCCCTGTGGGAGCCGAGCTTGCTCGCGATGGCGGTGTTTCAGCCGGCATGGATGTTGGCTGATGAATGGCTATCGCGAGCAGGCTCGCTCCTACATGGGATCAGCGTTGCGCACAAAACCCGGCATCCACTGCAGATCCCTGTGGGAGCCGAGCTTGCTCGCGATGGCGGTGTGTCAGTCAACATTGATGTTGAATGATGAATAGCTATCGCGAGCAAGCTAGCTCCCACAGGGGATCAGTGTTGCCCACAAAACCTGGCATCCACTGGAGATCCCTGTGGGAGCCGAGCTTGCTCGCGATGGCGGTGTTTCAGCCGGCATGGATGTTGGCTGATCAATTGCAATCGCGAGCAGGCTCGCTCCTACATGGGATCGGTGTTGCCCACAAAACCCGGCATCCACTGGAGATTCCTGTGGGAGCCGAGCTTGCTCGCGATGGCGGTGTTTCAGCCGACATCGATGCTGGCTGATGAATAGCTATCGCGAGCAGGCTCACTCCTACATGGGATCGGTGTTGCCCACAAAACGCGGCATCCACTGGAGATCCCTGTGGGAGTGAGCCTGCTCGCGATGACGGTGTGTCAGCCGACATCGATGTTGAATGATGAATAGCTATCGCGAGCAAGCTCGCTCCTACATGGGATCGGTGTTGCTCACAAAACCCGGCGTCCACTGCAGATCTCTGTGGGAGCCGAGCTTGCTCGCGATGGCGGTGTGTCAGTCAACATTGATGTTGGCTGATGGATGGCTATCGCGAGCAGGCTCACTCCCACAGTGGATTGGGGAGCGGGGATTTCAGCGGCGTCGCAGCAGGCCGCGCATGCCGAGCACGGCGGGAACGCCGAGCCCCAGCCAACTGAGCGCATCCCACAAGCCATCGCCCAGCAGTGCGGCGAACAATCCGGCGGCGCTCAGCAGCGCGATTACTGTCGGCGTGGCGAAGACTTTCCAGAAGTTCGACTGGCGCGGCCTCATGCCGTTTGCTCCGCGTTTTGCTCGACGTTTTGCGCGAGGCGTTTCGCCGCTTTGCGCCGCACCACCCACAAATAAACGCCGCTGCCGAGGACGATAATTGTCAGCACATCGAGCACCGCCCAGAGGATCTTCATCGGCATGCCGCCGTAATCACCAAAGTGCAGCGGCTGCGACATGCCCATCGCGTCCATGTACCACGGGCGTTGCGCGACCGCCGTGACTTGCAGTGTGCTGGCGTCGATCAACACCGGCGTCAGCAAGTGCGAAGTCAGGTGCGTGCTGCCCTTCATGAACACCGCGTAATGGTGTTCGCTGGAGAAACGCGTACCGGGGAACGCGATAAAGTCCGGCTGCATGCCCGGCGCCACGTCTTTGGCGATGTCGAGCAACCGCGTGGCCGGGGCCAGTTGCGTCAGCGGTGGCTTGTCGCGGTACGGCGCGATCATCGCGTTGAGGCTTTCATAACGCCACGCGGCAATCAGCAGATCGGCGCAGGCACTGATCACTCCGGTCACGCCGACCACCAGCATCCACGTCAACGCCACCACGCCGAGCAAATTGTGCAAATCGAGCCAGCGCAGCCGCGTGGATTTGTCTTGGCGCACCGTGCCGAACTTCAAGCGGCGCATGAACGGCAAGTACAGCACGGTGCCGGAAACCAGTGCCGCGACGAACAACAACCCCATGAACGCCAGCAGCAATTTGCCCGGCAGCCCGGCAAACATGTCCACGTGCAGGCGCAGCATGACCATCATCAGCCCGCCGTTGGCCGAGGGCATTTCCAGCGCTTCGCCGGTGCGGGCGTCGAGCATGAAGGTGTGCGACGAGTTAGGTTCGGTGTCGGCGGTGGGCGCCATGATCGCGAACATGCCGTTGGGGTCTTCCTCGTCGTAGCCGGCGTATTGCACAACTTCGCCGGGACGATGTTTTTCCGCCGCTTCGATCAACTGCTGCAAATTCAGCTGCGGCGTGTCGGCTGGCATTTGCTTCAGTTCCGGCGCGTCGCCCAGCAAGTGGTCGATCTCGTGATGGAAAATCAGCGGCAGCCCGGTCAGCGCCAGCATCAGCAAAAACACCGTGCAAATCAGGCTGGTCCAGGTGTGGACAAACGACCAGCGACGAATTGTTTTACTTTTCATTTCGTTTCATAGCCTTCAGAAATACCAAAGCCGCCCACGGAGGACGGCTCGGTTATGCGGCGTGTCAGCTCAAGCTTTTACCATTTGTAAGACGCACTGGCGACGACGCTGCGCTGGTCGCCGTAGTAGCAGTAAAAGCTGTCGCAGGTCGAGATGTAATCCTTGTCGAGCAAGTTGGTGGCATTAAGTGCCAACGATGCACCTTTGAGGCTGTTGTCCAATCGGCCGAGGTCGTAATGCAGCGCCGCATCGAACACCGTATAAGCGTTGGCCTTGCCCAGCCACGTGTTGCCCTGGTCGCCATAAGTGTTGCCGGTGTAGCGGGCGCCGGCGCCGATGCCGAACCCGTCGAGCACGCCGTTGTGCCAGGTGTAATCGGCCCACAGCGAGGCTTGTTGGTTGGGCATCAGTTGCAAGCGGTTGCCTTTGTTGTCGCCCTTCTGCACTTCGGATTTGGCCAGGGTGTAAGCGGCGATGATCTTCAGGTTATCGGTGACGTCGGACACCGCTTCCAGCTCCAGGCCCTTGACCTTCACTTCGCCGGTCTGGCTGGTGATCGGCGTGGCGCCAACGGTGGTGGTGACCGATACGTTTTTCTGCGTCAGGTCATACACCGCAGCGGTGAGCAAAGTCTTGCTGCCCGGTGGTTGGTATTTGATGCCCAATTCCCACTGCTTGCCTTCGGTCGGCTTGAAGGTTTCGGTGCTCGAAGCCGAGGCGCCGGTGGTCGGCTGGAAGGATTCGGCGTACGACAGGTACGGCACAAAACCGGAGTCGAAAACGTAGCTGATCGCCGCGTTGCCGCTGAATTTCTTGTCACGCTGAGTGTTGGTCGCGTCGCCACGGTTGAAGAATTTGGTGCTGGTGTGTACCCAGTCTTCACGCCCGCCGAGGGTCAGACGCCATTGGTCGAGGGCCATCTGGTCCTGAACGTAGAGGCCAGTCTGGTAGATTTTCTGATCGAGGTCGTAGAACGCGGTGGAGCGGTCCGGGCGCGTGATCGGCAAACCGTGCAGCGGATTGTTGACGTTGATCGCCGGCGCGGTGCCGAAGATCGAGGTGTAGTTGGTGTTGCTGCGCTGGTGATCGAGGCCCAGCAGCAAGGTGTGGCGCACCTCGCCAGTATTGAAATCGGCCTGGAAGTTGTTATCCACGGCGAACTGGCTGATGTCTTCGTCGACGATGGTCGTGCTGCGCCCGACGTTGCCGGCGTTGTCCACCTGAGTGAACGGATACGAACCGACGGTGATGCCCTGAAACGACAAATCCGACTTGGTGTAACGCAGGTTTTGCTTGAACTGCCACACGTCATTCAGACGATGTTCGAACGCGTAGCCCAACGCGTAGTAGGTGCGGTCGTAGTATTCCCAATCCGGATCACCGAGGTTTTTGTGATGCGAGACGTTGCCGAACGGCATGTCGATCTTGGTGCCTTGCACCGGCAGGAACTGGCTGGTGATGCCGGTATCGTCGCGAGTGAACTGCGTGAGCAAGGTGAATTTGGTGTATTCGTCGATGTTCCAGGTCAGGCTCGGCGCGATGTTGTAGCGCTTGTTGTCGACGTGGTCGATTTGCGTGCCGCTGTCGCGCACCACGCCGCTGAGGCTATAGAGAAACTGGCCTGCGTCGTCGATTTTGCCGGTGCTGGCGAAGTTGATCTGGCGGTGGTTGTCGCTGCCGTACTGCAACTCGATTTCGCTGCTCTGCTCGGCGCTCGGGCGGCGGCTGACCATGTCCAGCAAACCACCCGGCGGCGTCTGGCCATAGACGGACGAAGCCGGGCCGCGCAGCAGGGCGAGACGGTCGAGGTTCCAGGTTTCCTGTTTCGGATTGGCGTACGTGCCGCGCGGCAATGGCAGGCCGTCGAGGAATTGCGTCGGTTCGAAACCGCGCACGCGTAGCCAGTCGGCGCGGGTGTCGCTGCCGTAGCTGCTGGCGGTGATGCCCGGCATGTAGCGCACGGCGTCGTCGAGGTTTTGCACGCCGCGATCTTCCATTTGCTGGCGCGTGGCGACCGAAATCGAGCGCGGCGCTTCGACCAGCGCGGTGTCGGTTTTAGTGCCGGCGGCGGTGCGCGTGGCGACGTACCCTTCGACCGGGCTCCAGGCGGTTTCGTAGTTTTCGACGCCAATGACCGCCGTTTCCGGCAGCGCCATCACGCCATCCGGCACCGCGACCAGGCTGTAGGTGCCGCTGCCGCTTTGTTCCAGTTGCAGCCCGGTGCCGCGCAGTGCCTCACGCAATGCGCCGGTCGCGTCGAACTGACCGTTGACCGGCGCCGAGGTTTTGCCCGCCGCCAGCGCAGGGTTGAGCGACAACGCGAGGCCGGCCTGGCTGGCGATCTGGTTCAGCGTGCTGGCCAGTGGCGCGGCCGGCAGATTGTAGGCGCGAACGCTCGACGCCTGTTCGGCAGCCAGCAGCGGACTGCTGGCCAGCGGTGCACACAGGGCAATGGCAATCGCGAGCAAACTGGGGCGCAGCACGGTATCGAGCGAACGGGTCATACACAGGCTCCTGAATGGAAATATTTCTCAATTGCCTAGGTGCCGAACGAGAATGCAAAAGTGATAGGGCTGGATGAAAATAATTTTGATTCGTGATTTGCGGTGTGGCTGCTGGCCTCTTCGCGGGCAAGCCTCGCTCCTACAGGGAAAGCGTATTTCTAATGTAGGAGCGAGGCTTGCCCGCGAAAGCGTCCGACCAGACACCGCAAATCTCAGGGTTTGACGTCAGCCTTCGCCACCGTCACCCACCACGGCGTGTGCTGTTCGATCCGCACCGGCAAGGTCGGCAGCAGGGCGCTCAATGCTTTGTCGGTGTCGTGCAACGGAAAGCTGCCAGTGATGCGCAAATTGGCAATCTCCGGCGCCACGCCCAAGTGCCCGCGCCGAGAGCGCGCCAGCTCATTCAACAAATCCTCAAGCCGCACGTTGTCCACCACCAGCATCCCGCGCGTCCACGCATCGGCGCCGCTGTTGAGCGCCACAATCGGCCCCAGACCGTTGCTGCGCATCAGCACTTGCTGACCCTCGCGCAAAATCTGTTCTTCCGGGCTCGACTCGGGATGCGCCGCCACCGCCGACTTCAGCACACTCAACCGCGTGCCTTGTTCTTCACGTTTGACCAAAAACCGCGTACCCAGCGCGCGCATGCTGCCTTCGCGGGTTTCGACGATAAACGGCCGGGCATCGCCATGAGCGGTTTCGACGAGGATTTCGCCTTCCTGAAGAATGATCAGCCGCTGCTTGTCATCGAAACGCACGTCCACCGCGCTGTGGGTGTTGAGGTTGATCTGCGTGCCGTCGGCGAGGTGCAAGGTGCGTTGCTCGCCGGTGGCGGTGCGTTGATCGGCCAGCCAATAGTCGAGCGGCAGATAACGCTCGCCGGCAAACAGTGCCAGACCAATCACCGCAACCACGCTGGCCAGACCGCTGCCGAGCTTGCGCACGCGCCGCCGAATGCTTTCACGCGATTGCAGCAGCGCCGCGCGGGCCGGGCCGTTGGCGACACTGAAGCGTTGGTCGAGCATGCTCAACTGGCGCCAGGCGCGGGCGTGTTCTTCATGGGCGGCGTGCCATTTGGCGAACTCTTCGCGCTCGATCGGGCTGGCGCCATCCAGCGACAATTGCCAGGCAATCGCCGCGTCCAGCACCTGCGCCGAAACCGGTTTGGAACTGGCCGGGCTCATAGCGGTTCTCCGTACAGCGCGATGTAGCACTGGCGAATCCCCTGGGCCAGGTATTGGCGCACACGCGGCACCGAGACCCCGAGTTTGCTGGCGATCTCGCCGTGGCTGAGGCCGTCGAGGCGGTTATAAAGGAACGCCGCGCGGGCCTTGCTCGAGAGTTTGCCGAGCAAGCGGTCGATGGCTTTGAGGTCTTCGAGGATCATTTGCTGCTCTTCCACCGACGGTTGCTCGCCTTCGGGGATCAGCATCAGTTCGTTGAGGTAGGCCTGTTCCAGCGCGGCGCGGCGGAAGTAGTCGAACAGCAGGCCTTTGGCGATGGCCACCAGAAACGCCCGAGGTTCGCGCGGCTCCTTCAGTTGATCGCGGCCGAGCAGGCGCACGAAGGTGTCCTGGCTGAGGTCTTCGGCCCGTTGCGGGCAGGCGACATTGCGTCGTAACCAAGCCAATAGCCAACCGCGGTGGTCGCGATATAACGCACCGACGAGGTCGCTGTGGGGGCCAGGAATTGACGACACGAAAACTTCACCGATTAGGAAGTGTTAACTAACGAGAATTGTTCGCGATTGTGTCAGGAGCGGCAGAGGTAAGCAATTGGCGTTGGTCGGGAGACCGCGGCATAGATATTCAGGTGGGCCGGGTTATCGTTCTTCGCGGGCAAGCCTCGCTCCTACAGAGGCAATGCCTGTGTGTGCAGGAGCGAGGCTTGCCCGCGAAGGCGTCGGTGAATTCAGCGCACTTTAAAAGGAAGGTGCGCGCTGCCGGCGTTTCCATTGGTTGATCCGCTGCTGCAGTTCCAGCGGGCTATCGATCTGCTGCTGGCGCGCGCGGCTGAACAGGATCAACGCCAGTTCCGCCGTGGCCAGCGCATCGGCACTGGCGTTGTGGCGCTCGAACACTTCGAGCTTGAACCATTCGATCCACTCATCCAGCCCCGCCTCACGGATGTTCGCCTGCGGACACAGCAGCGGCGCGATGTCCGCCACATCCAGAAATGAATGCTGCAACTTGTAACCCAGATGATCTTTCAGCGAGCGCCCGAGCATGTGTTGATCGAACGGCGCATGAAACGCCAGCAACGGACTGTCGCCAACAAACTCCATGAACTCCAGCAACGCCTGCGCCGGGTCGCTACCCGCGGCAATCGCGCTGGGCGCCAAGCCATGAATCAACATGCTCGGCGCACGTTTCAGGTCGGCGCATTGCAGCGTGCGTTCGAACTGCTGGCTGAAATCAATCGCGCCATCCTCGATCACCACTGCGCCAATCGACAATACCCGATCCTTGTTCAGATTCAGCCCGGTGGTTTCCAGGTCCAGCACCACCCAGCGCTGCTCGCGCAAGCTGCATTGCGCCAGTTCCGCGCCCAGCGGCAAGCGCTCCAGACGATGTTGCAGCGCCTCGGGCAACAGCGGCGACGCCGGGCGCAACCACGAAAACAGGCTCATAGCTGATACCGCAACGTCAGGCTGCTTTGCAGGCGTTGGGCCTGGCGCAGGGATTCACGCAAGATGCGCCGGTCCAGATGATTGAGGCTGTCGGGATCGACGCGATTGGAATAGGGCAGGTTCTCGCGGGTCTGTAGCTGATGTTGCTGCATGCGCGTTTGCTGGATGAAGTGATACGCCTCTTCGTACGCGGCGCCGTCGAGCCGATCAATCACTTCTTTTTCGACCAATTGGCGGAAGCGCTCCTGGGTATTGTTGGCTTCGATGCCATTGGCCAACGCGAGCAATCGCGCGCCATCAACGAACGGCGTCAGGCCTTGGACTTTGAGGTCCAGCGTGGCTTTCTCGCCATTCTTGCGCGCCAGCACGAACTCGCGGAAACGTCCTACGGGCGGCCGATTGCGCAGCGCGTTTTCGGCCATCATGCGCTGGAACAAACGGTTGTCGGCGACTTGCTCGAGAATCCCCCGGCGCAGTTGTTCGCAGCTTTGCTCGTCGCCCCAGACCACGCGCAAGTCGAAATAAATGCTCGAACCCAGCAGGTTCTCCGGCGTCGCCTCGCGAATAAACGCCGCAAAGCGCCGCGCCCATTCGGCCCGCGACAAACATAGCTCGGGGTTGCCGGCCATGATGTTGCCCTTGCACAGGGTAAAACCGCACAACGCCAGGCTCTGGTTGATGTGCTGCGCAATCGGCAACAACTTGCCGCGAATCTCGGCGGCGTGCGCGGCGTCGCGTGCTTCAAACAGAATGCCGTTGTCCTGATCGGTGTGCAGCGTCTGCTCGCGCCGGCCTTCGCTGCCGAAGCACAACCAACTGAACGGAATGCCGGGGTCGCCTTTTTCGGCCAGCGTCAGCTCGATTACTCGGCACACGGTGTGGTCGTTGAGCAAGGTGATGATGTGGGTGATCTGCGTCGAGGATGCGCCGTGAGCGAGCATGCGCTCGACCAATTGGCCGATCTCGCCGCGCATCGCCACCAGGTTTTCGACTTTCTGCGCACTGCGAATAGTCCGCGCCAGGTGCACCAGATCGACCCGTTGCAGGGAAAACAGATCGCGCTCCGAAACCACACCGCACAAGCGCTGATCCTTGACCAGGCAAACGTGGGCGATGTGCCGTTCGGTCATGGCGATGGCCGCGTCGAACGCGCTGTGATCCGGCGTCAGGTAAAACGGCGCGCGGGTCATGTGCTGCTCGATGGCCTGATTGAAATCATTGGTGCCGCCAGCAACGACTTGGCGCAAATCGCGCAGGGTAAAAATCCCCAGCGGCGCTTTCTGCGCATCGACGATCACAATGCTGCCGACCTGCTGCTCGTGCATCAGCGTCACCGCTCCGCGCAACGGCGTCTGCGGGCTGCACGTTACCGGGTGACGCATGGCCAATTCGCCCAGCCGGGTGTTCAGCGAATATTGCGTGCCGAGGGTTTCTACAGCTTTTTGCTGGACTTGCTGATTGACCTGATCGAGCAAACTGCTGACCCCGCGCAGGGCGAAATCGCGGAAGGTGCTGGAGAGCGCGAACAGTTTGATGAATGCCAGTTTGTTCAGTTGCAGGCAAAAGGTGTCTTCGGCCGCCAGATGCTCGGTGCGGGTCGCCCGTTCGCCCAGCAGCGCGGCAAGCGGAAAGCATTCGCCGGTGGTGATTTCAAACGTGGTTTCTGTGCCGCCCTTGGCCGTGTGCGGGCGTTCGCCAACCACTCGGCCCTGTTTGACTATGTAGAAGTGTGCAACCGGGCCATCGGCAGGCTTGATGATGCTTTCGCCGGGACCGTAGAAACGCAGCTGGCATTGCTCCACCAGATAAGCCAGGTGGGCGTGTTCCATGTGATTGAAGGGCGGGAAACGCTGGAGGAATTGCAAAGTGCCCTGAATGTTCTGCAATACCGCGGTTTTCCCTGCCTGGGTGAAGGCGTCCGCTTTACTCATAACTATTACCGCAGTCTTTTTCGAATTGTTGTTGTCGGATCGTTCAGCCATGTTCGGCCCCTGTGCGCAGGGTGCCCATTGGACGTAAGTCTAGGTAAGCGTGCATTTGCTTGAATTCGGAGAACTCCGGCGCCGGTGCGGGATTTATCTCTGAATCGCCAGTGCGGGATTTATCTCTCAATTGCCCTCTAGGAAAATTATCCGACGAAGTGCACATTGAAGGCCTGCTTAGCGATGTCTGACCACTGTGCTAGGGGATTGAATTGAACACGTAGAGAAAGCCATGTCCGACCACGATATTTTGAGTGACGCCGAGCGCGAGGCGCTCAGTGCGATCATGCTGGAACCCGATCTTCCGCCGCAGCGGGTCTTGATCGTTGATGACGATAAGGACGCCCGGGAGTTGTTGTCGGAGATTCTGGCGCTGGACGGCATTCGTTGCATGACCGCCGCCAGTGGTGAGACAGCGCTCAAAATGCTCGACGAGAAACCTTCGATTGGACTGGTGATTACCGATCTGCGCATGGGCCATGTCGATGGCCTGGAACTGATCCGCCAAGTGCGCGAGTCTGTCCGCGCGGCGATGCCGATTATCATCGTGTCCGGCGATGCCGACGTCAAAGACGCCATCGCCGCGATGCATTTGAGCGTGGTGGATTTCCTGCTCAAACCGATCGATACCGGCAAATTGCTCGAGTTGGTCAAGCATGAATTGGGGATGGAGCCTTAGCGCAAGCCGTGAGCCCGGCATATTCCCTGTGGGAGCGAGCTTGCTCGCGATGAGGCCATCACTGCCAACATCGAGGTGACTGACACACCGCCATCGCGAGCAAGCTCGCTCCCACAGGGAACCGCATTCGCAGATAAAAAAAGGCCCTGATCTCGCGATCAGGGCCTTTTTTTGTCCAACATCAGCGCTCAGTTACAGGCCATTGGCAGCCTTGAACTCGCGGCGACGACGGTGCAGCACCGGCTCGGTATAACCGTTCGGTTGTTTGGTGCCTTCGACCACCAGTTCGACCGCTGCCTGGAAGGCAATGTTGCGGTCGAAGTCCGGAGCCAACGGGCGATACAACGGGTCATTGGCGTTCTGACGGTCAACCACCGGCGCCATGCGCTTGAGGCTTTCCAGCACTTGTTCTTCGGTGACGATGCCGTGACGCAGCCAGTTGGCGATGTGCTGACTGGAAATACGCAGCGTCGCACGGTCTTCCATCAGGCCGACGTCGTTGATGTCCGGCACTTTCGAGCAACCCACGCCTTGGTCGATCCAGCGCACCACGTAACCGAGAATACCCTGGGCGTTGTTGTCCAGTTCGTTCTTGATCTGCTCTGGCGTCCAGTTCGGATTGACCGCCAGCGGGATGGTCAGAATGTCGTCCACCGAAGCGCGCGCACGTTTGGCCAATTCGGCCTGACGGGCGAACACGTCAACCTTGTGATAGTGCAGCGCGTGCAGCGCGGCGGCGGTTGGCGAGGGCACCCAAGCGGTGTTGGCGCCGGCCATCGGGTGGGCGATTTTCTGTTCGAGCATCGACGCCATCAGGTCGGGCATTGCCCACATGCCTTTACCGATTTGCGCGCGACCTTGCAGGCCAGTGCTCAAGCCGATATCGACGTTCCAGTTTTCATAAGCGCCGATCCACTTCTCAGCCTTCATGTCAGCCTTGCGCACCATCGGGCCGGCTTCCATGGAGGTGTGGATTTCGTCGCCGGTGCGGTCGAGGAAACCGGTGTTGATGAACACCACGCGCTCGCTGGCCGCCTGAATACACGCCTTGAGGTTGACCGTGGTGCGGCGTTCCTCGTCCATGATCCCCACTTTCAGCGTGTTGCGCGGCAGCTCGAGCACATCTTCGATGCGCCCGAACAGCTCGTTGGTGAACGCCGCTTCTTCCGGGCCGTGCATCTTCGGTTTGACGATGTAGACCGAACCGGTGCGGCTGTTCTTGCGCGAGTTGTGGCCATTGAGGCTGTGGATCGCCGCGAGGCAGGTCACCAGACCATCAAGAATGCCTTCCGGCACTTCGTTGCCCTGGCTGTCGAGGATCGCGTCGATGGTCATCAAGTGGCCAACGTTGCGCACGAACAGCAGCGAACGACCGTGCAGGCTCAGTTCCTGGCCATCGACGCCGGTGTAGGTGCGGTCGGCGTTCATGGTGCGGGTAAACGTCTGACCGCCCTTGGAGACTTCTTCCGACAGGTCGCCCTTCATCAGGCCGAGCCAGTTGCGGTAGATCACCACTTTGTCATCGGCGTCGACAGCGGCGACCGAGTCTTCGCAGTCCATGATGGTGGTCAGCGCGGCTTCCATCAGGATGTCTTTGATGCCGGCCGCGTCGGTCTGGCCGACCGGGGTGCTGGCATCGACCTGGATTTCGAAATGCAGGCCGTTGTTTTTCAGCAGGATTGCGGTTGGCGCGGCGGCGTCACCGTGGAAACCGATCAACTGCGCGTCGTTGCGCAGGCCACTGTTGCTGCCACCCTTGAGGGCGACCACCAGTTTGCCGTCGACGATTTTGTAAGCGGTGGAATCGACGTGGGAGCCGGCGGCCAATGGCGCCGCTTCGTCGAGGAAGGCGCGGGCGAAGGCAATAACCTTGTCGCCGCGAACCTTGTTGTAGCCTTTGCCTTTTTCCGCGCCGTCCGCTTCGCTGATGGCGTCGGTGCCGTAGAGCGCGTCGTACAACGAGCCCCAGCGAGCGTTCGAGGCATTGAGCGCGAAGCGCGCGTTCATCACCGGCACCACCAGTTGCGGGCCGGCCATGCGGGCGATTTCGTCATCGACGTTTTGCGTCGTTGCCTGGAAATCAGCCGCTTCTGGCAGCAGATAACCGATGTCTTGCAAGAAGGCTTTATAGGCCACGGCGTCGTGTGGTTGACCGGCACGGGATTGGTGCCAGCCATCGATACGAGCCTGGATATCATCGCGTTTGGCGAGTAGGGCTTTGTTCTTCGGCGCCAGGTCATGAATGACCTTGTCGGCACCGGCCCAGAACTTGTCGGCGGTGAGGCCGGTACCGGGAATGGCTTCGTTGTTCACGAAGTCGAACAGGACTTTGGCGACCTGCAGGCCACCGACTTGAACGTGTTCAGTCATTGCTTGCCTCACTCTGCTCAGCTATTTCGCTTTTCAGCTCTTCAATTATGACAATGAAGCCTCGGGCCATTTAAACCACAAACCGGTCTACCAGTACATGCCATTGCGGGCGGCTGGGTTGGGTCCAATCAACGGCTTGGAGGCCTTGCTGACGGGGCTTTGCGGGTTGCGAGTGGGCCTTGGCAGACATCGATCCAACGTTATGTAGTGCGCGCAGCGGCATACTACATGATGAATTGCGCTTGTGAAAATCAGACTAATTACGTCGTTCTGCGACCCCATGACGCATTGCAGTCATGTCGGGGAACGGGATGTTCTCAAAAAACTATTGGATTGTTCCAGTTAAATATAAAAACTTGTACACATAATCTTTGAGGCACTGCTATGCATCCGCCTCGAAACGCATACCTGTGGCGAGCGAGCTTGCTCGCGTGCGGTTGTGCAGCAGCCACAAAACCTGCCGACGCGGTTGCCTGAACAGTTGCAGGGGGCCGCTTCGCAGCCCAACGCGAGCAAGCTCGCTCGCCACAGGAAAGCAGTGCAGCCTGATTCAGGCCCTTGCCTATACTTGCCCTTCAATAACAACAGAGGGCTGCGCCATGGACCACCTGGTACTTACCATATTCGCGCCGGACAAGGCAGGGCAGGTCGAGCGCATTGCCCAATGCATCGCCGAGCACGGCGGCAACTGGCTGGAAAGCCGCATGTCGCGCATGGCCGGGCAGTTCGCCGGGATTCTTCGCGTCGGCGTACCGGCTGAGGCCTATGACGAACTGGTCGATGCCCTGCAAGCGCTGTCCACCCACGGCATCCGCGTGTTGATCGCCGAAAGCGGCATCGAGCAATCCTGCACCTGGAAGCCGATTGCCATGGAACTGGTCGGCAACGACCGCCCGGGCATCGTCCGCGACATCACTCGGCTGTTGAGCGAGCAAGGGGTGAACCTCGAACGTCTGGTCACTGAAGTGCGCCCGGCGCCGATGAGCAGCGAGCCGTTATTCCACGCCGAAGCGATTCTCGCGGTGCCGCTGACCTTGTCGCTGGACGTGCTGCAATCGCGCCTGGAAACACTGGCCGATGACTTGATGGTCGAATTGGTCCTGCGCAGCGAGCCGTGAGCCGACAGTGCATCAGGGTTATCCAAGTAAAACGTGCACCTGCCTGTGGATAACCTGTAGAGATGCGCCGCCAGCCCAGGCTGGCCGGGCTTCTTCAGGATCTGATCAAAAAACCAGCAGTTTCAACAAGTTGCGCACAAACGGCGGGGATCACGTTGTGGATAACCTTGGGAAGGATTGATGCAGGCCACGAGGGACGTGGCCTGTAGAGGTTTGTACGTTTTTTGATCAGCTGCGCCGACGCAAACTGATCACCGCATCGACGCTGTAAATCGCCAATCCGGCCCAGATAAAGATGAACGCCACCAGCGTGCTGGATGACATGTGTTCGTCAAACAGCAACACGGCTTGCAGCAGCACCAGCGTCGGCGCCAGGTACTGGAGAAATCCCAAAGTGGTGTAGGGCAAATGCCGCGCCGCAGCGTTGAAACACACCAGCGGGATCAACGTTACCGGCCCGGCCGCCACCAGCCACCACGCCTCGGAAGTGGTCCAGAACGCCGGTTGTGCGCTGGCCGCCGCCGGGTTGAACAGCAACCACGCAATGGCAATCGGCACCAGCATCCAGGTTTCCACCACCAGCCCCGGCAACGCTTTGACCGGCGCTTGTTTGCGGATCAGCCCGTAGAAACCGAAGGTCAGCGCCAATACCAACGACACCCACGGCAAACTGCCGACCTGCCACACCTGCTGCGCCACGCCCACCGCCGCCAGACCCACCGCCAGCCACTGCATGCGCCGCAGTCGTTCGCCGAGGATCAACATCCCCAGCAACACGTTGATCAGCGGGTTGATGTAGTAACCGAGGCTGGCTTCAAGCATCCGCCCGTTGTTCACCGACCACACATAGGTCAGCCAGTTGGCCGCAATCAGCGTGCCGCTGAGCGCCAGAATCGCCAGGCGTTTGGGGTTGTCGCGCAACTCGCGCCACCAGCCTGGGTGCTTCCACACCAGCAACAGCAAACTGCCGAACAACGCCGACCAGAGCACGCGATGGATGATGATTTCGACGGCCGGCACCGAGGCGATGGCTTTGAAGTAGATGGGGAAAAGTCCCCAGATGATGTAGGCAGTAAGGCCCAGGATGTACCCGCGACGCGGGTTGGCGGCTTGCATGCAGAATCCTTGCTTAGGCAGCTAACAAAGAGGGGATTGTATAGATGTGTTTCGGTTTTTGTAGGAGCGAGGCTTGCCCGCGAAGGGGACCTTGAGGCGGCCAAAAGCTTCGCGGGCAAGCCTCGCTCCTACAGGAGTTGCGGTGTTTAAAAGAGTTTCAGCGGTTCTTCGTTGAGTGCCGACAGTTGCTCGCGCAATGCCAACACTTGATCGCCCCAGTAACGCTCGCTGCCAAACCACGGAAAGCTGTGCGGGAACGCCGGGTCGTCCCAGCGCCGGGCGAGCCAGGCGCTGTAATGCATCAGGCGCAACGCGCGCAGTGGTTCGATCAGCGCCAGTTCGCGCGGGTCGAAATCGTGAAATTCGTTGTAGCCGTCCATCAATTCCGACAATTGCCCGAGACATTCCTGGCGGTCACCGGCGAGCATCATCCAGATGTCCTGCACCGCCGGGCCCATGCGGCAGTCGTCGAGGTCGACGATGTGGAACATCTCGTCGCGGCACATCATGTTGCCGGGGTGGCAATCGCCGTGCATGCGGATGTTCTGGTGCGGCGTGGCTTTGTAGACTTCTTCGACGCGCTTGAGCAGGTCGCGCGCTACGGACTCGTAGGCCGGCAGCAGGCTTTTGGGGATGAAATTGCCTTCGAGCAAAGTGTTCAGCGAATCCTGGCCGAAGTTTTTCACGCCCAGTGCTTCGCGGTGCTCGAACGGCTTGGTCGCGCCGACCGCGTGCAGGCGCCCGAGCAATTGGCCGAGGCGATACAGCTGATCGAGATTGCCCGGCTCCGGCGCGCGGCCACCACGGCGCGGAAACAGGGTGAAACGAAACCCGGCGTGTTCGTGCAGGCTGACGCCGTTGTGAATCATCGGCGCAACCACCGGCACGTCGCACTCGGCGAGTTCGAAGGTGAATTGGTGTTCTTCGAGGATCGCTTCGTTGGTCCAGCGCTGTGGGCGGTAGAACTTGGCGATCAGCGGCTCGGAGTCTTCGATGCCGACTTGATAGACGCGGTTTTCATAGCTGTTCAGCGCCAGAATGCGCGCGTCGCTGAGGAAGCCGATGCTTTCGACGGCATCCAGCACGAGATCGGGGGTGAGGGTTGCAAACGGGTGGGCCATGCTGACTCCTGCGCGCAGCAGGCTGCCGCGTCCGGCCAAGCATGGTAGCGCAGACGGGGAGATAGGTGGTGACTGTGCGGACGCCTTCGCGGGCAAGCCTCGCTCCTACAGGGTTATGCAGATTCCTTGTAGGAGCGAGGCTTGCCCGCGAAGAGGCCTGATCAGGCGCCGACGATCCCGCCATCCTCGCGGGTAATCGCCATCACCGACGACCTTGGCTTGCCGTTCGGCAGATGCTCGGGGAAGGTCGAACCACCGTTTTCCCCCGGATGCTGGATCCCGACGAACAGGGTTTTCTGGTCCGGCGAAAAACTGATCCCGGTCACCTCGCAACCAATCGGCCCGACCATAAACCGCCGAATCTCCCCGGTCGCAGGATCGGCGCAGAGCATCTGGTTGTTGCCCATGCCGGCAAAGTCCCCGGCATTGCTTGAGTCGCCATCGGTGAGAATCCACAAACGCCCAGCCTTGTCGAAACCCAGGCCATCCGGGCTGTTGAACATGTTCTGCGCGTTGATGTTCGACGAGCCAGCCTTCGGCGTGCCGGCATGCACGCTGGGGTTGCCGGCGACCACAAACAAATCCCAGGCAAAGCTTTTCGAACCGTGATCATCGTGGTCGGTGCGCCAGCGCAGGATCTGCCCGTAAACGTTTTTCTCCCGTGGGTTCGGGCCGCCGACCGGTTGCCCGTCTTCGCCGCGCTTGGCGTTGTTGGTCAGCGTGCAATAAACCTGGCCATCCTTGGGGCTGACGACGATCCATTCCGGGCGGTCCATACGCGTTGCATTCACCACACTGGCGGCGAGGCGCGCGTGGATCAGCACTTCGGCCTGATCGGCAAAACCGCTGCTGGCGTCGATGCCGTTCTTGCCGTGAGTCAGCTCGATCCACTGGCCCTGGCCTTTCGGGTGATCAGCGTTGCCATCGCCGGCGTCGAAGCGCGCGACGTACAAAGTGCCGTGATCGAGCAGGTCGCGGTTGGCTTTGGCGTTCTTATGATTGATCTTGTCGCGGCTGACGAATTTGTAGATGAATTCGCCGCGCTCGTCGTCGCCCATGTACACCACGGCGTGGCCGTCACGGGTTTCTGCAAGTGCCGCGTTTTCATGCTTGAAGCGCCCCAGCGCCGTGCGTTTGACCGGGGTCGATTGCGGGTCGAACGGGTCGATTTCCACCACCCAGCCGTGACGGTTGAGTTCGTTGGGATTCTTCGCCAGGTCGAAACGCGGATCGTGTTGATGCCAGTTGATCTCTTTGCTCGCGGCGACCGCGCCGTAGCGTTTTTGCGCGGCGTCGAAGGTCTGCGCGGCGTCACTGCTGCCGAAACAATCGGTGAAGTTTTCTTCGCACGTCAGGTACGTGCCCCACGGCGTTTTACCGTTGGCGCAGTTCTGGAAGGTGCCGAGCACTTGCGTGCCTTGCGGGTCGGCGCTGGTTTTCAGCAAAGCGTGGCCGGCGGCCGGGCCGCCAACGCGCAACGGCGAGTTGCCATGAATGCGCCGGTTGTAGCGCGAGCCCTGGACGAACTGCCAATGGCCGTTCTTGCGCCGCACTTCGATCACCGAGACGCCTTCGCAGGCCAGTGCCTTGCGCACTTCTTCCGCCGATTGCGGCATGCCGCCGTGCGGGTAGAGGTAGCGATAGTTGGTGTATTCGTTGTTGATTGCCATCAGCGCCCGGTCTTTTTCGCCGGGAAACTCGAACAGGCTCATGCCGTCGTTGTTGTCGCCGAATTGCACTTCCTGCGCCTGCGCGCTGCCGTTGCCGCTGGGGTCGAACGCCGGACCGTTTTTCTGCAGTGGCTGGCCCCAACTGATCAGCACCGAAGATTTGTAGCCTTTGGGCAATGTGATCGCGTCGCTGGTGGCGGCGGCAATGCTGTCGAAACCCAGCAATTTGCTGGTGCCGGTGCTGACACTGTCGGCCAGCACGCTGCGGCTCAGCAGGTTGCCCCCGAGAAACATCGCCGCGCCGCACAGGGCGCCGGCGCTGATGAAGCCACGACGGCTGAGGCCGACCATTTTTTCCAGGTCGGTGGATTGGTGTTCTTCTAATAGGCTCACGTCAGGCTCCCTGCAGGTTTTTGCAGTCACCTTAATCATGGTCGATGAAGCTTTTGTTGCAGTTGTCTTGCCACGATCGGTGTAACAAGGGTTGTGGGGCCGTTGGGCTAGAGCGGGGTGCCGAGCAAAACGTTGGACGGGGAAAACTGCACTTGCACCGGTTTGTCGGCGGTCAGGCCTTGGTTTTTCAAGTGCAGGGGCTCAGCGAGGGCGCAGAGGGTCTGGCCGTTGGGCAAACTGATGCGCACTTCGCTGGGGCCGTCTTCGGCGTCGAGGATTTCTTCGATAAGGCCTTGCAGGCAATTGTCGCCGGGTGTTGCGTTGTGCTCGGGCGCGGACAATTTCAGCCAACCGGCCTTGATCAGCGCGACGACTTCGGTGCCGATTTGCAGCTCCAGGCGCAGGGTGCTGTCGTGGGTAATTTGCGCGTCGATGCTCAGACCTTCCGCCAGTCGCAGCTGAATGCGGTCGTTGCGCCCCTGGGCTTCAATCGTCATGACTGTGCCGTGCAATTGATTGCGCGCGCTGGTGCGCAGCATCAACCGCCCGAGCAAATCCAGGTCGCTGGCATCTTCCGCCGCTTCCAGCACTTGAGCCTGTAACGCTTGCAGCTTTTGATACAGGCGCAAGACCCGTTCGCCCTCGCGGGTCAACCGCGCACCGCCGCCACCCTTGCCGCCGACGCTGCGCTCGACCAAAGGCTTTTGCGCGAGGTTGTTGAGCTCGTCGATGGCGTCCCACGCGGCTTTGTAACTCAGCCCCGCGCTCTTCGCGGCGCGGGTGATCGAGCCTTGTTCGGCGATGTGTTGCAGCAACGCGATGCGCTGCGGGCGACGAACGATGTGCTGGGAGAGCAAGGTGGGCAGGGACATGGCGAGGTGCTTTTGGGCGGTGGTGATGGCAGGGAAGTTGGCGGCTTGTAGCGCGGGAGTCAAGTCACGCCGCAATCCCTGTGGGAGCGAGCCTGCTCGCGATGGCGATCTGTCAGTCACAGGTTTTTGGCTGGAAGACCGCTATCGCGAGCAGGCTCACTCCTACAAGGGGCTTTGTGTGAGCTAGATGACATCGCCGGGTTTGGGCGTGCGGGCCAGGCAGTAGACGTCGACCCGTGCGGCGCCGGCGTTCATCAGCAGCTTGGCCAAGGTTTGCACGGTGGCTCCGGTGGTCAGCACGTCATCGATCAGCGACAGATGCCGGCCGGCGACTGACGCATTCGGCGCCAGCGCAAAGGCGTGGCGCAAGTTGCGTTGGCGCGCCTCGGCATTCAGATCCTGCTGCGCGCTGGTGTCCTGAACCCGCAGCAACAACGATTCATCGCAGGCGATCTGCAGCTGTTCGCTCAACCAGCGCGCAAGCATGGCAGCCTGATTAAACCCGCGCTTGCGCAAACGTTGAGTCGCCAGCGGCACCGGCACCAGGGCATCCGGTCGTGGCAGGTCTTCATCGAAGCGATGTTGCAGGTATTGCCCGAGAAGTTCGCCAAGCAGGCGGCCAAACGGCCACTTCGCGCCGTGTTTGAAACGGGTGATCAGCGTGTCCACCGGAAAGCTGTAACTCCACGGCGCTGCGACTTGTTCAAACGCGGGCGGTTGCCGCAGACATTGCCCGCACGTCAGCCCGGACGCGGGCAGCGGCAGGGCGCAGGTGCGGCATTGCTCGCCGAGCCAGGGCAGCTCGGTTTCGCAGGCTGAACAGATGGCTGACGCCTCTTCGGCGATTTCCGAACATAACAAACACCGCTGTTTGTTTTTTAACCAGATGTAAACCAGTCCTTTGTATCGTGGTTGACAGCGCATCGCTCTTCCTTAAATATGCCGAACATCCGTGTCGCGCCTGTGGGTATTCCATTCCCCGGCGCCAGCCAAGCATAAACAAGGAAACACCTATGAGCGCCAGCACCTTTGCAAACCTGCGTCATGACTGGTCTTTGGCCGAAGTCAGAGCACTCTTCGTACAGCCATTCAATGACCTGCTGTTTCAGGCGCAGACGGTGCACCGCGCGCATTTCGACGCCAATCGCGTGCAAGTCTCGACGCTGCTGTCGATCAAAACCGGCGCCTGCCCGGAAGATTGCAAATATTGTCCGCAGTCCGGCCACTACAACACCGGGCTGGAAAAAGAAAAACTGATGGAAGTGCAGAAGGTCCTCGAAGAGGCTGCGCGCGCCAAGGCCATTGGCTCGACGCGTTTCTGCATGGGCGCGGCGTGGAAACACCCGTCGGCCAAAGACATGCCATACGTGCTGGAAATGGTCAAAGGCGTGAAAGCCATGGGCCTGGAAACCTGCATGACCCTCGGCCGCCTCGACCAGGACCAGACCGAAGCGCTGGCCCAGGCCGGCCTCGATTACTACAACCACAACCTCGACACGTCGCCGGAGTTCTACGGCAGCATCATCACCACGCGCACTTACAGCGAACGCCTGCAAACGCTGGCCTACGTGCGTGAATCGGGGATGAAGATCTGCTCGGGCGGCATCCTCGGCATGGGCGAATCGCTGGATGACCGCGCCAATCTGCTGATCCAGTTGGCCAACCTGCCGGAGCATCCGGAATCGGTGCCGATCAACATGCTGGTGAAAGTCGCTGGCACGCCGTTGGAAAATGCCGATGACATCGACCCGTTCGACTTCATCCGCATGCTCGCGGTCGCTCGCATCCTCATGCCGCAATCTCACGTGCGTCTGTCCGCCGGCCGCGAAGCGATGAACGAGCAGATGCAGGCGCTGGCATTTTTCGCCGGGGCCAACTCGATTTTCTACGGCGACAAACTGCTGACCACCGCCAACCCGCAGGCTGACAAGGACATGCAACTGTTCGGGCGCCTGGGGATTTTGCCGGAAGCCCGCGAAGAGCACGCCGATGAGGTGCATCAGGCCGCTATCGAGCAAGCGCTGGTCGAGCAGAAAAGCAGCGAGCAGTTCTATAACGCCGCTGTTTGAAGCCTTTCCGCGTTCCTGCTGAAAAAATGCAAAACCCCTGTAGGAGTGAGCCTGCTCGCGATAACGGTATGACATCCAATAATGATGTCGCCTGACACAACGCCATCGCGAGCAGGCTCACTCCTACAAGGGAACCGTGTCATTTGATAGTCGAGGCCTGCATGTCTTTCGATCTCGCCGCACGCCTTGCTGCCCGTCGTGCCGACAATCTTTATCGCCAGCGCCCATTGCTTGAAAGCCCGCAAGGCCCGCAAGTGGTGGTCGATGGCCAGCCATTGCTAGCGTTCTGCAACAACGATTACCTGGGCCTGGCCAATCACCCGCAAGTCATCGAAGCCTGGCGCGCCGGCGCGTCCCGTTGGGGCGTCGGTGGCGGCGCTTCACACTTGGTGATCGGCCACAGCACGCCGCATCACCAACTGGAAGAAGCGTTGGCCGACCTCACCGGGCGCCCGCGTGCGCTGCTGTTTACCACCGGCTACATGGCCAACCTCGGCGCGGTCACCGCGCTGGTCGGGCAGGGCGACACGGTGCTCGAAGACCGGCTCAACCACGCCTCGTTGCTGGATGCCGGCCTGTTGTCGGGGGCGCGGTTCAATCGATATCTGCACAACGACGCCGACAGTCTGGCCAAGCGTCTGGAGAAAGCCACCGGCAATACGCTGGTGGTCACCGACGGCGTGTTCAGCATGGACGGCGACATCGCCGATCTGCCGGCGCTGGCCCGCGAAGCCAAAGCCAAAGGCGCGTGGCTGATGGTCGATGACGCCCATGGCTTTGGTCCGCTGGGTGCGAGCGGCGGCGGCATCGTCGAGCATTTCGGCTTGAGCCAGGAGGATGTGCCGGTGCTGGTCGGCACCCTCGGCAAGGCGTTCGGCACGGCTGGCGCGTTTGTCGCCGGCAGCGACGATCTGATCGAAAGCCTGATCCAGTTCGCCCGTCCGTACATCTACACCACCAGCCAACCGCCGGCGCTGGCCTGCGCGACGCTGAAAAGTCTCGAATTACTGCGCAGCGAGCATTGGCGGCGCGAGCACCTCAATGTGCTGATCCGTCAATTTCGCCAAGGCGCCGAACAGATCGGCCTGGAACTCATGGACAGCTTCACCCCGATCCAGCCGATCATGATCGGCGATGCCGGCCGCGCCGTGCGCCTGTCGCAGATGTTGCGCGAACGCGGCTTGATGGTCACCGCGATCCGCCCACCGACCGTGCCCGCCGGCAGCGCCCGTTTGCGCGTGACCCTGAGCGCGGCGCACAGCGAGGCGCAGGTGCAGCTATTGTTAGAGGGACTGGCCGACTGTTATGCACAACTGGGACCGGAGCCAAGCCATGCGTGATCGTCTGATTTTGCTGCCCGGCTGGGGCCTCGGGATTTCGCCGTTGGAGCCCTTGGCCGCAGCGCTGCAAGGGCTCGATGAACATTTGCACGTGGAAATCGAGCCGTTGCCGGAGCTGCAATCGGGCGATCTTGAAGAATGGCTCGACGAGCTCGATTCGAGCGTGCCGCAGGATGCCTGGCTCGGCGGCTGGTCGCTGGGCGGCATGCTCGCCTCCGAGTTGGCGGCGCGGCGCGGCGATCGTTGCTGCGGTTTGCTGACGCTGGCGAGCAATCCTGCATTCGTCGCCCATGAGCAGTGGCCGAGCGCGATGCCCGGCGAAACCTTCGATGCCTTCCTCGCTGGTTGCAGCACTGACCCGCGCATGACCCTGAAACGCTTTTCGCTGCTTTGCGCGCAAGGCGCCGAAGACCCGCGCGGGTTGTCGCGGTTGTTGCTCGGCGGTGCGCCGCACGCCTCGGCGCAGGTGTTGATGAGCGGCCTGGAAATTCTCGCGCAACTGGACACCCGCCAGGCGTTGCAGGCGTTTCGTGGCCCGCAGCTGCATTTATTCGCCGGCCTCGACGCGCTGGTTCCCGCAGAAGCAGCAAGCGAATTGCTGGTGTTGCTGCCGGATGTCGAAATCGGCCTGATTGAACAGGCCAGCCACGCGTTTCTCCTGGAAGACCCTCACGGCGTGGCCGGGGCGATCCAGGCTTTTTTGCATGAGTGCGGTGATGACTGATTTATCCAATCCACGGCTGCCCGGCGCTTTGCCGGACAAGCGCCAAGTCGCGGCGTCCTTTTCCCGCGCGGCGGGCAGTTACGACAGCGTCGCGCAGCTGCAACGCGATGTTGGCAACCAATTGTTGAGCCGTTTGCCGGAGGATTTTTCGCCGCAGCGTTGGCTGGATCTGGGCTGCGGCACCGGTTATTTCAGTCGGGCGCTGGCGCGGCGTTTTGCGGCGGCGCACGGTGTGGCGCTGGACATCGCCGAGGGCATGCTTGAGCACGCCAGGCCATTGGGCGGCGCCACGCATTTCATCGCGGGTGATGCCGAGCGTCTGCCGCTGCAGGATTCGACCTGCGACCTGATCTTCTCCAGCCTCGCGGTGCAGTGGTGTGCGGATTTCGCCTCGGTGCTCAGCGAAGCGAACCGGGCGTTAAAACCGGGCGGGGTTTTTGCGTTTGCTAGCCTCTGTGTCGGCACGCTGTACGAATTGCGCGATAGCTGGCGGCAGGTGGATGGGCTGGTGCATGTGAACCGTTTCCGCGAGTTCGCGACGTATCAACAACTGTGCGCGGCCAGTGGCTTGAAGGTTGTCAGTCTGCAAAATGCTGCACATGTGCTGCATTACCCGGACGTGCGCAGCCTGACCCATGAGCTCAAAGCCCTCGGCGCGCACAATTTGAATCCCGGGCGGCCCGGCGGTTTGACTGGCCGGGCGCGGGTCCTCGGTTTGATCGAGGGATATGAGCAGTTTCGTCAGGCGCAGGGATTGCCGGCGACTTATCAAGTGGTTTACGCCGTGTTGGAGAAACCCCTATGAGCGCAGCTTATTTCATCACCGGCACTGACACTGACGTCGGCAAGACCACGGTCGCCGCCGGTTTGCTGCACGCCGCGCGTTCGGCTGGTTTGAGCACGGCGGCAGGCAAACCGGTGGCGTCTGGCTGCGAGGTGACCCCGAAAGGTTTGCGTAACGCCGACGCGTTGGCGTTGCTGGCGCAATGTTCGCTGCCGCTGACCTATGCGCAGGTCAACCCGGTAGCGTTCGAACCGGCAATCGCCCCGCATCTGGCGGCGCGCGAGGCGGGCCTAGCGTTGACCGTGCAATCGTTGCTGACGCCGATGCGCGAGATTCTCGAGATGCAGGCCGATTTCACGTTGATCGAAGGCGCCGGTGGCTGGCGCGTGCCGCTGGCCGATCAGGACAATCTGTCGGACCTGGCGATGGCGCTGAAGCTGCCGGTGATTCTGGTGGTCGGCGTGCGGCTGGGCTGCATCAACCATGCGCTGTTGACGGCTGAAGCGATTGCCAATGACGGGCTGCAGTTGGCCGGATGGGTGGCCAATATCATCGAGCCGAAGACTTCGCGGCTGGAGGAGAACCTCTCGACACTGGCCGAGCGCATCCCCGCGCCGTGCCTGGGGCGAGTGCCGAAACTCAAGGCGTTATCGGCGGAAGCGGTGGCGGAGCATCTGCAACTGGACTTGCTCGATTAATGTTTTTGCCTATGGCAAGGCACTGTGCCATTAGTGTTTTTGTCGGGTGTTTTGCCGGTGCGTCTGGTTCAATGGCCGCTGTTGATCCTTCACAGGACGAGTTCTCCCATGGAAATCTCAGGTAACAGCGCTTTTTATGCCGGTCTGAACACTATCCAGACTGGGCAGAACCGTATCGATCAGGCTGCTGGCCAGATCGCCGGCGCTGCGGTTGAACGGGTGCCGGTCGGTCAGTCTTCGGATGTACAGGTCGATCGCCTGCGTTCGGTTGATCGCAGTCAGCGCTCGGACTTCGCCAGCGATATGGTCGAGATGTCTCAGGGCAAGTTGCAGGTCGAGCTTGGGGCAAAAGTCGCCAAGGCTTCCGATGAAGTGCTCGGCACGCTGATTGATACTTACGCCTGATTATTTGCTCGATCCGCTTCCCCAACGCCGCGAATCTTCGCGGCGTTTTTCTGCGTAAGTCTTTCTTCCTCAACTAATCTTTTGTCTGCGGCATGGCGCGATGTCGGCGGCGGTGCGCGGCTGTGTGGCCGTTATGAAGGCGGGCGTGATGACGAACGGCAAAAGATCGGCGCTTGACAAGATTTGGGCGTAAACGTATGTTTCAAACAACTGTTTGACCGTCACAACAAATCAATGCGGTCGTTCATTCCCGGTTACATCAGCAGAGGTTTATCGCTATGCCTGACTACAAGGCCCCCTTGCGTGATATTCGCTTCGTTCGTGACGAGCTGCTCGGCTACGAAGCGCATTATTCGAGCCTTCCGGCTTGCGCAGACGCAACTCCGGACATGGTTGACGCCATTCTCGAAGAAGGCGCCAAGTTTTGTGAGCAGGTGTTGGCTCCGCTGAACCGCGTGGGTGACACCGAAGGCTGCACCTGGAGCGAGTCCGGGGTTAAAACCCCGACTGGCTTCAAAGAAGCCTACAAACAATTCGTTGAAGGCGGCTGGCCGAGCCTGGCGCACGACGTCGAGCACGGCGGCCAAGGCCTGCCGGAGTCGCTGGGTCTGGCCGTGAGCGAAATGGTTGGCGAAGCCAACTGGTCGTGGGGCATGTACCCAGGCCTGTCGCACGGCGCGATGAACACCATTTCCGAGCACGGCACGCCTGAGCAACAAGACGCGTACCTGACCAAACTGGTGTCCGGCGAATGGACCGGCACCATGTGCCTGACCGAACCGCACTGCGGCACCGACCTCGGCATGCTGCGCACCAAGGCTGAACCTCAGGCCGATGGTTCCTACAAGGTTTCCGGGACCAAGATTTTCATCTCGGCCGGTGAACACGACATGGCCGACAACATCGTCCACATCGTGCTCGCCCGTCTGCCGGATGCACCGGCCGGCACCAAAGGCATCTCGCTGTTCATCGTGCCGAAGTTCATGCCGAACGCTGACGGTTCGATCGGCGAGCGCAACGCGGTGACCTGCGGTTCCCTGGAACACAAAATGGGTATCCACGGTAACGCCACGTGCGTGATGAACTTCGACGCGGCCACCGGTTACCTGATCGGCCCGGCGAACAAAGGCCTGAACTGCATGTTCACCTTCATGAACACCGCGCGTCTGGGCACTGCGTTGCAAGGTCTGGCGCACGCCGAGATCGGCTTCCAGGGCGGTCTGAAATATGCTCGCGATCGCCTGCAAATGCGTTCGCTGACTGGCCCGAAAGCGCCGGAAAAAGCCGCTGACCCGATCATCGTCCACCCTGACGTACGCCGCATGCTGTTGACCATGAAGGCGTTCGCCGAAGGCAACCGCGCGATGGTTTACTTCACCGCCAAGCAAGTCGACATCGTCAAATACGGCGTGGATGAAGAAGAGAAGAAGAAAGCCGACGCACTGCTGGCGTTCATGACTCCAATCGCCAAAGCCTTCATGACCGAAGTCGGTTTTGAATCCGCCAACCACGGCGTACAAATCTACGGCGGCCACGGCTTCATCGCCGAGTGGGGCATGGAGCAGAACGTTCGCGACAGCCGCATTTCGATGCTGTACGAAGGCACCACCGGTATCCAGGCACTCGACTTGCTGGGCCGTAAAGTGCTGATGACTCAAGGCGAGGCCCTGAAAGGCTTCACCAAGATCGTCCACAAGTTCTGCCAGACCAACGAAGGTAACGAAGCCGTTCAGGAATTCGTTACGCCGCTGGCTGCACTGAACAAAGAGTGGGGCGAGCTGACCATGAAGGTCGGTATGGCCGCCATGAAAGATCGCGAAGAAGTCGGCGCGGCGTCGGTGGATTACCTGATGTACTCCGGTTACGCCTGCCTCGCTTACTTCTGGGCTGACATGGCACGTCTGGCAGCCGAGAAACTCGCGGCCGGCACTTCCGAAGAAGCCTTCTACACCGCCAAGCTGCAGACTGCGCGTTTCTACTTCCAGCGCATCCTGCCGCGTACCCGCACCCACGTGGCAACCATGCTGTCGGGCGCTGGCAACCTGATGGACATGAAAGAAGAAGACTTCGCCCTGGGTTACTAAGCCCTGCGCGGTCGCTTCAACCAGCCGCTGCTCTTTCCAGAGCAGCGGCTTTTTTGTGCCTGCGCAAAACGTCGATTGCTGCGCTGAATAATTCCCGACTGCAACGCTAAGAAATCGCCGAAACCTGCCGTTATAGAGAGGGCGGTGTGACAGACATCACATTGCATGTGCTTAACTGCGCCAATTGCAGGCACAATGCCATCTTTGTTTGCCGGGTCGGAGCTTTACCCCTTGCCGCGTTCTTCCGCTGTACGTTTCAGCCACTTCCTGCCTTCACTCCTGCTGCTGCTCGCAGGGCTTTCGGCTGCGTATATCAAGGATCTCAACGTCTTTTTCACCTCGCTGTTCAACGTGCTGCCGACCTTGGTGCTGTTGCTCGGCGGCGCGTATTGCGCGGTTTACCGACGTCAGCGCGAACTGTTTCTGATGGTCACGGTGTACATCGCCTACTTTTTGCTCGACACCCAGACCGACTATTACCGCGACAACGGCCAGGTTCGCGAAGACGCGGCGGTGGTGTTCCATCTCTGTTGTCTGCTGCTGCCGCTGTTGTTCGGGCTATTTGCGGCGTGGCAGGAACGCACGCATTTGTTTCAGGACATGGTGGCGCGTTTCGCCGTGTTGCTGGCGTTCGGCAGCGTGGCGCTGGGCATCGAGCAAAGTTATCCGCAGGCGTTGCTGATGTGGTTATCAGAGATTCGCTGGCCGGCGTTGCACGGCGCGTGGATGAGCCTGATCCAGTTGTCCTATCCGGTGTTCATCGCCGCGTTTGTGCTGCTGGCCTGGCAATACTGGCGCCACCCGCGACCGCTGCACGCTGCGCAACTGGTCGGTTTGCTCGGGTTGTTCTGGATGTTGCCGAAAACCTTCATCCTGCCGTTTACCCTGAACATCATGTGCAGCCAAGTGATGTTGATGATTGCATCGGCAGTCGCTCACGAAGCCTACCAAATGGCCTTCCGCGACGAACTCACCGGTTTGCCGGGTCGCCGCGCCTTGAACGAGCGCATGCAGCGGCTGGGGCGCAATTACGTGCTGGCGATGAGCGACGTCGATCATTTCAAGAAATTCAACGACACCCACGGCCACGACGTTGGCGATCAGGTGCTGCGATTAGTCGCCAGCAAACTGTCGAAAATCAGCGGTGGCGGTAGGGCATATCGCTACGGCGGCGAGGAATTCGCCCTGGTGTTTGCGGGCAAGACGCTCGAAGAGTGCATGCCGCACCTGGAAGTCATCCGCGAGTCGATTGCGAGCTACAACATTCAACTGCGCAACCCCGACCGTCCGCAGGACGACCAGCAAGGGCGTCAGCGTCGAGCCGGCTCCGGCGCGTCCAGTGTTTCGGTGACGGTCAGCATCGGCGTCGCCGAGCGTCTGGAGCAGCGCACCCCCGAACAAGTGCTCAAGTCGGCTGACGAAGCGCTCTACAGCGCCAAGGGTGCCGGGCGCAATTGCGTCGTCGCGTTCGGCCAGAGCCGCCGTGGCGCGGTGCGCATGGACGCCGCTGCGGGTTGAGTGATGATGGCGCATTCAGCGTCTGGACTGTGATTGTGAGGCGTGGTGCGCGGCAGTAGGTTTGGCTGATCTGCTGCCGGAGAAACGACCATGCCCGAGTACAAAGCTCCCCTGCGCGACATGCGCTTTCTGATCGACCACGTCTTCGACTTTCACCGCAACTACGCCGCGCTGGGCGCGACTGACGCCAGCCCGGACATGGTCAACGCGATCCTCGAAGAAGGCGCGAAATTCTGTGAAAACGTCCTCGCGCCGCTCAATCGCAGCGGTGACGAAGAAGGCTGCCATTTCGACAATGGCGTGGTAACAACGCCTACAGGCTTCAAGCAGGCTTTCGCACAATATGTCGAAGGTGGCTGGCACGGTTTGGCGGCCGATCCGCTGTACGGTGGCCAAGGGTTGCCGAGTTCGCTGGGGCTGGTCATCAGCGAAATGGTCGGTTCCAGCAACACCTCGTGGGGCATGTACCCCGGCCTGACCCACGGCGCAATGTCGGCGATCCACGCCCACGGCACCGAAGAGCAGAAAAACACCTACCTGAGCAAACTGACGGCCGGCCAGTGGACCGGCACCATGTGCCTGACCGAAGCGCATTGCGGCACCGACCTGGGAATCATCAAGACCCGCGCGGTGCCTGACGCCGACGGCAGTTACGCGATCACCGGCAGCAAGATATTCATTTCCGCCGGCGAGCACGATTTGAGCGACAACATCATCCACCTGGTGTTGGCGAAACTGCCGGATGCTCCTGCAGGCACCAAAGGCATTTCGCTGTTTATCGTGCCTAAATTCCTACCCGACGCCGAGGGCGATGCGGGTGAGCGCAATGGCGTTTCCTGCGGTTCCATCGAGCACAAAATGGGCATCAAGGCCTCGGCCACCTGCGTGCTCAACTTTGATCAGGCAAAAGGCTTCCTGATCGGCGAGGCCAACAAGGGCCTCAATTGCATGTTCACCATGATGAACCACGCGCGCCTGGGCACCGGCATGCAAGGTTTGTGTCTGGGTGAAGCAAGCTTTCAGGGCGCGATCAAATACGCCAACGATCGCCTGCAAATGCGCTCGCTGACCGGCGCCAAAGCCCCGGAAAAAGCCGCCGACCCGATCATCGTCCACCCCGACGTGCGGCGCATGTTGCTGACCATGAAAGCCTTCAACGAAGGCAACCGGGCGCTGACCTACTTCACCGCGCAATTACTCGATGCCGCGCATCTGAGCGCCGACGCGACCGCGCGGCAGGACGCCGAGGATTTGTTGGCGTTCCTCACGCCGATCTGCAAAGCGTTCATGACCGACACCGGCCTGGAAGTGACCAACCATGGCATGCAGGTCTTCGGCGGCCACGGTTTTATCCGCGAATGGGGCATGGAGCAACTGGTGCGCGACTGCCGGATTGCGCCGATTTATGAAGGCACCAACGGCATTCAGGCGCTGGATTTGCTCGGGCGCAAAGTGCTCGGCAGCCAGGGCAAACTGCTGCGCGGGTTCACCAAAATCGTCCATAAGTTCTGCGCAGCGAATGCGGACCATCCGCAATTGGGCGCGTTCGTCGCGCAGCTCAATGGCTTGAACCAGCAGTGGGGCGAAGTCACTACGCAGATCGGCATGGCGGCGATGAAGAATGCCGACGAGGTCGGCGCCGCGTCCGTGGATTATCTGATGTACAGCGGCTACATCATCCTCGGCTACTTGTGGCTGCGCATGGCGCTGACGGCGCAACAGCAGTTGGACGCGGGCAGCGGCGATGCCGATTACCTGCGCGGGAAACTGGCGACGTGCGAGTTTTACTTCAAGCGCTTGCTGCCACGCACCGCCGCGCATCGGGCGGCGATCGAGGCGGGGAGTGATTGTTTGATGAAACTGCCGGCGCAGATGTTTGCGCTTTGATGGCGTGCCCATAAAAAGCATCGCGGGCAAGCCTTGCTCCTACGGTTTTGAGTTGTTCGCGAGATTTGCATGCACCGAGAACCTGTAGGAGCGAGGCTTGCCCGCGAAGCCGTTCTGCCATTCAACAATAATTCAGCTGAAATCTCAGTGACTAAAAATTACAAATCGGTCATGAGCTGACCCTATGTGTCGTAAAAGTTGTTGGGTTACACTCGGGCCCACTCAAAACACATTTCCTGTGAATCACCTGTTTAGATCCTGCGAGGTTTGCCATGGCTGACTACAAAGCGCCCCTGCGCGATATGCGCTTCGTCCTCAATGAAGTGTTCGAAGTCGCCAAACTCTGGGCCGAACTGCCGGCACTGGCCGACACCGTCGACGCCGAAACCGTCGAAGCGATTCTCGAAGAAGCGGGCAAGGTCACCAGCAAAAGCATCGCGCCACTGAGCCGCGCGGCCGACGAAGAAGGTTGCCATTGGGCGGACGGTGCCGTCACCACGCCGGCAGGTTTCCCACAGGCTTATCAGACCTATGCCGAGGGCGGCTGGGTTGGCGTCGGCGGCGATCCGGCCTACGGCGGCATGGGCATGCCCAAGGCGGTTTCGGCGCAAGTCGAAGAAATGGTCAACTCCGCAAGCCTGTCGTTCGGCTTGTACCCGATGCTCACGGCCGGCGCCTGCCTGTCGATCAACGCCCACGCCAGCGAAGAATTGAAAGCTGCGTACCTGCCGAACATGTACGCCGGCGTCTGGGCCGGTTCGATGTGCCTGACCGAGCCGCACGCCGGCACCGACCTCGGGATCATCCGCACCAAGGCTGAGCCTCAGGCCGACGGTTCCTACAAAGTCAGCGGCACCAAAATCTTCATCACCGGTGGCGAGCACGACCTGACCGAAAACATCATCCACCTGGTGCTGGCGAAATTGCCCGACGCGCCGGCCGGTCCGAAAGGCATTTCGCTGTTCCTCGTGCCGAAATTCATGGTCAACGCCGACGGCAGCCTCGGCGCGCGCAACCCGGCGAATTGCGGTTCGATCGAACACAAAATGGGTATCCAGGCCTCCGCGACCTGCGTGATGAACTTCGACGAAGCCGTCGGTTACATCGTCGGCGAGCCGAATAAAGGCTTGGCGGCGATGTTCACCATGATGAACTACGAGCGTCTGGGCGTCGGCATCCAGGGCCTGGCAACCGGCGAGCGTTCATACCAGAACGCCATCGAATACGCGCGCGATCGTCTGCAAAGCCGTTCGCCAACCGGCGCGCAGAACAAAGACAAAGTCGCTGACCCGATCATCGTCCACCCGGACGTGCGCCGGATGTTGCTGACCATGAAAGCCTCGAACGAGGGCGGTCGCGCGTTCTCGACCTACGTGGCGATGCAACTGGACACCGCGAAGTTCAGCGAAGACCCGACCACGCGCAAACGTGCCGAAGATCTGGTGGCGTTGCTGACGCCAGTGGCCAAGGCGTTCCTCACCGATCTGGGCCTGGAAACCACCGTGCATGGCCAGCAGATTTTCGGCGGCCACGGCTACATCCGCGAGTGGGGCCAGGAGCAACTGGTGCGCGACGTGCGCATCACGCAGATTTACGAAGGCACCAACGGCATTCAGGCGCTGGACTTGGTCGGGCGCAAAATCGTGGGCAGCGGCGGGGCGCTCTATAACCTGTTCGCCGACGAAATCCGCCACTTCACCGCAACGGCCAGCGCCGATCTGGCGGAGTTCACCAAGCCGTTGAACGACGCGGTAACCACGCTTGATGAGCTGACTTCGTGGCTGCTCGACCGGGCGAAAAACAACCCGAATGAAATCGGCGCGGCGTCGGTCGAATATCTGCAAGCGTTTGGATACGTTTCCTACGCCTACATGTGGGCGCTGATGGCCAAAGCGGCGTTCGGCAAAGAAGCTCAGGATGATTTCTACGCCAGCAAACTGGGCACCGCGCGGTTCTATTTCGCCCGTCTGCTGCCGCGTATTCACTCGTTGAGCGCCTCGGTGAAGGCCGGCAGCGAGTCGCTGTTCCTGCTCGACGCGGCGCAGTTCTGACCGTGTAACGTCATGTAAGCAATCTCTTACATGACGTGCTGCTGTTCTCCCATTGGCGCCGATTGGATCCACAGTTAATCTTCTTCACATGGACGTCGCGCAGGAAGCGCAAAGCAACAACACGGACACGTAGGATTCTGCCAGGACGGCGGAGTGAAATGGATGTCAGGGAAACAGTCTGCAAAGCCCCGCTTCGGCGGGGTTTTCTTTTGCCTGCAGAAAAGTGCTCGGCCCAGCCATCAGGCCGGTTTCGTCGGGCCGACCAAGCGATCTTCCGGTCCGCTCAGCACTTCTTCCAGCAATGTCTGCAACAGCGCCAACGAGGCCTGCTGTCGTTGCACATCTCGACAAACCAAACCGACGTTCAGCGGCACACGCGGTTCGGTAATCGGTTTCCACAGCAGCTCATGGTTGCCCAAAGCTTTTTGCGAGCGCCCCGGCAGCACGGTCGCCAGCCGCGTATGCGGCAAGCTGTCGAGAATGCCCGCCATGTTGTTCAGTTCTGCCTGCACCTGCGGCCGCCGACCGAGGTTGGCCAGTTGCGTTTGCCAGATCTGCCGTAGCTGAAATTCCTCGCCCAGCAGCAACATCGGCAGCTCGGCCGCCTGACTCATCGAGACTTTCTTGAATTCGCGCAACGGATGCTCCGCCGGGATGACAAGCGTCAGTTCATCTTCGTACAGCAGCACGCCATGCAGTCCCGGCTGACGTGGCGGCAGATAGCTGATGCCGATGTCCAGAGAACCGTTGAGCAGGCGCCGCTCAATCTCCAGGCCGGTCAATTCGTAGATCTGCACGACAAGATGCGGCTGCGCCTTGCGCACCCGTTCGAGCATCTGCGGGACCAGACTGGTGTGCACCGTTTGCAACACGCCAATTGCCAGCGTGCGCAACGCCTGGCCCTTGAAATTGCCCAGTGCTTCTCGCGCCCGCTGCATCCCATCCAGCAGCGGCAGCGCGTGGTTGTACAGCGTGTGCGCGGCCAACGTCGGCAATAGCCGTTTGCTGCTGCGCTCGAACAGGCTGACATCGAGGTTTTGTTCGAGATGGCGGATCTGTTGCGACAGCGCCGGTTGCGAGATCGACAGTCGCTCGGCAGCCCGGCCGACATGGCCCTCTTCGTAGACCGCGACGAAATAACGCAGTTGCTTGAAATCCATAAGTAACACTTATCGAAAATGCTGTGAAATCGAAATGGCTCACGGCCGTGCCGGCGCCTAGTCTAACCGCATTCACAAGGCTTACAGGGCCGGAAAGCGCGATGAATAGCGTTTGCAGCGATGGTTTTTACATAGGTTTTTACACAGACACCGCAAAGGACCTCAACGGAGGTTGTTTGCGATGAATCTGTTCAATCTGCGCCGCAGTCCAGCCAGCCCGCGCAGCCTCGACGACTTGGCGATGGACGCGGCCAAACCGATTTGCAACGACAACCTTTCCAGCGAGTGCCTGATGCCCAGCGTCGAGCGGCCGAAGCAGATATTCGTGCGTGGGCAGGGTTCGTGGCTGTGGGACAGCGACGACCGCGCGTATCTGGATTTCACCCAGGGCGGCGGCGCCAACAGCTTGGGCCATAGCGCTTCGGTGTTGGTCAGGGCCATTGCCGATCAGGCTCAAGCGCTGATCAATCCCGGTTTCGGCCTGCATAACCGCGGCATGCTCAACCTCGCCGAGCGCCTCTGCCGCAGCACCGGCAGCGATCAGGCGTACCTGCTGAACACCGGCAGCGAGGCCTGTGAAACGGCGATCAAACTGGCACGCAAGTGGGGCCAGCGCTATCGCAGTGGTGCCTCGCGGATCATCGTCGCCAGAAATGGCTGCCACGGGCGTAGTCTCGCGACGATCTCGGCGTCGGACAGTTCCAACCTCGCCAACCTTTTCGAACCGCAACTGCCGGGGTTCAGCCACGTGCCGTTCAACGACCTGCCGGCGATGCACGCAGCGGTAGACGCGCAAACCGTGGCGATCATGCTCGAGCCGATCCAGAGTGATGCCGGCGTCATTCCCGCCGACCCGCATTACCTCAAAGGCGTCGAACGCCTGTGTCGCGAACTCGGAATTCTGCTGATCCTCGACGAAGTGCAAACCGGGATTGGCCGCTGCGGCAGCTTGCTCGCGGAACAATCCAGCGACGTGCGCGCCGACATCGTCGTGCTCGGCAAAGGGCTGGGCGGCGGCGTACCACTGGCGGCACTGCTGGCGCGCGGCAAAGCCTGCTGTTTCGAACTCGGCGAAATGACCGGCACCCACCATGGCAATGCACTGATGACCGCTGCCGGCCTGGCAGTGCTCGACACCGTAGACGACAAAGGCTTCCTTGACCACGTCGAGGACACCGGCCAGCACCTGAGTGAAGGTCTGCGGCGTTTATCCCATCGCTATGCCCACGGCGAACTGCGTGGACAAGGCCTGCTCTGGGGACTGACCTTGTCAGAAGGTTCAGCGGACGCCGTCGTCAAAGCGGCGCTCTACGAAGGTTTGCTGCTTAACGCCGCGCAACCCGACTGCCTGCGCTTCACCCCTGCGCTCACCGTCAGCAAAGCCAACATCGACGAAATGCTCCTGCGCCTGGCCCGCGCCTTCTCCCGCGTACGCACCGCGCAACTGCAATGCCGCAAAGGGATTGCCGTCTGATCAGAACCGCCCTACACGAATTTCCGAACCGTCTCGCGGTAATAACGCATCGCCCCATGCCTGATTCTTTTGGCGTGGGGCGTTTTTTTGTCCGCTGATTCATCGAGATACTGGCATCAGGACACGATTCGGAGTGAACCCTGACGAACGGCGCAGGTCGATTGGGTGTGTGGCTCACACGAGCCAACTTAATTCAGGAGCTGCCCCATGGACTTTATTCGAATCATCATCGCCATTCTGTTGCCGCCCCTGGGTGTGTTTCTGCAAGTCGGTTTCGCGGGTGCGTTCTGGCTGAATATCCTGCTGACGTTGTGCGGTTATATTCCTGGGATCGTGCACGCGGTTTACATCATCGCCAAGCGTTGAGTCCTGTGGCATGAAGTAGATTGCTTTCGCGGGCGAGCCTCGCTCCTACAAGGCTTTGCGCCATACCTGTAGGAGCAAGGCTTGCCCGCGAACGGCGCGACTCGGTTTCATTCGGTTGACTCAATCACCCGCCGATAAAACAACCACTCCTGTTCCAGCGCATGTGCCTGGTTCCCGGCCTTGCGGAAGCCATGTCGCTCGTCTGCGTAATAGTGCGCTTCGACCAAAATGCCGTTGTCCTCGAGCGCCGTGACCATGTCGCGGGTCTGCTGCGGAACCACCACCGCGTCCAGTTCTCCCTGAAAGAAAATCACCGGCACCCTGATGTTTTTCGCGTGCAGTAACGGTGTGCGCGCGGCGTAGCGTTCGGCGTCTTGCTGCGGATCGCCGATCAGCCAGTCGAGATAATCGCCCTCGAACTTGTGCGTCGCCCTCGCCAGCGCTACCGGATCGCTGACGCCGTAAAGGCTGGCGCCAGCGCGGAAAACCTTGTGGAACGCCAGCGCGCACAGCGTCGTGTAACCGCCGGCACTGCCGCCGCGGATGAAGGCTTTTTCGCCGTCGATGAGTCCGCGTTCGGCGAGGTAGGTCACCACCGCGCAAGCATCTTCGACGTCGACATCACCCCAACTCAAGTGCAGTGCCTGGCGGTATTCGCGGCCATATCCGCTGCTGCCGCGATAGTTGAGGTCGGCCACGGCAAAACCGCGTTGTGCCCAATATTGAATGCGCGGGTCGAGCATCGGGTAGCAGGCCGACGTCGGGCCGCCGTGGATGAACACCACCAGCGGCGGTTTCGCTTCGCCAGTCATGGCCGGATAGAAGAAGCCATGCGCCTCGCCCGAACCGCTTGGGTAACGCAGGGTTTGTGGACGGCTGACCTGTTCGGCGGGCAGCGGGGCGATACCGCCGGCCAAGGTTTTGACCGCGCCGGTGCTGCGGTCAATCGCGATCACTGCCGCAGAACTGATCGGCGAGGCGGCGATGCAGTAAATGCACTTTTCATCCATCGCTAGACTGCGAAACCGCGTGTAATCCCCGGTGAAATCTTCAGTGACATCACCGCGGATTTCCAACCGGCCAAAGCCGCCCTCGGTCCAGCTCGCCAGATAGTTTTCGCCACCGAGCGGCAACCAAGTGCTGCCGCCCAATTGCCACGGCGCCGGTCCGTGATCGGCAGCGGCGCTCGCCAACGCGCTCAAGCCGTCAGCCGACTCCGCCCATGGCTGCCAAAACCCGTTGCGATCGGTCAGGCAATACAAACGACCGCTCTGATCAAAACGCGGTTGCTGCAACGACTCTTCGCCAGCATCGCCCGCTACACAGCGCGGCGCGCCGAAACTGGCCTGATCCTCACGCTCGGCAACCATCAGGCGCGTTGCGGTCCACGGTTGATCGGGCCGGCTCCACTCGATCCACGTCAGGCGCCGGGCGTCCGGGCTCAGCGTCGGTGCTGCGTAGAAATCAGCACCCTCGGCCAGCAGATGACGCACGCCATCCGCGAGGTCGATGGCGACCAAGCGATGCTGATCGTGGTTTTCCTCAACCGCCAACACTTGGCCATCGGCAAACTGCAGATCGCCATAGCGGCACTCATTGGAAGTCAGGGCGTGCGGGGGTTCGCTGTTCAGCGACTGGCGATACAACTGCTGATCGGCCTCGTTAACGAAAGCAACGCCGTCATCGGTCAGGCAAAACGCGCCGCCACCATATTCGTACACGCGGCTGCGCACGCTGAAACCTGGCGGCGTCATGCAGTGGGCGTGCCCGTCGCGCCAGTGCCAGATCCGGCAAGCGCCGTCCTCGGGACGGTATTCGTTCCAGAACAAGCCATGGCGGCCGAGTTGCAATTCGGCAAAATCGATGCCGGCGGCAACAGCCTTGAGCGCGCTGAAAGGCTCAGCCTTTAGCGATGAGTCGTGAGTTTCGTTCATTGCGAAAGGCCAGTTGTTCAATGGTTTGAGTCGCGTGCTCGGCTTCTTCGCGGGCCTTGAGAATCACGCCGTGATGTTCCGATTTGCTGCACACCGGGTCGGCATTGCTTGCATCGCCCGTGAGCATGAACGCCTGGCAGCGACAGCCGCCGAAGTCCTTTTCTTTCTCGTCGCAGGAGCGGCACGGCTCGGGCATCCAGTCGTAACCGCGAAAGCGGTTGAAGCCGAACGAGTCGTACCAGATGTGTTGCATGGTGTGATCGCGCACGTTGGGAAATTGCACCGGCATCTGTCGGGCACCGTGGCAGGGCAGCGCGGTGCCGTCCGGCGTGACAGTGAGAAAAATACTGCCCCAGCCATTCATGCAGGCTTTCGGGCGTTCTTCATAGTAATCCGGCGTGACAAAAATCAGTTTGCACGGATGCCCTTCGGCTTCCAGTTTGGCGCGGTATTCGTTGGTGATGCGTTCGGCGCGGACCAGTTGTTCCTTGGTCGGCAACAAACCGACACGATTGAGCTGCGCCCAACCGTAGAACTGGCAAGTCGCGAGCTCGACGAAGTCGGCTTCCAGCGCAATGCACAGCTCGATGATCCGGTCGATCTTGTCGATATTGTGTCGATGAGTGACGAAGTTCAGCACCATCGGATAACCGTGCGCCTTCACCGCGCGGGCCATTTCGAGCTTTTGCGCGAAGGCTTTTTTCGAACCGGCGAGGAGGTTATTCACCTGCTCGTCGCTGGCCTGAAAACTGATCTGGATATGGTCGAGGCCGGCCTTCTTGAAGTCGCTGATTTTCTGCTCGGTGAGGCCGATGCCCGAGGTGATCAGGTTGGTGTAGAAACCCAACTTGCGCGCCTCGGCGATCAATTCGGCGAGGTCCTGGCGCACCAGCGGTTCGCCGCCGGAGAAACCCAATTGCGCCGCGCCCATTTCCCGCGCTTCGCGAAACACTTTGATCCACTGTTCGGTGCTCAGCTCTTTGCCCTGCTCGGCGAAATCCAGCGGATTGGAGCAGTACGGACATTGCAGCGGGCAGCGATACGTCAGCTCGGCCAGCAGCCACAGTGGCAGGCCAATTTCCGGTTTGGGCGGTAACTTGTCCGACAGGGTGTCAGGCAAGTTCGATCCAGTGCTCAGCACGGGCGACCTCCATGAATTGCTCGATGTCTACACCGAGCTCGGGCACACCGGGGAATTTAGCCTCCAGTTCGGCGATGATCGCCGCGACATCACGTTCGCCGTCGATCAATCCGCCGATCAGCGCCGCACTTTCATTGAGTTTGATCATGCCTTCCGGGTACAGCAGCACGTGGCCCTTCTGCGCCGGTTCGTATTGGTAGCGGTATCCCTGACGCCAGGTCGGGACTTTGCTGCGATCGAAACTCATAAAATGATTCCTTTATGCCAGACCCGTTGCTCGGTCACGCTGTGGTAAGGCGGGCGATTGAGCTCATACGCCATGGTCATGGCATCGAGCATGCTCCAAAGAATGTCCAGTTTGAACTGGAGAATTTCCAGCATGCGCTCCTGGCCGGCGCGGGTGGTGTAGTGCTGCAAAGTGATCGCCAACCCATGCTCGACATCGCGCCGCGCCTGACCCAGGCGAGTGCGGAAATATTCGTAGCCGGCCGGGTCGATCCACGGGTAATGCTGCGGCCAACTGTCGAGGCGCGATTGGTGGATCTGCGGCGCGAACAGTTCGGTCAACGAGCTGCTGGCGGCTTCCTGCCAACTGGCCCGACGGGCGAAATTGACGTAGGCATCGACAGCGAAACGCACGCCGGGCAGCACCAGTTCCTGCGAGCGCAACTGGTCCGGATCGAGGCCAACCGCCTGGCCGAGGCGCAGCCATGCTTCGATGCCGCCGTCTTCACCGGGCGCGCCGTCATGGTCGAGCAGGCGCTGAATCCACTCGCGGCGGATCTCGCGGTCCGGGCAATTGGCGAGGATCGCCGCGTCCTTCAGGGGGATGTTCACCTGATAGTAGAAGCGGTTGGCCACCCAGCCCTGAATTTGTTCACGCGTCGCCCGACCTTCATACATCGCCACGTGATACGGGTGATAGATGTGGTAATAGGCGCCCTTGGCGCGCAGGGCGGCTTCGAACTCGGTGGGGGACATTGCGGTGTCAGTCATTTCGGTTCTCCGGGTAGGACCGGTGGATTCTTTGGTGTCGGGTCGGACGCTTTCGCGGGCGAGCCTCGCTCCTACAGGTTCTTCGCTATGCCCTGTAGGAGCGAGGCTCGCCCGCGAAGGGCCCTCAGCTACAACACAATACTCATCCCGTCATACGCCACTTCAACCCCACGCCGCGCCAATTCCGCGCGCTCCGGTGAATCTTCGTCGAGGATCGGGTTGGTGTTGTTGATGTGGATAAGCACTTTGCGCTGCTTGGGCAGTTGTTCGAGCACTTCCAGCATGCCGCCGGGGCCGTTCTGCGCCAAATGACCCATTTCCCGACCGGTACGGGTGCCAACGCCGCGACGCTGCATTTCGTCGTCGTCCCACATCGTGCCGTCCACCAGCAGGCAATCGCTTTCGGCCATGATTTGCAGCAAAGGCGCGTCGACTTTGCCCAGGCCCGGTGCGTAAAACAGCTTGCCGCCGGTGCTCAGGTCTTCAACGATCAGGCCGATGTTATCGCCCGGGTGCGGGTCGAAACGGTGCGGCGAGTAGGGCGGCGCGGCGCTGCGCAACGGCAGCGGGGTGAAACGCAGGTTCGGGCAGGCGGGGACGCTGAAGCTCTGGTCGAGTTCGATGCGGTTCCAGTTCAGCCCGCCGTTCCAGTGGGTCAGCATGGTGAACAGCGGGAAACCCGTGCTCAAATCTTCGTGGACCATGTCGGTGCACCAGACCTGGTGCGGGCAACCTTCGCGCAGACTGAGCAAACCGGTGGTGTGGTCGATCTGGCTGTCCATCAGGATGATTGCGCTGATCCCGGTATCGCGCAGCGCACGGCCCGGTTGCATCGGGGCGAAGCTCTGGAGTTGGGCGCGGATGTCCGGCGACGCATTGCACAGCACCCAATTCACGCCGTCATCGGAAATCGCGATGGACGATTGAGTACGCGCCTTGGCGTTCAGGCTGCCGTCGCGAAAACCGGCACAGTTCACGCAGTTGCAATTCCACTGCGGGAAACCACCGCCGGCGGCGGAACCTAGAATCTGGACAAACATGGCCGCTCCATCATTTGAAAACCGAAAATAAAAACGCCTCGGCAAACCGAGGCGCTGTGACACAGGACAAACTTAGCGGCTTGCGAAGTACATGGTGACTTCAAAGCCGATACGCAGGTCGGTGTAAGCAGGTTTGGACCAGGACATAAAAGTGCTCCTTTCAGGTGGATGGGACAGCTGAGACCTATACATATAGTCCACCTCCAGCCGGAGATGTTCAGATAGTTAGGCGGCTATGTTACTCAAAATTACCGAGCGCTTGCCCGTGAAAGTTTGAGAAAGCTAATTGCAGCGCCCGTAATGATCATTTCGCCACTTGCCAAAGACCGCCGGGGCACGGCGTGTTGGCGACACAGCGCCAACCGCCTGCCGCAGTATTAAGACGCTGGGCGGCGGCGAACAATTCGGCTCGGTCGATGGACAAAATGGTTTCACCAAGTTGCGAGAGGTAATCCGACGAGTGGCCGGCCAGTTTTGCCTGCCAAAGCAGTTCGGCCGCCTGCACGCTCGGCAGCGCCTCGATGTCGAATTGATCCGCGAGGGCCTGGCGTTGCGCGAGCCAGGAGTGATCGTCGAGGCCACTGATCAGTTCTGTCAGTCCACTGAGGAAATGGTCGATGTGCCCGAGCAATTCGACCACCGCGACCGTCGGCGACTGCACGCCAAACAGCAAACCGGCCTGGCCATTCATCTGGCGCAATCCGCTGAACACCGCGTAACCCAGTTGCAGCTCGACGCGCAGGCGCTGGTAGAACGCGGTTTGGCTCAAATGCGCGAGCAAACGCCATGCGGCTTCGTCCGTAATTTCCTGGGTAGCTGTAGGGCAAAAGAGCAGCAGCGCCGCTTCGCTGGATTGGGTTTCGATGCAATGCCACACATGTTGCGAATGGAGCGATGGCGGCGGCGTCAGTTGCGCGTCGGCGATCCCCGGAATACGGCTCAGCGCAACGCCCATCGCCGCTTGCGTCTGCGCCGACAAACCGACCGCCAAGCCATCCCAGCGTGCGTTCGACCAGAGTTGTTGCAGATTGTCTGAGACATTCGCCGGTTCCAGTCCACACGCCGGCAGCGCTTTGAGCAGTTGCCGAATCGGCATCAACGCAGGACTTGTGGTTGCGACGCGTGGGAAATCGGCGTCAGGTTTCGTCAGAAGCGTCAGCGCGTGTTCAAGGATTTTCGGCATTGGCTCCTGCAAACCGGTCATCTTCAGCAACCCTTGGTTCCCCGACACGTCAAAAGAAACCTCGACACCCGCCTGACGCGCGTCTTCACGCAGCGGTTGCAGGCTATTTTCGAGACTGGATTGCAGGCCGCTGTCCGCTGCCGCCGCCAACCGCCAACGCAGATAAATCGCGCCTGCCTCGGTATTGCCGGGCAATGCCTGGCTGAATTGCATCGGCGAGCGTTCACGGCGACCGCGCGAGCGATCCTGGGCGAACGTGCGCAAACCACGGTGGGCGCTGGTCTGGCCGCGAATCAGTCCGGCGTTGGCCAATGCTGCGTCCGAGCGCAGGAACGGGTTCGCAGCAGGCACTTGCCACTGGCCGGTGAAGTTATCCACAGCGCCGATTTGTTGGAGGATGCTCTGGAGCGCTGCAACACCTTGTTCGGATAAAGCGCTTTCAAGCTGCTGACTGTCGCGCTGGGCCTGTTGCAAAGCGCAGCTCATTTGCTGCTGGCGCTGCAGCAGGGCCGCGTATTCTTCGCGCAGTTCGCTGCTGTTTTGCTGAGACGCGAAAAACCCCAGCCAATCCATCAGTTGCCCGCGCAGCGCACTTGGCGCACTTGGCGTCGCAGCGCTGATGAACTCGATGTGCAACAAAGCCTGTCCGGCGAATTGATACAGCGGCGCGGCTTTCAGACCGTCAGCCAAGCCTTGTGTTTGCAGTTCGGCGAGCAATCCGCCGGATTTCGCGTTGTTCAGCCAATGACATAAAAACGCCAACGCCTCGGCAGAGGATTCCGGCAGCGCTTCGAGGGCGAACAGCAGATCCACGCGACGCTCGCCGACCTGTTGATAACTTCTATCCGCCGCAGCCATCAGCAGTGTTGGCGCCTGTTGCTGGACTTTATCCCCCGACGCGATAACCGCGTCGAACGCCTGCGCCATCGCTCGCAACTCGTCAAAACTTTGCGGGCCTACCAGACTCAGGGTCATCTGCCCGGTGCGGTAAAACTGCTGATAGAAATCCTTCAAAGCCTGCTGAAACTCAGGCTGCGGCACCGGCAGGCTATCGCGGTTGCCGGTATGAAAACCGCGCAGTGGATGACTCGGCGACAGCCCGTCGAACAGCGAAAGTTGCTGTTGCGCCGTGGCGTCCTGGGACCAAGCGACGAATTCCGCGTGCAAAACCTCCCGTTCCCGCGCCTGATCGTCCAGATTCATACGCGGGTGGGCGAGCATGTCCGACAGACGCTGCAATCCACCGGCAAACGCCTGCGGCGACAACTCGAAAAAGAAATCGGTGGTGCGTTCATTGGTCCGCGCATTCACTTGGCCGCCATGCCGCTGGACGTAGGCCATCAGCGCCTCGTCCGTAGGAAAACGCTCAGTGCCCAGAAACAGCAAATGCTCAAGAAAATGCGCCAACCCGGGCCATGCCAGCGGTACGTCATGGCTGCCAGCGGCGACCCGCAACGCGGCTGCGGCGCGCTTCAAATCGGGCGCGTGACGCAGCGTCACCCGCAGGCCATTGGCCAGGGTTTCAGTGTGAGGGCGGGGATGATTCAGCGCAGGCATGAGCACTTCCAGTACAGAGAAGCGCTAATGCTAGCGGATAACCGGGGCTCAGCGCTTGTTCAGCTCGCCGTAGAGTTCAGGACGGCGATCGATCAAGTAGCGATTGGCGGCGCGCGATTCGAGCATCAATTGCCGATCCAGCTCGCCGACGATCAACGCTTCGTCCAACCCGGCCTGGGCGATACGGCTGCCATCCGGCGCGGCGATGCTGCTTTGCCCGCAGTAATGGATGTCGCCTTCGTTGCCGCAATAGTTGGCGTAAGCCACATAACACTGGTTTTCGAAGGCGCGCGAGCGGACGGTGACGTCAGCGACGAAGTCGTAAGGAATCATGTTCGCGGTCGGCACCAGAATCAGCTCGGCACCGGCCAACGCCAAGCGTCGGGCGTTTTCCGGGAACTCCATGTCGTAGCAAATCAGGAAACCGATTTTCCAGCCATTGAGCTCGACCACCGGGAACTCATCGCCGCCCGCGCTGAACATCGAGTTGTCGAGGTCGCCGAACAAATGCGTCTTGCGGTAGTTGCACACGCGTTCGCCGTGGGCGTCGATCAGTTGCACCGAGTTGTAGATCTGGCCGTCCTCAGTGCGCTCGGGATAACCATAAAGAATGGCGATGCCGGTGGTTTTCGCAATGCGCGCAATTTGTTGAGCCGACTCACCGTTGTGCACTTCGGCGAGAACGCTGACGGCATCCACGCCGATGTTGTAGCCGGTCAGAAACATCTCCGGCAACACCAGCAAGTCCGCGCCTCGGGCCTCCAGCGCCAGTTGATGCAGGCGATGCAGATTGCCGGCGACGTCCAGCGGCAACGGTGGACATTGGTAAAGGGCTACGCGCATTTCGGATTCCTCTTACTCGGGCAGGGCGATGGGCCCGATTTCGTTGAACACATCTCCTGGACCCGGGTTCTCGGCGTGAGTTTCACCGCCGAAGTGTTTCATGATGCCCCACACCGCGTTGAGCGAGGTCTGCACCGCGCCTTCGACCCACGCCGGGGTCCACGAAACGTCGTCGCCGGCGATGAAAATCCCGCGTTGCTCGGCTGGCATGTCGTCCTGCATGAAGTGCGCGTACATGCGCTGGTTGTAGCGGTAATGGCCGGGCAGGGCGCCTTTGAACGCGCCGAGGAAGTGCGGATCGGATTCCCAGGAAACGGTGATCGGGTCGCCAATGATCCGCGCGGCGATATCGACTTTCGGGTAGATCTTTTTCAACGAGTCCAGCGCCAATCTCACGCGCTTTTCCACCGGATGCGGGAGCATTTTCAGCGCGTCACTCATCCACGAGTACGACAGGCAAATCACCCCGGGCTTGTCGTCGCCGTTGTCGAACAGATAAGTGCCACGAGTCAGGCGATCGGTGAGGGTCATGCTCATCAGGTCGCGGCCGGTTTCCGGATCCTTGTCCTTCCAGAACGGGCGGTCGACCATCACGAAGGTTTTTGATGACGGCATGTAACGGGTGCGGTCGAGGGCCATCCACATCTTTTGCGAGAACAGGGTTTCATCGCATTCGATCTGCGTGGTCAGCAACCAGCTCTGGCAGGTGGTCAGTACCGCAGCGTATTCGCGGCTGTCGCCATAGTTGTCGGTGACGGTGAAACGGCCGTTCTCGGCGTGGGCGATTTTCTTCACGCCCGAGCGCGGCGCGCCTCGGTGTAGCGAGCTGAGGCTGGTGCCCTGCGGCCAATGCACGCAGCGTTCCGGCACATGGCGCCAGATGCCCAGCGGCACTTGCTCGACGCCACCGACGACCAGATGCTGATGGTCGTCGCAGTTGGTCATCACCACGCGGAAGATTTCCAGCATCGAGTTGGGGAAGTCCGAATCCCAGCCGCCGGTCCCGAAACCGACTTGGCCAAACACTTCGCGGTGATGGAACGACAACTTGGCGAAGGCTTTCGAGGTCGCGACAAAGTCGTAGAACGTGCGGTCATCCCACAGCGGCACCAAGGTGTTCCACAGTTCTTTGAGGCGTGGCACGTCACGGTCGCGGATCGCTTGCTGGATCTCTTTGTAACGCGAGCCGTCCTCTAGCGCGTCCGCCCAGGCGTCAGCCACTTCCTGAAACAGTGCAGGAAGATCCGCCAGGCTTTGTGCGTAATGAGTCTTGCCTTCGAGGTCGATCACCGTGCTGCCGGACGCCGGGGTCAGCGGGTTGGGGAACGGTTTGGTTTCGAGGCCGAGTTTGTCGACGTAGTGATAAAACGCCGTGGAAGACACCGGAAAACGCATGCCGCCGAGCTCGGCAACGATGCCTTCCGCGCCATTGAACGCTTGCGAACGCAGGCGACCGCCCATTTTCGAGGCTTCGTAGACGACCGGTTTCAGGCCCAGTTTCATCAGCTCGTAAGCCGCGACCAGACCGGCGATGCCGCCACCAACGATAGCCACTTCGGCGCCGTGGTTGTGCTCGGGAATGCTGCCGAGGCCGGCCGGGTGTTCGATCCAGTCGTCGAACGCGAACGGAAAGTCCGGGCCGAAAATTGTGATCGGTTTCTTACCGTCTGCAGGATGGCGATTGTTCTTGTTCATGGCTGACCTTGCTGGCGACCCGACGCGGAATGCGCGTCTGAGTATAGGAAAAGATGCCAGCCATTCTAGAGAGCGCAGAACACGTTAATAAGACGCAATGTGTCGTCGTTTTGATAATCAGCTGTGCTTTATGACGAGTGATTTATGCGATCTGTCAGTAAACAGTCTTTAACATCATCGTTTGCTGACAAACCGCGATCGCGAGCAGGCTCACTCCTACAAGGGCTGATCCACATATCGCTGTGGGAGCAGAGAAGGCTCACTCCTGCAAGGGCTGATCACACAACCCTGTGGGAGCCGAGCTTGCTCGCGATGAGGCCCGCCCAGCCGCTGCAAAACCTCGCAGCCAAACCTAAACCGGCTGCCCCCGATCAATCTTGCTGCTCAAGATTATCGACGTCGTGGTCTTCTCGACCCCATCCACGCTGCCGATCTGATCCAGCAACTGATCCAGCTGCTCCGGCGAATCAGTGCGCAACCACGCCACATAATCAAACTCGCCACTCACCGCACACAGTTGCTGCACCTGCGCCATCGCGCTCAAACGCCGCAACACTTCTTTGCCGGAACGCGGTTGCACGGTAATCCCGACATATGCCTGCAACCCGCCATCAACCACGCGTTGCCCCAGACGCACGCCGTAACCGGTGATCACCCGCGCCTTTTCCAACCGTGCCAATCGCGACGTGACGGTGGTGCGCGCAATACCCAGTTGCCGCGCCAGCATGGCGACACTTTCGCGGGCGTTGATCTGCAGGGCGGCGATCAACTGGCGGTCAATTTCGTCTAGCACGGGCGGGCGAGTGTCGGGCAAGGGGGCGGCTCCAGCGGCATGAAAATCAGTGGTCAGCATGTTACAGCCACATCCTGCAGTGCGCTCGCGGCGGTTGATCGATCATGTTTTGTACCGTTCAGAACATTTTGCCTGCGACAAATTGTCATAAGTAACTAGGTAGTACATAATTTTGCGCTTGTCACACATTGGAAAACTTTCGACATGAGTAATTCTGGAGCTGCCGCCGGCAGCAAATGGTTGCTGTTGGGGCTCGGCGTCCTGATCGCGTTGATCGGGCTGGGCCTGGCCGGTGGCGGTGCTTACCTGGCAACGTTGGGCGGCAGTTGGTACTTTTTGCTGATGGGTCTGGCGATGTTCGCTTCCGGGCTGCTGATTGCCCGGCGCCAGCCGCAAGGCGCCTGGCTGTATGGCGTAGCGCTGATCCTGACGGCGATCTGGGCGGTGTGGGACAGCGGTTTGGATTATTGGCCGCTGGTGTCGCGGGTACTGACTTTTGCTGTGATCGGCCTGGTCGTTGCGCTGATTTATCCGACGCTGGTTCGCGCTTCCGGCGCCACCGCAGGGCGCGGTGCGTACGGTTTGGCGGGCATTCTGGGGGTCGGCGTAGTCGCGACGCTGGCCTACATGTTCGTGCCGACCCACGTGGTCAAGGCCAGCAGCGAACCTGCGGTGACTCCGGTAAAACCGGGCACCGAGCAAAAGGATTGGGCGCATTGGGGCAACACCACGGCCGGCAACCGCTTCGCCGCGCTGGACCAGATCAACAAAGGCAACATCGACAAATTGCAGGTCGCCTGGACTTTCCAGACCGGCGACATTCCGCAAAGCACCGGCGCTGGCGCTGAAGATCAGAACACCCCGCTGCAAATCGGCGACACGGTCTACACCTGCACCGCGTACGGCAAAGTTTTCGCGCTCGACGCCGATACCGGCGCCCAGCGCTGGAAATTCGACCCGCAAGGCACCGCGCCCAACTGGCAGCGCTGCCGTGGTTTGGGTTATTCCGAGACGCCGGCGCCGGCGCCGACGCCGACATCAACGCCTGCCTCGTCGGAAACTCAACCCACAGCCTGTGCGAAACGTCTGTTTCTGCCGACCGGTGATGCGCGTCTGATCGCGATCAATGCCGATACCGGCAAGCCGTGCGAAGACTTCGGCGACAAAGGCACGGTCGATCTGAAAACCGACATGGGCGAAGTCAAACCCGGTTACTTCCAGCAAACCTCGACGCCGCTGGTGGCGGGTGACGTAGTGATCGTGGGTGGGCGCGTCGCGGACAACTACTCGACCGGCGAACCGCCAGGCGTCGTCCGCGCGTATGACGTGCGCAGCGGTGAACTGGTGTGGGCCTGGGATCCGGGCAATCCGAACATCACGAAACGTCCGCCGCCCGGTGAGACGTACACCCGAGGCACACCGAACGTCTGGTCGGCGATGTCCTACGACGCCCAACTCGGCCTCGTTTATTTGCCAACCGGCAACGCGACGCCGGACTTTTTCGGCGGCCAACGCACCGAATTCGACGATAAGTGGAACTCGTCCATCGTCGCCATCGACGTGAAAACCGGTCAGGTGCGCTGGCACTTCCAGACCACTCACCATGACCTCTGGGACTTCGACCTGCCGGCGCAACCGCTGCTTTACGACGTGCCGGACGACAAGGGCGGCACCCAGCCAGCCTTGGCGCAAGTGACCAAGCAGGGCGAAATCTTCCTGCTCAATCGCGAAACCGGCGTGCCGATCGCCAAGGTTGAAGAACGCCCGGTGCCACAGGGCAACGTGCCCGGCGAACGCTACTCGCCAACCCAGCCGTTCTCGGTCGACATGCCGTCGATCGGCAACAAAACCCTGACCGAATCCGACATGTGGGGCGCCACGCCGTTTGACCAATTGATGTGCCGCATTCAGTTCAAAGGCATGCGCCACGAAGGCGTCTACACGCCGCCGGGCCTGGACCGCGCGCTGCAATTCCCGGGCTCGCTGGGCGGGATGAACTGGGGCAGCGTGTCGGTCGATCCGAACACTAACTACATGTTCGTCAACGACATGCGCCTGGGCCTGGCCAACTACATGATCCCGCGCGACAAGATTGCCGCCGGGGCCAGCGGCATCGAAATGGGCGTCGTGCCGCAGGAAGGCACGCCGTTCGGTGCGATGCGCGAACGCTTCCTTTCGGCGGCCGGCATTCCTTGCCAGAAACCACCTTTCGGCACCATGTCCGCCATCGACCTGAAGACCCACAAACTGATGTGGCAAGTCCCGGTTGGCACCGTGCAAGACACCGGCCCGCTGGGTATTCGCATGCATTTGCCGATCCCGATCGGCATGCCGACACTCGGCGCTTCGCTCGCGACGCAGTCCGGGTTGCTGTTCTTCGCCGGTACTCAGGATTTCTACCTGCGTGCGTTCGATACCGGCAACGGCAACGAAATCTGGAAATCGCGTCTGCCGGTAGGCAGTCAGTCCGGGCCGATGACCTACGTTTCGCCGAAGACCGGCAAGCAATACATCCTGCTGACCGTGGGCGGCGCGCGACAGTCGCCGGACCGCGGGGATTACGTGATTGCGTATGCGTTGCCTGAGTAAGGGGTGATTTGCAGTGGGGAAAAAAGCCGCGCAATTGCGCGGTTTTTTTATGGCTTTCCAGTTAGGTTTCAGCCGCCGATCACGTACTTATGCCAATACACGACCATAAAAAAGCCCGGCATTGGCCGGGCGTCAATTGGAAAGCGCTAAGCACTACGCGCATGAGCGGTCGTAGTTGTGCCATTCGCCTTCGAATTCCAGGTTCAATTTGTACAGATCATGGTCCAGCTTGTTGATGGTATTGATAGCTGCCATCAAATCCGCTCCGCCAGTTTTTGACTCCAGATAAAGTCCTCGCAAGTAGCGGTCGTTCACCAACGGAATTTTGTCGGTTTTCTCCCAAATCGCAACGGCCTGGCTGGTCAAACCAACAATCTCCGCGAGACTTTCCTGGGACAGTCCAAGCTCTTTCCTCAAGAACCTGAACTCAGCGCCTGTCAGCACCGAAGATTTTGCCGCAATAACCTTGCCGATAACGTCGTGTAAGCCCTTTACATCAGTGATTGCGATGGACTCGCCATAGGCGGTCTGTTTCACCACGAAGCCGTTGCTGAGCCATACATTTGGCAGCCCGCTTTCCACGTAGTGGTACATAATTTCACCCCTTCTTTTTAATCGTGGTCACTATGACAAGGAATGTCCCCTCGTCGTCGACATCGATTGCGCCAACAATCTCGAGTGGTGAGCCTGCTCTGAACCAGGAAATCGTAAATCTCCAATCACCTCCCGGCTGCTGATATGGCCCCTCTCTGATAAGCCCTTTACCCAGACAGTCCATGACATCCGGCATGCTCACACCTCTCTCGATCATCCGTGCCTTGGCATGCGGGGAATAAAAGATGCGTTCCGACACTTGCGCAAGTGCTCGTATGATCTCGAGGGCTTTCTTCTGGGTCAGTGGAAAAGGAAGGAGGCTCATTGATTTTCTATAGTATTTATAGGTCGAGCCATCCTAGAGTTCAAGGCTGGATTGTCAATTTCATGAGTGTTTCTGCAGATTACTACTCAGCAGCGCCCGAAAACCCCAAACCCCAGACACGAAAAAGCCGCGTAATCACGCGGCTTTTTTGTTTGGTGGGCCCACACGGACTTGAACCGTGGACCAAAGGATTATGAGTCCTCTGCTCTGACCAACTGAGCTATAGGCCCTCAGTAGGTCGCGGATTATAACGACGGTTTCTCTGCTGTGCTATCCGAAAAGTCTGAAACTGCGATACGAAGAAACGTCGCGGCGAATTCCTCGGGCGGCAGGGGCAGGCTGACGATGTAGCCCTGGATCTGTTCGCATCCTTCGGCGGCGAGGAATTGCTGTTGGGCCTGGGTTTCGACGCCCTCGGCGATGATGGTGAATTGCATGCTGCGGCCGAGCGCGATGATCGCCCGCACGATCGCCGCGTCGTGGGGATCATCCGGTAATCCGCGGACGAAAGACTGGTCGATCTTGAGGATGTCCAGCGGCAGGCGCTTGAGGTAGCTGAGGGACGAATAGCCAGTGCCGAAGTCGTCGATCGCCAGTTGCACGCCCAGATGTTTGAGTTGATGCAGCACCGCGAGTGCCTCTTCGGCCTGGCTCATGATGAAGTTTTCGGTAATTTCCAGTTGCAGAAAGCCGGGCTTGAGGCGGTTGTCCCGGAGCAGTTGTTCGATGCGGCCGAGCAGATTCGGCTGGCGCAATTGCGCGCCGGCGAGGTTGACCGACAGTGGGCCGAGGCTTTCATAGACCTGATTCCACTCGAACATCTGTCGGCACGCGGTCTCAAGCACCCAATCGCCGATCTGCAGAATCATGCCGTTTTCTTCGGCCAGCGGAATGAAGTGTTCCGGCGGCACGTCGCCGAACGTCGGGTGACGCCAGCGAATCAGCGCTTCGGCGCCGACCAGACGATGGTCGTCGAGGCTGATTTTCGGTTGGTAATACAGGTGCAGTTCGTTGCGTTCGATGGCGCGGCGCAGTTCGTGTTCCAGCGCCACACGTTCGCTGGCCTGGGCCGTGAGGTCGCGGGTGTAGCTTTCGACGCGGTTGCGGCCCTTGGCTTTGGAGCGGTACATCGCCGCGTCGGCATTTTTCACCAGCGTCGCAACGTCGCAACCGTCCTTGGGGTACAGGCTGCTGCCGATGCTCGCGCTGATGAAAAACTCGTGCTCGCCGGCCTGGAACGGCGCGGCAAAACAGTTGAGCAGTTTGTTCGCTATGTGGTCGGCGTCGGTGGCTTGCTGCAGACCCGGCAGCAGAATGATGAACTCATCGCCGCCCAGCCGCGCAACCGTGTCGATGTCGCGCAGTTGCTCCTTGAGGCGCACGGCGATGCCTTTGAGCAGCAGGTCGCCGACCGGGTGACCGAGGCTGTCGTTGATGTGTTTGAAGCGGTCGAGGTCAAGGAACAGCACGGCGCCCTGGCCGCCATTTTCCTGTTGGGTGTTCAACGCTGTGAGCAAGCGGCTTTCGAACAGCGTGCGGTTCGGCAGGCCGGTGAGCGGGTCGTGGTGCGCCTGATAATCGAGTTTGGCTTGCGCGTGTTTGAGGCTGGAGATGTCGGCGAACACCGCGACAAAGTGCGTGATGAACTGCTCGCGATTGCGCACCGCGCTGATCGTCAGCCAGCTCGGGTACAGCTCGCCGTTCTTGCGTCGATTGGAAATCTCGCCTTGCCAGTGACCTTCGTCAGTCAACTGATGCCACATCGCCGCGTAAAACGCGCTGTCGTGCAGCCCCGACGCAAGCAGGCGCGGGGTGTGGCCCAACGCTTCGCTTTCGCTGTAACCGGTGATTTCGGTGAAGGCACGATTGACCGCGCTGATGTGCTGCTGAGTGTCGGTGATCAACACGCCTTCCGCGGTGCTTTCGAACACGGTAGCGGCCTGTTGCAGTTTTTCCTGCATCAAGTGGCGTTCGGTTATGTCGCGGGCGATGGTCAGCATGCAATCTTCGTCGCCAATCGGCAGCGGCCGGCTCGACACTTCGCAGAGGCGAATCTGCCCATCGTTGCGGCGGATGTGGCAACTGAAATCGCGGACGAACCCATCGCGGTGCAGCAAGTCGAGCATCTGTTTGCGCTCGTTGAGATTGACCCAGATGCCCAGGTCCAGCGTCGAACGGTCCACCGACATCGCGCTGTTGAAGCCGGTAATCCGGCTGAACCCCTCGTTGACCTCCAGCAGCATGCCGTCGCTCTGCCGCGACAGCAGCAAGCCGTCAGGCGAGGCGTGGAAGGCTTTGGCGAACTTCTCTTCGGAGGTTTGCAGTTGTTGCTGGGTTTCCTTGAGCTGACTGATGTCGCGCACCACCACCACCAGCGCCGGGGTCTCATCGAGGTCGAACGGTTCGGCGGAAATCAGCCCGGTGAACACTTGGCCATTGTTGCGCCGAAAAGGCATCTCCAGGTTGCGAATGCTGCCAGCCTGCAAGCGTTGCAGCAGGCCGGGGCCGACGCCGGGAATGCCCCAGATGTTCAAATCGGTGGCGGTCTGGCCGATGACATCGCGGGCCTTGAGGCCGATCTGCTCTTCGAACGCTTCGTTGACCTCCAGCAAACAGCCGTCGGACAGGCGCGCAATCACCAGAATGTCCGGGCATTGCTGGAACACCGAGGCGAACTTCTGTTCCGACAGGCGCAGCGCTTCTTCGGTGCGTTTGGCGTCGCTGATGTCGATCATCAACCCGCGCAGCACTGGTTCGTGGCCATGCTCGATCAGGCTGACGATGTCGCGCACCCACAGGCAGCGGCCATCGGCGGTGATCACCCGATAATCGACGCTGTGATCGCGGCCGGCGAGGACTTCGTGATCGCAGTAGGTCTGGGCGCGGGTCAGGTCGGCGGGGTGGATGATGTTGCGCCAGAAGCCCGGAATCAGCCAATGCGATAGCGGATAACCGAGTAAATCTTCGGCGTGCGGCGACACATAGCTGTAGGTGAAATCGCTGATCCGCGCTTCCCAGGCAATCGCCGACAAGCTCTCGACCAGGCCGCGATAGTGATATTCGCTGCTGCGCAATTCCTGTTCGAGGTCGATGCGCCGGGCGATTTCCGAGCTCAAGCGCCGATTGATCCGAATCACCACCGCCAGCACGGTGACTAGAATCAGCAGGCCCGGCAGACCATAGACCAGCAAATCCGACCAGAACGTGCGGTGATCGAGGACGTTGCCGATCCAATGTTCCTGAATCGCGCTGATTTCGCTGGCGCTCATGTCCGCCAGCACTTTGTCGAGAATGCCCACGAGGATTTTGTTGTTGGGCGGCACGGCCATCGCCAGTTGATAGCGATAGGGCGTTTCGCCGCTGACGTAGAGACCGTCGAGCTTGAGTTGGCGCAGGCTCCAGACGCTGGAGGCAAGGTCGCCGACCACCGCGTCGACTTCATCGGTGGCCAGCGCTTGCAGCGCCGAACTGACGTTGGGCATCGCCACCAGATTCAGGTCCGGGTGATGCGTGCGCAGCAGTTCGTGCGGCGCATAGTTTTCCACCACGGCGATTTTCAGCCCGTACAGTTCTTCGATTTTGCGCGGCTGAGGGCCGCCGACGTGGGCGAGGATGACAATCGGGAAATCCAGGTAGGGACGGGTAAACGACAGGTAACTCTGGCGTTCGGGCGTCGACATGATGCCCGGCAGCAGGTCCAGTTTGCCCTGTTTGACTTGTTCCAGAACCACGGTCCAACTGACCGGTTCGATCGGTGTGAGTTTGATGTCCAGGCGCTGGCGAATGACGTTGATGTAGTCGGCCGCCAAGCCCTGATAACGGTTGTGTTCGTCGCGGAATTCGAACGGCGGCCACGACGCATCGACACCCAGGCGCAAGTCCGGGTGAGCCGCCAGCCAGCTACGTTCTTCGTCGGTCAGAGTCAGCGCGCCAGCCGTTGCGGTCCAGGTCATCAGCGACAGCAAAAAAAGCACGGTCGGCAGTCTGGGCATAACGGTCTCGTTATGGCTCGGGGGAATGTTTCGAGTGTAGACGGGCAATTCGGCGGGAGGGTAGTGCGGGGGATTTTATCTGTAAAAAGCAAAACCCCCGGCCTGGGCCGGGGGTTGTGTGATCACTCGTCGAGGAAGGAGCGCAAATGCTCGCTTCTCGTCGGGTGGCGCAGCTTGCGCAACGCCTTGGCTTCGATCTGACGAATCCGCTCACGGGTAACGTCGAACTGCTTACCAACCTCCTCGAGGGTGTGGTCGGTATTCATGTCGATACCGAAGCGCATGCGCAGAACCTTGGCTTCACGTGCTGTGAGGCCGGAGAGAACTTCGCGAGTCGCTTCTTTAAGGCTCTCAACGGTTGCAACATCGATTGGCGACTGCATGGTCGAGTCTTCGATGAAGTCACCCAGGTGGGAGTCTTCGTCATCACCGATCGGGGTTTCCATGGAGATCGGCTCTTTAGCGATCTTCAATACCTTGCGGATCTTGTCCTCAGGCATTTCCATGCGTTCGCCCAGCTCTTCCGGGGTCGGTTCGCGACCCATTTCCTGCAACATCTGCCGGGAAATACGGTTGAGCTTGTTGATCGTCTCGATCATGTGCACCGGAATACGGATGGTGCGGGCCTGGTCGGCGATCGAGCGAGTGATCGCCTGACGGATCCACCAGGTGGCATAAGTCGAGAATTTGTAGCCGCGGCGGTATTCGAACTTGTCTACCGCTTTCATCAAACCAATGTTGCCTTCCTGGATCAGATCGAGGAATTGCAAGCCACGGTTGGTGTACTTCTTGGCGATGGAGATCACCAGACGCAAGTTCGCTTCGACCATCTCTTTCTTCGCGCGGCGGGCCTTGGCCTCACCGATCGACATGCGACGGTTGATGTCCTTGATCTCGGCGATCGTCAAACCGGTTTCGGTTTGCAGCGCGATCAGCTTCTGCTGGCAACGCAGGATGTCCGGTTGCAGGCGACCAATCGCTTCGGCGTATTTGCCTTTGCCTTTGGCCAGGCCATCGGACCAGCTCTCGTCAACTTCATTGCCCGGGAACTGGCGCAGGAAGTCGGCACGCGGCATGCGCGCATCACGAACGCAAAGCTGCATGATCGCGCGCTCTTGCTGACGCAGACGATCCAGGGCACTGCGAACACGCTCGACCAGGCCTTCGAATTGCTTCGGCACCAGTTTGATCGGCATGAACAGCTCAGCCAGCAGCACCAGTTCGGCAATCGCCGCCTTGTTGCCGCGACCGTGCTTTTTCAGCGCCTTGCGGGTCACTTCCATCTGATCGGAGACAGCGCCAAAACGCTGTGCGGCGATAACAGGATCGGGACCGCTTTCGACTTCTTCTTCGTCGTCGGTGCTGGCTTCAGCTTCGTCTTCGTCGGTATCGTCTTCCGCTTTCACGGCTTTCGGATCGACTGGCGGCGGCACTTCGGCTGCAGGCGGCGCGATGCCGTCGTCCGGGTCGATATAACCGCTCAGAACGTCGGACAGGCGACCACCTTCGGTGGTGACGCGAGTGTATTCGGACAGAATGTGGTCAACCGTGCCAGGGAAGTGCGCAATTGCGCCCATCACTTCGCGGATGCCCTCTTCAATACGCTTGGCGATTTCAATTTCGCCTTCACGAGTGAGGAGCTCTACCGTACCCATTTCACGCATGTACATGCGCACTGGGTCGGTGGTGCGACCAATGTCGGTCTCGACCGCTGCCAACGCTGCTGCTGCCTCTTCGGCCGCGGCTTCGTCGGTATCGGCGTCGGCCAGCATAAGGGAATCCTTATCTGGCGCAACCTCGAATACGTTGATCCCCATGTCGTTGATCATGCGGATGATGTCTTCCACCTGTTCCGGATCTGAAATATCCTCCGGCAGGTGGTCGTTGACCTCCGCGTAAGTCAGGTAACCCTGCTCACGACCAAGTGTGATCAACTCTTTGATACGAGACTGCTGTTGCGCTTTTCCGGACATAACACCCTATCCACTGAAGGTCTTGGCGGGCAAAAAACAAGCCGAGGATTATACCTGAGCTATGACCTCACGCGCCAGTTGAGGTCGGGGTTGATACAGCCATATTGCGTTTTAATAGGTCGCGCATCTGATTTGCGATCTGATTTGCTTCCTCCGCGGTCAGTCCTGGCTGCCTTGCTTTTCTGATTAGTGCTTCCAGGCTATCCGTGTGTTGAGCGGCTGATAACCTAGTAATGGTGTCTAAAAACTGTTGTTCAAGGTTGTTGCCGTCAATCAACCATTCCTTTTCCGCCAGAGCCTTGAGCAATTTGCCCTGTTCGGTCCCGTGCCATCGGGCCATCAGCTGAATTGAGTTTAGCTTGGGATTTTTTTGTACGGCGCCGATCAGGGCCACCAGCAACTGCGCATACGTATTGCTTTCATTGGCGAAGTGGTCGGCGGTTTCTACCCGGCCGGCCAGGTCTGGATGATGAATCAGCGTACGTAAAGCGATCAGTGTTGGTGCTTCGACGGCGATCGGCGTGCGCGGGGCACTTGGTTGGTCGCGATCACCGCGCTTGCCGTTCTTGTCCCAGGGCTTTTTGTCCCACTTCTTGCCGCCGGCGCCGGGTTTCTTCGGTGTCCATTCCTGCTGCGGCGCGTAGGCGTCTTGCGCCTGCGGCTGATGGTAGTCGCTGTAATCTGGCATCGCGTCGTAATCGATGCCCGGATCGTAGGCGGGTGGCGCGTCTTGTGGAGCGCTGTGCACCAGTTGGCTCATCGCTTCGCCGGTCAGGCCGGTGATTTCGGTCAGACGCTGACGCATCAGGATGCGCAGGTTGGCGCCGGGGACTTTATCGATCAGCGGCGCCGCGAGGGTGGCCATGTGGGCCTTGCCTTCAAGCGAGCGCGGGTCCGATTCCTCGGTCAGTTGCTGGAAGAAATAATCTGCCAGCGGTTGTGCGTGTTGATTGATCCGCGCGCGAAACGCGTCAGTGCCTTCCGAGCGAACCAGCGTATCCGGGTCTTCGCCCTCGGGCAGAAACAGAAAGCGTGCGCGGCGCCCGTCCTGCAGGCACGGCAGCGTGGCTTCGAGTGCCCGCCATGCGGCGTTACGGCCCGCCTGGTCGCCGTCGAAACAGAACAGCACGTTAGGCACCACGCGAAACAGCCGCTTCAAGTGCTCTTCGCTGGTCGCGGTGCCCAGGGTTGCCACGGCGTTGCGCAAGCCTTGCTGGGCGAGGGCGATAACGTCCATGTAGCCTTCGACGACGATGATTTCATCGAGGTTGCGATTGTTCTTGCGCGCTTCATAGAGGCCGTAAAGCTCCTGGCCCTTATGGAATACCGGGGTTTCCGGTGAATTGAGGTATTTCGGTTTGTCGGCGCCCAGTACGCGGCCGCCGAAAGCGATGATGCGCCCGCGACTGTCGCGGATCGGGAACATCACGCGATCGCGGAAGCGGTCATAGCGTTTGCCGGTTTCGGCGTTCTCGATCAGCAGGCCGGCGTCGACCATGGCTTTTTGTTGCAGGGTGTCGCTGCTCAAGTGCTTGAACAGATTGTCCCAGCCGGGCGGGGCGAAACCGAGGCCGAAGTCGCGGGCGATTTCGCCGGTCAGGCCGCGGCCCTTCAAATAGTCCACGGCGGCTTTGCGCGCCGGGTGGCTTTTCAGCGCTTGCCGGTAAAAATCAGCGGCGGCGGTGAGCAGCGGGTACAGCGGCGAATCGGTCGGTTGCCGCGGTTTATGCGGGCGGCCGCTCTCTTCGCGGGGTATTTCCATGCCGGCGGCTTTGGCCAGTTCTTCGACGGCCTGGACGAAATCCAGGTTGTCGTGGTCCATCATGAAGCCGAGGGCGTTGCCGCCAGCGCCGCAACCGAAGCAGTAATAGAACTGTTTGTCGGGGCTTACGCTGAAGGACGGGGTTTTCTCTTTGTGAAACGGGCAGCAGGCAGTGTAGTTCTTGCCGGCTTTTTTCATTTGCAGGCGAGAGCTGACCACGTCGACGATGTCGGTACGGTTCAGAAGGTCGTCAATGAAGCTCTGGGGAATTAGCCCGGCCATGGCGTTCTCGTCATCTGCGCTGAAACGGATCCAAAACGAACGGCGAACAAACGCGGGTCACTGGATGAGGCACACGGGAATGTGGCTCGACCGGTGTCGTCTGCGTAATCGCTGTCGGGAAGTGTATCTGCCGAAAATCCACTGACGTTAGTACCAATCAGTATTCGACTGTTTGAAAGTATTGCGCTGAAATCCGCTGTGGCCAGTTGATGGCCCTCGGATCGCTCATAAGCGGGCACGCAAGAAGGTGCCTTGGGCTGATCGTCGTGAGAGGAATCAGTGGGTGTGCTCGTCAGTAGCCTTGGAAGGCTCGTCAGAAAAGACGTGCACCGCTGGCAAAAGAGCCAGGTCTGACGCTGTGAAGCAGATTTGTCTAAGTCGCGTCTGCGGCTTTGACGGTGAAGCATCAAGCGATTTCCGCAAATGCCATTAGCCCGGCTGAGGGCCGGGCTTGGCAGAAGCTTGCTACGAACGTCTGTGTATTAGTACAGACGAACGGCGCGGCGCTGTTCGCGCTGTACTTTCTTGGCGTGACGCTTAACAGCGGCTGCTGCTTTGCGCTTACGCTCAGAAGTTGGCTTCTCGTAAAATTCGCGGCTACGAACTTCAGCCAGTACACCGGCTTTTTCGCAGGAGCGCTTGAAACGACGCAGAGCTACGTCGAAGGGTTCGTTCTCTTTTACTTTGACGGCTGGCATCCAGAGCTACCTTCATTCATTACCGGGGTCAACATCCTCGCGGCAAAAGAGCACTTGAAGACGTCGGTTTTTAAGGGTTGCGGATGTTAACTCCTCATCGACCGGAATGCAAAGCCTCTGATCGAAAACCGCTAGTCGGGGCATCCCATGGCGACTATTATGCGCGCCTTCGAATTCAGCCTAAACAAGGCGCAAACCCATGCTAGTACTGGGATTAGAAACCTCCTGCGACGAAACCGGTGTCGCATTATATGACAGTGAACGCGGGCTGCTCGCCGACGCGCTGTTCAGCCAGATCGACCTGCATCGCGCCTATGGTGGCGTAGTGCCGGAGCTGGCCTCGCGTGACCACGTCAAACGCATGCTGCCCTTGATTCGTCAGGTGTTGGCCGAGGCTGACTGCGTGCCGACCGAGATCGACGCCATCGCCTATACCGCCGGTCCGGGCCTCGTCGGGGCGCTGCTGGTCGGCGCTTCCTGCGCTCAGGCGCTGGCGTTTGCCTGGGGTATTCCGGCGCTCGGCGTGCACCACATGGAAGGCCATTTGCTGGCGCCGATGCTGGAGTCGCAACCGCCGCAATTCCCGTTCGTCGCTTTGTTGGTGTCGGGTGGGCATACGCAGCTGGTTCAGGTCGACGGCATTGGCCAATACACGTTGTTGGGCGAGACCCTCGACGATGCCGCCGGCGAAGCGTTCGACAAGACTGCGAAGATGATGGGCCTGAATTATCCGGGCGGTCCGGAAATCGCGCGTCTGGCTGAACAGGGCGTCGCCGGGCGTTTCACTTTTCCGCGACCGATGTGCGATCGGCCGGGGCTGGCTTTCAGTTTCAGCGGTTTGAAAACCTTCGCGCTGAACACCTGGCAGCAGAGCGTCAGCGCCGGGGACGACAGCGAGCAAGCCCGTTGCGACATCGCGCTGGCGTTCCAGCAGGCCGTGGTGGAGACTTTGACCATCAAGTGCAAGCGCGCCCTGAAAGCGGCGGGCATGCGTCGTCTGGTGATTGCCGGCGGCGTCAGCGCCAACAAGGCATTGCGCACGTCGCTGGAAAAAATGCTCGGCGATATGCAGGGTGACGTGTTTTACGCGCGTCCCGAATTCTGCACCGACAACGGCGCGATGATTGCGTTTGCCGGTTGCCAGCGTTTGCAGGCCGGTCAGCACGAAAGCCTGGCGATCAGCGTGCAGGCACGCTGGCCGATGGAGCAATTGTCGGCGCTGTAACGACGAGCGAGATGAGCGGGGCTCATGGGCGGTATTTAAAAATGCCGTTCGCGCCCGGCAAACAGGTCGCGTAGATTGCCGCGATGACGCCAGACGATCAGCGCCGTGAGTGCGCTCATCGGCAGCAGCGCCGCCGGTTCCTGCCAGGCCAGCAGCGGCAGGGTCAGCGGCGTGGCGATCAGCGCCGCCAGTGAGCTGGTGCGGGTCAGGTAGAACGTCAGCAGCCACGCGCACACCGCCAACAGCGCGGCGGGCGGGTAGAGGCCCAGCAGCATGCCGGCGGCGGTGGCGACACCTTTGCCGCCGCGAAAGCGGAAGTACAGCGGGAACAGGTGACCGATCACGGCGCACACGCCAATCCAGGCCTGTTCTTGCACTGCAAGATCGGCAGCAGCGGCGATCAGCACCGGCACCAAGCCTTTGCACAAGTCGCCGAGCAAGGTCAGGACGGCGAGTTTTTTGCCGGCCAGACGCAACATGTTGGTGGCGCCGGCATTGCCCGAGCCACTCATTCGCGGATCCGGATGACCGGTCAGGCGGCTGAGCAAAATGGCGAAGGACAGCGAGCCGAGCAGGTAGGCGAAGGTCGCCAATAACCAAAACATGCTAACTATTCCGGGCGAGGACGCCCTGATTCTAACGGCGCAATGCGCCCTTGTCGTGCAGCGGAGAGAAGTGCTTGGACAGAGTGTTTATCGAGGGCCTGGAAGTCGACACCGTAATCGGTGCCTACGACTGGGAGCGCGGCATCCGCCAGTGCCTGCGACTTGATCTGAGCTTCGCTTGGGACAATCGCCCGGCAGCCGCGGGTGATGACCTGACCCTGGCGCTCGATTACGCGAGCGTTTCCTCGCGGATCCAGGCGTTCGCCGAGCAGGCGCAATTCCAGTTGGTCGAGACTTTTGCCGAACGTTTGGTGGAAGTGTTGATGAGCGAATTCAAAATCACCTGGATGCGCCTCAAGCTGACCAAACCCGGCGCGGTGCCGGCGGCCACGGGTGGCGTGGGCGTGGAGATCGAGCGCGGATGTCGCTGACTCAGGTTTACCTCGGGCTCGGGAGCAACATCGAGCGCGAAGCCCATTTGCAGGCAGGCCTGGAAGCGCTCGCGGGTTTTCTGGTGGATATTCGCTGCTCGGCGGTATTTGAAAGTCAGCCGGTGGGAATCAAAAGCGGTCCGTTCTTCAACTTCGTGGTCTCGGCGTACACCGATTTGCCGCTGATGGAGTTGGACCGTCGACTCAAATTCATCGAAGCGGACAACGGCCGTTATGCGCCGGACCGCAAGGGTTTGCCGCTGGATATCGACGTGTTGTTGTTCGGCGATCAGGTGGGCAACTTCGACGGTTTGATCCTGCCCCGCGCCGAAATTCTGAAAAACGCCTTTGTGCTGTGGCCGTTGTCGCTGATTGCGCCGGACCGAGTGCATCCGGGTGTAGGCAAAAGCTTCGCGACGTTGTGGGCCGAGGCGCAGATTGATCAGGTGTTGGCGCCGGTGGCGTTTGAGTGGCGTGGGCAGCAGCTGACCCCTTCAGATTTGCTTTGATGCGGATGACGCTTTCGCGGGCCAGCCTCGCTCCTACAGGGTTTAGCGCAGAACCTGTAGGAGCAAGGCTTGCCCGCGAAGCTTTTTAGGATGCCGCGTCCTTGTAGGCCTTCAACACCTTCAACCGCTCGCGCTTGATTGCCTCACCCAGCTCCGGCCCTTTGAAACCCTTCTCCAGCAACGGCTGAACCGCCACGCCGCGCGCAGCATTCGCCGCGCCGCGCAAATAATCCGCCTGTGGATAACTTCTTTGTTCCAGACCTTTGCGCCCGCGCGCATCCATCTCGCACGCGACCACAAATTCTTCGAACCGCTGCGGTCGCCGGTACACATCAAAACTCTGCAGCAAATCCAGCAGCGTTGACGCTTTCAGCTCCAGCGCGCGGTGGCCGTGGGTGTGATATTGGCCAACCAGCAAAGCCAATTCCTGACAATCCTTCGGCGCCTTGAAGCGTTCGTTGACCGCTTTGATCAGCTTCAGCCCCGTGTGTTCATGGGCAATATGCCGAGGCCAGTCTTTTTCCGGGGTCAGGCCTTTGCCGAGATCGTGCAGCAGGCAGGCCCAGCGCACGGTCAGCGGTTGCTTGTGCAGTGCCGCTTGCTCCAGCACGCTCAAAGTGTGCACGCCGGTATCGATTTCCGGGTGGTGCGCTTCGGGTTGCGGTACGCCGAACAGTGCATCGACTTCCGGCAGCAGCACCTTCAGCGCACCGCATTCACGCAAGACCTCGATAAACACCTGTGGCTGATCTTCCATTAGCGCGCGGGAGATTTCTTTCCAGCTGCGTTCCGCCGTCAATGCCTCCAATTCGCCGGAATCGCTGAGCTGGCGCATCAACTCCATGGTCTCCGGCGCGACTTTAAAATCGAGCCCGGCATAACGCGCGGCGAAGCGTGCAACGCGCAGGACCCGGAGCGGATCTTCTGCGAACGCGGGGGAAACGTGACGAAGCACGCGCGCTTCGAGATCGCGCTGGCCATGGTACGGATCGGTCAGATTCAGCTGATCGTCTTCGGCCATGGCGTTGATTGTCAGGTCGCGGCGAATCAGGTCTTCTTCGAGGGTGACTTCGGGGCTGGCATGAAAAACGAAGCCGCCGTAACCGCGACCGCTTTTGCGTTCGGTGCGGGCGAGGGCGTATTCGTCGCCGGTTTTCGGGTCAAGGAACACCGGGAAATCCGACCCGACCGGGCGATAGCCCAAAGCGAGCATTTCTTCGGCGGTCGCGCCAACCACCACCCGGTCAATGTCGGTGACCGGGATGCCCAGCAGGCGATCGCGTACGGCGCCGCCGACTTTATAAATCTGCATAAAAAACCTCCGTTAGCGCGACAGAATAACCGTTGCATCGCGCTTTCGGAGGCACAAACCCAATCAAAGATGAATGACGGCCAAGTCCAGCCGCCCGTAATCACCCTCGGCGTGTTCGCTTCTGGGCGGAACATGGTGGGTTTTCGTCACTTGGTCACCTTGCAGGGTTTCCAGATGAATGTCGAAGCCCCACAAGCGATGCAAGTGTTTGAGCACTTCTTCGGTGGACTCGCCCAGCGGTTTGCGATCGTGTTGCTGGTGGCGCAGGGTCAGCGAGCGATCACCGCGCCGGTCGATGCTGTAGATCTGCACGTTAGGTTCGCGATTGCCCAGGTTGTATTGCGCGGCCAGGGTTTCACGAATGGTCCGGTAGCCGGGTTCATCGTGAATGGCCGGGACCAGCAGATCATCCTTCTGGTCATCATCGAGGATGCTGAACAGCTTGAGGTCGCGAATCACCTGGGGCGACAGGTATTGCAGGATGAAGCTCTCATCCTTGAAGCTGCTCATGGCGAACTTGATGGTCGATAGCCAATCCGTGCCGGCAATGTCCGGGAACCAGCGGTAATCCTCTTCGGTCGGGTGCTCGCACATACGCCGGATGTCGCGGTACATGGCAAAACCCAGTGCGTAGGGGTTGATGCCGCTGTAGTAGGGGCTGTCGAAACCGGGCTGCATCACCACGCTGGTGTGCGAGGTGAGGAATTCCATCATGAAGCCGTCAGTCACCAGGCCTTCGTCGTACAAGTCGTTCATCAGCGTGTAGTGCCAGAACGTTGCCCAGCCTTCGTTCATCACCTGCGTCTGGCGTTGCGGGTAGAAATACTGCGCGATCTTGCGCACGATCCGCACAATTTCCCGCTGCCACGGCTCCAGCAGCGGCGCGTGTTTTTCGATGAAGTACAGGATGTTTTCCTGAGGTTCGGCGGGGAAGCGCGCATTGTCCTTGTCGCTGAACTTGTCCGCGCCCTTGGGAATCGTGCGCCACAGGTCGTTGATCTGTTTCTGCAGATGTTCTTCACGATCCTTCTGCCGCCGCCGCTCTTCCTCGGCGGAAATCGGATAAGGCCGTTTGTAACGGTCGACGCCGTAGTTCATCAAGGCGTGACAGGAATCGAGCAAGTCCTCCACCGCGTCGATGCCGTGGCGCTCCTCGCATTGCATGATGTACTGCTTGGCGAACACCAAATAATCGATGATCGAGCTGGCATCGGTCCAGGTGCGGAACAGGTAATTGCCCTTGAAGAAGCTGTTGTGGCCATAGCAGGCATGCGCCACGACCAGCGCCTGCATGCAGATGGTGTTTTCTTCCATCAAGTAGGCGATGCATGGATCGGAGTTGATCACGATCTCGTAGGCGAGGCCCATCTGACCGCGACTGTAGGATTTTTCGGTGCTGAGGAAGTGTTTGCCGTAGGACCAATGGTGATAGCCCAGCGGCATGCCGACAGAAGCGTAAGCGTCCATCATCTGTTCAGCGGTGATCACTTCAATCTGGTTGGGGTAGGTATCCAGGGCATAACGAGCCGCCAGACGACTGATTTCCTTGTCGTAGGCCTGGATCAGCTCGAACGTCCACTCGGAGCCGGTGGAAATGGGTTGGCGCTTCTGCTCTTTGGCGGTCATGTCACTAACCTGCGCTGGAAGAGTTCACGGAAGACCGGATAGATATCCCCGGCCGAGACCAATTGCTGCTGGGCAAAAGTGTCAGAAAAGGCGTCGGCAATGCGTTCGTACTCGAACCACAAGGCCTGATGTTCGCGTGGAGTGATTTCGACGTAAGTGTAGTACTGCACAAACGGCATGATCTGGTTGATCAGGATGTCGCGGCAGATTGGCGAGTCGTCGTTCCAGTTGTCGCCGTCGGAAGCCTGGGCGGCGTAAATGTTCCACTCATTGCTCGGATAACGCTCGGCCATGATTTCCTGCATCAGTTTCAATGCGCTGGAAACGATGGTGCCGCCGGTTTCCCGCGAGTAGAAAAATTCCTCTTCATCGACTTCGCGCGCACTGGTGTGGTGGCGAATGAATACCACATCGATTTTGTCGTAGTTACGTTTGAGGAACAGGTACAGCAGGATGAAGAAGCGTTTGGCGATGTCCTTGGTCGCCTGCGTCATTGATCCAGAGACGTCCATCAGGCAGAACATCACCGCTTTCGAGCTCGGATTGGGCTGCTTGATCAGCAAGTTGTATTTGAGGTCGAAGGTGTCGAGAAACGGCACGCGATGAATGCGCGCGCTGAGTTTTTCGATTTCGGCTTCGATTTCCTGAATATCACCAAAGTTGTCCGGCTCCTCTCTTTTGAGTCGGGCCAATTCTTCTTTGGCATCGCGCAGGCGCTTGCGGCTGCTGCCGGACAGGGCGATACGCCGCGCGTGGGCGGAACGCAAGGTGCGGATGATGTTGATCCGCGACGGATTGCCCTCGTTGCTGATGCCCGCGCGAACGGTTTTGAACGTGTCGGTGCCGGTCAGGTTGCGCTTGACCAGATTCGGCAGCTCCAGGTCCTCGAACATGAATTCGAGGAATTCTTCCTGGGTTATCTGGAAGACAAACTCGTCCATGCCTTCGCCGGAATTGCCGGCCTTGCCCGGACCTCGGCCGCCGCCGCCCCCCGGTGGCCGGGCGATGTGTTCGCCGCTGGTGAATTCCTTGTTGCCGGGGTGCACGACGGTCTGTTTGCCGCCGCGCCCATGGTGCAGCACCGGCTCGTCGATGTCGCGACCGGGGATGCTGATTTGTTCGCCATGCTCCATGTCCGTAATGGAGCGGCGGCTGACCGCCTCTTCGACAGCCTTTTTGATGTGATCACGGTAGCGCCGCAGAAACCGCTGGCGGTTCACCGTGCTCTTGTTTTTGCCATTGAGACGTCGGTCGATCACATAGCTCATAGGGCCCTCCGGGCAGCTTCAAGTTGTGAGCTGCAAGCTGCAAGTCGAAGCAGTCGCCCGGATAACAGGGCTAAGCGCTTGTTCCTTGCAGCTTGTGGCTTGTAGCTTGTTGCCGCGTCACTGCGATTTCCGGACCCGTAGGTACCATTCGGACAGCAGACGTACCTGTTTGTCGGTGTAGCCGCGCTCGACCATCCTGGTGACGAAGTCGTTGTGCTTCTGCTGGTCCTCTTTGCTGGCCTTGGCATTGAAGCTGATGACCGGCAGCAGGTCCTCGGTGTTCGAGAACATTTTCTTCTCGATGACCACACGCAGTTTTTCGTAGCTGAGCCAGGTTGGATTTTTGCCGTTGTTGTTGGCGCGGGCGCGCAGCACGAAGTTGACGATTTCGTTGCGGAAATCCTTCGGATTGCTGATGCCGGCCGGTTTCTCGATTTTCTCCAGTTCTTCGTTCAGTGCGACGCGATTGAGGATCTCGCCGGTTTCCGGGTCGCGGTATTCCTGGTCCTGAATCCAGAAGTCGGCGTACAGCACGTAGCGGTCGAAAATGTTCTGGCCGTACTCGCTGTAAGACTCGAGGTAGGCGGTCTGGATCTCCTTGCCGATGAACTCGATGTAGCGCGGCGCCAGGTATTCCTTGAGGAAGCGCAGATAACGCTCGCGGGTTTCAGCCTGGAATTGTTCCTGTTCGATCTGCTGTTCCAGCACATAGAGCAAATGCACCGGGTTGGCGGCGATTTCGTGCGGATCGAAGTTGAAGACCTTGGACAAGATCTTGAACGCAAAGCGGGTCGACAGGCCGTTCATGCCTTCGTCGACACCGGCGTTGTCGCGGTATTCCTGAATCGACTTGGCTTTCGGATCGGTATCCTTGAGGTTCTCGCCGTCGTACACCCGCATCTTCGAATAGATGTTGGAGTTTTCCGGCTCTTTGAGGCGCGAGAGCACGGTGAACTGGGCAAGCATTTTCAAGGTGTCGGGCGCGCAATGCGCTTTGGCCAGCGAACTGTTGAACAGCAGTTTGTCGTAGATCTTCACTTCGTCGCTGACGCGCAGGCAGTACGGGACTTTGACGATGTAGATCCGGTCGATGAACGCTTCGTTGTTCTTGTTGTTGCGGAAGGTGTGCCACTCCGATTCGTTGGAGTGGGCGAGCAGGATCCCGGTAAACGGAATCGCCCCCAGGCCTTCGGTACTGTTGTAGTTGCCTTCCTGCGTGGCAGTCAGCAATGGGTGCAGCACCTTGATTGGCGCCTTGAACATTTCGACGAATTCCATCAGGCCCTGGTTGGCCCGGCACAGCGCGCCCGAATAGCTGTAAGCGTCGGCGTCGTTCTGCGGGTATTCCTCGAGTTTGCGGATATCGACCTTGCCGACCAGCGCCGAGATGTCCTGGTTGTTTTCATCGCCAGGTTCAGTCTTGGCCACGGCAATCTGGTTAAGGATCGACGGATAGAGTTTCACCACGCGGAACTGGCTGATGTCGCCGCCGAATTCGGCCAGGCGTTTGGTCGCCCACGGCGACATGATGGTGTTGACGTAGCGCCGCGGGATGCCGAAGTCTTCCTCGAGAATCGCGCCATCTTCAGTGGCGTTGAACAGACCCAGAGGCGATTCGAATACCGGCGAGCCCTTGATCGCGTAGAAGGGCACTTTTTCGATCAGCTGTTTGAGCTTTTCGGCCAGCGACGATTTACCGCCACCGACGGGACCGAGCAGGTAGAGGATTTGTTTCTTCTCCTCGAGGCCCTGCGCGGCATGGCGGAAATACGAGACGATCTGGTCGATGCATTCTTCCATCCCGTGGAAGTCTTCAAAGGCCGGATAGCGGCGGATCACCTTGTTGGAAAAGATTCGCGACAATCTCGAGTTGGCCGAGGTGTCGAGCAGCTCCGGTTCTCCGATGGCCAGCAGCAGACGCTCGGCGGCGGAAACGTAGGCGCTGCGGTCCTTTTTGCACAGCTCAAGATATTCCTGTAGCGAGAATTCTTCCTGGCGTGTGGACTCGAAGCGTTGTTGGAAGTGGCTAAAGATACTCATGACGTCACCTCGCTCGATACGTGGAGCCGACGCCGAATCAATCAGTCGATGCTGGCAGCCGCTGAAAACCCAGTGGCTGTTTACCCCCCAGAACTCTTTCGGTGCTGACTACGCCGAAAGTTACTCCCGATGATCCGCGCGCCGGTGTACCGGCTCTCCCCTGTTTTGGATGGCCTGCGCTTAAGGATAGTTGGGAATTCAGGAGGTAAAGGCGAGATACGTAATTAGTTGTGGCAGACCGTTCGTCTGCCACCGCGCCAGCCCGCGGGGGCCGGGGCTTGCGCGTGACAAAAAAATTATTCGGAGGTGCCTTGCGCGGTTTCCGCCGGATAAATCACGCGCCACTGCTCAAATCCGCCATCCATGCTGTAGACGTCGGAGAAGCCTTGGCTGATCAGGTAGCCCGCGGCGCTTTGGCTGGAATTGCCGTGATAGCAGACCACCACAATCGGTGCGTCGAGGTCGGCGGCGCTGATGAAGTCGGCGATGGAATGGTTATCCAGATGCTTCGAACCGGCGATGTGCAGCGCGGCAAAAGTAGCTGCGTCGCGGACATCGACGACCACCGCGCCTTTCTCGCGCAATGCCTGGGCTTCTTGTGGGGGGATTCGTTTGAATTCGCTCATGGGCGGGCTCCTGTGGCTCGGCAGAACGCGCAGTTTAGCGCTGGGCGCCGGCGCTGGTTTGTTCGGAAATAAGTGGAGCGACTGACGGCTCGGCGTTGCCGTGTTCGTCGCATTTGCAACTGATGCGCTGCAACGTATCGACGTTCAGCAGGGTCAGCGCGCCGCCCCAGACACAACCGGTGTCGAGGGCGTAAACGCCAGGCTCGGCGCATTTGCCTTCGAGCGCTGCCCAGTGGCCGAAGATGATCTTCAGGCCTTTGGTCTTGCGTTCCTTGTGCTGGAACCACGGCGCGTAACCCGGCGGCGCACTGTCGGCGCCTTCCTTGCCTTTGAGTTCGAGCTTGCCTTCGCTGGTGCAGAAACGCATCCGGGTGAAGTAGTTGGTGATCACCCGCAAGCGGTCTACGCCTGTGAGGTCACTGTTCCATTTGGCCGGTTCGTTGCCGTACATGCCATCCAGAAACGGCGGCAACAAGTTGTCATCACGCAGCGCGGCTTCAACTTCGCCAGCGCACTTCAAGGCTTTGCGCAGAGACCATTGCGGCGGGATGCCGGCATGCACCAAGGCAATCTCGCGCGCTTCGTCGTAATGCATGAGTTTTTGCTGACGCAGCCACTCCAGCAAGTCCGCACAATCGGGCGCTTCGAGGATTTCGCGCAGGGTGTCGCCTTTCTTCAGGCGCTCGATGTTGCGCCCGGCGGCAAGCAAGTGCAGGTCATGGTTACCGAGCACGCAGACCAGCGATTCGCGCATGCCATAAAGGAAGCGCAGGGTTTCCAGCGAGTGCGGGCCACGGTTGACCAGATCGCCGACCAGCCACAGCTTGTCGTGCGCCGGATCGAAAGCCACTTGTTTAAGCAGACACTGCAGCGGTTCAAGGCAGCCTTGCAGGTCACCGACGGCGTAGGTTGCCATCAGTGCAGGGCTCCGGGCACCGCCAGACGGAACGGCGCAATGATGGCATCGAAGTGTTTGCCGTCGTCGGCGACCATTTCGTAAGTGCCTTGCATGGTGCCGACCTTGGTGGTCATGACCGTGCCGCTGCTGTACGTGTGGTTTTCACCGGACTTGATCAATGGCTGCTGGCCTACCACGCCCGCGCCGCGCACTTCTTCCACATGCCCGTCACCGTCGGTGATGACCCAGTGCCGCGACATCAGTTTGGCCGGGAGCTGGCCTTTGTTGTGCACGGTGATGGTGTAGGCGAAGGCAAAGCGCGCTTGATCGGGTTGCGATTGTTCTGCCAGATAGCGAGTGACGACGCTGACGTCGACCTGATAACGAGGATCGGACATGCAAAAGGCCTTAAAAACGATGCGGGACGCGGGGCGTAGCTGAAGGGCATCAGTCTAGGCCAAGTATCGGGTAGTAAACCAGACATCGCGTCTGGCGTCCTACCCGATAACGCTCAGGCCTGTCAGTCGGCCGCGCGGGCTTGCTGGACTTGTTCGCTGAGCTTGTCCGCCAGGCGCACGAAAGCGGCGAGGTCGAGTTGCTCGGGACGCAGGCTGCCATCGACGCCAGCGGCTTCGATTTCGTCGTTGCTCAGGAGCAATTTGAGGGTGTTGCGCAGGGTCTTGCGGCGCTGGTTGAAGGCTTCGCGAACGACGCGCTCCAGCAGTTTGTGATCCTTGGCCGGGTGCGGCAGCACGTCGTGCGGCACCAGGCGCACGATCGCCGAATCGACTTTCGGCGGCGGATTGAACGCGCCCGGGCCAACGTTGAACAGGTGCTCAACACGGCAATGGTACTGAACCATGATCGACAGACGACCCCAATCACCGCCGCCAGGACCTGCCGCCAGACGCTCGACCACTTCCTTTTGCAGCATGAAGTGCATGTCGCGGATGATCCCGGCGTTGTTCAGCAGGTGAAAAATCAGCGGCGTCGAGATGTTGTACGGCAGGTTGCCGACCACCCGCAGGCTGTTCGGCGCGGCGTTGAGGCTGTTGAAGTCGAACTTCAGCGCATCGCCCTGGTGCAGGTTGAAATTGCTTTTGTCGGCGAATTGCTGGTTGAGAATCGGGATCAGGTCCTTGTCCAGCTCGACCACGTCCAGTTGCGCGCCGCTGTTGAGCAAGCCTTGGGTCAGCGCGCCCTGGCCCGGACCGATTTCCAGCAGGCGGTCTTCGGGTTTCGCGCGGATGGCGCGCAGGATGCGGTCGATAACGCCGGCATCGTGCAGGAAGTTCTGGCCAAAGCGTTTGCGCGCTTTGTGTTGGTAATGCTCGGTCATAAACGGGTCTCGGCCATCTGGTAGGCGGTTTCCAGGGCGACTTGCAGGCTGCCGGTGTCGATTTTACCGCTGCCGGCCAGGTCCAGGGCTGTGCCGTGGTCCACCGATGTGCGGATGATCGGCAAGCCGAGGGTCACGTTGACTGCCGCGCCGAAGCCTTTGTACTTCAGCACCGGCAGGCCCTGGTCGTGGTACATCGCCAGCACCGCGTCGCAGTGCTCCAGATATTTGGGGGTAAACAGAGTGTCGGCGGGCAGGGGACCACGAAGGTCCATGCCTTCGCCGCGCAGGCGCTCTAATGTGGGTTCGATGATGTCGATTTCTTCATGGCCCAGGTGTCCGCCTTCACCGGCGTGGGGGTTGAGCCCACAGACGAGAATGCGTGGCTGGGCGATGCCGAATTTTTCTTGCAGGTCGGCGTGCAGAATCCGCGTGACCCGCTCCAGACGCTGCGGGGTGATTGCATCGGCAATCTCGCGCAGCGGCAGGTGAGTGGTGACCAGCGCGACACGCAATCCACGCGTGGCGAGCATCATTACCACTTGTGCGGTATGGGTCAGGTCAGCGAGGAATTCCGTGTGCCCGGAGAAGGCAATCCCGGATTCGTTGATCACGCCTTTGTGTACGGGCGCGGTGATCATTCCGGCGAAATGCCCGTCGAGGCAGCCCTGGCCGGCACGGGTCAGGGTTTCCAGGACGAACGCCGCATTGGCTTTGTCCAGTTGCCCGGCGGTGACCTTGGCGTTGAGCGGGGTATCCCAGACATACAAGCTGTTGGCGGGCGCGGGCGCGTCCGGCCAGTTATCCGGGGTGACCGCCAGCAAATCGACAACCACGCCCAGCTGCGCGGCCCGCTCGGTGAGCAGGTCGCGGCTGGTAATGGCAATCAGGGGATGTGGCTGTTGTTGCGAGGCGATTAGCAGGCACAGGTCTGGACCTATGCCGGCCGGCTCGCCGGGTGTCAGAGCAAAACGCTTGGGTTTCACTGCGCTGCCTGGTCTGCACCAGGGAGTTTGATCTCGACGTACGCTTCGTCACGGATCTGACGCAGCCAGGTTTGCAGCTCTTCGTCGTATTTGCGGTTACGCAATACGGTCATCGCTTGCTGCTCACGCGCCTGGCTGGTGCTGTCAGTGGCGCGACGGCCAAGGACTTCCAGCACGTGCCAGCCGTATTGAGTCTGGAACGGCTTGGACAGCTGACCTTGCGGTGTATTGGCCATCACTTCGCGGAACTCAGGCACCAGCGCGTTCGGGTCGATCCAGTTGAGGTCGCCGCCGTTAAGCGCGGAACCCGGATCTTCCGAGAAGCTTTTCGCCAGTTCGCCGAAATCTTCACCTGCTTCGATACGGGTGTAAAGCGATTCGGCCAACGCCTTGGTTTTAGCTTCGTCGCGGATCGGGCTTGGCTTGACCAGGATGTGGCGCACATGCACTTCATCACGGGTTTGCGTCTCGCCGCCACGCTTGTCCAGAACCTTCAGGATAATGAAGCCGCCCGGAGTGCGCATTGGCTGGGTGATGTCGCCGACTGCCATGGTGCTCAGCATGCGATCGAACGGCGGTGGCAATTGGGCCGCTTTGCGGAAGCCCATGTCACCGCCTTCAAGTGCGGTTTCGCTGGCGGATTTGGCGATTGCCAACTGAGCGAAGTCCGCGCCTTGCTTGAGTTGCTGATAAACCGCGTCCGCTTGTTTGGCTGCGGCCTGAATCGCGTCGGAATTAGCGCTTTCCGGTGTAGGAATCAGGATGTTGGCCAAACGGTATTCTTCGGACAGCTGCATTTTGCCCAAGTCGGAGGCGAGGAAGTTTTTCACTTCCTGCTCGGAGACCTGGATGCGCTCGGCGACACGGCGCTGACGGACACGGCTGATGATCATTTCGCGACGAATCTGGTCACGCGCGTCGTCATAAGACAAACCGTCGTGGGCCAGAGCGGCACGGAACTGCTCGATCGACATGTTGTTGCGCTGGGCGATGGTGCCGACAGCCTGGTTCAGCTCTTCATCGGTAATGCGGATGCCGGAACGTTCGCCGATCTGCAGTTGCAGGTTTTCGACGATCAGACGCTCCAGAACCTGCTGGTCCAGCACGTTGGCCGGCGGCACGGCAGAGCCGCGCTTGGCGATGGTTTGCTGAACTTCGTGGACGCGTTGGTCCAGTTGGCTCTGCATGACCACGTCGTTGTCGACGATCGCCACCACTTTATCGATGGACTGCACCGCGGCGTTAGCCGCGGTACCCAGGAACAGCGCGCCCAGCATCAGCGGGCGCAGACAATCAGAAAGCTTGGTCTTCACGTTCACGATAACCTTGAATGCCTTTGTCGAGGAAGCTCTCTACTTTGGCGCCGGTGAGGCCGCCGAGTCCCTTCAGAACAATTTGGAGGAAGACGCCATGGTCGCCTTTTTCGTTTTCCGGAGCGTCTTGGCTGTTTTCGTCGTAATCGACAAAGTAGCGGCTGATCACACGAAGTTTCCAGCAGCAATTGTCGTACTCGAAACCACCGAAGGCTTCCAGGGTACGGTTACGGTTGTAGTCATACTGCCAGCGGCTGATGGCGTTCCATTGCGGCACGATCGGCCAGATAACCGAGAAGTCGTGCTGCTGGATCTTGTAGTAATCCTTCACGTAGCCAGGCTGTCCCGGAGTGCCGTAGTCACCACCACCCACGGTCCATTTACCGGTGTTCTGGTCGTAACGAACCTGGTCATTGCGATAGCGATAGCCAACGTTGACGACCTTGTTCGGGTTGTCTTCAGGCTGGTAGTGGAACATCGCGCTACCCGAGCGCGGGCTGCGGCTGTCCGGGTCCCAGTTGTAGTCGGCCGTGGTGCGCCAATCGCGGTTCCAGCGGTATTCGTATTCGAGCGCATAAGGCGAAACGTCGGACTTGGCGTCGTCACGGTCATTGAATGCAATGCCCGGCAACTGGACTTTGCGGTCCTTGAAGTAGAAGGCTTGGCCGACGCTGATGCGTTGACGCTCAAAACCGTTCTCTTCGATCCAGCGGTTGGTTACGCCCAGCGACAGTTTGTTCTCGTCACCAACGCGGTCGGTGCCGGAGAAGCGGTTGTCGCGGAACAGCGAAGCGTAGTTAAAGGTGTTTTCACCGGTGTCGAACACTGGAATGTCGGACTGGTCTTTCTCAGGAACGTAGAGATAGAACAGGCGCGGTTCGAGAGTCTGACGGTAGTTCTTGCCGAACCATTGAGTATTGCGATCGAAGTACAGACCACTGTCGATGCTGGCGATCGGGACAGCGCGGTTCTGGTTGCGGCTGTATGTGCCATTAAGCTGGTCACCTTCAGCGGTTTGGCCAGCAATGTCCGCTTTACCTTGCTGATCAAGATCCAGATCGTACTGGGTGTATTGATACTTGAGCGTCGGCTTGATGTAGCCATACGACGCGTTCAACGGCAGGCTCACCGATGGTGCAAGGTTCAGACGGTTACCGTTGGCACGGGCAAGGCCGGCGACGTTGGTATCCAGGCGTCGCGTAATGTTGCCGTCTTCGTCGGAGAAATTGCCGGTTTCCAGATCCCGATCAAACCGCACGATTTCCGTGTTGTACGCGAAATCCAGACCGCCTGGGTGATACGGCAGCGCACCATCGAAGGTGACCTGCGGGAGACGCGCATACGGCGTGATGTTCGAAACGGTCGCCAGCTGATAAGCCTGGGCGTTCAAACGCGCGGTATAGCTGTCGCCACGATAAGTGACGGAGCCCTGCTGGTTGACGTAATCGTCACCCTTCACGCCAATCTGGTCAGTCTGCAGATCCTGGAAGTAATAAGGATCGCTGATCTTGGTGTAGTCGACTTGCGTGAGAACGCGCGAATCGAGGCCACCCTTGTGCTGCCAGTTGTACATGTAGCGGGTTTTTTCGTAATCGGTCTGCTTGCTGCGCTCGGTGTCGTCGTCGTTGAGGTACGCGGCGCCGAACTGGCCTTCGCTGGACTGGGTCAGGTAACGGAACTCGCCTTCCACCAACATGCCGCGCTTGCTCATGTAGCGCGGATACAACGTGGCGTCGTAGTTCGGCGCCAGGTTGAAGTAGTACGGCGTGACCAGCATGAAGCCGGTATCGGTGCCGGTGCCGATGGTCGGCGGCAGGAAACCTGACTGGCGACGGTCGTCGATCGGGAAGTAGATGTACGGCGTGTACAGGATCGGAATGTCCTTGACCCGCAGCGTCACGTTGGTCGCGGTACCGAAACCGGTGGCCGGGTTCAAGGTGATGTTGTTGCCCTTGAGCTGCCAGGCGTTGCTGTTCGGTTCGCACGTGGTGTACGTACCATCCTTGAGGCGGATGATCGCGTTTTCGGCACGTTTGGCGTACAGCGCGCTGCCGCGAATGCGCGACTTGTGCAACACGTATTCGGCGTTGTCGACCTTGGCTTCACCGGTGTCGAGCTGCACATCGGCGTGGTCGCCGACGATCAGCGCGCCATTGTCGCGAACGCGCACGTTGCCGCTCAGTTCGCCACGGCTTTCGGCCTGATACAGGCTGGCCTCATCGGCCTCGACCTGCATGCTGCCCTGACGCATGACAACGTCACCGGCCAGCGTACCGACCTGATCATCGGTGTTATAGCGCGAGGCTTTGGCGCCGATAAAGGTCGGAGCGTCACTTTTATCCGTCTTGTCATTCATGCCAGGACGAACGGGTTCGATATAGGAACCAGAGCAGTAAGGACCGGTTTCGGCCAACTGCGCAGCAGTGAGCTTCTCGCGCGGAACCCAGTCGAGGTGACTGTAGTCTGCGCTACGGGACTTCAGGCCACGGCCCTTGGCTTCGGTGACCAGCGCAGTTTTCGCGCCAGCGTCTTCACCGGCGCCATTCTGGGCTGGAGCTTCGCCGTTTGTGGTGGCTGTGGCGCTGCCGTCATGGACGGGTCGCGGCGGCAATGCAGCTGCCGGCGACTTGGGCGCACAGTCCCAGGCACCCGAAGCAGAGACTGAGCAGTCATACTGTTCCGCGGCGACCACGTAGGAAGTGGCTAGGGGTTGCAGGGCCAGCAGACTGCCGGTAACCAACAACGGAAATTTTTTACGAAACGCGGGGGATTTCAATGCCATCTTATTAGTCCGGGCTTCCTGCGTGCCATCTGCCCGCGGTGTGGGCCGCACGCCTCTCGATGGTCTGAAAAAGATGCTGGATAATAAAGCATGACCCGCTTGACGGCTAGCGCCGTCGGAGACCCTTGTAATGCCTGACCAAGATGTACGCTTGCAACACCTGAAAGTTTGGCTCGACGAACAGTTGGCGACCCTCTTTGCCGCGCAAGGCTGGGGCGCCGTGCCCCCGGCCACGTTGACTGCGGCCAGTAGCGACGCGAGTTTCCGGCGCTACTTCCGTTGGGAGGGCGAGGGCAGAAGTTTCATCGTGATGGACGCCCCGCCACCCCAGGAAAACTGCAAACCGTTCGTGGATATCGCCTTTTTGCTGGCGAAATCCGGAATAAATGTGCCGATTATTTATGCCGAAGACCTCGAGCGCGGCTTTCTTTTGCTCAATGACCTGGGCAACAAGACCTATCTGGACGTGATCGATGGCGAAAATGCCGACGATTTGTTCAAGGATGCCTCGCAGGCGCTGCTGGCATTTCAGCAATTGCCGATGGTCGCGCCGCTGCCGAGTTATGACGTCGCGCTGCTGCGCCGCGAACTCGAGCTGTTCCCCGACTGGTACGTGAAACATGAACTCGGCATCGAGTTCGACGCCGCCCAGCAAATGCTCTGGCAGCAGGCCAGCGATCTGCTGATCGACAGCGCTTTGGCGCAGCCAAAAGTGCTGGTGCACCGCGACTACATGCCGCGCAACCTGATGCTCAGCGAGCCAAACCCCGGCGTGCTGGATTTCCAGGACGCGGTATACGGCCCGGTCACCTACGATGTGACGTGCCTGTTCAAAGACGCCTTCCTCAGCTGGCCTGAAGAGCGCGTGTTCGCCTGGCTCCAGGATTACTGGCAACAGGCCGCCGCGCTGGGGATTCCGGTGCATTCGGACTTTGAAGACTTCCATCGCGCCAGCGACCTGATGGGCGTGCAGCGTCACTTGAAAGTCATCGGCATCTTCGCGCGCATCTGCCACCGCGATGGCAAGCCGCGCTACCTCGCCGACGTGCCGCGCTTCTTTGCTTATATAGACGCGGTGATTGCCCGTCGTCCGGAACTGGCCGAACTCGATGTGTTGCTCGCCAGTCTGCGTGCCGGAGTGCCGGCATGAAGGCAATGATTCTGGCTGCGGGCAAAGGCGAGCGCATGCGCCCGCTGACCCTGACCACGCCCAAACCGCTGGTGCGCGCCGGCGGCGTGCCGCTGATCGAATATCACCTGCAAGCCTTGGCCGCAGCAGGTTTCACCGAAGTGGTGATCAACCACGCGTGGCTCGGCCAGCAGATTGAAGATTATCTGGGCGATGGTTCGCGATATGGCTTGAGCATTCAGTATTCGCCGGAAGGTGAGCCGCTGGAAACCGGCGGCGGGATTTTCCGTGCCTTGCCGTTGCTCGGTGACGAGGCGTTTGTGGTGGTCAACGGTGACATTTGGACCGACTACGACTTTCGCGCGTTGCGCCAACCGATTGCCGGCCTCGCGCATCTGGTGCTGGCGGACAACCCGGCGCATCACCCGAACGGGGATTTCATCCTCGTCGATGGCCAAGTGCGTGACGCCGATGCGGATGCGCAGACCCTGACTTACAGCGGCATCGCGGTTTTGCATCCGCAGTTGTTCGAGGGCTGCAGCGCCGGTGCATTCAAACTCGCGCCGCTGTTTCGCAAAGCCATGGCCGCCGGGCAAGTGACCGGCGAACGCCTCGAAGGGCAATGGGTGGATGTCGGCACTTACGAGCGCCTGGCCGAAGCCGAAGCCCTGATAGAAGCGAGCCGCTGACATGCTGTGGCCAGGGACTCTGATTGGAGCCGGAGCAGGCTTTGCGATAGCCAGCATTCCGGGGGCCATGCTCGGCGCGTTGTTGGGGCAGGCGCTGGACCGGCGTCTGCAATTGCACAGCTGGGCGCATTTACGCGAAAAACTCGGTGGCCGGCCGGCACTGCGTAACGACGAACTGTTGTTTCTGTTGCTCGGACGTCTGGCGAAAAGCGACGGACGGGTGGTCGACGGTCATATCCAGCAAGCGCGGCAGGAAATGCGTTCGCTGGAAATGACCGCGTCGGCGCAGCGCCGGGCAATTGCCGCGTTCAATCGCGGCAAATCCGGGCATGACCGTTTGCGCAGTCATCTGCGCCGTTTGAACAACCAGCCGCACGCCGCCGAAGGTGTCTTGCGCGCCTGTTGGCGAATGGTCTGGGCCGATGGTCGCGCGGGCAACAGTGAGCGCGAATTGCTCGCGCAGTGGGGCAAATGGCTGGGCTGGACGCCGCAACAAGTGCTGGCGCTGGCTAACGACTACGAACCGCAGAAACGCCCGCAAGTCAGCAGCGCGCTGACGTATCAGGACGCGATGCGTTTATTGGGAGTGTCGGCGACCAGCGAACCGGCGCAGATCAAGCGCGCTTACCGACGCCTGCTCAGTCGCCATCATCCGGACAAGATTGCCGGTTCGGGGGCGACGGCGTTGCAGGTCCGCGAGGCGACGGACAAGACCCGGGAATTGCATAGCGCCTACACGGTGATCAAGGCGCGGCGGGATTTTCGTTAGGCGGATGAATGTGCGGCGGCTGTCAGGCCGTCATCGCGAGCAAGCTCGCTCCCACAGGGATCTTCGGTGTAACGCAGATCACGAAAACACTGAAAAACCCTGTGGGAGCGAGCTTGCTCGCGATTGATGGCGCCGCCAATAACGGATCAATCCGTCATAGGCTTGGGATTCAACCATCCACGCACGCGTCGCACCAATTGCTCTTGCTCGGCTTTGACATCGCCCGGCAATGCCTTCAGCGACACTTGGGTAAACGCCGAAGTCTTCAGGCGTTTGCTCGCCTGCATGCGTTCCAGCGCCGCTTTGCGATCCAGCGGTTTGTCCATATAGAAGACATCGGCGGTCGGCAGCTTCAAGGTCGGGGTCAGTTCGGCGAGCGGTGGTTTTCCGGACGGTGGCGTCTGCGCCGCGACCATCACCAATTTCTCGACTTGCGCTGGCTGGCGCTCGCTGAGATAGCGCGCGGCCCAATAAGCGCCGGTGCCATGCCCCAAGACCACAATGCGTCGAGCGCTTTGCTGTTCGGCAAAAGCAATCGCCGCATCGATGCGGCCGAAGATGCGTTCGGAATCATCCTTGGCTTGAACTTCATCGGTTTCCACCACGGCTTTGTCGGCGGCGTCGGCTTCACCGCCGGCCGCTTGTTCGATCGGCGTCGCGGTGGCCGCGTCTTTGCTGCCGGTGTCCGGGGATTTGATCGTCGGCGGCACTTCGACCACACGTGGCGCAATGGCATCGCTTTGCAGGTCGGGCAGGGTGATACTCAGGCTGCTCCATTCGGCGTCCGGCAATTTGTTGCGCAAAGGGCTGATCGCTTGCGGCCAGTCAACCGTTTCGCCGGTGCCGGGGATGATAATCACCGCACCTTTGGGCTCGGCGGTGTTGGCCGGTTTCCACAAAGCGAGGAACGTCGCGTCGCCGGCCTGCAACTGTTGTTGTTCCTGAGCGGGGATTGTTCGCTCAAGTGCGGCGGCTTCTTCCTGACTACGCTCAAGCAACGGCTGACGTTCGGCCGGTTTCTGTTCTGTGGATTGCCCCGTAGATTGCTCCGTGGATTGCCCGGCAGCAGCGGGTGCAGTTTCGGCGGCCGCGACGACGGAAGCACAGGGCAGGATCAGCGACAGGCACAATGCTGGCAATGCCAGGCGATAGACAGGGGGCATCGGATATTCCAGGCCAGAAGTTATTCCGGCAGCCTAATGGGTTGATCAGTATTTGTCAGTGTGCAGGACTTCAATGATGCGTTTTTGCTGCCTGTGGGTTATCGGCTGGGTGTGGTTTCCCTTGATGGGCTGGGCGGCGCCTGCGCCACCGGCACACCTTGCGCAATTGTCGGCGGCGCAGCAGCAATGGCTGGCGCAACACCGCGAATTGCGCGTCGGCGTGGTGTTGCAGGCGCCGTACGCGCAATACGATCGACGCTTGCAGCGCTTGTCCGGGGTCAACGTCGAGCTGATGAAATGGCTGGCGAAGGCGCTGCAGGTCGAGCTCAGTTGGCGTAATTTCCCCGACGTCGAACAACTGGAAGCGGCGGTGCGCGAGGGTGGAGTCGACATCGCTCCAGGGCTGACGCAAACGCCGGGCGGGCTGCGGCTGTGGCAGTTTTCCGATCCGTACATGCGCGTGCCGCAACTGGTGGTCAGCGAGCAGAAGGGCAACGGCGCCGTGGAGCTGGAAAAACTCGACAGCCAGACCCGCGTGGCCGTGCGCATGCCCAGCGTCACCGCCGATTATTTGCGCAGCAACTTCCCGCACCTGAACCTGCAAGGCGTGCCCATCGAACGGCAGGCGCTGCAATTGTTGCTGAGCCAGCAGGCCGGTTACGCGGTAGTTGATGAGGCGCAACTCGGGCGATTGTCCGCCGAGCCCGAGTTCGCCGGGCTGGTGGTGGTCGGCGATATCGGCTTGCCGCAGTTGCTGCGAGTGGCCACGCGCCGCGACTGGCCGGAACTGGCGGGGATTGTCGAAAGTGCGCTGCGGGCGATCCCGGCCAAGGACCTGGAGCAACTGCACAATCAATGGCTGCAACCGAAATACCCGCGCTTGTCCGAGTCGCCGGGGTTCTGGCAAAACCTCTGCATGTTGCTGACGGTGTTGCTGCTCAGCGCGGCGGCCATTGTGTTTTGGCAACGCCGCCAGCAGCACAGTCTGGAACAGCGTTTGCGCGAGGCCCGCGCAGACATCGCGTTGCGCGCGGCCAGCGAAGAAGCGCTGCGCCTGACGCAGTTTTCCATCGATCAAAGCACCGTCGGCATCCTTTGGGTCAACTGGGACAGCCACGTGCGCTACGCCAATCGCGCCGCCGAAAGCATGCTCGGCTACCGCTCCGGCGCGTTGATCGACCGTCCGCTGATCGACTTCGAACCGGGCCTGCACATGGACCGCTGGCTGAACCTGTGGAAACGCGCCCGCGCCAGCGAAGAGCCGCCGCAAAGTTTCGAAACCAATTGCCTGCGCGCCGACGGCAGTATTTTGCCGGCAGATGTTTCTTTGAGTTTCCTGCGTTTCCGCGACGGCGAATACCTGGTGGTTTACCTCAACGACGTCACCGAGCGCCGACGTGCACTGGCCGCGCTGCAAGAAAGCGAAGCACGGCTGCAGGGGATTGCCGCCAACGTGCCGGGATTGGTCTTTCGTCTGGAGCGCGCGCCGCTGACAGGCCAGATCGACTTTGCCTACATCAGCGAGGGCAGCGAGAGCCTGGTCGGATACGCGCCGGCGACCCTCGCGCATCGCGACAAAGGCCTGCGCAGTCTGGTGCATCCGGACGACAAGGCAAGTTATCACCAGACTCAGGACCACGCGCTCGACACCGACAGCGACTGGTCGTGGCAGGGCCGCATTCTCACGCGCTCCGGCGAGCAGCGCTGGGCCGAGATCAAAGCCATCACCCGGCGGCTGGAGGATGGCGCGTATGTCTGGGACGGGATTGTCTGGGACATCAGCGAGAGCAAACGCATTGAGCTGGAACTCGCCAGTTCCCGTGAACAACTGCGCGAATTGTCGGCGCATCTGGAAAGCGTGCGCGAAGAGGAAAAGGCGCGGATCGCCCGTGAAGTTCACGATGAGCTGGGGCAGATGTTGACGGTGTTGAAACTGGAAACGTCCATGTGCGAATTGGCCTACGCGCAACTGGACCCCGGGTTGCATGAGCGCTTGAACAGCATGAAGCGGCTGATCGCGCAGTTGTTCCAATTGGTGCGCGATGTCGCGACGGCGCTGCGGCCACCGATTCTTGATGCCGGGATCGCTTCGGCAATTGAGTGGCAGGCCCGGCGTTTCGAGGCGCGCACGCAGATTCCGTGTCTGGTGCAGGTGCCCGAGAACCTGCCGCTGCTCAGCGATGCCAAGGCGATTGGGCTGTTCCGCATCCTTCAGGAAGCGCTGACCAATGTGATGCGCCATGCCCAGGCGCATACTGTCGAGCTCACGCTGGCGCTGGAGGGCGACGAGTTGTGCCTGACCGTGAGCGATGATGGCGCAGGATTTGTCGCTGCCACGGGGCGGCCGACGTCGTTCGGGATTGTCGGCATGCGCGAGCGGGTGTTGATCATGGGCGGGCGGCTGGTGATCGAGAGTGAACCGGGGGAGGGCACGACGTTGAGTGTGCGCGTGCCGGTGGATGAAGCCTGATGGTTTGGTGTCTTTGCTGACGTCATCGCGAGCAGGCTCACTCCCACAGGGGATCGGTGTACACCGTTCAAATGTAGGAGCGAGCCTGCTCGCGATAGATCTTGAATCTGGAGAAAAACGTGATCCGTGTATTGGTAGCCGAAGACCACACCATTGTCCGTGAAGGCATCAAGCAGTTGATCGGCCTGGCCAAGGATTTGCTGGTGGTCGGCGAGGCGAGTAATGGCGAACAGTTGCTCGAAACCTTGCGTCACGTGCCCTGCGAAGTGGTCTTGCTGGACATCTCCATGCCCGGAGTCAACGGCCTGGAAGCGATCCCGCGAATCCGCGCGCTGAACAATCCGCCGGCGATTCTGGTGTTGTCGATGCACGACGAGGCGCAAATGGCCGCCCGTGCGTTGAAGGTCGGCGCGGCGGGTTATGCGACCAAGGACAGCGATCCGGCGTTGCTGCTGACAGCGATTCGCAAGGTCGCGGCGGGCGGGCGGTATATCGACCCGGACCTGGCTGATCGCATGGTGTTCGAAGTCGGCCTGACCGATTCGCGACCGCTGCACTCGTTATTGTCCGAGCGTGAATTCTCGGTGTTCGAGCGCTTGGCCCAGGGCGCCAACGTCAACGACATCGCCCAGCAACTGGCGTTGAGCAGCAAAACCATCAGCACCCACAAAGCGCGGCTGATGCAAAAGCTCAACATCACCTCCCTGGCGGAACTGGTGAAATACGCGATGGAGCACAAACTGCTCTGAATGCACCACGCCCCTGTAGGAGCAAGGCTTGCCCGCGAAGCTTTTGGCGCCAGTGCGGACGCCATCGCGGGCAAGCCTTGCTCCTACAGGGAAAAGCAGTGGCATATCCATTTACGACATCCCCGCAAATCCGCTTTTGCCTGTGCTTGCCGCTTGTAGCTTGCCGCTCACCGCTGCGTTTATCCAAACGCGCCATCCTTGTAGGGCGATCCCTACCCCCAACCTTCCATCCGGCTGAGGCGATTCTCTCCTGCGCCCCGATTTGCGTGGTCTCCAGCGTCCACTAGGCTTAGTCCACAAGCAGTCATCACTAACGAAGGTGTGGGTATGAGCCAGGTCGATTCAAGTACAGGGGCCAATGACATTCTGGTCAGCTTTCGTGGCGTGCAGAAAAGCTACGACGGCGAAAACCTGATCGTCAAAGACCTCAACCTGGAGATTCGCAAAGGCGAATTCCTCACCTTGCTCGGGCCGTCCGGTTCCGGCAAGACCACCAGCCTGATGATGCTCGCCGGTTTTGAAACGCCGACCGCTGGCGAAATCCAGTTGGCCGGGCGCTCGATCAACAACGTGCCGCCGCACAAACGCGACATCGGCATGGTGTTCCAGAACTACGCTTTGTTTCCGCACATGACCGTCGCCGAAAACCTCGCGTTTCCGCTGAGCGTGCGCGGTTTGAACAAGAGCGATGTCAGCGACAAAGTCAAAAAAGTCCTGAGCATGGTTCAGCTCGATGCGTTTGCCCAACGCTACCCGGCGCAATTGTCCGGCGGCCAGCAGCAGCGTGTAGCGCTGGCCCGCGCCTTGGTGTTCGAGCCGCAACTGGTGCTGATGGACGAACCGCTCGGCGCCCTCGACAAGCAACTGCGCGAACACATGCAGATGGAAATCAAACACCTGCACCAACGCCTCGGCGTGACCGTGGTTTACGTCACCCACGATCAGGGCGAAGCGCTGACCATGTCCGACCGCGTGGCGGTGTTCCATCAGGGTGAAATCCAGCAGATCGCCGCGCCGCGTTCGCTCTACGAAGAACCGAAAAACACTTTCGTCGCCAATTTCATCGGCGAGAACAACCGGCTCAATGGCCGCTTGCACAGCCACACCGGCGACCGCTGCGTGGTCGAGTTGGCGCGCGGGGAGAAGGTTGAAGCGCTGGCGGTGAATGTCGGCAAGACCGGCGAACCCGTCACGTTGTCGATTCGCCCGGAACGCGTAAGCCTCAATGGCTCCAGCGAATCGTGCGTCAACCGCTTCTCCGGGCGGGTGGCGGAATTCATCTACCTGGGCGACCACGTGCGGGTGCGCCTGGAAGTCTGCGGCAAGACCGATTTTTTTGTGAAACAACCGATTGCCGAGCTCGATCCATCGCTCGCGGTCGGCGACGTGGTACCGCTTGGCTGGCAAGTCGAACACGTTCGCGCGCTCGACCCACTTCTAGAGGCGCATTGATCGCCCCCTGCTACACCAACCCTGCACGTGGAGAACAATATAAATGTTGAAATCCCTGAAATTCACAGCCCTGGTCATGGGCATGATCGGTGCGGCACACGCGATGGCGGCGGGCCCGGACCTGACCGTGGTGTCCTTTGGCGGGGCGAACAAGGCTGCGCAGGTCAAAGCCTTCTATGCGCCGTGGGAAGCGGCGGGCAACGGCAAGATCGTCGCTGGCGAATACAACGGCGAGATGGCCAAGGTCAAAGCCATGGTCGACACCAAAAGCGTGTCGTGGGATCTGGTAGAAGTTGAATCGCCAGAGCTGTCTCGTGGTTGCGACGAAGACATGTTCGAGCAGCTCGACCCAGCGCTGTTCGGCAAGGCCGATGACTACGTCAAAGGCGCGATCCAGCCGTGCGGCGTCGGTTTCTTCGTGTGGTCGACGGTGTTGGCCTACAACGCCGACAAACTGAAAGCCGCGCCGACCAGTTGGGTGGATTTCTGGGACACCAAGAAATTCCCTGGTAAACGCGGCTTGCGCAAGGGCGCCAAGTACACCCTGGAATTCGCCTTGATGGCCGACGGCGTCGCGCCGAAAGACGTCTACAAAGTGTTGGCCGGGAAGGATGGCCAAGACCGCGCGTTCAAGAAACTCGATGAACTCAAGCCAAGCATTCAATGGTGGGAGGCCGGCGCACAACCGCCGCAATACCTCGCTTCCGGCGACGTGGTCATGAGCTCGGCGTACAACGGCCGGATCGCGGCGGTACAGAAAGAAAGCAATCTGAAAGTGGTGTGGAACGGCGGGATCTACGACTTCGACGCGTGGGCGATTCCAAAAGGCCTGGATAAAACCCGTGCCGAAGCGGCGAAGAAATTCATCGCGTTCTCGGTAGCGCCGCAGCAGCAGAAGACCTATTCGGAAAACATCGCTTACGGCCCGGCCAACACCCAAGCCGTGCCGTTGCTGAATAAAGACGTGCTGAAAGACATGCCGACCACCCCGGAAAACATCGCCAACCAGGTGCAGATCGACGTCAGCTTCTGGGCTGACAACGGCGAGCAACTGGAACAGCGCTTCAACTCCTGGGCTGCTAAATAAGCCCACCCTGTGGGCTTATCCACCCTTGTAGGAGCAAGGCTTGCCCGCGAAAGCGTCGGTACATTCAACATTGGTGCTGACTGACACACCGTCTTCGCGGGCAAGCCTCGCTCCTACAGGAGGATGTATAGCTAACAAGAACAGAGGTGGCCTGGCCGCCTCTGTAACGATCAAAGATTTCCGGAGTACGCCATGGCTATCGCCGTTCCCGTGAACGCGGGCACTGACCCCACCTTGAAGCAGCGGCTGCGGCACGCCGAGCGGATCAATCGCTGGAAGGCTCAGGCCTTGATTGCGCCGCTGGTGCTGTTTCTGTTGCTGGTGTTTCTGGTGCCGATTGCGGCGTTGCTCTACAAAAGTGTCGGCAACCCCGAAGTGGTCGGCGGCATGCCGCGCACGGTGACGGCGATTGCCAGTTGGGACGGTCGCGGCTTGCCCGCCGAGCCAGTCTACAAAGCCGCCAGCGAAGACCTCGCCGAAGCACGAAAAAACCAGACCCTGGGCGACCTGTCCAAGCGCTTGAACATGGAGCTGGCCGGCTACCGCAGCCTGCTGACCAAAACCGCCCGCGCCTTGCCGTTCGCCAGCGAGCCGGCCTCTTATAAAGAAGCGCTGGAAGCACTCGACGAACGCTGGGGCGATCCGGCGTATTGGCAAGCCGTGCGCCGCAACACCAGCAGCATCACCCCGTACTATTTGCTGGCAGCGGTCGATCACCGCATCGACGACCTCGGCGAAGTGGCCCCGGCGACGCCCGACCAAGCGATCTACCTCGACATCTTCGCCCGCACATTCTGGATGGGCCTGGTGATTACCGTGATCTGCCTGGTGCTGGCCTACCCGCTGGCCTATCTGCTGGCGAACCTGCCTTCGCGGCAAAGCAACCTGCTGATGATTCTGGTGCTGCTGCCGTTCTGGACCTCGATTCTGGTGCGAGTCGCTGCGTGGATCGTCTTGCTGCAATCCGGCGGCTTGATCAACAGCGGCCTGATGGCCATGGGCATCATCGATAAACCGCTGGAACTGGTGTTCAACCGCACCGGCGTTTATATCTCGATGGTGCACATCCTGCTGCCGTTCATGATTCTGCCGATCTACAGCGTGATGAAAGGCATCTCGCCAACCTACATGCGCGCCGCCATTTCCCTCGGCTGCCACCCGTTCGCGAGTTTCTGGCGGGTGTATTTCCCGCAGACTTACGCCGGTGTCGGCGCCGGTTGCCTGTTGGTGTTCATCCTCGCGATCGGCTACTACATCACCCCGGCGTTGCTCGGCAGCCCGAACGATCAGATGGTCAGCTACTTCGTCGCGTTCTACACCAACACCAGCATCAACTGGGGCATGGCCACTGCGCTCGGCGGCCTGCTGCTGTTGGCGACCGTGGTGCTTTATCTGATTTACAGCTGGCTGGTGGGCGCCAGTCGCCTGCGCCTGAGCTAAGGGGAGAACGAAATGCTGAGTCCTTATATGTCGCCCATTGAGCGGGTGTGGTTCTACAGTTTGCGGATTCTCTGCGGCTTGATCCTGCTGTTCCTGATTCTGCCGGTGCTGGTGATTATTCCGCTGTCGTTCAACTCGGGGAGTTTCCTTGTGTATCCGCTGCAAGGCTTTTCGCTGCAGTGGTATCACGACTTTTTCGCCTCGGCGGAATGGATGCGCGCGCTGAAGAACAGCATCATCGTCGCCCCGGCGGCAACGGTGCTGGCGATGATTTTCGGCACGCTGGCGGCGATTGGCCTGACGCGTGGCGACTTCCCCGGCAAGGCGCTGGTGATGGCGCTGGTGATTTCGCCGATGGTGGTGCCGGTGGTGATCATCGGTGTGGCGAGTTATCTGTTTTTTGCGCCGCTGGGCTTGGGCAACAGCTTCTTCTCGCTGATCGTGGTGCACGCGGTGTTGGGTGTGCCGTTTGTGATCATTACGGTGTCGGCGACGTTGCAGGGGTTCAACCATAATCTGGTGCGCGCGGCGGCTAGCCTCGGGGCTTCGCCGCTGACGGCGTTTCGTCGGGTGACCTTGCCGTTGATCGCGCCGGGAGTGATCTCCGGGGCATTGTTTGCCTTCGCGACCTCGTTCGATGAGGTAGTGGTGACGCTGTTCCTCGCCGGGCCCGAGCAGGCCACTTTGCCTCGGCAGATGTTCAGCGGCATCCGCGAAAACCTCAGCCCGACCATTGCGGCGGCGGCGACGTTGTTGATCGCCTTCTCGGTGATCCTGCTGCTGACCCTGGAATGGCTGCGCGGACGCAGCGAAAAACTGCGCACCGCGCAGGTCTGAAAAATGTGGGAACGATCGAAAACTCGCCGGAACCTGTAGGAGCGAGGCTTGCCCGCGAAGACGGCGTGTCAGTCAACATAGATGTTTGATGTGCTGACGCCTTCGCGGGCAAGCCTCGCTCCTACAGTTTTAAGTGCACCTCAATCATTCGCGCCGTGAATAAACGACAAACCCCAATCCCCAGCTACTATTGTGCGCAGCTTCCCCAACGATAAGAGGCTGCGCAGATGAGTCTTTCCTCTTTCAAAATTGCCCACAAACTGATCACCGGCGCGGCTGCCATCGAGCAACTGGCGGCCGAGCTGACACGTCTCGACATCGATAACCCGCTGATCGTCACCGACGCCGCGCTGGTCAAGTCCGGCACGGTCGAATTGGCGCTGGCGCAGTTGGGTGATCGCCCTTACGAAATCTTCGACCGCGTATTGCCCGACCCGGAAATCGCCATCGTCGAAGACTGCATGCGCGTCTACCGCGAGGGCGGGCATGACGGCCTGATCGGTCTCGGCGGCGGCAGTGCGATCGACATCGCCAAGAGTGTTGCGGCGTATGCCGGTTACCACGGCGCGCTGGAAGATCTGTTCGGCGTCGATCAAGTGCCGCGCAAAGGCCCGCCGCTGATCGCCATCCCGACCACCGCCGGCACCGGTTCCGAAGTCACCAACGTGGCGATCCTCTCCGACAAAGTCGCGCAATTGAAGAAAGGCATCGTCAGCGACTATCTATTACCCGACGTGGCGCTGGTCAGTCCGCAAATGACCCTGACCTGCCCGCGCAGTGTCACCGCCGCGAGTGGCGTCGATGCATTGGTGCATGCCGTCGAATCGTATTTGTCGCTGAATGCCTCGGCGATTACCGATGCCTTGGCGATTGGCGCGATCAAGTTGATCACCCAGGCGCTGCCCAAGGCCTACGCCAACCCGAACAACCTGCAAGCGCGTGAAGACATGGCCACCGCCAGCCTGATGGCCGGCATGGCGTTCGGCAATGCCGGGGTCGGCGCGGTGCATGCGCTGGCCTATCCGCTGGGCGGGCGCTACAACATTGCGCACGGCGTCAGCAATGCTCTGCTGCTGCCGTATGTCATGACCTGGAACAAACTCGCCTGCGTCGAGCGCATGCAAGATATTGCCGAAGCCATGGGCGTCAAGACGGCGCACCTGAGCGCAACCGATGCGGCAGACCAAGCCGTGGAAGCGATGACGGCGTTGTGCGCGGCGGTGGAAATCCCCCAAGGCTTGCGCAGCTTCGGCGTACCCGAAGACGCGATCCCGGCCATGGCCGTCGAAGCCGCAGGCATCGAGCGCCTGATGCGCAACAACCCGCGCAAGCTGAGCGCCGTCGATATCGAGAAGATTTACCGAGCGGCGTACTAGATCGGGTCAATCATCGCGGTCACGGTGCGCGCGCCAAAGCATGAGGTATACAATGCGCGCCATCGTGATTTTGCTCAGAAAAGGTGCGTCATGCAGCCCTTCGTAATTGCTCCTTCGATTCTCTCCGCCGACTTCGCCCGCCTCGGCGAAGAGGTGGACAACGTCCTGGCCGCTGGCGCCGACTTCGTGCACTTCGACGTCATGGACAACCACTACGTGCCCAACCTGACCATCGGCCCGATGGTCTGCGCGGCGCTGCGCAAGTACGGCGTGACCGCGCCGATCGACGCGCACTTGATGGTCAGCCCGGTGGATCGCATCGTCGGCGACTTCATCGAGGCCGGTGCGACCTACATCACTTTCCACCCGGAAGCCACGCAACACGTCGATCGCTCGCTGCAACTGATCCGCGAGGGCGGCTGCAAGGCTGGTCTGGTGTTCAACCCGGCGACCCCGCTGAGCGTGCTCGAATACGTCATGGACAAGGTCGACATGATCTTGCTGATGAGCGTCAACCCAGGCTTCGGCGGGCAGAAATTCATCCCCGGCACCCTCGACAAACTGCGTCAGGCGCGGGCGCTGATCGATGCTTCGGGCCGCGACATTCGCCTGGAAATCGACGGCGGGGTCAACGTCAACAACATCCGTGAAATCGCCGCTGCGGGCGCCGACACCTTTGTTGCCGGCTCGGCGATCTTCAATGCGCCGAACTATCAGGAAGTGATCGAGAAGATGCGTTCCGAACTGGCGCTGGCTCGTCCATGAGTGGCTTTGAGCAGCTGTTCCCGGGGCGTCTGCCGCGACTGGTGATGTTCGATCTGGATGGCACGCTGATCGATTCGGTCCCCGACCTCGCGGTTGCCGTGGATAACATGCTGCTCAAACTCGGCCGCGAACCGGCCGGTCTCGAGTCGGTGCGCCAGTGGGTCGGCAACGGCGCGCCCGTGTTGGTGCGCCGCGCGCTGGCCGGTGGCATCGAGCACTCGGCGGTCGATGATGGCGAAGCGGAGGGCGCGCTGGAGATTTTCATGCAGGCTTATAGCGAAAGCCATGAGCTGACCGTGGTCTATCCCGGCGTGCGCGACACCTTGAAATGGCTGCACAAGCAGGGCGTCGAGATGGCGCTGATCACCAACAAACCGGAACGCTTTGTCGCGCCGTTGCTGGACCAGATGAAGATCGGTCGTTACTTCAAATGGATCATCGGCGGCGACACCCTGCCGCAGAAAAAACCTGACCCGGCCGCGCTGTTTTTCGTGATGAAAATGGCCAACATCCCCGCCTCGCAATCGTTGTTTGTCGGCGATTCGCGCAGCGATGTTCTTGCAGCGAAAGCGGCGGGGGTCAAGTGCGTGGCGCTGAGCTACGGCTACAACCACGGCCGGCCGATTGCCGAAGAGTCGCCGGCGCTGGTGATCGACGATCTGCGCAAGCTAATTCCCGGTTGCCTGGATCTGGCGGCTGGGATAACGTTGCCCGACGCCGATCAACTCCCTTCTGGAAACGCCATCGTGGTGGTCACTCGCAAACTCTGGATGAAAGTCATCAAGGCCCTGGCCCGCTGGCGTTGGCGCGCCTGACTTGTTCCTGGCCGGCATTGCCGGCGCGTTTGCATACCTGACCGTCAGACCCTCAAGCCACGAGGCTACCCCATGATCCGCGAAGAATTCCTGCGTTTGGCCGCTGCCGGCTATAACCGTATCCCGATGGCCTGCGAAACCCTGGCCGACTTCGACACGCCGTTGTCGATCTACCTGAAACTGGCCGACGAGCCGAATTCCTATCTGCTTGAATCGGTGCAGGGCGGCGAGAAGTGGGGCCGTTATTCGATCATCGGCCTGCCGTGCCGCACGGTGTTGCGGGTCCACGATCACCAGATCAGCGTGACCCACGACGGCGTCGAGATCGAAAGCCTCGAAGCCGAAGATCCGCTGGCCTTCGTCGAAGAATTCAAAGCCCGTTACAACGTGCCGACCATCCCCGGCCTGCCGCGCTTCAATGGCGGTCTGGTGGGTTACTTCGGTTACGACTGTGTGCGCTATGTGGAAAAGCGTCTGGGCAAATGCCCGAACCCGGACCCGCTGGGCGTGCCGGACATTCTGCTGATGGTTTCTGATGCGGTCGTGGTGTTCGACAACCTCGCCGGCAAGATGCACGCGATCGTTCTGGCTGATCCTGCGCAAGCCGATGCTTTCGAACAAGGTCAGGCGCGTTTGCAGGAACTGCTGGAGAAACTGCGCCAGCCGATCACTCCGCGTCGCGGTCTGGACTTCAGCAAACAACAGTCGGCTGATCCGCTGTTCCGCTCGAGTTTCACTCAGGGCGATTACGAAAAAGCCGTCGACACGATCAAGGAATACATTCTGGCCGGCGACTGCATGCAGGTTGTGCCGTCGCAGCGCATGTCGATCGATTTCAAGGCTGCGCCGATTGATCTGTACCGCGCGCTGCGTTGCTTCAACCCGACGCCTTATATGTACTTCTTCAACTTCGGCGACTTCCACGTCGTCGGCAGTTCGCCGGAAGTGCTGGTGCGGGTCGAGGACAACCTGATCACCGTGCGCCCGATTGCCGGCACCCGCCCACGCGGGGCCAACGAAGAGGCGGATGTCGCGCTGGAAAAGGACTTGCTGTCGGACGACAAGGAAATCGCCGAGCACTTGATGCTGATCGACCTCGGTCGTAACGACACCGGTCGCGTGTCGGAGATCGGTTCGGTGAAGCTCACCGAGAAGATGGTCATCGAGCGTTATTCCAACGTGATGCACATTGTTTCCAACGTCACCGGTCAATTGAAGGCCGGGCTGACGGCGATGGACGCGCTGCGGGCGATTCTGCCGGCGGGCACGTTGTCCGGCGCGCCGAAGATTCGCGCGATGGAAATCATCGACGAACTGGAGCCGGTCAAGCGTGGCGTGTATGGCGGGGCGGTGGGTTATTTTGCGTGGAACGGCAACATGGACACCGCGATTGCGATCCGCACGGCGGTGATCAAGGACGGCGAACTGCACGTGCAGGCCGGTGGCGGCATCGTCGCCGATTCGGTGCCGGCGCTGGAATGGGAAGAAACCCTGAACAAACGCCGCGCGATGTTCCGCGCCGTAGCGCTGGCCGAGCAAACCCCGGACACCTGAGTCAACACCAATCCCTTGTGGGAGCGAGCTTTTGTGGCGAGGGGGCTTGCCCCCGTCGAGTCGCGAAGTGGCCCCCAGCATTCTTCCAGATTTATCGAGTCGTCTGGATTGGCGACTGCTGCGCAGCCGAACGGGGGCAAGCCCCCTCGCCACAACAGGCTACCTCGCACAACATGGGTGTTGATCAGCCATAAAAAAACGCGGCGCCTGAGAGGGCGTCGCGTTTTTTATGCCTGTGATTTAGAAGTCCAGACTTACCCCCACATTCACCCCTTGCTGAGTAAAGTCATCGTCCTTGCGAATGTCATAACTCGCCCGCAACGCCAAATCCTTGGTCAGGTTATGGCTCACGCCCAGATTCAACCGGTTCAAATTGGACTGCGGCGTGTAACCGGCCAGGGTGTAGCGGTTGCCGGGCAGGCTGTTGAGGTTCATCGTCACGTCTTGCGCGTCGTCGTTGTATTCGCGCTCATGGGCCAGTTCGCCGAACACTTGGGTTTGCGCAGTGATCTGATATTTGCCCTGAATGCCCACGCCCAGACGCCGGGAAATGCGTGACTGATCATCGAAAGTCAGCGCCGTCGAGTTGGCGCCGTCCTCCGAATATCCATCGACTTCAACCTTTGCGAAATCCGCGCTCACGAACGGCGACAAGTGCCACGGGCTGCTCGCCAGCGGCGCGATGTCGTAACCGACGCGGCCGCTGATGGCAACCACATAACCGTCGGTATCTCCCTTCTCCCCGCGCTCATTCACGCCCAACTGGAATTTGCGCTTGAGGCTGTCGTAGTCCAGATGCCCGGCGGTCAACGCCGTGTCACCCCACCAGCGATTCTGCTGATATTGCGCGAACGCGGTGCCCAGGTAGGTGTTGAGCTTGTAGTCGGAATCGTGATCGCCGGCCTCAAGCTTCTGATTGTAGAAACCCGCCGCCAGACCGACGCGCCAAGCGTCGTTGAGACGGTAGCTGCCACCTATGTTTAGGTTGTAACCATTGCCGTCAGCACTGGCGCCGCTGCGTTGGCTGTCGAAATCCTGATGCTGGCCACCGCCGGCAACAATCGCCCGCCATTGACCAACGCCTTGCCAGTTTTCCCAATCAGCCAGCCACTGGTTACGCAGCGCATCCTGATGCGAGCGCAACGTGCCGTGGGCCATTTCCGGCAGCAGCGTCGCCTCCCATGGCGCTGCCAGCAGCGAATAGGCGTAATCGGCGATCAGCCGCTGCCCGGCTTCGGTCGGGTGGACCGCGTCGTTGTAAATCAGCTTGGTCGGATCCGGCGTCAGGCCGTTGATGCCATATTGCGGATTGGCCAGGCAACCGCTGCCGCTGAAGCAAGTCGCGCTGAGGTTCTGGTCAGTGGCCAAACCGAACTGGCCGGGATTGGCGAACGTCTCTTTGAGCAGCACCGGAATGTTCAGTGGAATGATGTTGGCGTTGACGCTTTGCAACTGGCTGACTAGTTCAGTGTTGAATTGGTTGCTGAGCTGCGAGGTGAACGATTGCAGCGGCGAACCATTGAAGGCCGGGGTGAAACCGATGTCCGGCAGCAGCCAGACCATGATGTAACGCGCGCCGGCCTGTTGCAGGGTTTGCACGCTGCTGACCAGACGATCCGCTGCGGCGCTGGCCTGCGGCAGACTGGTGACCCGGCCCTGAAGGAAATCGTTGCCGCCGCCCGACAGGTAATACAACGCGTTCGGGTCGGCGCGGAAGTTGTTCGACGGCAAGTAACCGGCGCGCGTGCGGTCACCGGTGGCGGAGGTGCTGGTGATCGAATCGAGAATCTGGTCGGTGCGATAACCGCCGACCGCCCAGTTGTTGCCATCGGGCAGGCCTTGGCCAGCGCGGACTGCGGAGGATGACGAAGCGGTCTGATCCGCCGAGAAACCCAGTTTGCCACCGAGGATTTGCGTGGAATTGAGCGAGCGCACTTCACCGCTGCCATCCAGATACACCGGGCCGGTGCGGTTGGTGTAACGCTGGGTCGAGCCGGCAGGGCCGCCGGTGTCGGCAAATGTCCCGGCGTCGTTCAGGCTGTCGCCGAACACCACAAAGTTCGAATAAGGGGAGGGCGCCGCATACGCTTGGGCGCAAGCCATGGCGAGCAGGCAACTGGCGAGCGGTACAAACAACGTCTGTTTGATCATGTGCAAGTCCGTTTATTTATTGTTGTAGTGAACGAAACGACAGTACCAAAAACTTCCGGCCTTTTGCCATCTGTCGTGCAGCGCCGATTTGTTTCGCCAGCCTTGGCGTGTGCCATATTGCACGCTCTGCCCAGCTAAGTTACTGTGCCGAGACGTATGAATGAGACCTTTCCCGTGTTGATCATCAGCAAACTCCTGGATCAAGTCATCAAGGCACACGCCCGCTGGCGTTGGCGCGCCTGAATTCTTTTGCCGGCCTCGCCGGACCTGTACCGCTTCGCCTTCTTTACCCGTTTGAAATGCCGCTTGGCTGGCGCACTCCAGCACCAGACAAAGCGCAGCGCGCTGCGGGCAATCATTCGAAGGCTGTCTTATAAGTCAGTGAATTCAAGAGGTTCTTCGCCATGTTGCTGATGATCGATAACTACGACTCTTTTACTTACAACGTTGTGCAATACCTTGGTGAGCTGGGCTCCCAGGTCAAAGTTGTGCGCAACGATGAACTCACCATTGCCGAAATCGAAGCCCTCAACCCTGAGCGCATCGTCGTTTCCCCCGGTCCTTGCACGCCGACCGAAGCCGGCATCTCCATCGAAGCGATCAAGCACTTCGCCGGCAAATTGCCGATCCTCGGCGTGTGCCTCGGTCATCAGTCGATCGGCCAAGCCTTTGGCGGCGACGTGGTCCGCGCCCGTCAAGTCATGCACGGTAAGACTAGTCCGGTATTCCACGAGGACAAGGGTGTATTCGCAGGCTTGAATCATCCGCTGACGGTTACCCGTTACCACTCTCTGATCGTCAAGCACGACACGCTGCCCGATTGCCTCGAACTGACTGCCTGGACCCAACTCGAAGACGGTTCGGTCGACGAAATCATGGGCCTGCGCCACAAGACGCTGAACATCGAAGGTGTGCAATTTCACCCGGAATCGATCCTCACCGAACAGGGCCACGAGCTGTTCGCAAACTTCCTCAAACAAACCGGCGGCACGCGCTAAGGACTTTTCATGAACATCAAGACAGCCCTGAGCCGTATCGTCGATCACCTCGACCTCAGCACCGATGAAATGCGCGACGTGATGCGCGAAATCATGACCGGTCAATGCACCGACGCGCAGGTTGGCGCGTTCATGATGGCCATGCGCATGAAGAGCGAAAGCATCGACGAGATCGTCGGCGCGGTGTCGGTCATGCGTGAACTGGCGGACAAAGTCGAACTCAAGACTCTCGACGGCGTCGTCGATGTGGTTGGCACCGGCGGTGACGGTGCGAACATTTTCAACGTGTCGACCGCTTCTTCCTTCGTCGTCGCGGCAGCCGGTTGCACGGTAGCCAAGCACGGTAACCGTGCGGTTTCGGGCAAAAGCGGCAGTGCCGATTTGCTCGAAGCGGCCGGGATCTACTTGAACCTGACGCCGGTGCAGGTCGCGCGTTGCATCGATAACGTCGGCATCGGCTTCATGTTTGCCCAGACTCATCACAGCGCAATGAAGTACGCCGCTGGTCCGCGCAAGGACTTGGGCCTGCGCACCCTGTTCAACATGCTCGGCCCGCTTACGAATCCGGCCGGCGTGAAACATCAGGTGGTCGGCGTGTTCAACCCGGCGCTGTGCCGGCCATTGGCCGAAGTCTTGCAGCGCATGGGCAGCAAACATGTGTTGGTGGTGCATTCCAAGGATGGCCTCGACGAATTCAGCCTCGCCGCGCCGACCTTTGTCGCTGAATTGAAGAACGACCAGATCAGCGAATATTGGGTCGAACCGGAAGACCTCGGCATGAAGAGCCAGAGCCTGCACGGCTTGGCGGTCGAGAGCCCGGCCGCTTCACTGGAATTGATCCGCGATGCCTTGGGCAAACGCAAAACCGAGAACGGCCAGAAAGCCGCCGAGATGATTGTGCTCAATGCCGGTGCCGCGCTGTATGCCGCGGACCACGCAACAAGTTTGAAAGAGGGCGTAGCCCTGGCGCACGACGCGCTGCACACCGGCCTCGCTCGGGAGAAACTCGAGGAGCTGGGTGCGTTTACCGCGGTATTTCGAGTGGAGAATGAGGGATGAGTGTACCGACGGTTCTGGAAAACATTCTGGCCCGCAAGGTCCAGGAAGTTGCCGAGCGTAGCGCCCGTGTCAGCCTGGCCGAGTTGGAGAACCTGGCCAGGGCTGCCGATGCCCCGCGCGGTTTTGCCCAGGCATTGATCGCTCAAGCCAAGCTCAAGCAGCCGGCGGTGATTGCCGAAATCAAGAAAGCCTCGCCGAGCAAAGGTGTGATCCGCGAGAACTTCGTGCCCGCCGACCTCGCCAAAAGCTACGAAAAGGGCGGCGCGACGTGCCTCTCGGTGCTCACCGATATCGATTACTTCCAGGGCGCCGACGCCTACCTGCAACAGGCCCGCGCGGCGTGCAAACTGCCGGTGATCCGCAAAGACTTCATGATCGATCCGTACCAGATCATCGAGTCCCGTGCGCTCGGCGCTGATTGCGTGCTGTTGATCGTCTCTGCGCTCGACGACGTGAAAATGGCCGAGCTGGCCGCCGTGGCGAAAAGTGTCGGCCTCGATGTGTTGGTGGAAGTGCACGATGGCGACGAGCTGGAGCGCGCTTTGAAAACCCTCGACACACCGTTGGTGGGCGTGAACAACCGCAACCTGCACACCTTCGACGTCAACCTCGAAACCACCCTCGACCTGCTGCCGCGCATTCCGCGTGACCGTCTGGTGATTACCGAGAGCGGGATTTTCAACCGCGCCGATGTCGAGCTGATGGAAATCAGCGACGTGTACGCGTTCCTGGTCGGCGAAGCGTTCATGCGCGCCGAAAGCCCGGGCACCGAACTGCAGCGCTTGTTCTTCCCGGAACGCGGCAGTGTGGTGAGTGGTTCGACGCTCGACTGATAAAAGCATCGCGAGCAAGCTCGCTCCCACAGGGGATCGTCGTTGAACAGGCGATCCAGTGTGGGAGCGAGCTTGCTCGCGATGACGGCATAAGACGCACCATAGACTTAACGTCCGACGGAATACCTTATGACCCTGATGACCTCGCTGACCATCGAAGCCGGCCTGCAAGCCGAACAGGATCTGCTCGCCCATGTCTGCACCGGTGCCGCAGAATTCGGCCTGCTGTTCTGGCAACCCAGCGACCGCGCACTGGTCATGCCGCGGCGCTTGAGCCGTTTGCCGCTGTTCGAATCCGCCTGCGAAGTCTCCGCCGCCGCGGGTTGGCCAGTGCTGCTGCGCGAAACCGGTGGTGAACCCGTTCCGCAATCGGCCGCCACCGTCAACATCGCCCTGGTCTACGCAGCGCCGCGCAGCGAAGGCGACCAGAATCGTATCGAAACCGCTTACCGCCGACTCTGCGATCCGATTTGTCAGTTGCTCGATGAATTGGGCGGCGTTGCGTCGCTGGGCGAAATCGAAGGCGCATTCTGCGATGGCCGATTTAACGTCAATCTGGATGCGCGCAAAATGGTCGGCACCGCTCAGCGCTGGCGCCAGAGCAAGGGCGGCACGCGGCCGGTCGGGTTGGTGCACGGGGCTTTGTTGCTGGATAACGAGCGGGATTCGATGGCGGCGGCGGTCAATCGCTTCAACCAAGCCTGTGGCCTCGAGCAGCGAGTGCGCGCCGAAAGCCACATTGCCCTGCATGAGAAATTCGCCGCGCCGGATGCGCTGGAGCGTCTCGACGCGTTGTATCGCCAGTCGCTGGCGCAGATGTTCGGCGCTTAACGCGTACCGAAGACCACCATGGTCTTGCCTTTGACATCCACCAGGTTGCGTTCCTCAAGATCCTTGAGCACGCGACCGACCATCTCGCGTGAACACCCGACGATCCGCCCGATTTCCTGACGCGTGACTTTGATCTGCATGCCGTCCGGGTGAGTCATGGCGTCCGGTTGCTTGCACAATTCAAGCAGGCAACGGGCGACACGTCCGGTGACATCGAAGAACGCGAGGTCGCCGACCTTGCGCGTGGTGTTGCGCAGGCGTTGTGCGATTTGTCCGCTGAGGACGTAAAGAATGTCCGGATCTATCAGGGACAGTTCGCGAAACTTGGCGTAGCTGATTTCCGCAACTTCGCATTCAACCTTGGCGCGCACCCAGGCGCTGCGTTGCTGTTCCAGGCCTGCCTGTTCGAACAAACCCAACTCACCGAAAAAGTCCCCGGCGTTCAGGTACGAGATGATCATCTCGCGCCCGTCGTCGTCCTCGATCAGGATGGTGACCGAGCCCTTGATGATGAAGAACAGGCTTTCAGAGCGGTCGCCAGCGCAGATGATGTTGCTCTTGGCCGCGTAACGACGGCGCTGGCAATGCATCAACAGTTTGTCGAGGTTCTTGATTTTGGGTGTGGGGGTAATAGCAACCATGGTTGTATCCCGAAAAGACTGCACGGTGTTTTAGTGTTTTTGTAGGAGCGGGTGAAGCCTGCGATTTTTGCATTCGCTTGGTAGCTGGCTATGCGCCAGTGAATTGGCGCCAGCTTAACAGACACATTCGCTCATGATTCGAGAATTTGCCTACAAGCTCGGCACATCGGTCCGAGGACGCGCGAGCGCTGTGTGGGCGGGGCCCTGTGCTAAGCTGGGGACCCTTTTTTATACAGTGGAGTCTTGGCGATGAAGGCACGCATCCAATGGGCTGGCGAAGCCATGTTCCTCGGCGAATCCGGCAGCGGTCACGTGGTAGTCATGGATGGCCCGCCCGACGCCGGCGGCCGCAATTTGGGTGTACGCCCGATGGAAATGCTCCTGCTGGGTGTCGGCGGTTGCAGCAATTTCGATGTGGTCAGCATTCTCAAGAAATCCCGTCAGGCGGTCGAGAGCTGCGAAGCTTTCCTCGAAGCCGAGCGCGCGAGCGAAGACCCGAAGGTGTTCACCAAGATTCACATGCATTTCGTGGTCAAGGGCCGAGGCTTGAAAGAAGCCCAGGTCAAACGTGCAATCGAACTCTCCGCCGAAAAATATTGCTCGGCCTCGATCATGCTCGGCGCCGCTGGCGTGGCCATTACGCACGACTACGAGATCATCGAGCTGGGTTGAATCGACATTCAACGACCATGGATTTTCGAGCATAAAAAAGGCGACTACCTCACGGCAGTCGCCTTTTTTATGGGTTTCGCACACTTGTGGCTGATGCAGCGCTCTTGTGGGAGCAAGGCTGGCGGTCAGATCCGGTAAGTGCTCTTGGTCATCACTTTGGCCAACAAGCTCATCCCGAACTTCACCGGCGCCGGGAAGCGAAAACCACCGGCATCCAACGCGCTTTCCGCGTGGTGTTCTTCATCGATGCGCATCTGCTCGAGGATCGCCCGGGACTTTTCATCCTCGGCCGGCAGTTGCTCCAGATGTTCATTCAAGTGCTTGCACACTTGATGCTCGGTCGCCGCGACAAATCCAAGGCTGACTTTGTCGCTGATCAGACCGGCAACTGCGCCGATGCCGAACGACATGCCATAAAACAGTGGATTGAGAATGCTGGTGTGGCTGCCCAACTGGTGAATGCGTTGTTCGCACCACACCAGATGATCGATTTCTTCTTCAGCGGCATGTTCCATGGCGGCGCGCACTTGGGGCAGCTTGGCGGTCAGGGCCTGGCCCTGATACAGCGCCTGGGCGCAAACTTCGCCGGTATGGTTGATGCGCATCAGGCCGGCAACGTGCCGGGTGTCTTCGTCGCTCATTTGCACTTCGGGCTGGACGATGGCGGGCGAAGGGCGATAGGGCTGGCCACTGAAGGGCAGCAAAGTGCGCATCGCGGCATCGGCTTGCAGCAGAAGACGATCAATTGGCGAGTAGTGACGCTGGGTAGTCATGCTGACCTCCGGTGGAATCTCGGCGGCCAGTTTAACTGAATCGGCCGGGTAAGGATTGCGCTGGGTCATTTGTGGGAATCACCACGAACCTGTAGGAGCGAGGCTTGCACGCGAATGGCCTCACGCGGTCATTTTGGTAGACCGCGTGATCGTTCTTCGCGGGCAAGCCTCGCTCCTACATAGGGCGGGGCGGTGAATCAGCCCGGCGGCCAGGTCATCTGGCGCTGTCCCAGCACGTGCATATGAATGTGATAGACCGTCTGCCCACCAAGTTCATTGCAATTCATGACCACGCGGAAACCTTCCTCGCAGCCCAGTTCCAGCGCCAGGCGTTGGGCGGTGAACAGGATGTGCCCAGCCAACGCCTTGTCGTCTTCGGTCAGGTCATTGAGGGTGCGCACCGGTTTTTTCGGGATCACCAGAAAATGCACCGGGGCCTGTGGGGCGATGTCGTGGAAGGCCAGAACCTGGTCGTCCTCGTAGATGATCTTGGCCGGGATTTCCCGGTTGATGATCTTGGTGAACAGAGTATCCACAGCTGTTTTCTCCGTTGTTTGGGCTGGCCCGAGTGTAACCATGGGGTAGACCGGAGCCCAGCCTTTTACCTGTTGGGCATTCAGCGCGGGCAATAAGCCTTGTTGACCATGCCGGCGATGGTCCGGGTCAGCCACCGTGAGCCGAAGCGCGGCAGGCGGGTGATCCAGCGATTACGCCGGCCCGGAATAATGATCGCGCGGTTTTTTTCCAGTGCGCGAACGGTATACAGGGCCACTTCTTCCGGGCTCATCAGCGCTCGGCTGGTGTTGACCTTGGCCGTGTCCAGTTGCGCCGTGCGGAAAAACGCCGTACGCGTCGGGCCTGGGCACAGCACCGAAACCTTGACCGCGCATTTCTTCAGCTCGACGCGCAAGCCTTCGGAAAAATGCAGCACGTAAGCCTTGCTCGCGTAGTAGGTGCTCATCCACGGGCCGGGTTGGAACGCGGCCACCGAGGCCACATTCAAAATCTGCCCGCCGCCCTGCAACGCCATGCTGTTGCCAATCGCGTGGCACAGGCGCGTGAGCGCAAGGATGTTGACTTCGATCAGGTCTTGCTCTGTCATCCAGTCCTGCGCCAGAAACGGTCCGCAGGTGCCGATGCCGGCGCAGTTGACCAGCAGATCAATCTGCCGATCACCTTCTTCCAGTTCCAGCAAAAACCCGGAGAGCCTTAACGGTTCGCCGAGGTCGCAGGCGCGGAACAACACTTCCACGCCAAATCGCTGAGTCAGTTCAATCGCAATACTTTCCAGCTGATCACGTTGTCGGGCCACCAGAATCAGGCTGCGGCCGCGCCGTGCCAGCGCTTCGGCCATCGCCAGGCCGATGCCGCTGGAAGCACCAGTGATCAGAGCGTAACGGGTCATGCAGTTCTCCATCGCAACAGCTCCGCGCCCGCGACGCAGGTGTCACGGGCGGGGAGCGCTGTTCATTCTTGCGCAGAGTCTACAGGGGGCTGGGCTTCTTCGGCTGCATCCGCTGCGTCGTCGGCCGAATTGGGTGCCTCTTCAGCCTCGTCGGCAGACTCGACTTCGACGTCGTCGGTAATCACCGTGCTGCTGTCGTAGCTGGTTTCGGCAGCCGTTTCATACTCTTGCTGCAGCGCCGTGATGCCGCCGGCCAGTGCGCCTACGAAGATCAGCGCGATAAATGCCAGCCACAACCAGGCCAGAACCTTGACCGCTGTGCTGTTCGGCGGCGGCGGTGGGCCGTACTGATTAGCCGTGGTATTGCCCGGAACCACCATGATCACAAACGGGAAAAAACTGCCTACGAACGGCACGAGGTTGATCAGCCACAACCAGCCCGACCAGCCAATGTCATGCAAGCGCTGGACGCTGAACTGAATGCTGATAACCGCCAGCACCAGCAGCAGGATAAACAGCAGCAGCCCACCGAGAATCAGCCCGGCAGTCGAGTCCGCGCCAATCAGCGCGATGCCGAAAATCGCCAGAACCGTACCGATGCCCAGCGTTACCAGGGTCAGCGCCATCGTCCATGCGAGGAAACGTACACGGCCGATGCGTCCGGTAAAGCTGAAGGGGCGGAGTGTGGCGAATGCCGGCACGGCCTCACCGACGGTGGACTGTGGTGGCGCGTACGGGGATTGCGGATCGGTCGGCGCCTTGTGCAGACTGACCGTCGCATGGTCGGGAACATCGGCCAGGTTCAGCTCGATTGCCGGTTCGGCTTCGATGCGCGCGTCGATCCCGGTTTTTCTCAGTGCCTGCAGGTAAGTTTGTGCGTCGAGTTGTGACAAGTCGCGTTTGAGCGCAACCGTGCGCCCAGTGAACAGTCGTTCGATGGCCGCAACTTCACTCTTGAACAGGTCGGCGAGGTTGAGTTTGGCTGTGCTGAGGTCAACGCCCGGCAGCAGAGTGCCGTCAAAGACGATCTTGTAACGGTTTTCGCTCATGTCCGGGGCATCCTTGTCGCGCAATTTTGGAAAGTGGGGTGTGGCGGTCGAGCAGTGTACGGCCAGCCGCAGGTGGCTGGCCAAGTTTTAGCGTCAACGCGGCCAGCGTTGCGGCAGCTGAGCAGCGCGTTCCAGCGCCTGGCGATACTCCGCGTCGAGGCGTGCGACCAATTCGTCGACGCTCGGCAAATCACGGATGTCACCAACACCCTGGCCGGCTGACCACACGGTCTTCCAGGCTTTGGCTTCGTCGCTCAACGGTTTCAATTTGGAACCGAAATTCACTTCACCCTTGCCTTGCAGCGCGGCCATGTCAAAACCGGCCGCCTCCAGGCTCTGGCGCATGAAACTCGCCGGAACCCCCGACACCGCAGGAGTATGGACGATGTCTGCCGCTTTGGATGTCAGCAACATCTGCTTGTAGGCGTCAGGCGCATGACTTTCGGTGGTGCCGATAAATCGCGTTCCGAAGTAGGCCAAATCCGCGCCGAGCAATTGTGCCGCCAGCACTTCGTGGCCATGGTTCAGACAGCCGGCCAGCAGCAACGTTTTGTCGAAGAACTGACGAATTTCGGCAATCAACGAGAACGGGCTCCAGGTCCCGGCGTGACCTCCGGCCCCGGCAGCCACGGCGATCAGCCCATCGACGCCGGCCTCGGCAGCTTTCTCGGCATGACGACGCGTCGTTACGTCGTGAAACACCAGGCCGCCATAACTGTGCACCGCGTCCACCAGCTCTTTGACGGCGCCGAGACTGGTGATGACGATCGGCACTTTGTGTTCGATACAGATCTGCAGATCCGCTTGCAGGCGCGGATTACTGTTGTGGACGATCAGGTTCACGGCGTAAGGCGCCGGGTTTTCCAAGGTCGCCAACCCGGCTTCGATCTCTTCCAGCCAGGCCTTGAAGCCACTGCTTTCGCGCTGGTTAAGCGCGGGGAAGCTGCCGACCACGCCATTGCGGCAGCAGGCCAGCACCAACTGCGGATTGGAAATCAGGAACATCGGCGCGACCACCACGGGCAAACGCAAACGTTGTTCGAGCAGAGCGGGCAGCGACATTGGAAGTACCCCGGTTAATTGCGGCTGATTGAGTTAGAACGGCTTGACCACGACCAAAATTACGATAGCCAGCAATATCAGAACCGGCACTTCATTGAACCAGCGATAAAAGACATGGCTGCGGGTGTTTTCGCCACGGGCAAAACGTTTTACCTGCGCGCCGCACATGTGGTGGTAGCCGATAAGCAGGACCACCAGGGTCAACTTGGCGTGAATCCACGCGCCGCTACTGAAGATACTCGGGTTGAGGTAGATGAGTGCGCCGCCGAAGATCAGCGTGGCGATCATCGCCGGGCCCATGATGCCGCGGTACAACTTGCGCTCCATGAGGCTGAAGCGTTCCTTGCTGACGGTGTCTTCACTTTGCGCGTGGTAGACGAACAGGCGCGGCAGGTAAAACAGGCCGGCAAACCAGCAGACCATGCTGATGATGTGCAGCGCTTTGATCCATAGATAGAGCATTTTTTAGTTATTCCCAGGTTCACGGTAAGCGGGAATAGTAGAGGCTTGTGCCGCCGCGCGTCACCTTGACGGTTGTCGCAGGGCCGCGCGGCCCCTATTATCGACGGCTTTCCAGTGGTTCGTTGAGGGCAGGTTTATGGTCAAGGTCGGTATCGTCGGCGGCACGGGTTACACCGGTGTCGAACTGCTGCGTCTGTTGGCGCAGCATCCGCAAGCAGAAGTGGTGGTCATCACTTCCCGATCCGAGGCCGGTCTGGCCGTGGCTGATCTGTACCCGAACCTGCGCGGTCATTACGACGGCCTGGCGTTCAGCGTTCCGGACACCAAAACCCTGGGCGCTTGCGATGTAGTGTTCTTCGCCACGCCGCACGGTGTGGCGCACGCCTTGGCCGGTGAATTGCTGGCGGCGGGTACCAAAGTCATCGACCTGTCGGCGGACTTTCGTCTGGATGACGCCGATGAGTGGGCCAAGTGGTACGGCCAACCGCACGGTGCGCCGCAATTGCTGGAAGAGGCGGTTTACGGTCTGCCGGAAGTCAATCGCGAGCAGATCAAGCAAGCGCGCCTGATTGCCGTGCCGGGTTGCTACCCGACCGCCACGCAATTGGGTTTCCTGCCGTTGCTTGAAGCAGGTCTGGCCGACACTTCGCGCCTGATCGCTGACTGCAAATCCGGCGTCAGCGGTGCCGGTCGTGGTGCTGCTGTAGGTTCGTTGTACTCCGAGACGTCGGAAAGCATGAAAGCCTATGCGGTGAAAGGTCACCGTCACTTGCCGGAAATTCGCCAAGGTCTGCGGCGCGCTTCGGGCAAGGACGTTGGTCTGACGTTCGTTCCGCACCTGACGCCGATGATTCGCGGCATCCACTCGACGCTCTACGCCACTGTGGTTGATCGTTCGGTGGATCTGCAGGCGCTGTTTGAAAAGCGTTATGCCAACGAACCGTTCGTCGATGTCATGCCGGCCGGCAGTCACCCGGAAACCCGCAGCGTACGCGGCGCGAATGTTTGCCGGATCGCCGTGCACCGTCCGCAGGATGGCGACCTGGTGGTGGTGTTGTCGGTGATCGATAACCTGGTCAAAGGCGCGTCGGGCCAAGCGGTGCAGAACATGAACATCCTGTTCGGCCTCGATGAGCGTTTTGGTCTGTCCCATGCGGGCATGTTGCCTTAAGGCTTTATCGCGCTACACAAGAAGGCCCGTGAATCGGGCCTTCTTGCATTTTGGTCTGACAATTGGATCGATTGATATACCGTAACAATAGTTGACCAATTTTCTAGGAGAAGCGGATAATGCGCGTCATCACGCATTATGGCGGCGTAACGCCGGGAGACAGTTAACATGAGCGTCGAATCCTTCACCCCCACGGCTTTGCAATTCACCCACGGTGCCGCGCACAAGGTGAAGAGCCTGGTCGATGAAGAGGGGAATGATCGCTTGAAGCTGCGCGTATTTGTTACGGGCGGTGGTTGTTCAGGTTTTCAGTACGGCTTCACCTTCGATGAAGAAGTGGCCGATGACGACACCATCGTCGAGCGCGAAGGTGTCAGTCTGGTCGTTGACCCGATGAGCTTCCAATACCTGGCAGGTGCCGAGGTGGATTACCAGGAAGGTCTGGAAGGTTCGCGGTTCGTGATCAAGAATCCGAACGCCAGCACCACCTGTGGTTGCGGTTCGTCGTTCTCGATCTGATCCGCGTCACCGCAATAAAAAACGCCGCATGGCTTGAAAGCTCTGCGGCGTTTTGCTGTCCGGGATTTGCGCTGGCCAGGATTCTTTATGACCAGGATCCTTTATGAACAGGATCCTTTATGAAGAGCTACGCGGGATAGATCGCGCCGAGGACGCGCAAGCCGCGCGCGCCGGTGACGCTCGGGCGGTTGGCGGCGATGCCTTCGAGGCAGCAATGCGCCAGCCACGCGAACGCCATGGCCTCGACCCAGTCCGGATCAACGCCATACGCGGCAGTGCTGCTGACCTTGGCGTTCGGCAACAGGCTCGCCAAACGCGCCATCAGCGCAGCGTTGTGCGCGCCGCCACCGCAGACCAGCAATTCTCGGGTGTTTGATTGAGCGCTTTGCAGTGACTCGATGATCGTCAGGGCGGTCAGTTCGAGCAGCGTTGCCTGCACGTCTTCAGCAGCGAAGGTCGGCAAGTGCGACAGGTGCTGCATCAGCCACGCCAGGTTGAACACTTCGCGGCCAGTGCTTTTCGGGCCTTTGGTCACGAAGAAGGGATCGCTCAACAGTTCGCTCAGCAATGTCGGCTCAACCTTGCCGCTGGCCGCCCACTGACCGTCGCGATCAAAGTTGTCGCCGCGTTGCTGGTGAATCCAGGCATCGAGCAAGACATTACCCGGACCGCAGTCAAAACCGGCGACCGCTTTGCCCGGTTCGATCAGGCTCAGATTACTGAAACCGCCCACGTTCAACACCGCACGATTGCCCGGCTGCTGTTCAAACAACGCTTCGTGGAAGGCTGGCACCAGCGGCGCGCCTTGACCGCCGGCGGCGACGTCGCGGCTGCGGAAATCACTGACAACGGTAATGCCGGTCAGCTCGGTGAGCAACGCGGGATTACCGATTTGCACGGTAAAACCGCGCGCCGGTTCGTGGCGAATGGTCTGGCCGTGGCTGCCAATCGCGCGAATATCTGCAGGTTTGAGGTGTTGTTGGTCGAGGAGGGCGTGAATGCCTTGCGCTGCCAGTGTCACCCAGTTCTGCTGGGCGATGGCGGAGCGGGCAATCTCGTCCGGGCCGCTGGCGCACAAGCCAAGCAGCTCGGCGCGCAGGGTGTCAGGCATGGGGATGTAGTGCGTAGCGATCAGCTTGATCGCCGAGGTCTGCTCGATCAGCGCAATGTCCAGACCATCGAGGCTGGTCCCGGACATCACACCTATATAGAGCGCCATGGCTTAGCGTTTGCTCGAGGCCAGCATGGTGGCCTTCTCTTGGTCCATCCGCGCCATCAATGGCTGACTTTGCGCGAGGAAACGTGAGCGCTCGCCTTTGGCAATCGGATCAGCCATCGGCAGTTTCTGGCCGAGAGGGTCGACGTGGACGCCATTGACCTGGAACTCGTAGTGCAAGTGCGGGCCGGTCGACAGGCCAGTGGTGCCGATATAACCAATCACCTGACCCTGCTTGACGGAGCCGCCAGTCTTCACGTTTTTCGCGAAGCCTTGCATGTGACCGTACAGCGTGCGGTAGGTGTTGCCGTGCTGAATGATGATGGTGTTGCCATAACCGCCGCGACGGCCCGCCAACAACACTTTGCCATCACCGGTTGCCTTGATCGGCGTACCGCGCGGCGCTGCGTAATCGACGCCTTTGTGCGCGCGGATCTTGTTCAGGATCGGATGTTTGCGGCCCATGGAGAACTTCGAGCTGATGCGCGCGAAGTCTACCGGCGTGCGGATGAACGCCTTGCGCATGCTGTTGCCGTCAGCGGTGTAGTACGCGCTGTTGCCTTGTTTGTTGGTGTAACGCACGGCGGTGTAGGTCTTGCCGCGGTTGGTGAAGCGCGCGGAGAGGATCGGGCCATTGCCGACGGCCTTGCCGTTGACGACTTTCTGTTCGTAGATCACGTCGAACTCGTCACCCTGGCGAATATCCTGAGCGAAGTCGACGTCGTAACCAAACACGCTGGCCATGTCCATGGTCAGGCTGTGCGACAGGCCGGCGCGTGCAGCGGATTGCGACAGCGAACTGTTGATCACGCCATGGACATAAGCAGAGCGCACGGTCGGTTTGGCAGTGATGCGGTTGAACGCATAACCCTTGTCATTCTTCGACAGGGTGATGGTTTCGAGGTCGCTGACCTTGCTGTGCAGGCTGGTCAACTGGCCTTCCGGGCTCAGTTCGAATTCGAGTTTCTGGCCGCGCTTGAGCTGGCTGAACTGCTTGGCCTGCTTGTCGCTGGCCAATACTTCATGGACGAAAGCGGCTGGCAGGCCGACTTTTTCGAACAGCGTGGAAAGGGTGTCACCTTTGCCGACAATCACTTCTTTGTGGTTGGGCGCTTTCGGCGGCTCGACCACTGGCGCGGGGGCTGCTTGAGCCGTGGCGGTAGGGTCTTCGGCGCTTTCTTCGATCTGCGCGAATGGCGAAGCTTCCGGCTCATTTGTGGCTTGAACGGCTTCAGCGGCGTCTTGGTCTTGTGTCAGTTGTTCAGCAGGACTTTCCAGTTCAAGACTGAGCGTTGTCTTTTTGGCTTCAACATCACTGGAAGGGAATACCAGGAGAGCCAGGCTAAGAAGGGCGGCGATACCACTTGCGGCGAGCAGGTGGGTCTTCGGGTAAAGCGGCGGCGCTTTAGACGGTTTTGTGGTCATAGGTAATTTTTGACTTTGAAAAGATGAATTGGAAAAGATGAATGACATGATGAAGATGAAATAACTGTATAAAATATAACCAAATCATCCCTGAAGCAAGTCCGCGGACACTCTGCCGGCGGATTGGCGTCATTGCGCCGGCCAAACTTTGTATTTGACCCGTGATCTTGTATGGTTGGTTCCCTTTGAATTCGAGCCTTGCGGGTCTGTTATGAAGTCGGTTGAAGAGCAGCTAGCGCTGATCAAACGTGGTGCAGAAGAACTGTTGGTCGAGTCCGAGCTGATCGAGAAGCTCAAGCGCGGCCAGCCGCTGCGTATCAAGGCTGGCTTCGATCCGACGGCGCCGGATTTGCACCTCGGGCACACGGTGCTTATTAATAAGCTGCGTCAGTTCCAGGAGCTGGGCCATCAGGTCATCTTCCTTATAGGTGACTTCACCGGCATGATCGGTGATCCGAGCGGCAAGAGCGCCACCCGTCCTCCGTTGACGCGTGAGCAGGTACTTGAGAATGCCGAGACCTACAAGACTCAAGTGTTCAAGATTCTCGATCCGGCGAAAACCGAAGTGGCTTTCAACTCCACCTGGATGGATCAGATGGGGCCGGCTGACTTCATTCGCCTGACTTCGCAATACACCGTGGCTCGCATGCTCGAGCGCGATGATTTCGACAAGCGCTACACCACCAATCAACCGATCGCCATTCACGAGTTCCTCTATCCGCTGGTTCAGGGTTATGACTCGGTTGCTTTGCGCGCGGATGTCGAGTTGGGCGGTACCGACCAGAAGTTCAACCTGCTGATGGGGCGTGAGCTGCAGCGTGGTTATGGTCAGGAGCCACAGTGCATTCTGACCATGCCGTTGCTTGAAGGTCTGGATGGCGTGAAGAAGATGTCCAAATCGTTGGGCAACTACGTCGGTATCCAGGAAGCGCCAGGCGTTATGTACAGCAAGCTGGTTTCGATTCCGGACGCGCTGATGTGGCGCTACTTCGAATTGCTCAGCTTCCGTTCCATGGATGAGATCAATGCGTTCCGCGCTGACGTCGAGGCCGGTGCGAATCCGCGGGACATCAAGATCAAGTTGGCTGAAGAGATCGTTGCACGTTTCCATGGTGAGGAGGCTGCGGCCAATGCTCACCGCGCTGCGGGTAACCGTATGAAAGAAGGCGAACTGCCGGACGATCTGCCGGAAATCGAGCTGACTGCTGCAGAAGATATGCCGATCGCGGCCGTCCTTAATAAGGCAGGCCTGGTGAAGAACTCGGCAGTGGCGCGTGATCTCCTCAATTCCGGCGGTGTGCGTATAGATGGTGAGGTTGTCGATCGCACCTTTATATACGTACTTGGCGCGACCCATGTTTGTCAGGCCGGGAAGAAGGCATTTGCGCGTATTACGCTCAAATCCGAATAAACCTGAAATCAGCGCTTGACGGCAGATTCTGGAAGTCTATAATTCGCCCCAATTCCGGCGCAGTCGAAACGGAAAACTCCTTGGTAAACAATGAGTTACGCAGGTTTCGGCAGTGAGTTGCTTCAGTTCATCGAAGTGCGAAAGGGAGTTGAAAAAGAGGGGTTGACAGCAGCGAGTAACGCTGTAGAATTCGCCTCCCGCTAACGAGAGATCGAAAGCGCAAGTGGTTGAAGTTGTTGAAG
>NZ_VIVC01000002.1:1241091-1552396 GCF_007828705.1 Pseudomonas sp. SJZ131 | reverse complement strand
TTGTTGGGTGGGGGATTGGCGTTCGACCGCGATTAATGTGGGAGTGAGCCTGCTCGCGATGGCGGTGGGTCAGTTGAGGTTGATATCAACTGGCACACCGCTTTCGCGAGCAAGCTCAGCTCCCACAGGGGATGTTTGCTGGATGCAGGATTGGCGTCCGACCGCGATTAATGTGGGAGCGAGCCTGCTCGCGATGGCGGTGGGTCAGTTGAGGTTGATATCAATTGGCACACCGCTTTCGCGAGCAAGCTCAGCTCCTACAGGGGATTTTTGCTGGGTGGGGGATTGGCGTTCGACCACGATTAATGTGGGAGCGAGCCTGCTCGCGATGGCGGTGGGTCAGTTGAGATTGATATCAACTGGCAGACCGCTTTCGCGAGCAAGCTCAGCTCCTACAGGGGATTTTTGTTGGATGCAGGATTGGCGTTCGACCGCGATTAATGTGGGAGTGAGCCTGCTCGCGATGGCGGTGGGTCAGTTGGCACTGATATCAACTGGCACACCGCTTCGCGAGCAGGCTCACTCCTACAGGTGCGGTGCTGTTGGGTGGAGGTTGTGCTCAGGCGGCCGCACCGACCACTCTTTGCGCATGCATCTGCTGCAATAACGCCCAGCCGTTTTCCATGAATTCGCTCGACCCGGCAGCGCCCGCCTCTTGCGCTAGCCCTTGCAGGTGCGCCCGGCCATCCAGCGCAGGAAATTCGCCAATGCGCTGCAACAAGCGCCACGCCAGCGGGCTCAATTCGGCGAACTTCACGCTCCAGTCCTCTGCGCGCCGAACCAACAACAACGTCGGCTGATCCGGCGCAGCGTCAGGCTGATAATTCGGGCCTAAAAGCTGCACCGGCCAGGCATACGCCAACGGCCAGGCCAGTGGCGATACCCGCAACGGCCGCTCCAGCATTGATTCCGCATCGCTGGCCGGCAACGGCTGGTCAGCCGCCTGCTGCAGCACCATTTCTACCCATTCGTAATGCGCCAACTCGGCCATGAACACCGGCCAATCACCCGGCAATCCACCGGCAATAAACCCGACAAACTCGCGGGCGATTTCCCCAAATTTCGGCGTTTGTGCGCGGTGGTCACGCAGAAAGGCTCGCAGCAGCACCCGCCAATCTTCCTCGCGGAGAATCTTCACCAGCACCGGAAACGTGCCGCTGAGCAACAACGACAAATTGTTGAACACCAGATCGCGGTAAACCTGCACCCGCGCGGCATCCATTTCGACCGGCGCCGCGCAGTTCTCGGGATCGCGCAAGTAGCGGGTCAGGGCATTTTGCTGCTGATGCAACGAGGATTTATCCACGGCTCACCTCGACCGCTTGCAAGCCACGAATGATCTGCAACTCGGCGACCAATTCGGAGAACGCCGGGAAGTTGAAGTCGCGCTCCAGCAGCGTCGGTTGCGCACCAAATCGCGCATAAGCCTCGGACAACAACGACCAGACCACCGGTTTCACCGAAGCGCCGTGGGTGTCGATTTTCAATGTGTCGGACTGGTCGAAATGCCCGGCAACGTGCATGCCCACCACGCGACCGGCATCGATACCGGCCAGAAATGCCTGTGGGTCAAAACCGTGGTTGATTGAGTTGACGTAGACATTGTTGACGTCCAGCAACAGGTCGCAATCCGCCTCGCGCAGGACGGCGTTGGTAAACGTCAGCTCGTCCATGTCCTGCCGGGGCGCGGCGTAATAGGAGACGTTCTCCACCGCCAGCCGCCGTCCGAGAATGTCCTGCGCCAGACGAATCCGCGCGGCAACGTGGTGCACCGCTTCTTCGGTGAACGGCAGCGGCAGCAGGTCGTAAAGGTGACCGTCATCGCTGCAATAACTCAAATGTTCGCTGTACAGCGGCACGTTGAAGTGATCGAGAAAACCGCGCACTTCGTGCAAAAACGCCACGTCCAGCGGCGCCGATCCGCCGAGTGACAAGGACAAACCGTGACAGGACAACGGATAGCGTTCGGCCAACGCACGCAACGCTGCGCCATGGGCGCCGCCGATGCCGATCCAGTTTTCCGGCGCGACTTCGAGAAAGTCGAAGTCACCGGCCGGCGCTGCCTGAAGGTCGCTGAGCAAACCACGACGCAGGCCCAGGCCGACGCCGGGTTTGGGGGATAAATTGGGTGTGTGCATGCTGCAGGCCTCATCTCGGTTGAAAAAATTCGGTCAACCGAGTGAACCGCGCGCGTGTATCGCTGCTGTGTTTGAAACGGGCGGCAATCGTCTGCCGACGTGTCTCGCCGGCCCACGTACACACTGCAATACAAACCACCTGAGCCTCGCTCCCACCGAAGATTGCTGCCGGGCATGGAGCTTTCGTCGGCGCGAAACGCGGCTATCGGGTGGCGAACTAGACTTGATAGTTACCCCGCAAGGATTCAATCCACGACCACCGCCCAGAGGCGCATGCCTCGATAAACACTGCCTCTGGACCGTGATCCTGCAACAGGAGCACACGTGATGGACGAGGCCAGACTTAACGATTTCATGGGCAAACTGATCAACGACACGGGCGGCGCGGCGATGCTGGCCAACGTCATGCTCGGCGAAGAACTGGGCCTGTATCGGGCCATGGCCGACAGCCAGTTGATCAGCCCCGAAGCACTCGCCGACAAAACCGGCTGCCACCCTCGCCTGCTGCGCGAATGGCTCAGCGCTCACGCCGCGTCCGGCTACATGGAACACCGAGACGGCCAGTTCCGCCTCCCCGAAGAACAGGCATTGGCGCTAGCCAACGAAGACTCGCCGGTGTACGTGGCGGGCGGTGTCGGCGTGGTTGCGTCGTTTTTCCATGACAAGGACAAACTGATCAGCGCCATGCGCGGCAACGGCGGGCTGCCTTGGGGCGAGCACCATCCCTGCATGTTCAACGGCACCGAACGCTTTTTCCGCCCCGGCTACAAGGCACATCTGGTCGCCGAATGGCTGCCGGCGCTGGACGGCGTGGTGGCTAAACTCGAGGCCGGAGCCAAGGTTGCAGACATCGGCTGCGGCCACGGCGCTTCTACGGTGATCATGGCCCAGGCTTATCCGAATTCGCGTTTTGTCGGTTTCGACTACCACGCGCCCTCCGTCACCGTCGCCTGCCAACGCGCGGAAACCGCTGGCGTCGCCTCGCGCGCGCGGTTTTTTCAGGGCACCGCGAAAAGCTATCCCGGCGACGACTATGACCTGGTCTGCTACTTCGACTGCCTGCACGACATGGGCGATCCGGTCGGCGCGGCGCGCCATGCCTGCAACTCGCTGAAACCCGACGGCACGGTGTTGCTGGTCGAGCCCTACGCCAATGATTCCCTTGACGACAACATCACCCCGGTGGGCCGCCTGTTTTACGCGGCTTCAACGTTCATCTGCACGCCGAATTCGCTGTCTCAGGAAGTCGGCCTCGGGCTCGGGGCCCAGGCAGGTGAAGCGCGTTTGCGCAAAGTGTTCACCGAGGCCGGATTCAAGCAATTTCGCCGAGCAACGCAAACGCCGTTCAACCTCATCCTCGAAGCGCGCAAATAACCCGAACTGCTACCAGATGCGTAGCTGTTCCCTCTCAATTGATGGGTATCAAGTTCAAAAAAGCTCCATTTGCCTGAGGAACTCTGCTCGACACCTGGCAAATGCTACGCTGCCAACACTCAAGGCCTACCCGGAGTGTTGAACATGCTCGACAGCCCCATCCGCGAACAGCTCGACCGACTTCAGCAGTTGATGGCCGACCGGCCGTTCGCGGTTCTGACCGGTGCCGGTATCAGCACGCCGTCGGGCATTCCGGACTATCGCGACAACCAGGGCGTGCGCCGTGGGCGGCAACCGATGATGTATCAGGAGTTTCTCGCCGCACCCGAAGCGCGCCGGCGTTACTGGGCGCGGGCGATGCTTGGTTGGCCGCGAGTGCGCGTGGCCAGTCCCAACGCGGCGCACGAGGCGCTGGCCAGTTTGCAGGGTTCGCGGCAGATCGGCGGGTTGATCACGCAGAACGTCGACACGTTGCACGATCAGGCGGGCAGCCACGATGTCATCGAACTCCACGGCAGCCTGCATCGGGTGCTGTGCCTGGATTGTGGCCAGCGTAGCGAACGCGATGCGATTCAGCGCGTGATGGAGGCGCAGAATCCGTACCTGGCGGGCGTCGATGCGGTGCAAGCGCCGGATGGCGATACGCTGCTGGACCCGGCGTTTGAAGCGCGATTCCAGGTGCCGCATTGCCCGCATTGCGGCGCCGCGCGGATGAAGCCGGACGTGGTGTTTTTCGGTGAAAACGTTGCGGCCGTCACGGCGGCGCGGGCGCTGGCGGCGGTTGAGGACGCGGCGGGATTGTTAGTGGTCGGTTCTTCGCTGATGGCGTATTCGGCGTTTCGCTTGTGTCGGGCGGTGGTGGATCAGGGCAAACCGCTGATCGCGATCAACCTCGGCAAGACCCGGGCGGACGAGATCTTGCAGATGAAGATTGAAGGGTCGTGTGAGCAACTGCTGCCACTGCTGGCGCAACGCCTCAATTGCTGAGCAAACCCGATCCCACAGGGGGAATGCGTTTATCCATCCGATAATCGCTGGCCGAGGTTGGCTTGCTTGAAGATGTCGAACAACGCCTGCGCCGCCGCCGACAGTTCGACTCCCGGTTTGGTCAGCACGCCAATCGCCCGTTCCACCACCGGGTCGCGCAGGGTGATGCAGTGCGCGCCCGACTCCTGCATCTGCCTGACGCACAGCGCCGGCACCGCGCTCACGCCCAAACCGCTGGCGACCATGCGCCCGACCGTCGCCAGTTGATGGCTTTCAAATTCCACCGGCAACTTCATCCCGCGAGCCTGCAGGTGTTCTTCCAGCATCACCCGCACGGTCGACGGACGTTGCAGGGTGATGAACGGTTCCTTCAACAACGTTTCCCAGTCGATTTCCGGCCGGTCGGCCAGCGGTGAATCCGGCGGCACCACGGCGACAAAGCGGTCGATGTACAACGGCGTAAACTGCAGCGACGTGCTGTGCGCCGGTTCGAACGAAACGCCGAGTTCGACTTGGCGGTCGCGGACCATTTCCAGCACCTGTTCGTTGATCACGTCGTTCACCGTCACGTTGACTTTCGGGTAGCGTGCGCGGAAGGTTTTGAGGATCGGCGGCAGCAGGTTGCCGGCAAATGACGGCATCGCCGCGAGGGTCACGCGACCGCGCTGCAGGGTAAAACGTTGGCGCAGTTCGTCTTCGGCATTGTCCCAATCGGCGATCAGCCGTCGGGCCAGCGGCACCAGCGATTCACCTTCCGGGGTCAGCGCGACGTTGCGCGTGTTGCGTGTGAACAGGCGGCCACCGAGGCCTTCTTCGAGGGCCTTGATGGTCAGGCTCAACGCCGATTGCGACAGGTGCAAGCGCTCGCAAGCGACGGCGAAGCTCAGGCTCTGCGCGACGGCGAGAAAGGCGCGGATTTGCTTGACGGTCATGGTCGCGTTGCTCCGGTGATGGGCGTGCAAGTTATTTGTAGGAGCATGGCTTGCCCGCGATGGCGTTTTTGAAATCGTCATCGCGAGCAAGCTTTGCTCCTACAGGTTTATGAGGCGCCTGTGAAATCGTCTTCGCGAGCAAGCTTTGCTCTTACGGCAGGAATGATATTGACGTAGGGCGCACGGACGTCATTGGTGAGTTTTATCTATCAATCGTACTTAAAAATCAACTTAACAAATGAATCGACCGGCGCGACACTCGGTTGCATTACGGCTAGCCAGCCGCCCATCAAGAATAAAAGAGGTGCATATGGCAGGTTTCGACAAGCGCGTGAGTTCCTACGAGGAAGCTCTGGCAGGTCTTGAAGACGGCATGACCGTGATCGCTGGCGGCTTCGGCCTGTGCGGGATTCCGGAAAACCTCATCGCCGAGATCAAACGCAAAGGCACCCGCGACCTCACCGTGGTTTCCAACAACTGCGGCGTCGACGGTTTTGGCCTCGGCGTGTTGCTGGTTGATCGGCAGATCAGCAAAGTCGTGGCCTCCTATGTCGGCGAGAACAAACTGTTCGAAGACCAATTGCTGAAAGGCGAAATCGAAGTCGTGCTTACCCCGCAAGGCACCCTCGCCGAAAAAATGCGCGCGGGCGGCGCCGGCATCCCGGCGTTCTTTACCGCCACTGGCGTCGGCACCCCGGTCGCCGAAGGCAAGGAAGAACGCGAATTCCACGGTCGCCGCTACATCATGGAAGAGTCGATCACTGGCGATTTCGCCATCGTCAAAGGCTGGAAAGCCGACCATTTCGGCAACGTCATCTATCGCCACACCGCCCAGAACTTCAATCCGCTGGCCGCTACCGCCGGCAAAATCACTGTGGTCGAAGTCGAAGAAATCGTCGAGCCCGGCGAGCTGGACCCGTCGCAGATCCACACCCCTGGCATCTACGTCGACCGGGTCATTTGCGGCACGTTCGAGAAGCGCATCGAACAGCGCACCGTGCGTAAGTGATCCCCTGCCCCCGGACCGAATGAAGGAATAACAACAATGGCACTTTCCCGCGAACAAATGGCTCAGCGCGTCGCCCGCGAAATGCAGGACGGCTTCTACGTCAACCTCGGCATCGGCATTCCGACCTTGGTCGCCAACTACATCCCTGAAGGCATGGAAGTCATGCTGCAATCGGAAAACGGCCTGCTCGGCATGGGCCCGTTTCCGACTGAAGACACCATCGACGCCGACATGATCAACGCCGGCAAGCAAACCGTAACCGCACGGATCGGCGCGTCGATATTCTCCTCGGCCGAATCGTTTGCGATGATTCGCGGCGGCCATGTTGACCTGACCGTGCTCGGCGCTTTTGAAGTGGATGTGCAGGGCAACATCGCTTCGTGGATGATCCCCGGCAAGATGGTCAAAGGCATGGGCGGCGCGATGGACCTGGTCGCTGGCGCCGACAACATCATCGTCATCATGACCCACGCGTCGAAGGACGGTGAGTCGAAACTGTTGGCCCAATGCAGCCTGCCGCTGACCGGCGCCGGGTGCATCAAGCGTGTCTTGACGGACCTCGCCTACCTTGAAATCAAGGACGGCGCGTTCATTCTCAAAGAACGCGCGCCGGGTGTCAGCGTCGAAGAAATCGTCGCCAAGACCGCCGGTAAACTGATCGTGCCGGAGCATGTTCCGGAAATGCAATTCGCTGCTCAGTGAGGAATCATTCCATGCAAGACGTCGTTATTGTTGCCGCCACCCGCACCGCCATCGGCAGTTTCCAGGGCGCGCTGGCCGGTGTGTCCGCGGTTGATCTGGGCGCGGCGGTGATCCGCCAGTTGCTCGCGCAAACCGGGCTCGACCCGGCGCTGGTCGATGAAGTGATCATGGGCCAGGTGTTGACCGCCGGTGCCGGGCAAAACCCTGCGCGCCAATCGGCGATCAAGGCTGGCCTGCCGTTTACTGTGCCGGCGATGACCCTGAACAAGGTCTGCGGTTCGGGCCTAAAAGCCCTGCATCTGGCGACCCAGGCAATTCGTTGCGGCGATGCCGAGGTGATCATTGCCGGCGGCCAGGAAAACATGAGCCTGTCCAACTACGTGATGCCCGGCGCGCGCACCGGTCTGCGCATGGGCCACGCGCAAATCGTCGACACGATGATCAGCGACGGTCTGTGGGATGCGTTCAACGATTACCACATGGGCATTACCGCCGAGAACCTGGCCGAGAAGTACAGCCTGACTCGCGAACAGCAAGACGCTTTCGCCGCCGCCTCGCAGCAGAAAGCCTCGGCAGCCATTGAAGCCGGGCGGTTTGTCGATGAGATCACGCCGATCCTGATCCCGCAGCGCAAGGGCGATCCGCTGTCCTTCGCCACCGATGAACAACCCCGCGCCGGCACCACTGCCGAGTCGCTGGGCAAGTTGAAAGCGGCGTTCAAGAAAGACGGTTCGGTCACGGCCGGTAACGCCTCGTCGCTGAACGATGGCGCGGCGGCGGTGATCCTGATGAGCGCCGACAAAGCCAAGTCGCTGGGCCTGCCGGTATTGGCGAAAATCGCTGCTTACGCCAACGCCGGCGTGGACCCGGCGATCATGGGCATCGGCCCGGTGTCGGCAACCCGCCGCTGCCTGAGCAAGGCCGGTTGGTCGATCGAGCAACTGGATTTGATCGAAGCCAACGAGGCGTTTGCCGCGCAATCGCTGGCCGTGGCGAAAGATCTGGAATGGGATCTGGACAAGGTCAACGTCAATGGCGGCGCAATTGCCTTGGGCCACCCGATCGGTGCTTCGGGTTGCCGAGTGCTGGTGACGTTGCTGCACGAAATGATCAAGCGCGACGCCAAAAAAGGCCTCGCCACCCTGTGCATCGGTGGTGGGCAAGGCGTAGCCCTGGCGATCGAACGCACCTGATCCACCCTGCTCTGATCGTTCCTGCGCTCCGCGTGGGAACGATCAGCAGCTCACGCCGCCAGTTGCAAGATCAGCCACGCATTCGCGGCGCTGATCACGGCGAACAAGCCCCACGCCAGCACCCGCGTCGGCAGTTTGTTGACGAACGGCCCCATCAGCTTCCGGTCGTTGGTCATGCTGATCAGCGGGTACAACGCAAACGGCAATTGCAGGCTCAGCACCACTTGGCTCATCACCAGCAATTTACCAATCGCGTTATCGCCCATCAGCCACACTCCGATGAACGCCGGGATCAGCGCCAGCCCCCGCGTGATCAGGCGTCGTTGGTAACAAGGAATCCGCAGGTTCAGGTAACCCTCCATGATCACCTGGCCGGCGATGGTCCCGGTGAAGGTCGAACTCTGCCCCGACGCCAGCAGCGCGACGCCGAACAACACGCTGGCCAGCGCTCCGCCCACCAACGGATCGAGCAAGTGATAGGCGTCCTGAATGTCGACCACTTCGCTGTGCCCGGTGCTGTGGAAAGCCGCCGCCGCCAGAATCAGAATCGCCGCGTTGACCAGCAACGCCAGCGCCAGCGAGCCGATGATGTCGATGCGCGCCAGCTTCACGGCGTCCTGCTTGCTCGCCAGGTCCTTGCCGATCATCCGTGTCTGCACAATCGAGGTGTGCAAATACAGGTTGTGCGGCATCACCGTGGCGCCAAGAATGCCGATCGCGATGTACAGCGGCGCGGCGTCGCTGATCGCCGCCAGCGACGGCGTGAAACCTTGGGCGACGTCCGGCCAGTAAGGTTTGATCAGCAGCAATTCGACGAAGAAACACGCGCCGATCGTGCCGACCAGCACCAGCATGATTGCCTCGAGGCGGCGGAAACCACGATTTTGCAGGGCCAGCACCAGCAAGGTGTCGAAGGCCGTCAGCGCAATACCGGTGGTCAGCGAACAACCCAGCAGCAAATGGAACGCCAGCGCGCAGCCGAGCACTTCGGCGAGGTCGGTGGCGATGATCGAGATTTCCGCGAGCACCCACTGAACCCGCGCGGTGCGGGTGCTGTAGCGCTCACGCGAGAGTTGCGCCAAGTCGCGGCCGGTGGCGATGCCCAGCCGCGAGCACAGGCACTGCACCACCATCCCGGCCATGCTCGCGAGCAACACCACGAACAACAAACTGTAGCCAAACCGTGACCCGGCCTCGATTGCGGTCGCCCAGTTGCCGGGGTCCATGTAGCCGATCGACACCAGCAAACCCGGGCCGGCGAAGCGCAGCATGCGTTTGAAAAACGTCGCGCTCGGATCGACGGCGACACTGCCGGCGACTTCCGGCGGGCAAAACGGCGCGGTGGCGAGTTTGGGCAAACTGAATTTCACGCGATCATCCATCAACAGAAGCAAAACGCGCAGCTTAGACGTTTCAGTCCGAGCGCCCAAGGGGCAAATGCCCCGGTATCAGGCGCCGTGACCGCGCGAATGGTTCACGTACCCTGCCGACGGAAAAACAGCGTGACCTGACCGACCTCAAAGCCGAACTTGGTCATCGCCGAGCGATTGGCCAGAGTGTTTTCGTCGATCAGATACATCCAGTCATCGAGGTGCACGTCGTAGACCTTGTCATCGACCGGCAGGCTCAGCACGTAACGCCAGTGCAGCGCATTGCCGGCCACCTCGCCGCTGGACTCGCCAACCACATCGCCCGCCGTGCCACGCCAGCGCCCGGGGCCGTCGGGGCGCAGGGTCCAGACGCGGGTCTGTTGGGTGCCGTCGCTGTAGGTGAAGTCCTCGTGCATGATCAGATTCTGGCCGTCCATGCGGCTATTGATCAGCACGTGAAAGCGCTTCACCACCTCGCCCGAGCGTTTCTGAAACATGCCCCAGCCGTCGACGCGCCCGAGGAAAAACCCCGGCAGATCGAGTTTCGGATTCTCCTCGCTGTAGCGCTTTACATCGACGCCACCGCAACCGGCCAGGCCCAGAAGCGAGCCCAGGCACAACACCAGCAGCAGTTTTTTCAAAAGCATCTTGTCCAGAAGCAGATGTTTCAGCATCACGGCGCTCTCACGGTGGGTTAGTGCCCAGCAACTGCCGGCGCAACTCGGGGTTACGGGTTCTCGGGTCGAGCCAGATCGCAAAAAACGCCTCGGCGAATTGCGCGTCCCGCACTTCGTGCTGCAATTGCTGGCCGACAAAGAATTGCGCGCCCTGCCCCGGCAAATACACGCCGGTAATGCGCGTACCAGCAGTCACATCGACAAACGAGCGCTGCATCTGCACCTGCCATTCGGCCAATTGCGCGTCGCTCACCGATTGGCCGGACAAGCGCTTGATCTCATCGACGCTGGCCTGCACCAGATCGTCGCGGGAAATCTTGCGTTGATAAATCAATTCCAGCGCAAACGGCTGATCCATCGCCAGCGGCCGCGTTGCGCTCCACAGCCGGGCGTTGTAGACGTCGAAGCCAAATACCCGAAATTCGCCGCTGCCGATGATCTGCGCGCCGGGCAAGGCTGCCTGCCAATTCGCCAGCGCTGGGGTAGCGAGCAATGCCAGCAGCAACAAGCCGTGATGCAAACGCAGTTTGGGTTTGTTCATGGTGATCAAGCCATCGTCGGTGTCTGTTAAAAGTTATACACCAATTAACCATTTGTACAACTTTGCGGATTTAGCGTTTTGTATACAAAACAGCGCAATCGGTAGAGCAATCCGCCGTACTCGGTGCTAACGTGGCCGCTCACTCAGGTCGGAGGTACGTGCGTGCTGATGCTCAAGCTGTTGGTTATTCCCGGATTTCTGCTGCTGATTTCCCTGGCCGGCAAGCGCTGGGGACCGAGCGTCGCCGGTTGGCTGTCGGGATTGCCGGTGGTGGTCGGGCCGATTCTGTTTTTCCTGGCGATCGAGCAAGGTGAGGCATTCGCCGCGCAGTCGGCCACCGCCGCGTTGTCGGCGATGTTCGCGATGATCGCTTTTTGCGTGACCTACGCCCAAGTCGCGCAACGGGCCAATTGGCCGTGGGCGCTGACGATTTCGCTGTTGGTGTGGAGCGCGACGGCGGTGCTGCTGTCGGTGATTCCGCCGTCGCTGACGTTCTCGGTCATCGCTGCGGCGACTGCGCTGCTCGCCGCGCCTTACCTGTTTCCGTCGGTGCAGCCGATTGTTGCGGGGGCTAAACCCAAGTCCGACAAACTGTTGCTGCGCATGGTCGCCGGCGCTCTGCTGACGTTGGCCGTGACCTTGCTGGCCAGCACCGTCGGCGAACGCTGGAGCGGCTTGCTCGCGGTGTTCCCGGTATTGGGCAGCGTGATGGCGGTGTTTTCCCAACAAACCCGCGGCCCGGCGTTCACCGCCGCGTTGCTACGCGCGACGGCCACCGGCATGTACTCGTTCGCGGCGTTTTGCCTGGTGGCGGCGCTGACCTTGCCCAGCCTGGGCATGAGCGGCTTTGTGCTCGGCGTCGGCGTGTCGGTCGGCATGCTCGGCGTCACCCGGCGCTTGCTCGCCAAACCCGCACCAACCCAATGAACCTCAAAATTTCGGGTCATTGGGCGGATGCGGTATTCCGTGGGATGATTGCGCGACGCGCGACCATCCCTGGAGAATTTCGAATGTCATTGATCAGTAAAAAAGCCGTTGTCCTGTTGCTGACGGCGGTCACCAGCCTGGGGGCGTTGAATGCTTACGCCGCCAAGGCCGCCAGCGACTCGCCGCTCAAAGTCTCGATGCTGGCCGGCAAATTCAGCTTCAGCCTGCCTAAAGGCTTCGCCGCCAACCCGCTGCCGCCGGGCGCGACCGGGGCGACCGGCACCATGTACGTCAACGAAACCACAAAAACGGTGGTGATCGCCGCCGAAAACAACCTGCCGCCGGGGGTTACCGTCAAGGACAACGACGGCAAGTTCCTCGACGAAACCGCCGCCGACTTCGACGTCGCCGAACACAAGGCCCTGCCGGATTTCAACAAGCTCAGCGAAAAGAGCCTGACCCTCAAAGGCACCGGGCTGGGCGTGCGTCAAGTTGACAGTACCGCCACTCAGGGCGGCGGCAAGACCCTCAATTCGACGCTGATGGCGGCTTCCGGCAACAAAATGGCGGTTATCCAGATCATCTCGCGCCCGGCCGACAAAGCCGGCCACGACACACTGGTCAAGCAAATCACCGGCAAATAACGCCCTGCAACTCAGCGATTGAGGCGCTGCAACCAGGCGCTCAAATCCTGTATTTCGCCAGCGCTGATGCTGTGGCCCAGACCTTCGTAGGTATGAAACTCCGGTTTCAGTGACAGGCGCTGCAGCAGGCTGTTGGCGGCGGTGCCATCCACCAGCGGCAAGCGTTGGTCGAGGGTGCCGTGACCGATGAAGATCGCCAGTTTCTGGCGGTTTTCATCCGGTTTCAGCTCAGCTTTGAGCACCGGCAGAATCCGCCCGCTCAGCGCGGCAATTCCGCCCACCGCTTGCGGATGACGCAACCCCACTTCGTACGACATGATCGCGCCCTGACTGAAACCGACCAAAAACACTTTGCTGGCGTCGGTGTGATACTTCTTCGCCGCTTGCCCGATGAAATCCAGCAACAGCTTGCCGCTGGTTTTCAGATCGTCGGTTTCACCGTTGTAGGCGCCTTGGCCCTTCTGGCGAAACCACTGATAGCTGTCCGGTTCCGAGCCCAACGCGACGGGCGCCTGCACCGACAGGTAATTGTATTGCGCAGGCAATTCGTCCTTGATGCCGAACAGATCCTGCTCGTTGCTGCCGTAGCCGTGGAGGAAAATCACCAGCGGCTGATTGGGCGCATCCGGGTTGGCCTGCTCGATGTATTTGAGCGGCAAGTCGCTGCGTAACGGGGTTTCGGCATGGGCCGTGGCGCAGGCCATGAGCATGAACAGGGCGAGAAACTTCAGCATAAATCTTCCTTCACTGGGCGCAGGATTTGGCGGACACCCTAACACTTGTGCGGAAGATTTTTGTTGTGGCTGATGACGCTTTCGCGGGCAAGCCTCGCTCCTGCAAGGGACCGCGATTCCCTGTGGGAGTGAGCCTGCTCGCGATGAGGCGATAAACAGCAACGCCGCCAGTGAATCAATCGTTAATCAATTTCCCCACCCGAATCGGCTCACGCCCGGCGACTTTCGCCTGCCATGTGCCCGGTTGCGTGTAGCGTCCGCGATCAATCGCGAACAGCACGCCGCTGGTGCCGGCGCGTACGGTGCTGACCCGGTCGTTCAGCGGGTCGACCACTTCAAACAGCGCATCGCCCTGCTCCACCCACTCGCCCGCCTCGCGCAGGAAACTGACCACGCCGTGATGCGGCGCGAACAAATATTCGGTGCCCTCAAACGGCATGCCTTCGCAGCATTCGCCCGGCGCTGCCGGCCAGTCGCCGCTGATGAAACCCTGCTCGGCGAGGAAACCGAGAATCGCTTCGCAATTGCCCTGCGCCTGATCAACCCGCGTGTCGCCCATGCTGCCGAGCTCAAGCGTGGTCGCCAGGTTCGCCGCCGGAATCGCCGCGTGCGGGAAGGCTCGCGCCAAGCGCAACCACGGCGTCGAGCAGGATTCGTCGAACGAGCTGCCGCCAGAGTCTTCGCACAACAACGCGACGCCCGCCTGCAAACGCGCGGCCAGCGATTGCCACTGCGGCCAGTGCTGCGGCAGTGCGTAAATATGAATCGCGGCGTCGAAGTCGCAATGCAAATCCAGAGTGATGTCGGCGTCGCAAGCGTGACGCAACAGCAAGCGGTGCATCGCTTGCAGCTGTGAGGACGGCGCCGGCAGCGCGTCGAGCACCTGGCCCATGGTCTGGCGGATCAGCGCGACGTTGGCCTCGGCATCATCGCCCAGTTGCGCGCCGATCAACGCGGCGACCGGCTCGCTCAGTTCGACGAACGCACGGTTGAAATTCTTGCCGCTGCCGAGCTCGAAACGGCCCATGTGCGCGCCTTGCAGGTGCTGGTCGAGGCCGATCGGGTTGGCCACCGGCACCAACTCGATCACGCCTTGCAACTGGCCTTGGGTTTCGAGCTCGGCGAGGCGCTTTTTCAGCTCCCACGCAGTGCGCATGCCCGGCAGTTCATCGGCGTGCAGGCTGGCCTGGATGTAAACCTTGCGCGCACCGGCGCCATAACGAAACACGCTGAGGCTGCGCTCGGTGCCGAGGTGGCTCCAGGGCAATGGATGGTCGATGCGTTGCATGAAAACTCCTGAATCCTGACGACGGTGCAAGCGAGCCGCTGAAGATAGCGTTTAACGGTTGCACAAACCAATAACAAGTTCAGGGCTTGCCGAGGTCAGGGGATCTGCGAACAGCCCTGATCTCGTGTAGAAGCGAGGCTTGCCCGCGAAGGCGTCTGTGCGGGCACGCATTCTCCAAACAAAACTCAACGCTTCACCGCCACCCAGGTAAAACACAACGGCAATTGCGCGGTTTGCTGTTGATATTGGTCGTACAGCGCTTCGCGGTTGGAGTGCGGGTACTCCTCGAAGTGGCTGATCTGTAATCCAGCTTTCATGGCACCGGTGAAAATCGCGCTCAATGTATGAACAAACCAATACGACGCCGCTGCGGGCTGCTCGACTTTGCCGTCATACACAATTGGCTGGTGTTGCACAAACGGCTCGCTGCGAAAGTACGAACTCGCCAGCCGGTGCGGCTCGGCGGCGTCTGGATCGAACATTTCCAGGAACGGGTGAGTTTCATAGATCACCACCGCGCCACCCGGCTTGAGGATTTGCGCGACGTGAGCGAAAAACTCGCCAATGTCCGGCATCCAGTTCAAGACGCCAATGGTGATCAGCGCCAGATCAAAACGTCCGTGCAACGCCGCTGGCAAATGATGAATGTCGGCCTCAATAAACTCGGCGTCGTGCGGCGACCGCTCAGCCAGCTCCCGCGCCTGTTGCAAAAACGCCGCAGACTGATCGACCCCCACCACCCGCCGCGCGCCAGCCGCGTACAGCGACAAACTTTCGCGCCCGTTATTGCAACCCAGTTGCACCACCTCCTTGCCGGCGACGCCCACCTCCTCAAGCACTGCGCGCAAGGTGTCGTCGATGCAACTGAAATCCGCGCGACTGACCTCGTCGAGCAGAACCGGCCAGTCGGGATTGTCTTTGTGGTGCCTTGCGGAGTCATTCCAGGCGTCGCGATTGCTGGCGATGGCCTGTTGTTTTGTCGGCATGTCCATTGCGTACTCCAGAGCTGTTTTTTTATTGACCGGCACGAGTCTAGATCAGCCGTTGAACCGCCACAGCACAGGTTTGTACGGAGGTTGTAAATCGGCCATCAGCAACGCATCACGTAGCGCCAGCTATAGTTAATGACCTTGGGGAAATGCGGGAAAACCGATTTCGCAGGTGCCGTCATGAAACACACCGATTTAACGCTGCTGTTCATCGCCCTTCTCACCACCGTCAGCGCTGCGCACGCCGACGATTTCTTCACGCCAATAGAGCAATCCAGCAGTGAAATTCTCTATTACGGCGCCGACCAGCCTTTCGCGCATCCGGCGCCGTTCACCCTGAACGCCGTGCCGCCGCGCGCGTATATTTCCAGCGCTCCGCAAGACTTCATTCCGATCGCCAGCGACCACGTGTTCTACGATTCGCGGTTGCCGACCGTGGCGGATAGCACCGTGCGTGTGTTCATTCGGTCCTACGATGCGCAGCGCGGAATCTACGTCAACGACGAGGTGCTCGACCCGACCTGTCTGCTCGCCTGCCTCGCCCCTCAGGGCCCGGCGCTGCAGTGATGCTCAATCCGACGGCCAGTTATGTCGCAGTGCCGCGCGGCGGTCGATGGCATCGCGCAAGCGGCGCTTCTGACTTTCCCAGACTTCGCTGTCGACCTTTTCCGAACGCATCAGCGCCAACACCGCTTGCTTGGCCTGGACGTATTCCTCCCAGGCATCCTGACGCTTGATCCGCAGCACTTCCTCCTCGGACATTTCCATTTGTCGCAGCGCCAACGTGCAGGGATCGTCGACCACCACCCCCAGGGTCAGTTGAATCCGATGCGGGGCGCGAAATGCCGTCACCGTGCGCAGGATTTCCCGCGCTCGTGCACAGCCCCACGCCAGCGCGTGTGCCAACGTCGGTTGCCCTTCGCGATCATGAAACTCTTCTGCCAGCGCGGAACCGTCGCGGGCGTACAACCCGACAAACACCTGCGTCACTTGCGCACGATTAAGCCGCGCCTGGACGTCAATTTGCGTGCCGTCCGGCAACACCTCGTCGTGATTACGCCCGTGTAACTGGCTGTTGATCCACAGCCAGTACTGCGCACCTCTACGCCGCATAGACCGCTACTCCGTCAAAGGGAAAAACCAGTTAGGCATAGCTTCAGTGGATTTTCCACTGAGCGCCCCTACCTCTCGTCGTCCTCTGACAAACCATCGATCCTCAGTCCAGCGGTGCCCTTACCACTGACGCTTGTCCGGCCGCGCGAGGCCGAGTTTTTCGATCCGGTAACGCAGCATGTCGCGGCTCAAACCGAGCAAACGCGCAGATTTGGTGACGTTCCAGTCGGTCTTGTCGAGCATCTTGCGCACCATGTCGCGCTCGACTTCCGGCAAGTTCATCGATTCGACGCCGTTGCACGGCCGGGGTTCGATGTATTGCGGCTCCTGTACCAGCAACGGTTCATCGACCAGGCTCTGGCAGACGTGCAATTGATGCGCGGCAATCACGTCGCTCTGCGCCAGCAACACGGTTTGCTCGAGCATGTTGCGCAACTCGCGCACGTTGCCCGGCCAGCTGTAACTCAGCAGCAACGCTTCAGCCTGATCGCTGAAATACAAATGCGGTTTGCCATAACGCTTGCCGTGGATCGCCAGAAAGTGCCGCGCCAGCAGCAGCGCGTCGGTTCCTCGGGCGTGCAGGCGCGGGACTTTGATCGAGATAATGCGTAGCCGAAAAAACAGATCTCGGCGAAATTTGCCCTGTTGGACCATCTGCTCAAGGTTGCAATTGGTTGCACTGATCACGCGCAAATCGACTTTGCGTTCCTTCACCGAACCGACGCGGCGGATGGTCCGGTCTTCCAGCAACTTCAGCAGTTTCGCTTGCAGGGGCAAATCCATCTCGCCGACTTCATCCAGAAACAACGTGCCGCCGTCAGCCGCTTCCACCAACCCGACGCGGCGATCCTTGGCGTCGGTAAATGCGCCTTTCTCGTGGCCGAACAATTCTGATTCGACCAGATTCGATGGAATCGACGCGCAGTTGAATTCGATAAACGGGCCTTTGGCGCGCGGGCCGTCGAAGTGCAGCGCGCGCGCCACCAGTTCCTTGCCGGTGCCGGTTTCGCCCTCGACCAACACGGGCGGCAGGTCGGTATTGGCCATTCGGCGTTCGGCTTCGAGCAACTGGCCGATGGTGTTTTTCAGGTATTGCATCGGCGGCGATTCGCCGATCAACGCCTGCACGCCGGACTTCTGCGCCTCGCGCTCCTGATAAAACGACAACGTGCGCTCCATGCGCTCGGTTGCCAGGGCCTTGTCCAGCAGCAGTTTGAGCTCGGGCAGCGCCACCGGTTTGGTCACGTAGTGAAACGCGCCCTCCTTCATCGCCACCACCGCGTCTTCGACGTTGCCGTAACCGGTCATCATGATCACTTTCAGATCCGGCGCGCTGATGCGCAGCTTCTGGATCAAGTCGTGACCGCTCATGCCCGGCAGCGAGTTGTCGGTGAGCACCACGTCCGGCACAAACGAGCCCAGTTGCTCCAGCGCATCCTCAGCCGAATGGCAGACCGTCACCTCGAAATCTTTGCGCTCAAGGTAGGTCTGGATGTTTTCGGCGAGGAGTTCGTCATCCTCCACCAGCAATATGCTGCGCTCCATATTCCCCTCCCGTTGCCACTTTGAAATTGAGACAGACGCGGGTTCCTTCCTGCTCCTGGCTGGTCAGTTCGACCGAGCCATGGAAGCGTTCCATTATTCGTTTGACCAACGCGAGACCGACGCCGAGGCCGCCCTGCTTGGTGGTAAAAAACGGTTTGAAGACCATTTGTTGCTGCTGCCGGGTCATGCCTTTGCCGGTGTCGGTCAGGGTCATGCGCAACGCGTCGGGGTGCGGCGAATCAATCTCGATGCTCAACACGCCGCCCGTTGGCATCGCCTCCAGGGCATTGGCGAAGAGGCTGTTGAGGATCTGCGTGAGCAACACTTGCTGGCTGACGACCGGCGGGAAGCTCTGCGCGGTGAAGCGCACACGAACATTCGAGCGTTTGATCAGCGCCTCGAAAGCGCTCAGGGTGTCGTCGATGGCCAGCACCAGGTCGACGGACTCACAGTCGTCGTGCATCGGCCGCAACGACAGCAACAACTCACGCACCCAACGCGACATGCGGTCGACCTGATGAATGATGTCGCCGATGTTTTTCTGCGCGCCGTGGCTGGCGATTTCCTGAGCGAGTTCGGCGCTGGAACGGATGGTCGCCAACGGGTTGCGCAAACTGTGAGCCACCGCCGAGGACATCTCGCCCAACGCGACAAACGTTTCGTTGGCAATCAATTGTTTTTGCTGACTCTGCAGCAACTTCGCGGCGCGGCGCACGATCCAGAACAGCGCCAGGTAAATCGCCGCGCCGCCGAGCAATGTCGCGATCCAGATCGACCTGAAACCGCGCTGAATGCGCTCCACCAGATCGGTAGGTTCCTTGTAGATTTCGACCATGGCGACCACTTGGCTTTTGTCGGCGTTGAACATCGGAATGTAGTTTTCGATGAACAGTAATTGCGGCTCGCGCAGAAGCATTTGCTCGGGCCGTTCCTCGTCGATCTTGTGGTAACTGGCGGACACCGGGACCTTCATTTTGAAGGATTCATCGAGTTCGTCGTCGTCCTCGAAATGCATGCCGATCATCTGCGGGTTGGTCGACCAGGTCACCGTGCGATCAACGGCAAACACTGTCGCGAGCAACAAGCCGGGCAGGTGCTCGACATGGTCGAGAAATTCGGTGCGCGCCGAGGCTCGCGTCTGCGCCGGGACGTCGGAATAAGCGTGGTCCTGCCGCGGATCAAGCATCTCGCCCATGGTTCGGTTGCTGTTGATCTTGGCGTGGCGCATCTCGGCATCGCCGATGGCCTGGATGAATTGCGCGGTGAGCAAGGCATCGCGCTCAATGCTTTCGGTGACCACAAAACGCGTGGAAACGTAGCCCAGACCCAGCGCCACGGCCGCGATGAAGAAAAAACTCGCCAGGGAAAACCAGCGCAGCAAATTGAACTGCCCGTTGCGGCGCTCCTGCTCTGCCGCCGGCAGGGTCGGCGCAGGTATTTTTTGTTGTTCTGGCATCAGCATGGGCGTGTCCTGGGGAAGCGCGCGGGACGACCTTTGATGGCGGATTACGATGAGTGTAGGTGGCAATACTGAGGATCGAATGGGCAATGCTGGTATTTCGCCGCCATTACGCAGAAATACCTTGGACGCCACGGCGTTCGGGCTTCTGCAGCGCAATGACTACTAGCGAATGCGAAGCGTTGTCGCTTGCAAATACTGTCATTAACCGCCCAATCGGCAGGCGTGGGGGTTGGGCGCTTGTAAAGCTTTATGGTGTCCATCGCCTGCGGTCTCGACGTTATGAACCGTTACTGCTCAGTTGCAAATCCCTCGCCATGTCGTGGATTTTTCTTGCCTGCGCGCAGACGCCTGAGCAAACAACGGCTTATGACTTTTGGTAGGCGGCTAACGGTGTCGCGGTGGGCAATCACACCCGTTTGTGGGGAACGCTGATTCCCCGTTTCAGGGCACGAGTTTGAACGACAGGCGCACGCACGTGCCCTCGCCCTCGCGGCTGCCGAGCGCAACGCCGCCGCCGAAGCGTTCCATGATGCGTTTGACCAGCACCAGCCCCACGCCGAGGCCGCCAGTCTTGGTGGTGAAAAACGGCCGGAAGGCCATTTTGCGCTGTTCTTCGCTCATGCCTTTGCCGGTGTCGCTGAGCACTACGCACACGCCGCGCGCGTCGGTCGGCTCGAGGGTGACGGTGAGTTTGCCGCCCTTGTCCATGGCTTCCAACGCGTTGGCCATCAGGCTGTTGAGGATTTGCGTGAGTTGCACGTGCTGGCTGAGGACCATTGGCGTCTGCTGCGGGTTGAACTCGACCTTGACCCCGGCGCGGGTAATTTGCTGCTCGAACGCCATCAGGCTGTCGTGGATCGCCGCGACGAGGTTGACCGGCTCGGCATCGTCGTTGAGCGGTCGCAGCGATTGCAGCAATTCGCGGACCCATTTCGACATGCGATCGACCTGGCCAATGATGTCGTTGATGTTTTTATGCGCCGGGCCGGCGCCGAGTTCCAGCGCCAGTTCGGCGCTGGAACGGATGGTCGCCAACGGATTGCGCAGGCTGTGGGCGACGGCCGACGACATCTCGCCGAGGGCGACAAAGGTTTCGTTGGTAATCAGCTGTTTTTGCTGTTGCGCGAGGAGGATCGCCGCGCGCCGCACGATCCAGTACAAACCGAGGTAAATCAGACCGCCGCCGAGTGCCGTGGCCAGCCAGATCAGCACCAGCCCTCGGCCGATGCGGCCGATCAGGTCTTTGGGTTCCTTGTAGATCTCGACCATGGCGGTGACGTTTTTGCCGTCGGCGTCGAACAGCGGGATGTAGTTTTCGATAAAGATGTAATCCGGCGGCGTGATGAATTTCTGCTCCATCCGCCCTTCGTCGATGTCGTGATAACTGGCCGACACCGGCACTTTGTATTCGAACGCGTGGTCGAGGTCTTCGTCGACATGGATGGTGGTGCCGACGAGCGCCGGGTTGGTGGACCAGATCACCCGCCGGTCGGGCGCGTAGATATTGGCGAGCAATACGTCGGGCAGGTGCGCGATGTGATCGAGAAACTCCCCTCGGGCATTGGCGCGTGCGGCGGGGTCGACGTCGGGGAAATCCTTGTCCTGGCGTGGGTCAAGCAGTTCGCCCATGGTCCGCACATTGGCAATCGCCACGTGGCGCACCTCGGCCGAGGCGATCGCCTGAATGAATTGCGAGGTCAGCAGGGCATCGCGCTGCACGCTTTCGGTAATCACAAACTGCGTCGACACCGCCCCAAGCGCCACGGCGACCGTGGCAATCACAGCCATGCTGATCAGCGAAAACCAGCGCAGCAGATTGAACGGCTGCTTGCGCGTGCTCAAGCGAACGTCGCCCTCCTCGGGCCGAAGCGTTTGTGCGTGCAGTTTCATCAACGGTGACCCGGATGTGTGTGCCCTATTGGGTTATAGCCCACAGTTTGGGGTTTGCCCCAATGCGAGCAAGCTAAGGAAATTTGCTCGTATCGCTGACGAAACATCCCGTGGCGGGGGGGGTTAGCCCCGTTGGACTGCGCAGCGGCCCCAATATCGCCGTCGCGGTTCTCAGGAAAAACGCGATCGCAGGTTCTGGGGCTGCTGCGCAACCCAACGGGCGTAACCCCCCTCGCCACAGGTTGCTTATTTCGTCAGGGGGAATTGCGGCGTCGGAGCAAACAGCCAAAAGACGCCCGCGACGACTACCGTCAGCCAACAAAATCCTTCTGAGAAGACATCGCACCTGTGGCGAGGGGGTTTACCCCCGTTGGGCCGCGAAGCGGCCCCAATAAAAATTGTCGCAGTTCTTCAGGAAAAACTTAATCGCAGGTTTGGGGGCTGCTGCGCAACCCAACGGGGGTAAACCCCCTCGCCACAGGTTATTTATTTCGTCAGGGGAAATCGCGGCGTCGGCGCAACAGCTAAAGATGCACGCAACTACTACCGTCAGATCAACAAAATCCTTCTGAGAGACATCGCACCTGTGGCGAGGGGGTTTACCCCCGTTGGGCTGCGAAGCGGCCCCAATAAGCCATCGCGGTTCTTGAGGAAAAACGCGATCGCAGGTTCTGGGGCTGCTTCGCAACCCAACGGGGGTAACTCCCCTCGACATCACCACGCATCAAGAAAACCAAAACTCATTTACCGCAATTGCGACATTTGGCGCTATCATCGCGTCAAATGTCGCGAGAGGTCATCAACATGTCCGCAACCAATACCGCAGACACATCAACCGGCGATAAATCCCGCCCCGCAGGCCGGCGGGCCGCTGCCGATAAAGTCAGCAAAACACCGACGGAAGTCCTGCTGCATGGCCGTAAAAGTGACACCCCGTTGGAAATCATTCGCTACACGCAAGAAGGTTTCGACTTGAGTGACGTCCGCGAAATGCTCGAAATCTCCGCGCTGTACATGGCCAGCGGTCTGGTCGAACGCATTACCGGTAAATCCGTGAGGACTGTCCAGCGCTTGACCAAAGAGACCGCCACAGTGCGCTTGAACCAGCAGCAAAGTACCGTGGCGTTTCAATACGCGCAGACCCTGGAACACGCGATCAACGTGTTCGGCAGTCAGCCATTGGCCGAGGACTGGCTGAAGAAGCCCTGCAAATACCTGGACGGAAACATCCCGCTGTTATTGATCGACAACGCGCTGGGCTATCTGGTGGTCGAGGGTTACCTGACACGGATTGAACACGGGGTTTATCAATGAATGCTTTGCCATGGGACGGCACTTGGCACGCCTGGCGCCTGGATCGCGAGGTATACAAGGAGTCGTGGGACAGCGGCCTCGGCGCGCAAGCCTCCGGTGGTCGCTGGAACCCGCCCGGGCGCCGGGTCATCTACGCGTCGGCGGACCCCTCAACCGCCATTCTGGAAGTGGCGGTGCATGTCGGCTTCGATACGCTGGACAGGGTCCCGCACGTGCTGACCTGCTTCCAGGTACTCGACCCCTCCACCATCAAAGTCATCCAGCCCGACGAGGTGCCAAATCCAAACTGGCTCATCCCCTCCCTGCCCTCGCTCAATCAGCAGCGGTTTGCCGATAATTTTTTGACCGAACATCCCTTCGTGCTGATCCCTTCAGCCGTGACCCGCCACTCGTGGAACCTGCTGGTGAGCTGCGATCTGGCCGCCGAGCAGTTCAAGCTTGTGTCCCAGGAACGGTTCGCACTGGACACCCGACTGATCAAGTAACAATGAAATCTCCGGTCGGCCAACCCCCACCGGACTTCCCCCATTCCCCACAACCCCACCGCCCCCAATCCTGGGGACACTCGCCCGCTGCAATCGCCCCGCCGTCAAACCTCTTCGTCCACGCGCAGCCTTGTACCTCGGGGCTTTCGGGGCGATTGCGCGTGTTTGGTATGCAATTTGCGCTAGCCCCCTCAACTGACCCGTCTCCAAGGGGCAGGCACTCCGATAGAGGGATTACTCATGCACCCTTTACTGTCCAAAACCGCGATTGCGCTGGTGGTTACCGCTCAAGCCCTGGGCGTTGCCGAAGCGGCGCTGTTCGCTGTTGATCCAGGCCCTTATCTGCCAGCCAACGGCTCGTTTGCCGCCTGGTATCAGGACACCCACGGCCGAACGCTCGACCTGTGCCTGTCCAAAGCCGTCAGTTCGCGGGTGCCCGGTGCGCCGGGCGCGCCGACTTACATGTGCAACCTGCTGCCGGCGCCTGGCGTGTTTGATGACGCGCAACCGGTGGTCTTCCCGACCAACTTCCCCGACGAAGCCTTCTGGTTCACCGCCGATGCGACCATCGTCGATGCTGCGCGCGGCATTGACCTGTCGTTCGGCACGGCCATCGAAGCGGCGTTCGCCGCGGAAGAACCGGTCGAAGGGGACCAGATCAGTTTCGCCCGTGTGCGCATTCGCATCGACGTGCCTACCGCCGGCACCTATGTCGTCACCCACCCTTACGGCGTCGACGTGTTTGACGTTCCGGTGCCGGGGCGGCGGGCGATCAACATGACGCGCGACATCGGCATCGGCGCACCGAAAACCTACGACGGCGCGCTGCGGGGCGACGTCGGACCGTTCTTGCGCAGCGCCAACGGCCCGTACACCGAAACGAATCCGGTGACCGGCGCGGCCGAGCAATTCATCGGTGATCCAAACATCGAGGAAGCCGTCACCGGCAGCCCGTTCAACACCAACTTCGTGCGCATCGAAGGGCCGAACGGCCTCGACCTGCGGACCACGCTGTTTGCGATTTCCGGCAAGTTGTCGACGGTGGTGCGGCCAACGCCAATGATCACCCAGCGCAGCACTTACTCACGCAAGGCCGGTGAAAGCGCCCCCGTGGCGCAGCAGGACATCTTCGTCATGGCGCCACCGCCGCCCGCCACCGCCGTGGTGTCCAGCAGCAGCCCGGTGCTGAACATGAGCGAAGCCGACACCACCGGCAACTGGTACGCGCAATCGGCGCTCAACCCGAGCTTGCCGAGCAGCGTGCAGGTGACCGCCGACAACTCGCTGGCGATCCCGACTAGCACGCCGACCACCTTGTCGATGGCGCTGACCGACCTGGTGGTGATCCAGCGCGCCGAGTACAGCCTGAGCTCCGGGCAACTGACGCTCGTGGCTTCGACCAGCGATGAAACCTCGCCGCCGGTACTCACCGCGACCTCCGCCGGCGGTGCCGCGATCGGCGCGCTGAGTGGCGAAGGTGCGGTGAAAACCCTGGCCACCGGGATCTCGCCGATTCCACCGTCCAGGGTTCGGGTGACGTCATCCAATGGCGGCAGCGATACCGAAGAAGTGGTCATCGTGCAATGAACGCTCACACGCGCAGATCCTCATCAGGAGGCATCATGAACAATTGGCCACGCCTGGCGCTCAACGCCCTGGGACTGACTTTATCGCTGTCCGGCAGCGCTTTCGCCCAACTTGCCGCTGTCGATCCCGGCCCTTATACCTTTGCCACGGGGAAATTCCCCATGTGGTATCAGGACAACAATCAACTGTCGATGGAACTGTGCCAGTCGCGCGCCGCGAGCTCGCGAGTGCCGGCCACCACGCCGCCGTCATACATGTGTCTGCTCGGCGCGGAGCCGGGCGTTTATGACGACGCCCAGCCGATGGTGTTCCCGGACAACTGGCCAGGCGAAGCCTTCTGGTTCGTCGCCGAAACGGCCATCCCGCAAGTCGGCAACAGCGGTTATGAACTCGAAGTGTACGTCGCCGCCATCGAAGCGGCGTTCGGTGGCGAAGCCGTGGTCGATGGCGACCAAGTGTCCTTCGCGCGGATTCGCCTGCGCATCTCGGTGCCGACCGCCGGGGTTTACACCGTCACCCACCCGTACGGCGTGGAAACGGTCAACGTCACCACGCCGGGCCGCCGCGCGATCAACATCACGCGTGACATCGGCATTGGCGCACCGGGCAATTTCAGCGGCGCGCTGAATGGCAACATCGGGCCGTTCCTGCGCAGCGTCAACGGCCCCTACACCGAAGTGAACCCGGACACCGGCGCTGTGGAAACTTTCGTCGGCGACCCGAACCTCAACGAGCCGGTGACCGGCAGCCCCAACAACACCAACTTCGTGCGCATCCAGGGCCCGGCCGGGACGATCCAGACCAACCTGTTCACGGTGTCCGGCAAAGTCCTCGACAACCGCGCGCAAACCGACGTCGAGATCGACCGCGCGACCTATCGCCGCACGTCCTCGGGCACGGGCAACAGCACGCGCGTCGAAGTCTTTGGCAAATCGGCCAACAGCTCCAGCCTGTGCTTCCGCGAAACCGTGGCGCTGGTGGTCGGACCGCCGCCGTCACCCTGCCTGATCAACATGACCGGCGACAACAACGGCCTGTTCTTCGCCCAGCGGCTGTTCAACGGTCCGGTGCCTCCGGTGGTGGTCGTGACCGCCACCAATCCGACCGGCACCACCCGGCCCACCGCAGTATCGAGCAAAGTCACCGATGTGGTGAAAGTGCAGACCGCGCGCTACAACTGGGCCAACCACAGCCTGCTGATCGAAGCCTCGTCGAGTGACGAAGTGGTGGTCCCGGACATGGTCGCGCAGGGTTACGGGCGGCTGTCGAAGTCCGGCACGCTGCAACGCTTGACGGTTGCCGATCTGCTGCAGCCACCGGCCACCGTGACGATCAAATCTGCGGCGGGCGGCAGTGACACCGAGCCTGTGGTGGTGGTCGGCGCGGCGCCGAATACTGGCGAGAACGAAGCGCCGCTGGCGGTCGCCGATAGCGGCAGCACCAGTTTCGGCGTGCCGATCACCCTCAACCTGCTGGCCAACGACAGCGACCCGGACGGCAACACGCCGCTGAGCATTACCGCGCTGACCCAACCGGCCGCCGGCCAGGGCACCGTGGCATTAAGCGGCAGCACCGCGGTGGTTTACACCCCGCCAGCCGTGGTCAATGCCCCGCTGACCACGACCTTCACTTACAAGGCTCAAGACGTCAAAGGCCTGGCCTCGAGCGCTGCGGCGACCGTGACCATCACTGTGGCGCCGAACCAGTCGCCGGTGGCCGTCGCCGACAGCATCGCGACGCTCGGCGTGGCGATCCCGATCAACGTGTTGGCCAACGACACCGATCCGGAAGGCAACGTACCGCTGGCCGTCGCCAGCCTGACCCAACCAGCGGCCGGTCGCGGCACCGTCAGCACTGACGGCAGCGTGATTACGTACACGCCGCCAGCCACGGTCACCACGGCGTTCACCACGACCTTCAGCTACATCGCCAGGGACGCTTTCGGCGCACTGTCGACACCGGCGACGGTCACGGTGCAAGTCTCGCCACGCCCTGCTGCGGAAAACTTCGCCGTCACCGCGGCGACGGTCCAGGCCCGTTCCAACAACCGCTTCAATTGGGACTTCACCGGCACCTCCTCGGTGACCACCGGCAACACCATCACCGTTCAAGTGACCACGCCGACCGGGCTGGTGACATTGGGCACCACCACGGTGCCGGTGACCGGTCGCTGGCGGCTGACGGTGAGCAACAGCACCACGGTGATCCCGTCGGCCAACCCGACGGCGACCATCCGCTCGTCCCAAGGCACGCAACGCACGGTCGCCGTGACCGTGCAATAAGCCTTCGCCCCACTGGCCATTGTGGTCAGTGGGGCCGGCCACTTCCCACAGGACAACGCCATGAAAACGCCGACCGCCGCCCTGCTCTGCCTGCTTGTGCTTTGCAGCGGTACAGGCGTGCGCGCCGACGATTTGATGGAAAACGACGACCTGGCACCCAGCGCCGACCTCGGTGAGTTGCCAGCGCCAATCGGCCAGCACGCGCTGATCGATCAGAACGGCCAGGCCAACGTCGCGTTGTTGCAACAGAACGGCCAGTCGCTGCTCGGGCGGATCGTTCAGTCGGGGAGCAATCAGGAAGCATACATCCTGCAACAGGGCAGCGACCTGATGGCGCAGATCACCCAGCAAGGTTATGGCAACGACGCATCGATCACCCAGACCGGCAGCCACAACCGCGCGCAGATTTCGCAGAACGGCAATAACAACGACGCCAGCATCGACCAGGCCGGCACCGGGCTGTCCAGCGCCGTGACCCAAGCGGGGAACGGCATGAGCGTTTCGGTCAAACAATATCGCTAAGCACTGCAACAACCTGGAGGTTTCATCATGTTCAAATTGACGCCCCTCACCGCCGCCATCCTGGTCATGATCAGTGCCCAGGCCATGGCCGATGACAGCCTGTCCACGCAAAACCAGCTCGGCACCGCCAACATCGCCGACGTCAAACAAACCGCTGCGCCGTTCAGCACCGCCACCCAACAACAACTCGGCGAAGGCAACGACGCCGCCGCCAATCAGGACACCGCCACCGGCACCATCACCCAGGACCAGGCCGGCGATTTCAACGCCGGTTACGCCGAGCAGTTGTTCGAAAACGGCAGCAGCATCGTCCAGCAGCAAATCGGCGCGTTCAACACCAGCCACGCCAGCCAGTCGATCGGCCTCGGCGAAAATCAGGCGCTGCAGCAACAGCAAGGCAGTGGCAACTTCTCGTTCATCTATCAGGAATCGCAGGAAGCCAACACCGCGCAGACCTTGCAGTTCGGTGACGGCAACGAAGCCAACATCGAACAGATCCAGATGGGCATCGCCAACAACGCGACGGTCATCCAGTACGGCACTACCAACTACGGCACCGCCGAACACATCAACCACCTCGGCGGGCAGATCGGCATCAACCAGGCCGGCGAAGGCAACTACGCCTACGGCGACCAGCGCAACGGCGACGGCGGCACGCTGACCATCAACCAGTTCGGCGACTTCAACGGCACCGAAGTCTGGCAAGACAGCCAAGTCGCCAGCCAGGCCACCGTCAACCAATACGGGCAAACCAACGAAACCGTGGTCGACCAGAGCTTCGGCGAAAACAACGTCGCGCAGGTGTTGCAGGTCGGCGATCTGAACGCGATCTATGCCGACCAGTTCGAATCGATCGGCTCAACCGTCGCGCTGTATCAGCAAGGCACCGGCAACGTCCACTTCACCTACCAAAGCGGCGACAGCCACGTGCTCAACGCGACCTCGGTGGGCAACGGCAACAAAGTCCACGCCAGCAACTGGCAAGGCCCGCAACTGGGCGGCCAATTCGGCAGCAACCAGCGCGCCACCATCAACCAGAACGGCACCGCCAACGTTGCAAGCTTCAAACAGGACGGCGTCGGCCAGATCATGACCACCCACCAGACCGGCTCCGGCAACAAAACCACCGTCAGCCAGGCCGACAGCTACAACGAGCTGTACTTCGACCAGAATGGCAGCGACAACATCCTCATCGCCGACCAGCGCGGCACCACAAACCTGATCCAGGGCACCTCCGCCGGCAGCGGCAACAGCGCCGAATTCGACCAGTCCGGCACCGGCAACCAGGCATTCACCGCGCAACTGTACGGCAGTGACAACCAAATCACCGTCAAGCAGGCCGACACACTGAACGTCGCCTACGTCACCCAGGGCGGCGCCGGCAACATGGCCACCGTAGACCAAAGCGGCGTGACACAAATGGCCACCGTGCAACAGTTTGGATCGGCCAACCAGGCGAGCGTTTTGCAGCAGTAAATTGTTGGATAAAAAAACCGTGCCGCTGGAAAGGGGCACGGTTTTTTTGTGGGTGGGGGTTGGTGGTGGCTGGGAGGGAGGTATTGCGGGCAGGCTCGCTTCTGCAGTTGGGTTGGGTACATTCGGGGGAGTTGGGTTGGTGGTGAGGGAGTCATCGCGAGCAAGCTCGCTCCCACAGGGGATTTGGGTGTATTCGGGGGAGATTGATTGGCTGTGAGATGGCCATCGCGAGCAGGCTCACTCCTACAGGGATTTGGGTGTGTTTGGGGGAAACAGGTCGTCTGTCAGGACGCCTTCGCGGGCAAGCCTCGCTCCTACAAAGGCAAAATCAAACGCAGATCCGCTGTGCTTCTCACCACTCAACAGGCCGAGCGTTAGCTCGCCTGCAGCTCTTGATCTTGCCGTGCTGCCCCTTCGGCAGGCTGAGTGGAGGGGTTGATCTGGGGGTGGGCGCGAAGCGCCGTTCGACGGAGTCGAACGCATCGAGAGGAGGTCGTAGCGAAGCAGACCGTAGGCGATGCCCCCAGATCGACCCCGGAGCGAAGGAACCCCGAGCCCAAGCGAGGGGCCGAACGCCGGGGCAAAGCCTTTTGGTTACTTTTTGGCGTCTGAAAAAGTCACTCGCTGTAAAAGCGAAACCGCCAGCCGCCCCACCCAAAATAACGGATATACCCACAAACCACCCCCAGCCAGGTCGGCCCGAAGGCCGCCTCGGCTCACTCCCCCTCACCCTCCTCAACCACCTTGTTCTGAGACAAATACCGCTCCAGAACCTCATCCCGCGCAGGCACCGAATTATCCCCCGCCACCTGCCACAAACGCCGCTCAATCCCCTGCGCCAAAAGATGCCCCACCGCCGCCTCAATCGCCGACAACACACACAACTGCGCCGGCTCATTCGTCGTATAACCCACCTCAGCCTCAAGCAACTTCTTGAACTCAATAAACTTGAACACCCCGGCACTACGCCCCACCGAATAAATCGTCTTGCTCGTCATCACATTCGCCAACACCTGCCCACTGCGCACATCCACCGCACGCAAATTCACCGACACCTGATCCACCCGATACTCACGCGAAATATCAATCCCCAAATACCGCGCACCCTCCCCGCCACTGCGCACATTGGTGTCATAGGCAATAATCCCGCCCTCCAACATCAGATTCGCAGCCTGCAACGGCGGCAACTCACCCTGGATATTCACCGGGGTATTTTCCTTCTTCTGCGAGGCGCGAATAATCTTGCGTTCGGTCAACAAGTTCTGCAGCCCCTCACGCTCCAGCACCACAAACCAGCCACTGGCCTGCAACGCATCCATCAACATGCTCGCCGCACCCTGGGTGACGCTGGTCGAAAACGAACTCGCCGGCGTCGGTTTGTACTGCCCGGTCTGATCCCGAAAGCCATACACCACCGCCATCAAGCGCCCCTTGGGCCGTGGCATCTTCAACAAGTCGTAATAAGTCGACGCCCGCGGTGTCAGGGTCGGCGACTCGGTGTCCTGCTCGGCCGGCATCGTGTCGCGCAAACTGCAACCCTGGAGTGCCGCCAACATCAGCCCCAACGCAATTATTCTTTTCATGTCCTTCGCTCCCCGGCAGCCCGAACCCGATCAAGGGTTGAGGCCATTGACCTGGATTTCCGAAATTTCACCGGTCACTCGATCGGTCACTTCAATGCTTAGTGCGCCGGAGTCGTCGATGACGTTGACGATAAAACTGTCTGTGGACAGGCTCCCCGTGTTGCCGGTGGAGATGTTGTCCAACAGTTGCCCGAGCAACCGCGATTGCAACTGACTGGTGAACCGCTCCAGCGCCGAAGTACCGGCAATTGCCGAGCGGTTTTTCAGGTCGGGGTCGTCGTAATCGTTTTGCGCCTGGGCATTGTTGAGCAGCCAAGTGCCGTTCAACGGGTTGCCGCCGAACGACGGATTGATCGGCGTATAGACCAGTTCAGTGGCGCTGACCAAGCCGCAGCTGCCGAGCCCGACAAGCCAGATGCCGGTGCGCTGTGAGAACGTTTTCTTGTTCATAATTCGTCCTTCTCCAGGTCGGTGGTGTCCTGCAATAACGCTTCGAGCTTGCGCTGCACGATCTGCCGGCGAACCCAGTCGGCGGCGTTGTACGCTTCCTCTTTGAGCTCGACGGTGTTCGGCGGCAGGAAGCGCCGGTAAACCAGGCGTTGCTGATATTCCACGGTCACCAGGCTGCCCCAGCGCGCCGAGGGTCGTTCGCGCACCACCAGGTTGAAATCCATCGGGCTGGTGGCGCGCAGGCGTTCGGTGAACGAGTAATAAAAGTCGTGGCCGATGTGCGAGATGGTGTCGTCGACGACGAAGCCCATCATTTCGTCCTCTGCGCCGGCCGAGGCCGGCGGAGCCATCAATATCAGCAGCAGCGTCAGGCAATATCTGTTCATGGCGCCACCCCCGGGGATTTCGCCGACTGCGCTTTTGTCGGGCCGGAAGCGCCTTCCAGAAACGCCTTCTCGGCGACGAATTGCCAATCCTTGTAACTGGCCATGCCGACGAAATCCGACCATTGCGTGGGAAAATCCGTCTGCTTGAGCGGCGTGTCCGTGGCAGCGCTGTACAGACCGGTGATGCGCCCATCAAACCCGCGCATCAGCGACCATTCGCCGCCGCCCATCGGGTCCGGGTACAACTGCCGCAGATGGTGTTTGGCCGAGGGAAAACGCTCATCCTGCAGCAGATCGGCGAGTTCTTTGGGGTACTGCGCCACGCCCGGCGAACTGCGGTAATAGCTGCGCAATGCCTGCGCGTATTGCGTGCCGACCCAGAGCAACTGACGCTCGCGATCACGTTTGGACGCGGTCGACCACACCTGCCCGGCACTGGCCAGGCCCATGCCCATCAGCGCCACCAGAAACAGCACGCCCAGGTAAGTGAAACCGCCTTCGCCAGCAGGCTTACCACTCGGAATAAAGGCTGCCATCACTCGCCCTCCCGCTCGCGCCGCTTTTGATATCGGCTACCGCGCCCGGCACGCCGTCCGGTGGCGCGACCAGCACCCACAAGTCTTTTCGCTCGGCAATCGGGTCGGTCGGCGGGTTGCGCAGATAGCGCTTTTCCACCAACTGCTCGATGGAATCGGGATAGCGCCCGGTGTCGCCGTAATAGTGATCCAGCGCCTCGCGCATCGCCGACAGACTCTGGCGCAGCGTGGTCTCCTTCGAGGCTTCCAGGCTGGTGAAATAGCGGGGCAAGGCAATGGTCATCAGCGTGGCGATAATCGCCATGACCACCATCAATTCCAGCAAGGTAAAACCCTTCTCGCAGCGCTTGTTCATAGGTTCACCACTCGCGGTAGGCAACGCCGTTGAGACCCTTGCCCCGTGCTTTGGAATAGACGTCGAAGACGTCCTCGCCTTCGCGCGGGTTCTGCGCCGAACTGTCGTAGGAGCGCAGGCCCCAGCCACCTTCATCGTCACGTTTGGCCGGGGTCAGCGGGTCGTGCGGCACACGGCGCAAAAAGTAAAACTTGGCACCCTTGGCGCTGCGCACATCGCGCACGCCCTCGACCAGCACTTGCAGGTTCGGCGGGTAGCCGCTGCTGTTCAGCGACTTCTCGATATAACCGGCATCGAACGCACGTTTGTAGGCGTCGATGGCGTCGCGAATCTGGTACAGCGCCGCACGCATGTCCTGCTCTTTGCCACGGCGCACCACGGTTTCGGTCAGCGGTGCGGCCATGCCGGCCAACAGGCCGATCAGGGCCAGCGTCACCACGACTTCGATCAAGGTAAAACCGCGCTGGGAGGCGTTCATGATCAATTCTTCTCGACGACAACGTTGACGGTCGACGCCACAGGCGTGGCCATGACGTTGTTATTCACCGTCGATGGCGTGCCACGGTCAGGCGCCTGGATGTGCATGCTGGTTTCGGTGCCGGTGGGGAATTCCATGTCCGACGGGCTTTGATACGGCAGGTTGCGCACGATGCGCGGGGTGATCGACAGCACCAGCTCGGATTTGCCGACGGTGTCCTTGTTGCTGCCAAACAAGCGGCCCAGCCCCGGAATGTCGCCCAGCCCCGGAATCTTGTTGCCGGTGGCGCCGTGGTCATTGCGCATCAACCCCGCGAGAATCTGCGTTTCACCGTCGTGCAGGCGCAAGGTGGTTTGCGCGTTGCGGGTGTCGACTTGCACCGGAATCGTACCTTGGCGGGTCGGCTCCAGCGGTGTCGCGTTGCTCACTTCCAAGGCAATCTTGATCGCCACTTCGTTGTTCAAATGCACGGTCGGCTGCACTTCGAGCTTCAGACCGACGTCGAGGTAGGTAACGCTTTCAGTGATCACCGGGCCTTGGGTGGATGGCACCGACGTCGCGCTGATGATCGGCACGCGCTGGCCAATGTGGATGCGCGCCTGCTCGCGGTTGCTGACACGAATCACCGGGCTGGCCAGGGTGTTGATGTCGTTGTCCTGCGCGTTGATCTTGGCTTGCGGCGACGGCGAAATGGAGATCCGGCTGGAGTTGATGCCCTTCAATTGGTCGAGCAGGGTCACCGCCGAACCGTCGCTGTTGACCACCCCAAAAGTGTTCGGCCATTGCAGCCCGAGGTCGAGAATGCGCTGGGTGGCGACTTCCATCACTTCCACTTCCAGCACCACTTCGGGGTTGGACTGATCTTGCGATTGCAGGAGTTTTTCGGCCATGCGGATCGCGTCTTCGGAGTCGCGCATGGTCAAGGTATTCAGGCGTTCATCGACAAACACATCGCGGGTCTTGAGCATGGTTTTGATCATGTTCAGCGCGGTGTTGGCGTCGATGCTGGTCAGGTAAAACGTGCGCATCACCAACTCTTGGTAATCCTTGAGCTTCTGCGGCGAGTCCGGGTAGATCAGCAAGGTGTTTTCGTTCACCACTTTCTGGTGCAACTGGTTTTGTTGCAGGAGCAATTCCACGGCGTCTTCGATGCGCACGTCACGCACGAAAATCGTCGCTTTCATGTCCGGGCGCAGGTCTTTGTCGAAGATGAAATTCAACCCGGCGACTTGCGACAGCACTTCGAAAATGGTCTTCAGGTTGGCGTCGCGAAATTCAAGTGTCACCGGCCGATCAAGGCGTGTGCGCAGTTGTGGGTAGGCAATCACGTTGCGGCTCTGCACCAGACGAATATTGCCTTGCAGCTCCAGCGCACCGTCGTTTTTCGGATCTAGTTCGAGGATCTGTTTGACCTGACGGTCGGCGCCGTAAATGTCGCCCCGGCGCAGGTCACCGCGGGCCAGTTCGAGTTTTTCATCCTGGCTGCGCAGGTAGTCGAGTTGGCGCAAGGCATCCTGCGCGCGGCGGTTGTTCGGTTCGATGGTCAGCACCCGCCCGTACGCCTGGCGCGCCGAGACAAAATCGCGGCGTGAGCGGTCGGTGTCACCGGCGGTCAGCAACGCGGTAACGGCTTTGGCGCGGCCGCTGTTGAGCAGCAAGTGCAGCTCGGTATCACGCGGGTCTTCGCGCAGGCCTTCTTCGATACGCGCCAGCCCGGCTTCGTACTGGCCTTGTTCGATCAGGTCGGAGGCCTCTTTGTTGGCAACTTGCGCCGAGCTGCACGCGGCCAGCGCTGTGCTCAGGCACAGACTCATCAGCAAACGGGATCGGTTCATTGCGTGCTCCCCACAGACAAAGTCTGGGCCAAGTGCAGAGGCAGGTAGACCAGGCTCAATTCCACATCGGAAATGCCCTCGATCCGCCACGTGTCGTCGATCACATCCCCTTTGCGCACGACGTAGATTTTTTCGCCGTTCTGCAAAAACACTTGCAGGTCGGCGCGGTCGGCGAGCTTGCCGACGAACTGGAACGGCATCGGTGGCACGACTGGGGTTTGCACCACCGCAGCGACGGTGACAGGTTGCTCGGTGACCACCGCGAGGGTCGGCGCGGCGCGCCAGCTACGGGTGGCAAACAGGTCGCCAGCGGGGCTGAGGTCCTTGATCGGCGCCGCTTTGAGGTTGGCCGGTGTGGGCGCAATCTTGCGTTTGGCCGGTGTGGCCAGCGTCGCAACGGCGTTCTCGTCGGCGGTGTTTTCCTGAAAATATTCCGGCAGCCAGGTCAACCCCGCCGCCACCGCGAAGAACCCGACCCAGCCTGCTACACGTTTGCTGTTCATCACGACCTCGACAGGTAAAGGGTCATGCGGATCCGCCCGGTCAGGTCGGTGTCGGCGATCTTCTTGCGTTGAAACTCGACGTCTTCCACCACCACCGCTGGCAACTGGCCGAGCAAGGCGTGCAGGAAGCGCCGCAATTGCGGATAGCTGCCGCGCACCGGCAGCAGAATCTGATAACGCGCCAGATGAGTTTTCGGATCGACGCCGAGGGAGTATTCGCCGCGCGCCAGGGTGATGTGCTCCTGCGCGGCCAACGCGTAGATTTTGTCGATGGCCACCGTGGCTTGCGGCTGCGACGGCAACTTGCTGCGGAAATCATCCAGTTGCCGTTGCGGCGCGACCGGCGGCGCGACGCTGCCGTCCTCGACTTTGGCCAGGTACTCGCCGGCCTCGCGGGTCTGCTGGTTGAGGGTTTGCAGCGACTGCCAGTCCGGCAGCAAACCGGCCAGCGCAAACAGCAGCGCCAACAGCAGCAGCGCCAACCCCGCCAGGCCCGGCACACCGAGGCCTTGCAGGTATTCGTGAACGATCAGTCTAGGGATTCGCATCGCCAATCTCCCAAGTCGCCGACAGGTTGAATTGCACCGGGTGTTCCGCAACGTTGGCGACGATTTCGTGGCTCAGCAGCGACACGTCGGACAGCTCGTCGCTGGCTTCCAGACGTTGGTGAAAGGCGAGCATGGCTTCCAGATCCCGCGCTTCGGCGCTGATCCGCACCTGGCCCTTGCGTGCATCCGGGGTCAGGGTCAGCAAGGCAATATCTTCACGCGGCAGGCCTTCGAGCATGGCGAACAGGCGTTCCCACGGGCGGCGCAGTTGCTGCGAGACCTTGCGCATTTCCGCGAGGTTTTGCGCTTGTTCGCGTGTTTCGGCCGGGCTCAGGCCAGCCTTGCTGCCGCTATCACCGGTGAGTTCGCGTTGCGCGTGCTGCAAGTGCCCCTGTTGTTGCGAGGCCTGGTCGTCGAGGTGTTGCTGGGCGACGAAGCACGCCACCGCTAGCACCACGCCAGCGACCAACAGGCTCCAGCCCAAAGGACCGGAGCGGCGGCGCGGCTGAAAGTCGAGCGTCAGGGCGCGCATCTCAGGCCACCGCCCGCGACATCACGTACAGGCAATCGCGTACGGTGCTGCGGTCCTCGGCAAGGTTTCTCAACTGCACGCCGGGCACTTCTGGCGGCGTATCCAGGCGCGCCGGGGCATGCAGGTAAACGCTCAACGGGCGTTCGCTGGTCGAGGCTTGCAACTGGTGTTCGCGACCGATCAGCGCCGTCAGCGCAACATCGCTGTCGCCGCTGCCGACCGAGCGCACCGAAGCCCAGCGACCTTCGCGGGCCAGCAACAATACGCTGCGCACCGGTTCGGCGACGATGAACAGAAAGTCCCCGGCATCCAGGCTTTTGTCGAAGTGATTGAACGCCGCCATCAGGTACGGTTGCACCGAGCGCAGGCGCAAGCCGCGACCGCTGGCGAGGGTGCGCAGGCGGTCGAGCAAGTCTTGCGGCAGCGCGGCGGCAACGCGGTCGTGGCCGGCCGGTTCGGCTGACAACACCAGATTCCACGGCTGGTTGGGCACGCCGTAGAGGTCTTCGAAACACAGTTGGGCGAAGCCGCGCAGTTCGTCGGGGCTGCTGATCTGGTCGCTCCACGGCACCAGACAAAACCGGCTGAAATGCCCGGACACCACCACGCTCACTTCAGCGCCGACACGCGCGTGTTCAGCGAGCAAGCGCTCGAGGGTTTCCAGGGCGACGGCCCAGGCGTGAAAACCTTCGTCGATAAACCCGACGCTGCCGAGCCAGCGGGTTTCGCTGCCCTGCCGATGACCGAGGCCGACACCACTGGCGCCGAGCACGGCGACATAACGATCACGAGACAAAAGTGACACGATTGATCTCCTCGAGCGTGGTCCGCCCTGCTTGCACCAGTTCCAGCGCCGACTCGCGCAACAGCCGCAAGCCACGTTTGCAGGCGTGGGCCTTGATCTTCGAAATCGGTTGGCGCTCGACGATCATTTGCCGCAGTTCGTCGTCCAGGTGCAGCAGCTCGGCAATCGCCGTGCGCCCGCGATACCCGGTGCCGCGGCAATGACCGCAACCCTTGCCGTGGACGAACTGGTAATGCGCGACCTGTTGCGGGTCGAGGCCGGAGGCTTGCAGTTCATCGTCGCTGGGAGTGCTCGGTGCGCTGCAACTGGCGCAGACCAGGCGAATCAGCCGTTGCGCCAACACCGCGTTGAGCGCCGAAACCAGGCTGTACGGGTCGATTTCCATTTGGGTGAAACGGCCAATCACGTCGAACACGTTGTTGGCGTGAATGGTGGTGAACACCAGGTGGCCGGTGAGCGCCGATTGCACGGCGATTTGCGCGGTGTCGGGGTCACGGATTTCACCGACCATGATCTTGTCCGGGTCGTGGCGCAGGATCGAGCGCAAACCACGGGCAAAGGTCAGGCCTTTCTTTTCGTTCACGGGGATTTGCAGCACGCCCGGCAATTGATATTCCACCGGATCTTCGATGGTGATGATCTTGTCCACGCCGTGGTTGATCTCGGTGATCATCGCGTACAGCGTGGTGGTTTTGCCGCTGCCGGTGGGGCCGGTCACCAGCACCATGCCGTAGGGTTCGGCGGCGAGGCGGCGCAGTTGCTTGAGGGTTTCGTCCGCAAAGCCCAGCGCCTGCAATTGCACACCGCTGACCTTGTCGGCGAGGTCCTGTTTGTCGAGCACCCGCAGCACCGCGTCTTCGCCAAAAATGCTCGGCATGATCGACACCCGGAAATCGATCTGCCGGCCGCTGATGCCGATTTTGAAGCGACCGTCCTGCGGCACGCGTTTCTCGCCGATGTCCAGTTCGGCCATGACTTTGACCCGGGAAATCACTTGCTCGGCGAACTCGCTGCCCTGGATTTTGCTGATGTTGTTGAGCACGCCGTCGATCCGGTACTTGATCACCAGGCCGCTGCCGGTGGTGCCGAGATGGATGTCACTGGCGTGCATTTTCAGCGCGTCGTACAGCGTCGAGTTGACCAGTTTGACCACCACGCTGGCGTCTTCGCTGATGCTGGTCAGGGACAGGCTTTGCAAGTTGTCGATTTCGACATTGGCGTCGGCCTGGGCATTGAGCGATTCCACCGCGTGGAAGCTTTCTTCGTGCCGCGCCAGGTAGGCCTTGAGGTCATCGGCGTGCACCAGATACAGCGGCGCGCCGTGCAGGCAATCGTCGATCCAGGCCAGGCGCGCGGTGTCGAACGGGTCGGCAAAAACGCCGATCACCGCGTCGTCGTGGCGCAGCAGGATGAATTCGCGTTTGATGCATTGGGCCAGCGTGACCCGGTCAAATACCGGGGTGGCCTGGAACAGCGTGTCGGTGTCGAGCACCGGGTAATGCAGGGTGGCGCCGAGGCACTGGATAAACGACATCGACGGCAGATCGGATAACACGCCGAGTGCTTCGAGCATCCGCTCCCCGGATGTGCTGGCCCGCGAACGTGCCTGGGCCAGTTGCTCGCTGCTAAAGCGTGAAGGTACACAGTCCAGCGGTGCCGCTTCCACGGCCAGTGATAGACGTTCCATGGCTTGCTCTCCAACGCCCGGGGCTTGCGGCCCTGTCGGCGCGGCAGGCCATTGCGGCGGGAGCCGGAACGTCGTGTCGCGCCACTATTCCCCGGTGAGCAATTGTTCGTCGTCCGGTGCCATGGAGGCCGATGTTCGTCGGCGATCCGCCAGCACCCAACTGCCGTCGTACAACTGCAGCGGGAAACTCTCGGTCCTGCTCTGGCGTCGTTCGACAAAACCTTCGGCGGTGTTCGCGCCCGTCTTGGCCCCGCGTTCCATCCCCAGAAGGTCGCAGACTGCACGGGCCAATTCCGCCAACGGAAACGGTTTGAACAGGATATGGCTGACGCCCAGTTGGCGGGCCCGCTCACAGACTTCAGCGGTCGGGTGCCCGGTAATCAGCACAAAATGACACTTCCTGTTCAGGCGGACGGCATCGAGCACTTCGAAGCCTTCCATATCCGGCAAGCGGTAATCGAACACCATCACATCCGGGGCGAAGCGCTCGGCTTCAGCGATTGCTGCGCCACCGTCGTGAGCTATCCGGACTTCCAGTCCCTGCGCCTGAAGGTAATCCTTGAGGTTTTCGGCAAGGAGCTTTTCGTCTTCGACAACCAGTACTTTGTTTAACAAGGTCGACTCCTTGAAACAGCAGGTCCGAGTTCCGGGCCTGGTGGAGTGCGTGCCTTACAAGGGCTAACGCACACTTCATGCCAGGCCTGGCGCCGGTATTCTTATCTCTTCATGTCCTTGAATTTGAAGACAATGCCACGTCGTCCAGAACCCCCTCCCCCCCAAAGGCGGGGAAGCGCACGGATGGGCATTGAAGCTTTTCCCCACTATTGGGGGGGAACCTTCAATCATCGTCAATCCGCTCGATGCGATTAGTCGATCGCAGGTGCGCCAATACGTCTCGACGAGCCTGGGCCTTTTGTTGTCGGGCGAGGTATGCCCGGACTGTTTCAAGCCCCTGCTCCTCTGTGACATCTGCCGCCTCCTGGTGGTTCTGTAAATAGATCAAATGCCAGCCCACCGCCGTGCGCACCGGATCGCTGACCTCTCCCGGTTGCAAAGCGAAAGCCGCCGCTTCGAATTCGGCCATCATGCGGCCACGAGCGAAATAGCCCAAGTCCCCGCCACTGCTGGCCGAATCGTCTTCGGAGACGCTGCGGGCGACGGCGGCGAAATCTGCGCCTTGGGCAATTTGCGCGCGGATCTCCAACAAGCGTAGCCGCACCGCTTCGACTGTCGCGAAGTCGGCGCCCGGCGCGACTTTGAGCAGGATGTGCCGCGCCTGAACCTCCTCGGGTCGAGCCATCTCGGCGCGGTGCTCGGCAAAGAACGCGCGCACCTGTTGTTCATCCGGTTCCGCGACTTTGCTCAGTTCGGCGAACATCTGTTGCGCGGCCAATTCGCGGCGGGTGTATTCGGTGAAAGTGGCCTCGTCAAAACCGGCGTCCTGCAACCGGCGCGCAAACACCTCGGCGCCACCAATGGCCTGACGCGTCTGTTCGACCTGGCTGCGCACGCTGGCGTCGCTGATCTGCACGCCGCGCTTGCGCGATTCCTGCCACAACAGCTCTTTGTCGATCAACGCATCCAGCGCGGCGCGCCGCAGCTGTTTGTAGGCCTTGGGGTTGCGGATATTGCCCACCGCTCGGCCCTGATCTTCCAGGTATTCGGCGAAATAACGTTCCAGACGCAGCTCGGTAATCACTTCGCCATTGACCCGCGCGGCAGCCGGTTCGTTATTGCTCAGCGCCACGGGCACCCACAGCATCAGCAGCAGCGTTAAGGTCTTGAGCTTCATGATGGAGGCCTCCGATCAGGGCGTGGCAGCAATGGGTTTGTAGGGCGCGATCAGATAAAAGCGCTGGTCGGGCAAGTCCACGGTGACGATATGCGCGCCGTTGAGGCCGAGGCGCCGGCCGGGACCGAAGCTGATCAGCGGGGTCAGGCCGGTGGCGAAGTCGTGCAAGCCTTCGAGGGCGCTGATGAGCTTTTCGCGGCTGGCGTCGCGCCCGGCCTGCTTCATGCCTTCGCTGAACAACAGCATCGAACTGAACGCGCCGACTTGCAGCACCGCGTATTCGCCGCCAAGGCCCTGATGCTCGCGCAACTGCGCCAGCGCCGTGCGCCCGGCTGGCGTCCAGTCGCTGGGCACGAACGGATAAGCGAGAAACACCCGCCGCGAAAACTCGCTGGGCACTTGCAGCAAATCGCCCGCGACCTGATTCGAAGCGGCGAACAGATAAGGCGCCTGGCCAGTGTTCTGCAAACGTTTGGCCAAGCGACTGAAACCAACGCTGTCACCGAGGTAAAACAGCGAGCGCGCGCCCAGCGGCAGTTCATCGTGCGTCGGGTCGTAAGGCTGCAGCCGCACGTCTTGCCAGGCATTTTTCTGCAGGTAATCACCCAGATTCTGCGCTGCCAGGCGTTGGCCGGGATCGTCCGGATAGGCAATCAACGTCGGCCCGTCGAGCACCGGCAGGCTGTGCGTGGCGTAGTCGGCCAAGGCGAGCAGTTGTTCGCGCAAACCGGGCAACGGTTCGAAAATCTGCCGACTGCCGGGCGCCGTGCCGCGCAGCGACAGTGGCCCGATCAGCGGTACGCCAGCGCGTTCCAGGCGTGCGGCCAGTTCACTGTCGAGGGCCGGCACCAGCGGCGCGATCAGCGCGAACACCTGTTGCTGCTCGATCAATTGATCAAGTGCCGCTTCGGCACTCGCGCGGTCCGGGCCGGGGTCGAGAATGGTCAGGCGCAGCGTGCGCCCGTGAATCCCGCCGGCCTGATTGATCCGCGCGACGCTGCCCTTGAGCACCGCCGCCACCGTCGCGCCCTCCTCGCGCAACGGGCCGTCGCCGGGCAACAACGTGCCCAAGTGCAGACTGTCGGCCTGCAGGCCCGGATCGCGTTCATCGCCCAGGCGTTTGAGGTAGGCGCTGAGGTCGCGCTGGTCCTTCATCGACAGGATGAACCGCGGCATCGCCGGGTCTAGCCGATTGTTGCCGGGGTCGCGTCCTTCCTGCACTGCGCGGCTCAGGCTGGCCTCGGTATAGGCCGGGTAATCGCGCCCGTTGACCTGCTGCTGACCATAACGGCTGCTCAGTCGCGACCAGTTCAGATCCGGCGGCCGCACCCCGCCCTCCGCGCGCCCCTGACCATCGACGCCATGACAATTGGCGCACGGCAGGCTGCTGGCCGGCAGCAAAATATCCGCCGCGCCGACCCGCGCCATCAGCGGTTCGCCGCTGCTCGAATGCCCTTCGCGGTACAACCGCTTGCCGGCGCTTTCGCTCGGCGTCAGCGGCATCGCGCTAACAGTCAGGCTGGTGCTGACGCCGAGGCTGGCGAGCAGGCACAACAGGGCGATTTTCATGGCCCGGACTCAGCGCCCGACCACGGGCATGCTCAGCAACTGCAAGCGCTGGGCAATCGCGGCGGCGGGCGCGTCGGGGCGGATTTTGCTCCAGCGCTTGTTGGCCACGTCACCGACGATCAGTTGCGTGGAATGCTGTTCGGGCGTCGGCACGATCTGGCCGATGCGGCTCAATACCAGATCCATCTGCGCCTTGTCGCCGGTGAGAAAAAGCCAGTGGGGCCCATCGACGCCCTGCTTCAAGGTGTAAGCCTTGAGCACCGCCGGGGTGTCCCGCAGCGGATCACTGGTAAGGGAGATAAAGGTGATGCCATCGGCCTTGTCGCCCAGCACTTCGCGCACTTCCTTGAGCTTGCGGGTGATCAGCGGGCAGGCATCGTTGCAACTGGTGAAAATCACGTTCAGCAGCACGATGCGGTTCTGCAAGGCATCGCTGTAGAAGCGCAGGGAGTTGCCGTTCTGGTCGAGCAACGGCGTGTCGGTGAACCAGGTTTTCGCATCACGGGTGCCGGTTGCCGGTGCTTCGGCTGCGACGGTGGTTGCGGGGGCTGCGGGGGCATCAGCCATCGCTGCCGGCGCTGGTGGCTGGTGCCCTTCGTGGGAAAACGCGAGAAAGCTGACCACGCAAAAGCACATCGTCAGGAAGATCAAAACCAGCGCTTTCATGGCTGATGCTCCATGGCAATGGCGGTGTGTTTGGCGTGGGCGTTGCGCTCGCCGCTGAGTTTTTCCACTTCACGGGTCAGCACGCTCGGGTCGGTGAAACCGTAATAACGCGTCCAGTGACGGCTGTTGCCATCGCCGACCATGATCAGTGGCGCATGGCTTTTGAAGTCGCCACTGAAAGTGCCGAGGCCCTTGAGCGTGGCGTTGACCGATTGCGGCGTGCCGGTCAGCCAGCTCCAGCCCGGACCGTTCTGGAAGCTGCGCGCGTACTCGTTCAGGCGTTTGGCGTCGTCGCGCTGCGGGTCGATGCTGATCGACACCAGTTGCACCTCTTTGCCGACCCGTGCGCCGAGCTGTTTTTGCACCTTGCCCATGATCGACGAGACCACCGGGCACACCGTGGTGCAACTGGTGTAGATGAAACTCATGACGACGATTTTGTCGCTGACCAAGTCCTTTTCCAGACGTACCGATTGGCCGTGCTGGTCGACCAGCGCGACGTCGGCGAATTTGACCTGGGCGCTTTCCTGACTCTTCACCGCTGCCGCTGCGTTATGCCCGGCGTGTTCGTCCGCCGAGTGCGCCTGCGCCTGGCCGCTGCCGACGGCCAGCAGGCATAGAGTTACCAGCGATCGCGTCAACAGTCCGTAATGGGCAAATCGATTCATGGCGGTTTCCTCTTCAGTGAGCATCGCCGGGCAATACCCGAACGCTGGCAAAGGTCTTGTCATCGAAACTCGCGCCCAGCGACGCCGCGCGCACATGCAGGTACCAGGCGCCGCTCTGGCCGAGGGTCACCGGGGCTTCGTACACGCCGTTGCCGACGTCCAGCGCCGCCACTTCGCGAGCGCGCGAACTCGGCGCGCGGAAGTAGCGCACGTGCACGTCCTTGACGCCGCTGCGTTGCGCATTCTGTTTGCCCTGGACGATGCGAAAGCGCACCACGTAAGGGTTGCCCAACTTCGCCGTAGAAGTGTCGAGCATGAATTCGACTTTCGGCACACCGGGCAACTGAGCGAGGTTTTTGTCCGGCTCCACCAAAGTGCTGAAACAGTGAATGATGTTCGGCTGATTGAGCAGAAAAGCGACATCGAAACGCCCCGCCGCCGGCAGTTTGATCCGCGCGCTGTAGAGGCCCGGCTCGACTTCGCGCAGGCTGCGGTCGATGACCATGGCCGCGCGCGCCACTTGTCCGCGATTGGGGTAACCGGACATCGGCGCGTTCATGCCTTCGGCGTAGAAATAGGTCGTGTTGTCCACCGGGTTGACCACGAACACCGCGTTGTCGTCACGCGACACCGCCAGGCTCGACGCCAGCGGCAGATCGCCGGCCAGCCGTGGCGCTTGCGGCCCGGCTTCGAACGCCTGGCTGATCGGCGCGCGACCTTCGCCGAGCGACGCCAGATTGATCATTGTCACTTTCGCTGACGCCAGGCCGCGCACGTAGGCGTAGGCCTTGGTGAACACCACTTGGTAGGGTTCGGCCGAGACATCGATGCTGTGGATCAGCGCGTTGTTCGCCGCGTCGATCACTTCGGCGCGGTTCTCCAACGTATTGAGCACCACGCCGAAACGGCCGTCGGCGCTGAAACCCATCGGGCCCAGGCCCTGGCTCAGTTTGATCACCCGGCGCACCGCGAGGCTGTTGGTGTCGACCACGGTGACGCTGCCGTCCTTGCCGTCGGCGACGTACACCGCTTGCGAAAGCGCTGAGTAGGCGACGGACAACGGGTGCGAGCCGGTTTTCAGTTGTTGGCTGATGGTCAGGCTGGCGATGTCGATGATGCTCAGGGTGCCGTCGTCGCGATTGGTGACGAAGGCGTGGCGGCTGTCCTTGCTGAAGGCGATTTCGTGATGACCGGCGCCGGTGGCGATGTGTTTGAGGGTTTTCAGGCTGCGGCTGTCGATCACGCTGACGCCGGATTCTTCAGCGGTTTTCGCGTTGTTGCCGACCCACAGCAGGCGCTCGTCGGGTTGCAAGGCGAGGCGCACCGGGTTGCTGCCGGCGGCGACCGAGTCGAGCAGTTTGAATTGCTCGCTGTCGATCACCGCCACTTCGCCGGCCAGCGGCATTGAGACAAACACGCGTTTGTTGTCCCTGGGCGTGACCCAATCCATCGGCGGTTGCTTGAGTTCGATGCGCGCCATGGTGCTGGTGATGCCGCCGACCGAGACCGACGGGTCGACCACTGAGACGCTGGCGTCGCGGTTCATCACCAGCAGGTAATAGCTGTTGAGGTCGAGCAAGGGCCGCGCGCCGATGCTCGATTTGAGGAACACCCCGACCCGCGATTTGCAGCTTTGCTCACGGCCCTGGGCCTGATCGGCGGCGACGGTTTCCGGGTCGACCCAGGCGCCGGGGTTGACCCCCGCCAGCGGCTGTCCGGAATTGCTGTCGGTGACGCGGAACTGCACGTCGGCAAACGCGCCTTCACGCAGCACGCCATCCTCGGCCAGCGCTTGCACCTTGAATTGCACCGCCACGCCGTCGCGCTGCAGCGTTTGATTGCTCCAGGCGTCGGGCACCGCGACCTCGCTGAGCAACGTCGCCGGCGCCGTGCGCCAGACACCCAGCCACACCAGCGCCACCCCGACCACCAACGCACACCCGGCCAATTTGATAGTCCTGTTCATCCCGCGTCTCCCCTTCAGATGTGTGCCTTGCGCTGACCCTGCAGGAGCGAGGCTCGCCCGCGAAGGCGTCAGCCGCGACACCCTCAAAAACCGCGTCGTGCCCTTCGCGGGCAAGCCTCGCTCCTACAACAGCGGTGTGCCATTGCCTACGGCGCAGGCGCAGGCGCCGGTTCGGGTTCGTTGGTCACCCGCAGCAAACCCCAGAGCCCGGCGGTGTTGCCGAACGAGGCGTTGTCGCGGAACAGGTAATCACCCGGTATCGCATTGATGCCCCCGGCGCTCGGGTGCATCGAGCTGAAATGCGCCGCTGGCAACAGGCTTTCGCGGGCACCGATGTACATCGACATCGGGTTGTAGCCGAACCGCACCGAACCCACCCCCGGCGTGCCCATCGGGTAACCACCGGTGTCGCTCTTCTCCGACAGGTACGGGTTGACCGACCAAAGGTGACCGTCGAGCTGAAAGGTCGAACCACGACTGCCACCGGACGGCATCAGCGTGTGCAGGCGGAACGGTTGCCCCGGTTTGGCGTAGAGCACCGGCGTCTGCGGATCGCCCCCGACCAGCGCATTGCTGTAAGCCATGTGCGCGTTCGGCACATCGCCGTAACCATGGCCGTCGGCGCGACCGAACGGAGCGTCCGGCGCCAGGCCGAAGCGGAACCACATAGGTTCGGCCTTGTAGTTGATGGCCATGCTCGCGTTGTCCTTCGGATCGTTCGGCACGCCGTTGCCTTCCGAGGCGATGCCTTCCACCGGCCGGCCGTTGGCCCAGCGCATGTTCAGGGCTTTCTGCCAGACCAGCGCAAAGTCGCGGTAGCTGGTCTGCCCCGCCGCCGTCACCGTCGCGGAGACTTTGCGGATGTCATCGACCCAGGTCGCGCCGATCGGCAGGATGCTCATCGCCCCACCGAGGCCTTTCTGCGGCTGCTTGATCACGTCGGCCGGAGTGAAATTCAACCCGCCGAACTCCACCGCCGTGGCGTTGATGTTGTCGACGCTGCGGCCCAGTTGGGTGATCGGTTTGCCTTCGCGCTCCAGGTGCCCGGCGTAGTACTGATAAGTACGGGTCGGGTACGCGCCAGTGCTGCCGACTCTTGGCGGCACAGTCTGGATCGGGTTGGCGCCGACGTTGGTGCCGTCGGATTTGGTGATGTCGTACGCCAGCAATTGCGCGTGCAGACCGACATGGCTGGACGGGCGCAGCAGGTTGTTGTTGAAGGTGGTCGAGCCTTGGCCATCGTTGCGATCACGTTTGGCCAGGCCTTGCATGATCGCGGTCTGCGCCAGGTCCGGCATCACGCTCGGCAGGCGGTTTTCCAGGGTGATGTTGATGCAGTCACCCGCCGCCGCACGCAGCACCAGCGGCTCTACCGGAACGCCGGGTTTGAGCTTGCCGGTGACCGTGTCGAGGTCGGATTTGCGCACGTACATGATCGCAGTCGGGTCATGCAGCGGCCCGCTTTGACCACCGATGGTGAAAGTTTCGCCGTCCTCCGGATCAGTCACTGTGACCTGCGGAATACTCACCGTCCGCGAGTTGAACACCAGCGTGCCGCCCGCCGGATTCAGCGGCCCGCCGACATGTTGGCCGATGCCCGCCGAGTCACCGATCGACAGCCCCAGAGGATTGCTCAGGATGTCGTTGGCCAGCGCCGCCACCACCTCGTAGTTGCGTTGCACAGTGGGCCGCGTGCCGATGCCGTTAGGGTTGGCGCTGACCCGTGGGCAACTGCCATCGAACGCCACGGTGTTGCGCATGCCGGCCGGTTTCGGGTTGTTCGGCAGCGCGAACAGGTCGGCGCGTTGCGCGGTGTAGTTGCGCATCACGCCCCAGATTCCGTTCCAGTAACCCTCGATTGAAGCGTCCATCGAGTACAGATAATCACCCGTGGTCGCCGCCGAACTGGAGAGCATCGAAACCGGGGCGATGAAGCCCATCTGCTCGGAGATCCCAACCATTTGCGAGGCGCGCCAGCCGGAGTTGGAGCTGTTGCCGTAGCCGGAGCCGCTCTGCAGCCATTTCACTCCGTGCAAGGTCACGTTGTGCTCTTCTTCGTGACCACCGGCATGCACCCGCAGCCGCACGTTGTCGCCGGTATACGTGCGCAGCATCGGCGTGAACGGATCGCCCGCTTCGGCACCGCCACGGTTGATGTGCGGCGGGAACAGCGTGGTGCCGCCAGTCGGGCCGGTGGCTGCGGTGATCAGGTTCGGCGCCAGGTTCATCGCCGGCATTGCCCGGTCAGTGCGGCTTTGCATGGCATATGCGAGGTCGCCGCCGAGGCCGTCAGCCTGCATGCCGCGTTTGCCGTCCGGGCCGACCTTGTTCGGGTCGTACACGCGCAGGGCCAGCGGTTCGTTGCGGTAATTGACCACGAACATGCCCGGGTCATCGACCGAGATCGCCTGTGGGCATGGCCGGGTCGGGCAGCCCGGCATGATCCCGCCGCGCACTTCGACCACCGCCTCGAGCAAGGTGCTGGTGTTGTCACGCACCGGCGGGTTGATCGCGTAGCGAAAGCTGTCGGCAGTCGCTGGGAACGCTTGCGGATTGGGCACGCCATTCGGCCCGGCACCGACGTACACACCCGCTTCATAGGCGTGCTGGAAGTCGCTGTATTCGAGGAAGAACTCACGGAAGCTGTCGTTCTTGCCGTCGCCATCAAGGTCGCCGGTGGATATCACCGCTTGCCACGAAGTCGGCCCGCCGTCCTGCCGCGCGCCGCTGTACAACGGCTCGCCGGTTTCGGCGTGGAACCAGGTCGAACCGGCCGGTTCAGCCAGCACGGTGGCGTACAGACCAATCTGCTGATGGGTCGATGGGCCTAAGTGGTCGTGAGTAAAAATGGTCCCCAAACCACGGTCGACACCTTTGGCGTTGACCACTGGGTCGACAAACCAGCGCTGCATCGCCGTGCGCGCACCGAGCCAGTCGGCGCGGCCGTATTGGCCGAAGAACGGATGCGCCTTGGCTTTCGGACAGGCCGGCGTGCCGTCGCGCGGATCGCTGCCTGCGCACTGGTTGAACTCGCGAATCGCATGGATACGCTCGACCACGGCGCCGGGGGAAAGCACGCCGTCTTCATAGTTCCAGCCGTTGGACGAACCATCAGCGGACACCAGGTCCCACTTCGGCAGGTGAATGTGCTGGCCGATCACGTCAGTCGGCGTGCGCACCTGGTAATCGTCCATCTCATAGGTGGCCGGCACCAGGTTGGTTTGCTGGTATTGCACGCAGTCGAAGGTGTTCATGCGCATCACCAGCGGTTCTGGCGGACGCTGTTTGTTGATCACCGGCCAGGCGTCTTCCCACAACGCCAGAATGCGCGCCTGCGGGAAGTGGTAACCGACCTTGTTGTACACCGCGTCAAACTGGATATTCGCCGCTTTATACACGCGCGGACGGTCGGCGGTGAACGTCGAGGATCCGGTGAAGGACATGCCATCCACTCGCTCACCGCTGTTGAACTCACCGATGCCGGCGCTGGCGGTCAGGCGTTTTTGCCGATCGTCCATGCACGGTTCGTAGAACGGCGCGCCGGCAATCGGCAAGGCGCCGTTGGTGCGGAAGGCCTTGGCGACGATCTGGTTACCGGGCAGCAAGGCATAGCTCGGATGGTCTTTTTTCGCATGGAACGCCATCGCCGCTTGTTCGACTTCAGTGCCTTCTTCCGGCAGATACAGCGGTTTGGCGCGGGTCACTTCCTTGGAGAAATCCAGCGACGTGGTGACGGTGTGCGCCTCGCCACCGGCCGAAACGCCGTCGAGCGAATGCCGGCCCAGTCCGCCGTTCCAGCCACCGGATTGCGCCGGGTCGAGGTTGGCCCACAAGGCGTTGCCGCTGGTTTTAAGCGCTTGCGCCGTGGCGGCGTCGAGCATGTCCAGTGGCGGGGTTGGCGGGCGTTGGCCGACCGAGATTTCCATGCCGCCGATCCAGAATGGATAACCGGGGTTTTTCAGGCTGCCGTCGGCGTTGCGGTTGGCTTCGCTGCGGTCCACCAACGCCAGCGAACCGATGGCTTGCGCAGCGCCGCCCTGATGCTCGCTGTCGTCATCATCGTCATCGTCGTCATTTTCGGCGACCAGGGTTTCGCCGATTTTCGGCACGATTGCGACTTTGCCCGGCATTGGCGCCATGGCTTTGCCCGGCAGCGGCACAATGGCCGGAATCGGCGTACCGGCGACGATTTCACCGTCCGGCAAGGCGCGTGCACCGGCAGCCGGTTTACCGCTGCGCAGGGCAAACGGTTCGCTGTGGAAACCGTCGGCGCCTTGCTGCGAAACCTCAAGTTTGGTGCCTTCTTCAAACACGTCGTGCACCCGCCACATGGCCCACATGCCTTGGGCAAAGTGCGGGTAGAAGTGGCAGTGGTAGATCGCGTCGCCGGCCACGCGGTTGCGGTTGCCCGAACCGCCGTTGGCGATTTCATAGGTGTAGCCGGCGCCCGGACCGATGCCCTGCGCGTCGAGGTAATCGGTGTTGTCGTCGTTGGGGTTGAACAGCCATTGGTGGCCGTGCAAGTGGAAGATGTGGTGTTCGTAACCGTTGTGGGTGTTGCGGAATTTGACGAAGTCGCCGATGTAGCTGTGGTTGACGTTGGACGGCTCCGACGGGTACAGCGCCATGGTCGCTTTGACCCCGATCTGATCGGCACGCGGGGTTTCGCCGGGGCGAATGTTTTCCAGGCCGGCATTGGCCGGCACGTCGACCAGCATCGCGACGTCGCCGACGGTGTGCGAGCTGAGGAAGAATTCTTCGTAGGCACACGACAGGCAATCGTGCATCGGCCCGACGCCCAAGCGGTTAGCCAACACCTCAGCGCCCATGCCGCCAGCGCCGTAGTTGATCATGAACGAGTCGCGCGTCGGCTCCAGCACGTGGGCCATCACCGGGTCGGCGAAGTACGCCGGAAAGGCCTGGGTCACGGCAGTTTCGTCCTGGAATTGCGCGGCGAAATCGCGGAACGGTTCCAGCCGATTGGGCAGCGCCGGGTTGCGTTTGCCCAGCGATTCCAGGGAATAGGTCGAGGCCGGGAAACTGCCGTCGGCGTTGCTGCCCATGACAATCGCGTCGCTTTCGCTGGAGATGATTTCGTTGCCATCGACCATGTTGATGATCGGTGTGCCGGCCTTGCCTTCACGCACCCACGGCTCGCGCTGCGGGTAACGCGCCTGGTAATCGACGATTGGTTGGCCGGTCGGCGTGCGGCCGCTGCTGGCCAGGCGCATTTCTTCTTCAGTCAGGGTGTTGCGGTAGGTGCGGCCGCCCTTCGGCACCACCACCACTTGGGCAAACAGGCCATTGGCGTTGTTGCCCGCCGCGCCTTCACCGCCGAATGTAGCGCCGCGACTGCTGACATCGAACGCGCCTTCGCGCTCGGCGTACAAAGTGTACGAGCGAGTCGCGCCGGGGGCGATCAGGCTGTTGGCGTTGCGCCCGGTGTAGGAGGCAATGTCATCGATGCTGTTGACCGCTTGCAGACCGTTGACTTGGAAACCGACGTGACGGTCGGCCACTTGCTCATCGACCTTGAAATCCTCGGCGTTGCCGTTGCCGCCGCCCTCGTTTTCGTTCTCGACTTCACCCTCTTCTTCACCCTCTTCTTCACCCTCGTCGTCATCGTCGAAGTGTTTGTTCGGGTTGGCCTGATACGCCAGCAGGTTCTGCAGGTTGATGGTCAGGCAGTCACCGGCGGCGACACGCAGTACCAGTGGCCGGGGGCGCTTGTCGGGACGCAGCGACACTTTGCCCGGCACCGCCGAACCGCCTTGTGCCAGCGAACGATCATGATCATCGACCACGTCGCGGCGCAGGGCGAACATCATGCCGTTGGCGTTCTGCGCGCCGAGGCGGTTGAACATCAGCGGCTGATCGAATGCCACGACGTTGGCCACCAGATTGCGCTCGCAACGCGCCGCCGCCTCGGCCAGTTCGATGCCGAGCATCGCTCCCAGCAACAGCAGCATTTTGAACAAGGACGAAGCTTGGAATGTGCCGCTCATGATCACGGGCCTCGCTGAGGGTTCTCGCAGGAATAATTCTCGACGAAAGCGCTGGAGCAATCCGCATGCCATAAATAATTGTTATATTTTTCAAGGCGTTGAAACATTCAGTTAATCATTCGGGGCAAATAACCCACCCCCATTCCCCATTTCGCCGCCACTTTTGGCGTTGTCGCCCGGCATGCCGCTGGGCATGCCACACGACCTGTAGCAGCTGCCGAGCTTCAGCGAGGCTGCGTCCGGCGGCGCAGCCGTCGCAAATGCTGTGCACGCAATCTTCCAGGTACACCGCGTTGGCCGAACTCACGACGGCTGCGCCGCCGAACGCAGCCTCACCGGGGCTTGGCAGCTGCTACACGGGGTTTGGCGCTGTAGGTGGACTTGTCGCAATGCCTGTAGCAGCTGCCGAGCTTCAGCGAGGCTGCGTCCGGCGGCGCAGCGGTGGGGGCGGTTTTCCCCAGTGTTGGGGTAATGCGGCGGTTACAGCGGTGCGTCCATCGCCAAGCCCTGCAAGCGCCGGTATTGGCGCAGGACGCTGGGCACATAACGCTGGGTTTCGGCGAACGGCGGGATCACCCCGCCACGGCTGAGCACCGCTTGCGGTCCGGCGTTGTAGGCGGCCACGGCGAGGCTGATGTCGTTGTCGAACAGGGTCAGCAAGCGCTTGAGATAACGCGCGCCGCCCTGGATGTTGGCCTTGGGGTCGTAGACGTCGGTGACGCCCAGCTCGCGCGCGGTGTCGGGCATCAATTGCATCAAGCCGCCGGCACCTTTGGCCGAGGTCGCGTCGGCGTTGTAACTGGACTCGGCCTGAATCACCGCGTGCAACAGCGCCGCCGGCAATTGATTGGCCGTGGCCGCCGCCGACACCAGTTCGGCATAGGGCTGGCGGGCGATCATTTGTGGTTGCTGATCCATGCTCAGCCGGGGCGCGTCGGGTTCCTGAATCACCCGTTCATAGTGGCGTCCGGGGCGGTGGACATTGGACAAGACGTAGCTGCCCTTGGCGTCCACCGAAACAAACACATCGGCCTCGGCGACGCCGGTCAGCAGCAGCGAGCCGAGCAATCCTGCAGTGAGTGCTTTCATCTTTCATGCCTCCCCTGGCCGGCCCCGAAAAACGGGGCTTATGCCCCAATGGCCGGTAGTCGATCAGCCATACGCAAGCACTGTGCCGTCGCCGCCAAGCCGCGAATTACGGGGGGCTGGCGCGCAATCACCGAGCCTGAGCATGGCAATTGCATAGGGCTTGGCAGCGACCCTGCTGCCCACTGGATGAGGTCATCATGAATCAGCGTCCGTGCTCCGCCCCGCGCTCGCAACGCGGGTTTACCCTGCTCGAATTATTGGTGGTGCTGGTGGTGCTCGGGCTGTTGGCCGGCATCGTCGCGCCGAAGTATTTCGCCCAACTCGGGCGCTCGGAAGTGAAGGTCGCCAAGGCGCAAATCGAAGGCCTGAGCAAAGCGCTCGATCTGTATCGACTGGAGGTCGGCCATTACCCGTCCACCGAGCAAGGTTTGCAGGCGCTGGTGATTGCGCCGAGCGACGAAACCCGCTGGACCGGCCCGTACTTGCAGAAAAAACTGCCGCAAGACCCGTGGGGACGCAATTACGCCTACCGCTACCCCGGCGAAAACGGCGAGTACGATTTACTGTCGATGGGCAAGGACGGCCAGCCCGGCGGTGAAGGCGAAAACGCTGAAGTCACTAACTGGCAATGACCGGAGCGACGCCCATGCGTTTTCATCTCAAAGCCGTCGGCAAGGCCGGTGTGGTCTCGATGTCGGTCGAAGCCCCGGGCCACAGCGAAGCCCGACGCATCGCCGAGGATCAGGGTTTGCGCGTACTCAGCCTGCACGCCGAACGCCATTGGCGAGCGTTGCGTTTGCGTAAGCGCGAGACCTTTAACCTGGTGCTGTTCAGCCAGGAACTGACCACTCTGCTGAACGCCGGACTGCCGTTGATTGACGCGCTGGAAAGCCTCGCGGAAAAAGAAACCGCGCCCCAGGCGCGCAAAACCCTCAGCGAACTGGTGCGTTTGCTGTACGAAGGCAAATCGTTTTCGCAGGCGCTCGGCCAGTTGTCGGCGGTGTTCCCGCCGCTCTACGTGGCGCTGGTGCAATCGAGCGAAAAGACCGGCGCGGTCGGCGATGCGCTGGGCCGTTACGTCAGCTATCGGCAACGCATGGACGAGGTTCGGCAGAAGATCGTCAGTGCCTCGATTTACCCGATGTTGCTGCTGATCGTCGGCAGCGGCGTGGTGCTGTTTTTGATGGGTTACGTGGTGCCGCGCTTCAGCCTGGTGTTCGAAGGTTTGGGGTCGAACCTGCCGTGGCTGTCGCAGATTCTCATGAGCAGCGGCATGTTTCTGCACGCGCATCAGGCGCAATTTTTTGGCGGCTTGGCGGCTATCGTCGTCGCCCTCGCCTTGCTCCAGCGCCAACCGGCGTTCCGCCGCGGCGTAGACCGGCTGATCGAAAAGCTCCCGGCGGTGCATCAACGCATCTTCATGTATGAACTGGCGCGGTTTTACCGTTCGCTGGGCATTCTGCTGCAGGGCGGGATTCCGCTGGTGACGGCGATGGGCATGGTTCGCGGTTTGCTCACCGTCGCCTCGCGCGCTCGGCTGGATCAGGCTTGCGAGCGGGTGCGCGAGGGGCAGTCATTGTCGGCGGCGCTGGAACTCAATCACCTGGTGACGCCGGTGTCCCTGCGCCTGCTGCGCGCCGGCGAACAGTCCGGCAACCTCGGACAAATGATGGAACGCAGCGCCGACTTCTACGACGAAGAAATCAGCCGCTGGATCGAGTGGTTCGTGCGCTTGTTCGAGCCGCTGCTGATGACCTTCATCGGCCTGCTGATCGGCGTCATCGTCATCCTGATGTACATCCCGATCTTCGAACTGGCCTCCAGCATCCATTGACCACCACGATGCCCTGATTCACCTCCCACAGGTTCTGCGTCTGGCACAAACCTCGCGTTCACAACAAATCCCTGTGGGAGCGAGCTTGCTCGCGATGGCGGTGGGTCAGTCAGCATCTGCATCACCTGACCCACCGCCTCGCGAGCAAGCTCAGCTCCTACAGGTTTTGCGCCCGACACAAACCTCGCGTTCACAACAAATCCCTGTGGGAGTGAGCCTGCTCGCGATGGCGGTGTATCAGTCACATCTGCATCAACTGACCCACCGCCATCGCGAGTAAGCTCAGCTCCCACAGGTTTTGCGCCCGGCACAAACCTCGCGTTCACAGCAAATCCCTGTGGGAGCGAGCAAGCTCAGCTCCTACAGGTTTTGCGTCTGGCACGAGCCTCGCGTTCACAACAAATCCCTGTGGGAGTGAGGCTGCTCGCGATGGCGGTGTGTCAGTCACATCTGCATCGCCTGACCCACCGCTTCGCGAGCAAGCTCAGCTCCCACAGGTTTTGCGTCTGGCACAAGCCTCGCGTTCACAGCAAATCCCTGTGGGAGCGAGCTTGCTCGCGATGGCGGTGTATCAGTCACCAACTGCATCACCTGACCCACCGCTTCGCGAGCAAGCTCAGCTCCCACAGGTTTTGCGCCCGACACAAACCTCGCATTCACAACAAATCCCTGTGGGAGTGAGCCTGCTCGCGATGGCGTTGTATCAGTCACATCTGCATCGCCTGACCCACCGCTTCGCGAGCAAGCTCAGCTCCCACAGGTTTTGCGCCCGACACAAACCTCGCGTTCACAGCAAATCTCTGTAGGAGTGAGCCTGCTCGCGATGGCGGTATATCAGTCACATCTGCATCAACTGACCCACCGCTTCGCGAGCAAGCTCAGCTCCTACAGGTTTTGCGCCCGACACAAACCTCGCGTTCACAGCAAATCCCCGTGGGAGCGAGCTTGCTCGCGATGGCGGTGTATCAGTCACATCTGCATCAACTGACCCACCGCCTCGCGAGCAAGCTCAGCTCCCACAGGGGAATGTGCCTGGCTCTAGAGCACGCCCTGAGTCTGATCCAGCCGCTCCCGCAAAAACTCGATAAACGCCTGCACCGGCCGCGAGCCCTGGCGGTGTTGCGGATACACCGCTGATAACGTCAGCGGTTCGGGGCTGAAGTCTTCCAGCACTGGCACCAGCCGCCCTTCCTTCAATGCCGCGCCGACGATGAATGTTGGCAGGTACGTGACGCCCATTCCGGCCACCGCCGCATCCCTCAGCACGTCGCCATTGTTAACCCGCATCCGTCCGGTGACGTTGACGGTCAGCGGTTTGCCCGGTCCATCGAAACGCCATTGCACCTGACGACCGTGGCCGTAGGGCAGGCAGTCGTGGTTGAGCAGGTCCTCAGGTTTGCTCGGCGTGCCGCGTTCGGCGAGGTAGTCAGGGCTGGCGCAGTACACGCGCTTGATCGAGGCGATGCGCCGGGCGATCAGGGTCGAGTCTTCCAGCACGCCGATGCGCAACGCCAAATCGTAGCCTTCGCCGAGCAAATCCACCGGGCGGTCGCTGAGGTCGACTTCGACGCTGACGTCGCGATAACGCTGCAGAAACACCGGCAGCAAACACCCCAAATGCGCCAGTGCAAACGATAGCGGCGCGCTGAGGCGAATCGTGCCCCTTGGCTCGGTGGTTTGCCCGGCGATGCCCTGCTCCACCTGCTCGACTTCACCGAGCAGGCGCAACGCCGATTCGTAGTAGCTCTGGCCCAGCGGAGTGACGTCGAGACGTCGGGTCGAGCGATTGAGCAAGCGCACGCCGAGGCGTTCTTCGAGTTGCATCAACCGGCGGCTGACGAATTGCTTGGACAAGCCCAGTTGGTCCGCCGCCGCAGTGAAACTGCCGGAATCCATGACTTGGCAAAAAATACGCATATCTTCGAACGGGTTCATTGTCACGCCTTGGTTGACAGTCAAACACTTTATAGCTGCTTTTTCCCTTTCTGGCACCAGCTTAATCTGTGTCCACGGTGTTGCTGAGGCCTGAAAGCCAGCGCCAGCGGCAACCTGACCCTCAGGTAGACAATCTCAAACGACTAAAAAAGGATTTACCCATGGACCTCGTCAAAAAGACCCTCGCCGCCTCCTTTCTCGCCCTCTCCATCGGCAACGCCTTCGCCGCTGGTAGCCCGGGTGTCGAGCACAACACCCAGGCCTTCCTCGAAGCCCTCGCGGCGGGCGGTGGCAAACCGCTGGAGCAACTGAGCCCGAAAGATGCCCGCGCCGTGCTGAGCGGTGCGCAGAACTCGGTGAAAGTCGATCTGTCGGGCGTTGAAGTCAGCCAGCGTTCGATCAAGGTCGGCGAGCAAAACGTCGGCCTGACCATCGTCCGTCCGGCCAACGTCAAAGGTCAGCTGCCGGTGTTCATGTTCTTCCACGGTGGCGGCTGGGTGCTGGGCGACTACCCGACTCACCAACGCTTGATTCGTGACTTGGTGGTGGGCTCTGGTGCCGTCGCGGTGTACGTCGATTACACGCCGTCGCCGGAAGCGCAGTACCCGACCGCGATCAACCAAGCTTATGCCGCCACCCGTTGGGTTGCCGAGCATGGCAAAGAACTTGGCGTCGATGGCCAACGCCTCGCGGTGGCCGGCAACAGCGTCGGCGGCAACATGGCAGCGGTCGTGGCGTTGATGGCCAAGGAGCAGAAAACCCCGGCACTGCGCTTCCAGTTGCTGATGTGGCCGGTCACCAACGCGCAGTTCGATAGCGCCTCGTACCAGCAATTCGCCGAGGGTCATTTCCTCACCAAGGGCATGATGAATTGGTTCTGGGACAGCTACACCAAAGACCCTGCCCAGCGTGCGCAGATCCATGCCTCGCCGCTGCAAGCGAGTACCGAACAGCTCAAAGGCTTGCCGGCGGCGCTGGTGCAAACCGCCGAGTTCGACGTGCTGCGTGATGAAGGCGAAGCCTATGCCCGTCACCTCGACGCGGCCGGTGTGCCGGTGACGGCGGTGCGCTACAACGGGATGATTCACGACTTCGGTTTGCTTAACCCGCTGAGTCAGATCCCGGAAGTGAAGGCAGCGGTGCGGCAAGCGGCGTTGGAATTGAAAACGCATCTGAACTGATCCGATTGATTTGTGGCGAGCCCCCTCGCCACAGTTATCACTTGGCACAAAACCGCATCAAGCCGCCTTCCGGAGTTCCCGCCATGTCCCTCGTCTACGACCATCCGCTGTCCTGGAGTGCCCTGTTGCTGGTGATCGACGCCCTGCTCTGGCAGCTCGCGCCGTTCAAGCATCGCGTCACGCGCATCGGCCTGCGCCTGGCGCTGTTTGTGCTCTTCAGCGCGGTGATCATCAACGCCGGCGTCAGCCCCTTGCAGTCACCGCTGTTCGCTGACGACCGCGTGGCGCAACTCGGCGCCACGGCATTGGGGATCGTTTGGTGGTTGTACGCCGCGCGGGTGCTCACCGAAGTCATCGGTCTGCTGCTGATGCGCCGCATCGGCCACAGCGGCCGGTTGCTGCAGGATGTCATCGGCGCGCTGGTGTTTCTGATCGCCATCGTCGCGGCCGCCGGGTATGTGCTGGAGCTGCCAGTCAAAGGTTTGCTGGCGACTTCCGGCGTGGTCGCCATCGTGGTCGGTCTGGCGCTGCAAAGCACTTTGAGCGACGTGTTTTCCGGGATCGTGCTCAACACCACCAAGCCGTATCAGGTGGACGACTTTGTCGCAATCGACGGCGTCGAAGGCAAGGTGCTCGACATCGACTGGCGCGCCACTCATTTGCTGACCAGCGCCGGGACCATGGCGGTGGTGCCGAACTCGGTGGCGGCGAAAGCCAAGATCGTCAATCTGAGCCGACCGAACAACATGCACGGCGTGTCGATCAGCATTCACGTGCCCAACCATATTCGTCCGCGCCGCGTGCTCGATGCGCTGGATCGCACGCTGCAGGGCAGCAGCACGTTGTTGCTCAATCCGGCACCGAAAGCGGTGCTGAAAGAGGCCGGCGAAACCATGTCGGAGTACGTCGCCAGCGGTTTTATTGCCGAGCTGGGAAAAAAATCCGAAGTGCGCAATCAACTGTTCGATCTGGCGCATCGGCATCTGGAAGCGGCGGGTATTTCCCGGCAACTGGACGGCGTGATCGAACCGTCGACGCGCGCTCGGGCATTGCTTGATGAGGTGAAAATCTTCCGTTCGCTCAGCGAGGATGAACGCGACCGCTTGGCGCAGTCGATGGTCGCGCAGCAGTACAGCGCTGGCCAGGTGGTGCTGGAGCTTGATGAGGTGCCGGACAGTCTGTTCGTCATCGCCACCGGCGTGGTCAGCGCGACCGTGCCCGATGGCGTCGGCCAGACCGAGGCTGGGCGCATGGGCCCGAGCGAGGTGATGGGCGAACAGAGCATCCTCACCGACACGCCGTCCCAGGCCTGCTTTACCGCGCTGACGTCGTGCATCATTTACCGCATCGACAAATCCCTGACCCGCGATTGCATGGCGCAACGCAACGAAGTCGGACGCGCGTTGAACAAGTTGCAAGCCGTGCGCCAGCAGAACAGCCGATTGGCGTTGATGACGGCGCCGGTGCCGGCGCGCAAGGGTGGTTTTTTGGGATGGTTGCAAAGACGTTGAAGGATTGGCGACGGCTTTGCCGCCGAACGCAGCCTCGCGGAGCTCGGCAGCTGCTACAAGGTATTCCGGCGTCGCACAAACCCCTGTAGCAGCTGCCGAGCACCGCGAGGCTGCGTCCGCGATCTCAAACCCCACACATCAAAACAAAAAAATACCCACACATCGGCGGGTATTTTTCATTGCCCGCCCCAAATCCCTGTAGCAGCTGCCGAGCACCGCGAGGCTGCGTCCGCGATCTAAACCCCCACACACCAAAACAAAAAAATACCCGCACATAGGCGGGTATTTTTTTCCGCGGCGAGGCTTATTTTGCGGTCAGCGCCGAGTAGCTGTTCATCAGGTTGCGATAGTTCGGGATGCGCGGCGACAGCAGGTTGGCCAGGCCTTCCATGTCGTTGCGCCAGTCAACTTGCAGCTCGCAAGCCACCGAGAACCAGTTCACCAGTTGTGCGCCGGCGGCAGTCATGCGCGCCCAGGCGGCTTGCTGCACGGTTTCGTTGAAAGTGCCCGAAGCGTCAGTCACCACGAACACTTCAAAACCTTCCGCCAGCGCCGACAGCGTCGGGAACGCCACGCAGACGTCCGTCACCACACCGGCGATGATCAGTTGCTTGCGGCCAGTGGCTTTTACCGCTTTGACGAAATCTTCGTTGTCCCAGGCATTGATCTGGCCTGGACGCGGGATGTACGGCGCGTCCGGGAACAGTTCCTTGAGCTCCGGCACCATCGGGCCGTTCGGGCCGCTTTCGAAACTGGTGGTGAGGATGGTCGGCAGTTTGAAGAACTTGGCCAGGTCCGCGAGGGCCAGCACGTTGTTCTTGAACTCGTTCGGCGAGAAATCCTGAACCAGCGAAATCAGGCCAGTCTGGTGGTCGACCAGCAATACAACCGCGTCATCTTTGTTCAGACGTTTGTAAGGAACGTTGCTCATGTGAAACCCCTCGTTAGTGGATGGTGCTTAAGGCGCCGGCACCTGGCCGGCGCTTTGTTTGATCATCAGAAAGCAAAGCACGAGCAGCCGAAAGCGCCCCAGAAACCGGCGAAATCGCTGACCGGCGCATTCGACAGACGCGCCTTTTCGTGGCTGTGGGAGTGCACGCCACACGGCCCGCTGCAATGGTGAACCTGTGCCTGCATCGGCGATGTCGGGCGCCAGTGGCCGGGGACTTTCACCACCGGCGACCAGTCCGGCAGCACCGGCACACTGGCCGGGCCGAGTTTTTCGAAGTCGCCGGCGGCGTACACCACTTTGCCGCCAACCACGGTCAACACCGACTCGATCCACTTGATCGCTTCTTCATCGACGCTGAAAAAATCGGCGCTGAGTGCCGCAATGTCCGCCAGTTGCCCGACCTTGATCTGGCCTTTTTTGCCCTGCTCGGACGAGAACCAGGCGCTGCCGTGCGTGAACAATTCCAGCGCGGTCAACCGTGGCAAACCTTCGGCGTGCAGCTCGAGACCGCCGACGGTGCGGCCGCTGACCATCCAGTACAGCGAGGTCCAAGGATTGTAGCTGGACACCCGCGTGGCGTCGGTGCCGGCGCCGACCGGTACCCCTTCGGCCAACATGCGCTTGATCGGCGGCGTCGCTTCGGCGGCTTTGGCGCCGTAACGCTCGACGAAATATTCGCCCTGGAACGCCATCCGGTCCTGAATCGCAATGCCGCCACCCAGCGCCCGCACCCGCTCGATGTTCTGCGGCGTGATGGTTTCGGCGTGGTCGAAGAACCACGGCAAACCGTTGAACGGAATGTCGCGATTGACCTTCTCGAACACGTCGAGCATGCGGCTGATGGATTCGTTGTACGTGGCGTGCAAACGGAACGGCCAGCGCTGTTCCACCAAGTGCCGAACCACCGGTTCCAGTTCCTCTTCCATGGTTTGCGGCAGGTCAGGGCGGGGTTCGAGGAAGTCCTCGAAATCGGCTGCGGAGAACACCAGCATTTCCCCGGCGCCGTTGTGCCGCAGGTAGTCGTCGCCCTGGTGCAGGGTCACGCTCGACGTCCAGTTTTTGAAGTCGGTGAGTTCTTCCTTGGGCTTCTGGGTGAACAGGTTGTAAGCGATGCGCACGGTCAATTGGTCATCTTTTGCCAACTGTTCGATGACTTGGTAATCGTCCGGATAATTCTGGAAACCGCCGCCGGCATCGATGGCGCTGGTCAGACCGAGGCGATTGAGTTCGCGCATGAATTGGCGGGTCGAGTTGACCTGATATTCCAGTGGCAACGTCGGCCCTTTGGCCAGCGTCGAATACAAAATCATCGCGTTCGGCCGCGCCACCAGCATGCCGGTTGGCTCGCCGTTGGAATCGCGAACGATCTCGCCGCCCGGCGGGTTCGGCGTGTTGCGCGTGTAACCGGCCACCCGCAGCGCCGCGCGGTTGAGCAAGGCGCGGTCGTACAAATGCAGGACGAATACCGGCGTGTCCGGGGCTGCCTGGTTGAGTTCTTCGAGGGTCGGCATGCGTTTTTCGGCGAACTGGAATTCGTTCCAGCCACCGACCACGCGCACCCATTGCGGGGTCGGCGTGCGGTCGGCCTGATCCTTGAGCATGCGCAAGGCATCGGCCAGTGACGGCACGCCTTCCCAGCGCAATTCGAGGTTGTAATTGAGGCCGCCACGGATCAGGTGCAAGTGCGAGTCGTTGAGGCCGGGAATCACGCAGCGGCCTTTGAGGTCGATGACTTGCGTGCCGGAACCGCGCAGCGCCATGGCTTCGGCGTCGGAGCCGACGGCAACGAAACGCCCGGCACTGATCGCCACGGCGGTGGCGAATGGGTTTTCACGGTCAACGGTATGAAATTGGCCATTGAACAGAATCAGATCGGCGTTCATCGCGTTTCCTCAGGCTGAGTGGAATGGGACAGCCACGGCGCGAACAGCCGCGTCGCCATGGGCATGAACAGGTACACCACCGATACGACGATGGTCAAAGTGATCAGAAACGTGGCGACCACGTAGTTGGACAGCAACGCGTTGAGCCGCAGCAGCGGCCCCCAGATGATCGGCACCAGCAAGGTGTGCGGCAGAATCACCAGCAAAGTCACCACGGCCTGCTTCCAGCGCGGTGGCGGTGGCGACGCAGTGTCGGCGGTGGGCGCGAACCAGAATTCGTTGAGCGGATTGACCTCGGTCTGGTCGCCGTCGGCCAGCATCGGCGCCGCTTGGCTGACCAGCTGCAAGCGTTGCGGCGAATCGAGCCAGCGCTGCATCGCTTCGGTGGAACAGAAGCGCAGCACGCAGGTGTACATGTCGAGGCCGGCATTCTTGCCGCGCATCACGTCCACGCCCAAATGCCCGTCCTGCTGCCCGGCGATGCTCACAATGTTGCGCAACCAGGCTTCGTACGGTGTCTCGAAACCGGCCTTGATCCGGTGTTTGATGATCAAGGTCACGACTTCTTCGAAGCCCGGTTTTGCGTCGGCGGGCTGGATGGCATCAGGCATAACGGAACACTCCGGCGAAACGATCGTTGAGCGCCAGCCGTCCCGGCCCGGCGATGAAAATGCTGGTGAAGAGGATCAGCAGCAGCCAGCCGAACTGGCCTTCGAAAAGGCTCCATTGCGGATGCACGATCAACAGCGCCACCAGCAGCACAAACAGAATGGGCAGGCACGCCAGGCGCACCAGCACCCCGGCGATGATCAGCAGCGGGCACAGCACTTCGGCGAATATCGCCAGAATCAACGTGAGGTTGGCGCCGAGGTGGAATGGGTCTTCGATCAGTTGCAGTTGCGCGGTGTAGTCCAGCTGCTTGGGCAAACCGTGCACCCACAGCAGAAACACTGCGCCGCTGACCCGCAGAAACAGCAGCCCGAGATCCCGACTCCGTTCATCCCATTCCGATGCGTTCATCGCCTGCGCGCCCCTGTGAAAAAATCACCGGCATGGCTTCGCCGGCACTTGCATCGATAGTGCCGGGTCGGGGCTAGGGAAAATTGAATGTACGTGCTCTTTTTGCGGGGCTCCCTGTGGGAGCAAGGCTTGGGATCACCGCTCTCTGTGGGAGCAAGGCTTGCCTGCGATGGCGTCCTTGGAATCGCCATCGCGAGCAAGCTCAGCTCCCACAGGGATTTGCCCAAAGCTTGAGATCACCGCTCCCTGTGGGAGCAAGGCTTGCCCGCGATGGCGTCCTTGGAATCGCCATCGCGAGCAAGCTCAGCTCCCACAGGGATTGGCGCAAAGCTCGATATCACCGCTCCCGTGGGAGCAAGGCTTGCCCGCGATGGCGTCCTTGGAATCGCCATCGCGAGCAAGCTCAGCTCCCACAGGGGATTGCGCAAAGCTTGAGATCACCGTGCCCTGTGGGAGCAAGGCTTGCCCGCGATGGCGTCCTTGGAATCGCCATCGCGAGCAAGCTCAGCTCCCACAGGGATTTGCGGAAGGCTTGGGATCACCGCTCTCTGAGGGAGCAAGGCTTGCCCGCGATGGCGTCCTTGAAATCGCCATCGCGAGCAAGCTCAGCTCCCACTGGGATTTGCGCAAAGCTTGGGATCACCGCTCCCGTGGGAGCAAGGCTTGCCCGCGATGGCTTTCTTGAAATCGCCATCGCGAGCAAGCTCAGCTCCCACAGGGATTGCGCAAGGCTTGAGAGCAGGATCTTTCCCACAACAGGGGATTGCGCAAGGCTTGAGATCACCGCTCCCGTGGGAGCAAGGCTTGCCCGCGATGGCGTCCTTGAAATCGCCATCGCGAGCAAACTCAGCTCCCACAGGTCACGCGGTTGGGATGTTCAGCGGTTCGGACATGAATTGGCTGATCTGCGCGCGCAGCCAGCGTTCGGCCGGGTCGTTGTCGTGGACGCCGCTCCAGGCCATCGATAATTGCGCGGCTTCGATCGGGAACGGCGGATCTTCGGCGCGCAGCGCACAGCCTTCGACCAGCGCGCACGCTGCGTAATCCGGCACCGTGGCGATCATCTCGGTGCCCGCGAGCAAAGCGCGCAAGCCACTGAATTGCGGCACGCCGAGCACCACCCGCCGACTGCGGCCGATCTTCGCCAGATCGAGATCGATGTTGCCGCTCAAATCCCCGGAAAACGAGACCATTGCGTGCGGCCGCTCGCAGTATTCGTCCAGCGTCAGCGGCCCCGGCCGTTTGTCCCCGCGCAATACCTTGCAGGGGATATCGCGCAATTTTTTGCGTTTGGCGTTGGCCGGCAGATCCGTCGTGTAGCTGACCCCGACAGAGATTTCCCCGGAGGCCAGCAGAGCCGGCATCAGCAGGTAATTGGCGCGGCGCACCACGACGATGATCCCCGGCGCTTCCTCGCGCAGATGGCTGAGCAATGGCGGAAACAGACCAAATTCGGCATCGTCCGACAAACCGATACGGAACACGTCGCAGCTGCTGGCCGGCTCGAATTCCTTGGCGCGGCTGACCGCGCCGGAAATCACGTCCATCGCCGGTTGCAGCTCCTTGAGAATCGCCAGCGCGCGTGCTGTCGGTTCCATGCCGCGACCGTTGCGCAGCAGCAACGGATCGTCGAACAGATCGCGCAAACGCCCCAGCGCCGCACTCACCGCCGGTTGCCCCATAAACAGCTTTTCAGCGACACGGGTGAGGTTCTTTTCGAACATCAAGGCTTCGAAAATCACCAGCAGGTTCATGTCGACGCGGCGCAGATCGTTACGGTTCATCAGCAGGGTCCTTTGTGTGTTGAGTCGGCCTGGCGGTCAGCGCAAAAACCGGGAGGCAGCAGTGCCGGAACTTTACTCGATCAACGGCACTTTCGCCGCTCGTTTGTAAGGGCCGTATTCCACTGGCACCCATTGGAAATGTTTGCCCTCGGCAGCGATATGACCAATACCGGGAAACGGCAGATGCGCAGCGGTCACCCAGGTTTTGCTGGTCGCCGCAGCGCTGAACACCTGATTGCGGCTCTTGATCGCCTGCTGGCCGTCGGTGTCGAACCCGATCGATACCTCTGGATGCAGGAACTGCACGGCGAGGTTATGCACCAGGTCGCCCATGAACAAAATGCTCTGGCCCTCAGAGGTGAAGCGATACGTCGTGCTGCCCGGCGTGTGCCCGGCCTCCAGCGTTGCCTCGACACCCGGCACCGGCGATTGCCCGGTGGCGAAGGTTTTGAAACGCCCCGCTGCGACATAAGGCGCGGTCGAATCCTGGGCGATTTTGAAATAGGCCTTGGCCGCTTCCGGTGCTTTGGCCAGCGCTTGCGGGTCGAGCCAATAATCCGCTTCAGGCTTGGCGGCGTAGACCGTGGCGTTGGCGAAGATCGGTTTTTGCTCGGCGTCGACCAGTCCGCAGACGTGGTCCAGGTGCAAGTGGGTGAGCAGCACGGTGTCGACCTGATCCGGCTGATAACCGGCGGCTTGCATGTTCTGCGAAAGCATCCCGGCGGTGGCGCCGATGCACTGCCCTGCCCCGGTGTCGACCAGGATCAGTTGCTTGCCGGTGTTGATCAAAAACGCATTGAACGCCGTTTGCACGCCCGGCGTTTCAATCGAACGCCGCGCCAGCAATGCGCGGATCTGGCTCTGGCTCAGGCCCTTGAGCAATTTTGGCGACAAGTCGTTGTAGCCGTCAAACAGCGCCGTGACTTCGTAATCGCCTACCGCCAAACGAAAGTAACCCGGCACTTGAGTGCCGACCTGCGCTGGCGCTGCCGCCATCGAAGACGCGGATGCCAGCGCGATCGCGAGGCCCAGTGTGCCAATCAGAAAATGCCGCATGCGTTCACCTTTGATGTACCTGAAAAGAGCGGCCAGCGAGGCACGCCACAAGTCGCCCATGTTGCACTGCTCAGGCAGCGGCCGACTTGCAGCGATGTGCTGAGTTGGCGCAGTGGCTGCGTGTAAACCGCGCGAAATTAACAACGTTTAACTCGCCTGTCGGCCGCCCGCGCCCAAGAATGAAGCCCTCTGCGCAGACCTGTTTTTTCTCCAAAGGGAAGGTGCTGATCCACCGTGCAGTGCGCCCGCGCATTCCCACCGACACGGAAATTTGTCATGGCCCACGTTCAGTCCAACGCCGTCCGGGCGTCCGCCACGCCGATGCAAAAACCCAGCACCGGCGGCCTCGCGCCCTGGCGGGAAAATCTGGTCAAGCAACTGATTCTGGATGGTCTCAGCGATACCCTGGAAGTCACCGAACTGGCCCGCGCCTGCGCGCTGTCACGCAGCCATTTCTCCCGCGCATTCAAGTGCAGCACTGGGGTTTCGCCGCAGGACTGGATTCGTTGCCAGCGCATCAACAAAGCCAAGCAACTGATCCGCGACACCGACCTGACACTGACGCAAATCAGCCTCGAATGCGGCTTCTGCGACCAGGCACATTTCTGCCATATCTTCACCCGCAGCGAAGGGATCAACCCGTTTGCGTGGCGTTGCAAAGTGGTGCGCGCGATCTCTTGCACACGTGGGCCGAACAGAAAACCTGTGGCGAGCGAGCTTGCTCGCGCTGGGTTGCGCAGCAGCCCCGACCTCTCGGTTACGACGCAGATTTTGTGAGCGCTGCGCACTCAAACGCGAGCAAGCTCGCTCGCCACAGGTTCAGTGACTGCACATTATTGCCGCCCCACCCCAAAAACCCTGTGGGAGCAAAGCTTGCTCGCGATGGCGATTTCGAGAACGCCATCGCGGGCAAGCCTATCTCCCACTGAGATTGTGCGACCCGCCGCAAACCATTGTAGGAGTGAGCCTGCTCGCGATAGCGGTGTGTCATTCAACCTGAATGCTGGCTGACAAGCCGCCATCGCGAGCAGGCTCGCTCCTACAGGTTTGGTATTTGATCAGGCCTTGAGGAAGGCCAGCAGGTCTTCGTTGAGCTGGTCTTTATGGGTATCGGTCAAACCGTGCGGCGCGCCTGGGTAGACTTTCAGCGTCGAGCCCTTGACCAGTTTTGCCGAGGCAATCCCCGCCGCTTCAATCGGTACAACTTGGTCCGCGTCGCCATGCACGACCAAGGTCGGCACGTCGAACTTCTGCAAATCTTCGGTGAAATCCGTTTCCGAAAACGCCTTGATGCAGTCGTAAGCGTTCTTGTGGCCGGAGCTCATGCCTTGCAGCCAGAACCAGTCGATCATGCCTTGCGACGGTTTGGCGTCAGGCTTGTTGAAACCGAAAAACGGGCCAGCGGCGAGGTCCTTGTAAAGCTGCGAACGGTCGACCAACGAAGCCTGGCGAATGCCATCAAACACTTCCAGCGGCAAGCCGCCCGGATTGGCTTCGGTCTTGAGCATCAGCGGCGGCACCGATGAAATCAGCCCGGCCTTGGCCACCCGGCCAGTGCCGTGACGGCCGATGTAGCGCGCCACTTCGCCGCCGCCGGTGGAGAAACCGAACAACACCGCATCCTTCAGGTCGAGCAGTTCGATCAACTGCGCGAGGTCGTCGGCGTAGGTGTCCATATCGTTGCCGTCCCAAGGCTGGCTGGAGCGGCCATGGCCACGGCGGTCGTGGGCGATGACCCGATAGCCTTTGGACGCGAGGAAAATCATCTGCGATTCCCAACTGTCGGCGTTCAGCGGCCAGCCGTGGCTGAAGACAATCGGCTGCCCAGTGCCCCAATCCTTGTAATAAATCTCGGTGCCGTCGCGCGTGGTGAAGGTGCTCATGTGGCGTGCTCCATTTCGGTGGGATGTAAACGGTAGATAAAAAAAATCAGGCAGATCAGCTATTCATGCGTTCGGCCAGCCGCGCCACCCGCTCGCCCAAGTGCGCGGCGGTGCAGCGATCCTCCGGCGGTGGTGCGTCGCCGGGCGCTTGCTCGACGTTCGATTGGGCCATCGCCCCCAGCGAGCTGCCGAGGCGATTCAGTTGGCCGTCGAACACCCCGCTGCTGCTGCGCGCCGGCAACAGGTCGAGGCCAACCCAGATCATCGAATGCTGCGCGGCGAACACCGCCATTTGCAGCAAGGTATTGAGTTTGTCGCCGCACAGCGAACCGGAATTGGTGAACCCGGCAGCGAGTTTGTCGCGCCACGGCTGGGCCAGGTAAAACGCCGCCGTGGCTTCCATGAAACCCTTGAACGAAGCCGACGCGCTGCCCATGTAAGTCGGGGCGCCGAAAATGATCGCGTCGGCCGAGTGCAAATGCGCCCATTGCGCGTCCACGTCCTCCACCGAAATCAGCCGGCAGGTACTGCCCGGATGCCGTTCGACGCCTTGGGCGACGGCTTCAGCCATGACGCGGGTGTGCCCGTAGCCACTGTGATAGACCACCACCACGTTGCTCATTGCAGCGAACTCCAAAAGTGTCCATTCCCTTAACACTGCGAAGACCAGAGTCTTCGTTGGACTTGAAGCCGCAGAGTTTTGGGCGTAGACCAGACATTCGACGAGTTAAACGTTGTTAATTTTCAAAACGCCGCCCGCCTCAACTACGCTCCGTTTGTCACACAGATGCCCAATAAATACACGCTGACCCCGCGCACGCCGAACGCAGCAGTCGCGATGAACACCTGACAGTCAGGCGCGCCCTGATTGCACTGCCGCGCAACCCTTGGGAATATGCCCACAAACCGCGTATTAGACGGATGCAAGCAGGAGCGCCACGTTGACCCTTCCCCCCGATCAGGCCATCCATTTCGGCCCTTACCGGATCTTCCCCGGCACCCGGTTGTTGCTTGAAGGCGAGCAGCCCGTTCGTTTGGGGCGGCGCGCGATGGACATCCTGTTGATCCTGTTGGAGCACGCCGGGAATGTGGTCAGCAAACAGCATCTGATGGCACAGTTGTGGCCGAAAAGCGTAGTCGAAGACATCAATTTGCGCGTGCACATGGCGGCGTTGCGCAAAGCCCTCGGCGACGGTCAGGCCGGCCAGCGCTACATCGTCACGGTTGCTCAGCGCGGTTACAGTTTTGTCGCGCCGTTTTCGCTCGAATCCGCTGCACAACGCTGCGAGCCACTGGTGCAACCGCCCCGCCGGCATAACCTGCCGGTGCGCCGCACGCGGATGATCGGGCGCCAGCCACTGGTCGACAGCCTGGTCACGCAACTCGCGCGTCAGCGCTTCATCACGCTGGTCGGCCCCGGCGGCATCGGCAAAACCACCGTGGTGCTACGAGTCGCAGAACTGTTGATAGGCCATTACCGCGACGGCATTCGTCTGCTCGACCTCGCCCCGATCAACGACCCGCAAATGATCGACGCGCATCTGGCGTCGCTGCTGGGCCTGGCCCTGCACGACGCCGAGCCGATGAGCGACGTGGCGAGCGTGCTGCGCGAGCGGCAGATGCTGCTGGTGATCGACAACTGCGAACACTTGCTCGATGCGATTGCGCTGCTCTGCGAAAGCATTCTGCGCGGCGCGCCGCAGGTGCATATCCTCGCCACTAGCCGCGAGAGCCTGCGCGCCGAGGGCGAATACGTGCAACGCCTGGAGTCGCTGGATTGCCCGCCGCCGATTGCCGTGCTCGACCGCGCCCAGGCCCTGAGTTTTTCCGCGCTGCAACTGTTCGTCGAACGGGCGATGGCCAACCACGACAGCTTCGAATTAAGCGATGAAGAACTGCCGCTGGCGATCGAAATCTGCCAACGCCTGGACGGCATTCCACTGGCCATCGAGCTGGCGGCGGCGCAAGTGGCCGACCTCGGCGTCAGCGGTTTGCACACGCAACTGCAAGGCAGTTTTCGCCTGCTGACCCAAGGCTGCCAAACCACGCTGGCGCGGCACCAGACCTTGCGCGCGACGCTGGACTGGAGCTTCGATTTGCTCAGTGCCTGCGAGCAAACCTGCCTGCGCCGACTGGGAATCTTTCGCGACGGCTTCACCCTCGCCTCGGCCGCCGCCGTGATTGTTGGCCAGCAGATTGAACCCAACGAAGTGTTCGCCTCGATCACTCAGTTGGTCGCCAAGTCCTTGCTCAACGTCGATGTCGGCGACGAAGAGGTCTTCTATCGATTGCTCGACACCACGCGCAGTTATGCCCTGGAAAAACTGCACCTGGCGGCCGAGTTGTCGGACACCCGGCAGCGGCATGCCGAACGTTGCCTGGCGCTGATGCAACAGGCGCACGTCGACTGGGAGCAAACCCCCACGCACCTGTGGATCGAGCGATACGCGCGTGGTCTGGAAGACATCCGCGCCGCGCTGGAATGGGGATTGAACGCGGGCGGTCCGCAGGAACTGGCGATCCGTCTGACGGCGACATCGATGCCACTGTGGCAGGAACTTTCGCTGCTCAAGGAGCACGGCGTGTATGTGCGTCGGGCCCTGGCGCTGCTGGAAAGCGCCACCGCGCCGTGCCCGCAAGTGACGCTGTCGCTGAAACTGGCCCTCGGCAGTTCCTGTTATCACGCGCAGGGCGGTAGCGCTGAAACCATCGACGCGTTTGTCAGCGCCAGAACCCTGGCCGTAGCGAGCCGGGACATCGTCGGCCAGTTGCGCGCGGTGTCCGGGCACATGGCGGTCAATCTCAGTTGCGGCAATTACCAAATGGCCCTGGAGCAGAGCCGCGAATTCGACCAATTGGGCCTGAACGGCGACGCCGTGTTGTCGCTCAGCACCCACCGCTTGAAAGTGTTGGCGCTGCACTTCTGCGGCGATCAGCAACAGGCGCGGACCCACGCCGAAGAGGTCATCCAGCGCCTGGCGCAGAGCGGCCATCTCAACCGTTTCACCCACGGTTTCGGCGTGCAATACGACCAGAGCGTCGCGGCGCTGACGATTCTGGCGCGCATCCTCTGGCTGCAAGGTCAGCCCGAACAAGCCTGGCGCACGGCGCGGCAGGCGCTGGACATCGCGCTGCAGATCAACCACGGCACCTCGATTTGCTACACCTTGGCGCTGGCTGGTTGTCTGATCGCGCATTACAACGGCGACAACGCCAGCGCGCGCGAACTGCTGCGGCTGTTGCTGGAACAAGCACAGAAGCATTCGGTGCTGCTGTTTTACAACTGGGCGCGGCATTACGCGCAGGTGATCGACGGTGCCAACGGCCCGGCGCAACCGGGGGTCGGTCTGGTCAAGGAAATCATGCTGACGCTGCACGGTGGCGTGGTCGACGAAGGTTTGCTCGCGCGCGCCGAAAGCGGCGCGGCGGGTTGGTGCACCGCAGAGATTTTCCGCGTGCGCGGCGAGGCGCTGCTGGCCGAAGCGGATGCGCCGGGCGCAAACCTTTCTCACAGCGGCGAAGCGCTCTCTCACAGCGGCGAAGCGGTGCTGCTGCGGGCATTGGCGGTGGCGCAAGCACAAGGCGCGCTGGCGTGGGAACTGCGCAGCGCGACGTCACTGGCGCAGCTTTGGCAGCGTCAGGGTCAGGCGCAACAGGCGCGTGAACTGCTGGCGCCGATTTACGCGCGTTTCACTGAAGGTTATGCGACGCCGGACCTGATGAAGGTCCGGGGTTTACTCGACGAGCTCGGCGCTCAATTGCACGCCTGAAATCATCCGTGCGCGGCTGAGGTATTGCGCGTGGCTCAGTTCGATCGCGCGCTGCTGGCCGCTGTCGGCGAGTTTCTCCAGCGCATACGCGCGCGTGGTGTTGAGCCAGCGATAACGTGAAACGCCGTTGACCAGTTCGACCGACAGCAGCGACGTGCGCGCCAGTTTTTCCAGCATCGATGACAACTGGATCGGCGCCAGCACCGAGGCACAGATCACGCCACTTGCCGCCTCGACAGTGAACGCGGATTTGAACGTGGCCAGATGACACAAAACCTTCTGCTCCTGCGCGCTCAATGACTGGTAACTCCAGTCCAGCGCGGCTCGCAGGCTTTGGTGGCGTGCCACTGCCGTGCGCCGGCCCTGAGTCAGCAATTGCAGGCAATTGTCGAGCTGCGCCTGCAACCCGACCAAGCCCAACGCGCCAATCTGCGCGGCGGCCAGTTCGATGGTCAGCGGCAAACCGTCAAGCCGACGGCAGATATCGCGCACCGCGCGCAGATCTTGTTCGCGCAAAACGAACCCCTGCTGCCGCGTGCGTGCGCGGCTGACCAGCAATTGCACCGCCGAATAACCCATCGCTTGCGCGACGCTGTGCAACGCCGAAACCGGCGGCACTTCCAGCGGTGGCACGCGCTGTACGGTTTCGTCACGCGCCTGCAACGGCTCGCGGCTGGTGGCGAGGATCGACAAGCGTGGCGCGCTGGCGAGCAGTTGCTCGATAAACGTGCGGCAACCTGCGCGCAGGTGTTCGCAATTATCCAGCACCAGCAAGGCATGTCGGCAACTCAGGTCAGCGGCGAATGGCAGCGCGTGGCGCAGGTGCTGGTGCAGTTGCGCTGGCGCGTCGACGCTCGCCAGATCCACCAGCCAGACGCCGTCGCGGTAATGCTGCAAGAGCAGTTCGGCGACGCGCATCGCCACGGTGGTTTTACCGATGCCGGCCGGGCCGACCAAGGTCATGAAGCGTCGCAGTGGTAATTGGCGCACCACGCCGCCGACCATGGAGTCGCGCCCAGTAACGGGGCTCAGCCGCGCCGGCAAGTTGTGCTGCGGCGGTTGCGTGCTGTCGAGGTGCAGCGGCGTTGCGTCGAGCACGCGCTGCACCGGGGCGATAATGCTGTAGCCGCGTTGCGGAATATTGACGATGTAGCGCTGGCCGTTTTCGCCATCACCGAGGGCGCGGCGCAGCGCGGCGATGTGTACGCGCAGGTTGATCTCTTCGACCACTGAAGTCGGCCAGACGCGGGCGATCAAGTCGTCCTTGCTGACCACCTCGCCGGCGTGTTCGAGCAAGACCTGCAAGATGTCCAACGCGCGCCCGCCCATGCGCAACGGTCGATCGCCGTCGAGGATCAGCCGTTGACTGGGGTGGAAGACGTACGGGCCGAACCGCAGCAGCGTCTCGCCGGTAAATTCTGTGGGGCTGTTCATGCACGTTCACGTGCTGAAAACCTGGTCGATCAAGTGCCCGAAACCGTGCTGGCACCGCTCCATCCAGACTCCCGCACCTCCATTGCAAAACGTTCACCGACATCTTGGCAGGCATCGATGACGGCACAACTACGCCAATGTGCGCAATTCGGACATGTCGGTGCCCCACACGGACACAACCGCTCTAACTGAACTGTTCGCGGTACTGCGCAGGGGTCAGACCGAGTTTTTCACTGAACAGCAAACGCATGTGCCGCACGCTGCCGAAGCCGCTTTTATAGGCCACGGTTTTCAGCGGCAGGTCGCTGCTTTCGAGCAACTGTCGGGCATGGTCGATGCGCGCATTTTGCAGAAACTCCATCGGCGTCATGTTCACCTCGCGGGCGAAAAGCCGCGCGAAGTGCCGCGAACTCATGTTCGCCAAACTGGCCATGCGCTCGATGCTGAACGCTTCGTCGAGGTGTTCGAGCACGTGATTCTGCACGCGGGTGATCGGCGTTTCAGGCGCACCGACCGCCGCCAGCAACGGACTGAACTGCGCCTGCCCGCCTTGGCGTTTCATCACCACCAGCAGCACTTTGGCGACATCCTGGGCGACTTTTTTGCCGTGGTCCTGAGCGACCACGGCCAACGCCAGATCGATGCCGGCGGTGACGCCACCGGAGGTGATCAGGTTGCGGTCCTCGACGAAGATCTGATCGGTTTCGACTTTGGCGTTCGGGAAGCCTTTGATCAGGCGTTCGGTGTAGTGCCAGTGGGTGGTCACGCGATAGCCGTCGAGCAGGCCGGCATGCCCGAGCACAAACGCGCCCGTGCAGATCGAGCCAAAGCGTTCGGCGCGCGGCACGGCGTGGCGAATCCAGTTGAGCAACGGTTGCGGTTTTTCGTTGTAGGCGCCGGGGCCGCCGGGCACCAGCAGCAGGTCATAGGCGTCGTTGGCCTGATCGATATGCACGTCGGCCTGGACGTGGACGCCGTTGGAGGCGCGCAACGGCTCAAGCTCGGTGCCGACGGTCGACAACAGGTAATGGTCGCTCGGGGCCAGGTAACGGTTGGCGATGGAAAACACCTCCATCGGCCCGGCCATGTCGAGCAGGAGGAAGTCGGGGAACAGCACCATTGCCACGGTTTTCATGGGATCGGATTCGTTGAGGTCAAAAGAAGGATACTAACTGCCAACACATCCCCTGTAGGAGTGAGCCTGCTCGCGATGACGGTCGGACATTCAATATTGATTGACTGACATGACGCCATCGCGAGCAGGCTCACTCCTACAGGGGTTTTGCATTATGGCCAAATCTTGGGGATATGGCCGTTTAATGCATCGGCCAATTTTTTACTGTCAACCTGTATGAGACAGTATTTCAATTTTCATCTACTTATTGCACCCACCGGCAACCATTAACCTTCTCCTCACTCGGACGAATTCACGTCCTGACAGGAGATTTCATTATGCTGACCCTTCGCAAAGCTTCGGATCGCGGCGCGGCCAATCACGGTTGGTTGAAGTCGTTCCACACCTTTTCCTTCGCCAACTATCGCAACCCGAAAGAGCAGGGTTTTTCCGATCTGTTGGTGATCAACGATGACCGCGTGGCGGCCGGCAAAGGTTTTGGCCAGCACCCGCACCGGGACATGGAGATTTTCTCCTATGTGCTCGAAGGCGCACTGGAACACAAGGACACGCTGGGCACCGGTTCGGTGATCCGCCCCGGCGACGTGCAATTGATGAGCGCCGGCAGTGGCGTCGCGCACAGCGAGTACAACCACTCGGCGACGCGGGGTGTGCACTTCCTGCAAATCTGGATCGTGCCGGACGTCAGCGGCGCCAAACCGCGTTATCAGCAAGAGCACTTCAGCACGCAGAAAAAACGCGGTCGCTTGCAGTTGATCATTTCCCCGGACGGCGCCAATGGTTCGCTGTCGGTGCGCCAGGATGCGCGGGTGTATGCCGGGCTGTTCGACGGCAAGGAGAGCGCCACGCTGGAACTCGCCGCCGACCGCTACGCTTACGTGCATGTGGCTCGCGGCAGTGTTGAACTCAACGGCGTGCAGTTGCAGGAAGGTGACGGCGTGCGGGTGCGCCAGGAGCAAGTGTTGACGCTGAACAACGGTGTCGATGCCGAAGTGCTGGTGTTTGACCTGCGGCCGCAAGAACTGCCGGAAATGCCATAAATCCCGCTGCCAACGCAGCCTATGTAGCAGCTGCCGAGCCTGCGAGGCTGCGTTCGGCGGCGCAGCCGTCGCCAATTCATCCACTGCGGTTTATCTGATACACCGAGGTGGATGGTTTTATGACGGCTTCGCCGCCGAACGCAGCCTCGCGGGCTCGACAGCTGCTACATAGTTTGTGGTCATCGGTTGTCGTGCGTCGGGAATGGTACTTGGGCAGTGCTATTCGCCGGTGCCGTTGAATCCGGCGACGATTTCATCGATCACCACTCGCACCCGCGCGGTGTGTCGCAGGTCGGCGTGGGTTACCAGCCACACGTCGTAAGGCACCGGGCGCGTGCGTTCCGGCCACAGCCGCACCAAGCCATCGCGCTCGCCCATGTACACCGGGATTTCGCCGATGCCGATCCCCGCCGCAATCGCGCGACGGACCAACAGCCCCGACCCCAGACTCGACACAATCCGCCCGCGCGTCAGCGGTTCCGAGACCAGCGTCAGTTCCTTGTTGCCCGCCAGATACGGTTGATACACCACTAGATCATGCCCCTCAAACGCCGAACCCGGCGCCGGCACGCCGTGGGCATCGAGGTATTCCTGCGAAGCAAACAGCCCCACCGGCCAGCGCGCGATGCGTCGGGCGATCAGGTCCGGGTTGTCCGGCCGCGCGTTGCGCACGGCGATGTCGGCCTCGCGCTTAGCCAGGCTGATCATTAGCGTGGACGCATCGAGTTGCACGCGCACATCCGGGTGTTTGCCGTGCAATCGGGCAATCACCGGGATCAGGAAATCGATCGCCAGCGAGTCGGTGGTGCTGACCCGGACGATGCCGGTCAGCCGATCATCGAGGCCCTGAATTTTCCGCTCAAGCTCTAGCGCTGACAGCTCCATTTTCTCCACCGCGTGCAGCGCCGCCTCACCCAGCGCCGTCAGCGCATAACCTTCGGAGGTGCGCAAAAACAGCGTTGCGCTCAAGGACTTCTCCAGCGCCGTGACACGCCGGCCAACGGTCGCCTGATCGACACCAAGCACCCGCGCGGCGCCACGCAAGGTCGATTCGCGGCAAACCGCGAGAAACACACGAGCATCGTCCCAGTTCATTTGGCATTACTCACAGGTTGCAATCGATGATGCAAATTCGCATCACTCTAGCGTGAATTCGCTGCGCGAATGCATCAATTTATCTGGATAAGCTGGGCGCATGAGTTCACCCCCCACAGGACAATTCCTCATGCACAGCTCATCTACCCACCCGCGCAGCGCGATCTGGCTGCCGATCTTCGCCGGCCTCTGCGCCAGCCTGGTCAGCATCGGTTTGGCGCGATTCGCCTATACGCCGCTGATTCCATCGCTGATCCAGGCGCAATGGTTTTCCGCCAACGACGTGGTGTACCTCGGCGCGGCCAATCTGGTCGGTTACCTGATCGGCGCGCTGATCGGTCATCCACTGGCTCGCAGCGTCGGCAACAGCACGGCGTTGCGGCTGATGATGCTGGCGGTGACGCTGGCGTTTTTTGCCTGTGGTTTTCCGTTGTCGGTGAGCTGGTTTTTCGGCTGGCGGTTGCTGTCGGGCGTGGCCGGTGGCGCGATCATGGTGTTGGTCGCCGCGACGGTGTTGCCGCACGTGCCGGTGTCGCGCCGAGGCCTGGCCAGCGGCGCGATTTTCCTCGGCATAGGTTTGGGCATTGCCGGTTCGGGGACGATTGTTCCGCCGCTGCTGAGCCTGGGTTTGCAGAACACCTGGTTTGGTTTGGGTTTGATCGCGCTGGTGTTGACCGCCGCGAGCTGGTTTGGCTGGCCGACCGCGACCGCGCAACATGCTGCGCCGGTGAGCGGCGACACTTCAAATTCGCCGACGCCAGCGGGCCTGTATCTGTTGTTTGCGCAGTATGCATTCATGGCAGCGGGATTAGTGCCGGCGATGGTATTTCTGGTCGACTTCGTCGCTCGCGGCCTCGGCGCCGGGGCGCATGTCGGCGCGCTGATCTGGGTCATGTATGGTTTGGGCGCGATCATCGGGCCAGTGAGTTATGGTTTCCTCGCCGACAAGTTTGGCGCGCGGTTGAGCATTCGCATTGTGCTGGCGGTGCAGGCGATTACCTTGGGTTTGCTGGCGGTTTCCAGCTCGTTCCTCGCATTGGCGCTGCTGGCGGTGATCCTCGGCTCGTTCCCGCCCGGCATCGTTCCGCTCGCCCTGGCCCGCGTGCATGAGCTGGTGCCCAATCATCACCAGCAACAAATCGCCTGGAGCCGCGCGACCGTCTCGTTTGCCACGTTCCAGGCACTCACCGGTTTTGCCTATTCGGCGATCTTCAACGCCAGCGGCGGCCAGCATGCGCTGTTGTTCATGATTGCCTGCGGCGCAATCCTCGTGGCCCTGCTGCTGGAACTGGCCATGCGCTTGCTCAAGCAAAACCAAAACCCTGCTCGCGAAGGCGTCGTAACAGCCCACACCTGCATCGACTGACCCAGCGCTTTCGCGAGCAAGCTCAGCTCCTACAGGAGATCAGTGCCGGGCACAAAACCCACATCCACCGCAAATCCGTAGGAGCAAAGCTTGCTCGCGAAGGCGTCGTAACAGCCAATACCTGCAGCGACTGACCCAACGCTTTCGCGAGCAAGCTCAGCTCCTACAGGGGATCAGTGCCGGTCACAACATCCATCCACCGCAAATCCGTAGGAACAAAGCTTGCTCGCGAAGGCGTCGTAACAGCCAATACCTGCATCAACTGACCCAGCGCTTTCGCGAGCAAGCTCAGCTCCCACAGGGCATCAGTGCCGGGCACAACATCCACATCCACCACAAATCCGTAGGAGCAAAGCTTGCTCGCGATGGCGTCGTAACAGCCAACACCTGCATCAACTGACCCAGCGCTTTCGCGAGCAAGCTCAGCTCCTACATCAGTGCCGGGCACAACATCGCATCCACCACAAATCCGTAGGAGCAAAGCTTGCTCGCGAAGGCGTCGTAACAGCGAACACCTGCATCGACTGACAGACCGCTTTCGCGAGCAAGCTCAGCTCCCACAGGGATCTGCGGGGGTGGACTGAATTTTTTGGCCGTACCGGCTATCCCATCTACATATCCCCTTCCACCACAGGAATTCAAAATGACCCTGCCCCAAACCATGACCCTGATCGAAATCACTGAACCCGGCGGCCCTGAGGTGTTGCAGCCGCGTGACGTGCCGATGCCGACGGTGGCTGCCGGCGAGGTGCTGATTCGTGTGCACGCCGCCGGGGTCAATCGTCCGGATGTGATCCAGCGCTCCGGCAAATACCCGATGAAACCCGGCATGAGCCCGATCCCCGGCCTCGAAGTGGCCGGCGAAGTGGTCGCGATCGGCAAAGGCGTCAGTGAGTTCACGGTGGGCGACCGGGTGTGTGCGCTGACCAATGGCGGCGGTTACGCGCAATATTGCATCGCGCCGGCCAGCCAGACCTTGCCGATCCCCGATGACCTGGACTGGATCAAAGCCGCGGCGATTCCGGAAACCTTCTTCACCGTGTGGGCCAATCTGTTTGATATCGGCGGCGCCAGCAAAGGCCAGCGCGCGTTGATCCATGGCGGCACCAGCGGCATCGGCACCACCGCGCTGATGCTCTGCCGCGAGTTCGGCGTCGAGGCGTATGCCACCGCCGGTAGCGAGGAAAAATGCGAGGCGATTCGCAAGCTCGGCGGCAAACCGATCAACTACCGAGAACAGGATTTCGCCAAAGTCATCGAGGAGAAAACCGCTGGTAAAGGCGTCAACGTGATCCTCGACATCATGGGTGGCTCGTATTTCAACAGCAACGTCAGCGCGCTCGGCATGGAAGGTCGGCTGGTGATGCTGGGCTTCCTCGGCGGCGCCCGCGCCAATGACGTCGACTTGCTGGCGATCATGAGCAAACGCGCGTCGATCACCGGATCACTGTTGCGTTCACGCACCAGAGAAGAGAAAGCCGCAATTGCCCAAGGCTTGTACGAATATGTCTGGCCAGTGCTGTCCGCTGGGCGTTGCTTGCCGATCATCGACAAGGTTTACCCATTCACCGATGCCGCGCAGGCCCACGCGCGGATGGAAGCAGGCGACCACATCGGCAAAATCGTCTTGCACATGGACTGACCTTCAAGCACAACCCCCTGCCCGGCTGCTGACCTGCAGAGCCGGGCTTTTTTGTGCCTGGCGCTGACAGCGCTAGTGGCTCTCAACACCGAAAAGCGCACCCGCCGAGATTTTATTTTCTTATACGTAAAACTTTTCGTGTACAAGAAAAGTCATAATGCGTGACACTACAATGACATCATCAGGCCACCATCGAATTCAGAATCGGTCAGCGTCCGTTCCAGGAGTCACCATGCACGATCATCATTCAGAAACATATCGCCTGGACGCGGTACGAGCCCTGGAGTGGCTGAAAACAGCAGAATCAGAAAACTTCGACCGCATCTGTCGCCTCGCCGCCGCGTACTTCAACGTGCCCACCGTGCTCATTTCGCTGGTCGAGAAGGATCGGCAATGGTTCAAGGCGCGCATTGGTTTCGACCGCGATCAAACGCCCATCGATCAGTCGTTCTGCGCCTACACCATTCGCGAGAACGGCGTGCTGCAGGTCGAAGATGCGTCGCGAGATCGGCGTTTTCGTTTCAACCCGCTGGTGACCGCGCGCAACGGCATTCGGTTTTACGCCGGCGCACCGCTGCGCACGCGTTCGGGGCACGCCATCGGCAGCCTGTGCATCATCGACAAGGAACCCAAGCAACTGAACGACGCCGAGCGCCTGGTGCTGCAGGATCTGGCGGAAATGGTCATGGCGCAGATCGAGCAACGTCAGCTCAGCGATTGCCATGACCCGGTCAGCGGCCTGCCGAATCAGCGGCAGTTTTTCGCCGACCTCAACGACCTCGGTCTGCAACCGCAGGCCGAACATCGGGTGCTGGTGCTGATCGACGCGCTCGACTCGCACCGTGGCCATGAAATGACCCTGGCGGTGGGCACCGGCGCCACGCAATCGATCATCCTCGAGATTGCCCAACACCTGAAACAGAGCCTCAGCGGCATCAGTTGCGCCTATCACGTCAACGACCGGCAGTTCTGCTTCATGTTGCAGACGAGCATGCCCGACTACGAACTTTTCGTGCATCGCTTGATCGACCGGCTACGCGCGATGACCCGTTCCGACAGCGCCCTGACCAGCCCGTCGCCGCGCGCCGGCATGGTGATTTTCCAGCACGATCCACTGTCCCACGCCGACCTGTTGCGCAAAGCGATGCACGCGGTGGAATCGGCGCACCAGGCCAACACGCACTGGGCGCTGTACGACATTGCCCGCGACTGCGCCTGGCGCCGTGCGTTTACCCTGGCCCGGGATGTCGACCGCGCACTCGCCAGCGACCAGATGTATCTGGTGTTTCAGCCGCGTTTCAGTTTGCTCGATGGCCGTCGCGTCAGCGCCGAAGCGCTGCTGCGCTGGAATCACCCGGAACTTGGCGCGGTATCGCCCGCCGAGTTCATTCCGGTAATGGAACGCAACGGCTTGATTCAGCGCGTGACGCATTGGGTGATCGATCAAGTCATGAGCACCATGGCGCAATGGCAGGATCTTGATTGCCGGGTGTCGCTGAACCTGTCGCCGAAGGACTTCGACGATCAGGACATCGGTGAAATTCTACGGCTCGCCTGTCAGCGGTTCGACATTGCGCCGCATCGGCTGGAAATCGAAATCACTGAGGGCGAATGGATCCGCGCCAACCCGCAAGTGATCCGTCAGCTCAAGGGTTTGCGCGAGCTCGGCATGGACGTGGCAATCGACGACTTCGGCAGCGGCTACAGCAATTTCGCCTACCTGCACGAAATCCCGGCGAATGTGATCAAGCTGGATCGCTCGATCGTCACCGATTTGCCCGGCAGCCCGCGCAACCAGATCATCGCCCGCTCGATCCTGCAATTGGCTCGCGACTTGGGTTACCGCACTGTCGCCGAGGGCATCGAAGACTATCAATGCCTGGCGCTGGTGACCCAATACGGTTGCCACGAAGCGCAGGGTTATTTCCTCTCGCGGCCGGCGCTACCCGGCGCACTTGCGCAATTACACGACCATTTGCCGCCACGGCAATTGGTCGCCAGTTGACTCAGTAACCCTCGCCCGCCGTCTCGGCGCCGCCGACGATGGCGATTCCGGAACTGCTGCCCAAACGGGTCGCGCCGGCCTCGATCATCGCCAGTGCAGTCGGGTAATCGCGCACGCCGCCCGACGCCTTGACGCCGATGTCCGGGCCGACGGTGCGGCGCATCAGCGCGACGTCTTCGACGGTGGCCCCGCTGCGGCTGAAACCGGTGGAGGTCTTGACGAACGCGACGTTGAGCTCACGGCAGATTTCACAGGCCTGGACTTTTTGCGCGTCGCTGAGCAGGCAGGTTTCGAGGATGACTTTCAACGGCACTTCGCCGCAGGCTTTTTTCACCTGAGCGATGTCGTCCTGCACCTCGGCGAGCAAACCGTCCTTCAGCCAACCGATGTTCAACACCATGTCGATCTCGCCTGCGCCCGCAGCAATCGCGCGCTCGGCTTCGAAGGCTTTGCTCTCGCTCAAACCGGCGCCCAACGGGAAACCGACCACCGCGCAGACTTTTACGCTGTGCGCCGCCTGATGTTGTGTTTGATGCTGTGCCAAGCGCTGCGCGGCATACGGCACTTGCGCGGAGTTCACGCAGACTGAATAGAAGCCATGCTGCGCAGCTTCGCGGCACAGGGTGGCGATTTGTTCGCGGCTGGCGTCCGGCGCCAGCAACGTGTGATCGATAAACTGCGCCAGTGCCTGAGGTGGGAGATGGGCCATCGCAATAACTCCTGTTTGTGTATTCAAATGCCCCTGCGCCACAATCGAGGATCATTTGCGCAAAAACGTTACAAAACTCACAATTAATGTTACTTAAACAACATCAACAATCAACCCCGGAATGCCTGTGGACAGTAAAAAAGCCGAGCGTCTCAAGCTGATTCAACAAGCCCTGCAAGACCAGAGCGCCATTCACCTGCGCGAAATGGCGGCATTGCTCGACGTCTCGGAAATGACCCTGCGCCGCGACTTGAGCAAGTACACCGAGCACCTGCGTCTGCTGGGCGGTTACATCACGCGAATCCACGACGGCAACGAGCCCGGCGATTACCGGGTGGCCGAACAGGACACCCGCCACGTCGAAGAAAAGCGCCGCATCGGCAAACTCGCTGCGCGGTTTATCCAGCCCGGCGACACCGTGTTTTTCGACTGCGGCACCACCACGCCGTTTGTTATCGATTTCATCCCCGACGAGCTCGAATTCACCGCAGTGTGCAACTCCCTCAACGTGCTGCTGAAACTCTCGCAAAAACCCAATTGCCACATCGTCATCTGCGGCGGCACGTTCCACCGCAAGAATCAGGTGTTCGAAAACACCAGCGAAAGCGGCATTCTCGACCACGTGCGCCTGACCTGGGCGTTCGTTTCAGCGGCTGGGGTCAGCCAGGACTTCGGCGTGACCTGCTTCAATTTCAATGAAGTGGAGGTCAAGCAGAAGGTCTTGCGCCAGGCGCAGCAACGTTTGTTGTTGGCCGATCACAGCAAGTTCGACACCGTGCGCACCGCGCATTTCGCGGCGCTTGAGGATTTCCACTACGTGGTCAGTGACAAGAAAATCCCCAAGGCTTACCGCGACGCGATTACCGCCAGCGGTGCGCAGTTGATCATCTGATCAAGGCTTGTTGCTCGTCCTTGTTCAGGTAACCGGTGGTGAGCTTGAACGCAGCGGTCTCCCCCGCTGCCAATGAACGCACATTGCCCTTGGCGAACTCGGCCCGATAGCCTTCCGGCTCGCACGTCGCGGGCAAAATGAACGCCGCGACTTGCTGATCGGCGTTGTGCAGGATCCAGCGCGCCGCGTGTTCGAATTGCTCCGGGCGATAGCGCGTGTAGAACGCTGCGCCGTCGGGATGGCTCAGCAGAAAATGCGCGTCGCCATGGGCATCGGCGCGCACGCCGTCGAAGAAAAACACAATCTCCGGGTCATAAAGCTCCGGTTGGTCGAGGCAGCGAAACTGTTGCGGTTCTGCGGCCAACTGCTCCATGTAACGGCTCCAGGCCGGCGTCGGTTTGACGTGCGCCGGCACGCTGCTGCGCAACCGCACGCGGTCAAATCCCAACGGTTCGACAAACCGCGCGCCCTCGACGTAGGCGTAATTCATGTGGACCATGTACATCAGGTCCATCGGTTTGCCGGCGCGGTTGGTCACGTTCATCGCGATATCGAACAGGCCGGAATCGGCGCGCAAGGTCACGCTCGGACTGGCCAGATAGCGGTCGCCGAAACCTTGCGCGTATTCGTACTCGCCGCCGAGGCGCAGGTACGCCCCGGCGCTGTCTTCACCGACCTCCAGCCAGGCGCGATCCATCGCTGCGCAGGGCATTTCGCCGTGCAGCGGATGGTCGTCATCGGGCGTCGGACAGCCGTTGCGCAGCAGGCCGCTGTGAAACATGAAACAGCCGTAGGTGCCGATCACCGTCGGGCTCGGTTTTGGCTGACTGAACAGGTTGCTCATGGTCAAGTCGCAACCGTCGAACACCGCGTCCCAGATCATCTGGCCCTGATACGGCAGAACCAGCAAATGACCACGGCTGTTGCGCATTTCCAGCGCCAGCACACCGCTGGGAAACAGACTGGCGCTGACCGTGAAATCCGCCGATTCAAGCAAGGTTTTTGGCGCCTCGCCAAACAGTGCCGGATAGAGATTGATCCGGGTGCTCATGAGGTCACCGCCGCGCCGACGGGCGCACGTTCACTGGCCGAGTTGCGCAGGCAGCGCACCGCGTAAGCGACGATCACGATGAAGCACAGCAACGGCACGCTGTAGGCCAGTTGCATGTTGCCGCCGCTGTAATCCGACAGCAGGCCCTGGAAGATCGGAATCACGCCGCCGCCGACAATGCTCATCACCAGCAGCGAACCGCCGACGCCGGTGTCTTCACCGAGGCCATCGATGGTCAGGCCATAAATGGTCGGCCAGCACGGACCGAGGAACACGCTGACGCCGACGGCCGCATACACCGCAGTGATGTTCGGCACCAGAATCGTGTAGGCGAGCAGCACGATGCACAGCACGCCGTAGATCGCCAGGACCTTGGCCGGGTGCAGTTTGCGCATCAGCACGTTGGCGATCAGTTTGCCGACGAAATACGCAGCAAATGTCGTCAGCAAAAACCACGACGCGCTGCGCTCATTCATCCCGCCCAATTGCATGGCCAGACGAATGGTGAAACTCCAGACGCCGACCTGCGCGCCCACGTAAAGGAACTGCGCAAGCACACCAAAAGCGAAGCGTTCATTGGCCCACAGCCGCGACAGACTCTGGCCGAGGCTGGAGGTTTTCCTGGTTGCGGTTTGCACGCCTTTGCACGAAGGAAAACGCGTGATGGCGATCAGGATGAACATCAGCACCAGCACCGCGATCATCCATTTGTAGGGGAGCAACGTGGACTGGATCATTTGCAGTTGCTGCACCGCCGCGTCCGAAGCGCTCATTTGCGTGAGTTGTTCGTGGGTCGCGTCGGTGTCCTTGAACATCACGAAGCTGCCGACGTAGACGCCGGCCATCGCGCCGAACGGGTGGAAGGTCTGCGAAATGTTCAGTCGCCGAGTGCCGGTTTCGCGTGGGCCCATCAGCGTCGAATAGGTGTTGCACGCGGTTTCGAGGAACGCCAGCCCTGACGCAATCACAAACAGTGCCAGCAAGAACATGCCGTATTTGGCCGTGGATGCCGCCGGGAAGAACAACAGGCAACCGAACATGTAGAGCATCAAACCGATGAGGATGGTGGTCTTGTAGCTGAAACGCCGAACCACCAGCGCTGCCGGAATCGCCACGAAAAAATAGCCGAGGTAAAACGCCGATTGCACGAACGCGGTCTGGAAATCGCTGAGCAGGAAGGCTTTCTTGAAGTGCGCGATCAGTACGTCGTTCATGCTCGCCGCTGCCGCCCACAGGGCAAAAATGCTGCACAGCAGAATGAAGGCGAACCATGGCGTGCGGTTCAGGTAAAAACCGTCGGGCGTCTGTTGGAGCGGAGGCTTTGTCATTGTTGTTCTCCGGTGAGTTGTCGGGGTGAAGCGGCGCAAATTCAGGCGTCGAACGCGCGCTGGAATTCAGCGAAGGCGTCGGCGTTCGGGTAGGAAGTCTGGGTGCCGAGGCCGGTAACCGAGCACGCGGAATAGGCAACCGCCTGCACCATTGCCGCGCGAATGTCGCGCGAGCGGGTCCAGTGCTGGATGAAGCAACCGATAAACGCATCACCGGCGCCGGTGGTGTCGCGGGCATCCACGCGCAGGCCAGGGACCTGAAACTCGCCCTCAGCGCCGACGTACAACGCGCCTTGCTGGCCGAGGGTGACGATGACGTGGCGGATGCCGCTGGCGACCAACGCTCGCGCGGCGTTGAGCGCGGACTCGGGCGAGTTGACGGTCTGGCCGCTGATCAGCGCCAGCTCGGACTCGTTGGGCACCAGGAAGTCCAGCTGCGCGAGGTGTTCACGGCTGAGGCCGGCCAAGGCAGGCGCCGGGTTCAGTAACACCGGGATGTTGTATTCGCGGCCGAAAGCGATGGCGTGATAGACGGTTTCGACGTTGATTTCGAGCTGCAAGACGATCAGCGCGCACTCGCGCAAAGCAGCGGCGGCGGCGTCGATGTCTGCTGGTGAAAGATGCGCGTTGGCACCTTTGACGATGAGGATGCTGTTGTGCGAATCGGCCTGGACGAAGATCGGCGCGACGCCGCTGGACACGCCCGGTACGCGCTGCACGTAACGCGTGTCGATGCCGAAGCGCTGGAAATTGGCCAGAGTGTTGTCGGCAAACATGTCGTCGCCAACCTTGGTCAGCATCAGCACATCCGCGCCGAGCTTGGCCGCTGCCACCGCTTGATTCGCGCCTTTGCCGCCGCAACCGAGGGCAAATCCCGGCGCTTCGAGCGTTTCGCCCTGTGCCGGCATGCGGTCGATGTAGGTGATCAGATCCACCATATTGCTGCCGATGACTGCGATCTTGCTCATTGCTATCCCACCTTGTTACGGCTTGCCGGACTGATGTCTGGCGTTGTTGTTTTGTTATTTAAATAACATTTATTGTGATAATTCAATCTTTTTCTAAGGCCGCCTAGCACGCAAAGACCAGCGGCTTTGCGCAAGACCCTGCAACACACACGGTTGTCGAAATAATTCCCGACCTCGGTACGCATCTGTTAAAACCCGTGTTTCCCCCTTTCGACTGGACCGCTGCATGTTTTCTTCCCTCATGAGCCGCTTGCGCAAACGCTGGTTTGCGACGTTGTGCATGGCGCTGCTGATCGTCGGCCTGCCGGCGGGTTGCGGGGTGCTCAAGTACAAAGAGCGCGAATTGCTGTTTCGCATCGAGCCGGGCACGGCGGGCTGGTATCGCGGCTTGCCGAAAGATGTGCAGGAATTCGACATCAAACCGGCCAGTTTCAAGGGCGGCCAGAACCTGCACGCCTGGTGGTGGCCCGCCGCCCGTCGCGACGCGCCGTCGATCCTGTATCTGCACGGCGTGCGCTGGAACCTCACCGGCCAGGCGTTCCGCATCGAGCAGTTACGCGCGATGGGCTATTCGGTGCTGGCCATCGATTACCGTGGCTTCGGCCAAAGCAAGGGCGATCTGCCGTCGGAGGCCAGTGTTTACGAAGACGCCCGAGTGGCGTGGGATCGCTTCAAAGAGATGCAGCCAGATGCGAAAAAACGCCTGATCTACGGCCATTCGCTGGGCGGCGCGGTGGCAATTGACCTTGCGGCGGACCTCTCCGAGCAAGCGAAAAAGGATCACGTCGCGGTGCCGGTGCGCGGCTTGGTCATCGAATCGACCTTCACCACGTTGGGCGACGCGGTCGCGCAAGTCGCCGACAACAATCTGCCGGTCAAATCGCTGCCGGTGCGCTGGTTGCTGTCGCAGAAATTCGATTCCATCGACAAGATCGCCGACATCGACATGCCGCTGCTGGTGGTTCACGGCTTGGCGGATGCGTTCATGCCGTCGCGCTTCAGCGAGCAATTGTTCAACGCCGCCAACGAGCCCAAACGCCTGCTGCTGGTGCCCGGCGGCACGCACAACAACAGCATGAGCCTGGGCGGCAGCCAGTATCGTCAAGCCATCGAAAACCTGATGAAAGCCAAACCGGCGCAGGTTGCTGCGGTGCATCGCAGCTCGCCTGAAACCTGAACACTAGCGATACCCGCGCGCCTGCAAATCAAACAGCTGCGCATAACGCCCGCCCGCCGCGACCAGAGTGTCGTGGTCGCCGCGCTCCAGAATCGCGCCTTGATCAAGCACGATGATGTGATCGGCGTTGCGCACGCTGGAGAAACGGTGGGAAATCAGCAACGTCATGCGGCCCTGAGTGTGCTGGCTGAAATGTTCGAACACCGCCGCTTCCGCAGCCGGGTCGAGGGCTGAGGTCGGTTCGTCGAGGATCAGGATGTCGGCGTCGCGGCGCATGTAGGCGCGGGACAAGGCAATCTTCTGCCATTGCCCGCCCGACAACTCCTGACCACCGGCGAACCAGCGACCCAGTTGCGTCGCATAACCGCGATCAAGGCCTTCGATAAACGGCGCGGCCATGCCCTCGGCGGCGGCTTGTTTCCAGCGTTGCTCATCGTCGAATGCCAGGGTGTCGCCGACCCCGATGTTCTCGCCGACGGTGAACTGATACCGAATGTAGTCCTGAAAAATCACGCCGATACGCCGCCGCAGCGCGTCCTCTTCCCAGGTTTGCAGATCGCTGCCGTCGAGCAGGATGCGGCCCTGATCCGGGCGATACAGCCGCGTGAGCAGTTTGATCAGCGTGGTTTTGCCCGAACCGTTCTCTCCGACTAGCGCCATGCTGCGACCCGGCACCAGATGCAAGTCGATGCCTTCGAGCGCCGCCCGACTCGCCCCCGGATAACGAAAACCGACATTCTCGAAACGCAGCCCGTCACCCGGCAGCGCGCCGACGGTGAGGTGGCCGGTGTCGCTGACCACCGGTTCGGCGAGGTATTCGTAAAGGCTCGACAGGTAAAGCCCATCCTCGTACAGACCGCTGATCGCGCTGAGGCTGCTGCTGACGGCGGTTTGTCCCTGTTTGAACAGCACCAGGTACATGGTCATCTGCCCAAGGCTGATCTGGCCGTGCACGGTGTCGACTACCACCCACGCGTACGCGAGGTAGAACGCCCCGGTGCCGAGCAAACCGAGGAGAAATCCCCAGCCATCGCGGCGCAGGGTCAGTCGGCGATCCTCGGCGTACAGCCGCGCGAAAGTGTCGCGATAACGCTTCAACAACAACGGCGCGAAGCCGAACAGCTTGACCTCCTTGATGAAGCCTTCGTGGGACAGCAACGTCTCGATGTAACTCTGCTGCCGACTCTCCGGCGCACGACGGGTAAACAGGCGAAACGCATCCCCGGAAAAATGCGCCTCGGCAAAGAACACCGGCAACGCACCGACCACCAGCAGCACCAGCGCCCACGGCGAAAAATGCACCAGCAATACGCCGAAGCTGATCAGCACAATCAGGTTCTGGATCAGCCCCAGCGACTTCATCACCAGCGCCAGCGGCCGGGTCGACGCCTCGCGCCGCACCCGCACCAATTTGTCGTAAAACTCCGAATTCTCGAATTGCACCAGCGACAACGTCTGGGCCTTCTCCAGAATCATCGTGTTGACCTTCTGCCCCAACTGCACCCGCAACAACGACTGCTGCACCGACAACGCCCGCTGCGTCGCGCTCAACAAAGCGAGCACACCCGCCTCCATCAACACAAAACGCACCACCGGCCACAACGGCGCACTGCCCTGCTGCGCATGCAACTGCATCGCCGCCACCACCGCATCGACAATCCGCTGGCCGAGCCACGCCGCCAGCGCGGGCAGTACACCGGCGATCAACGTCGCGAGGACCAGCCCGAGAAACAGTCCGCGCGAAGTGCCCCACACCAGGAGCAAAGCGCGTTTGGACTGGTCGAGCAACGAGGTGAAGCGTGTGAGGGTTGGCATAGGGCGGCGGGCTCTGCGAGGACGGCGGCGATCTGGGCGAAGGCGCCATGGTACTTCAGCTGACGGCGACGGCGGCGATTGCTGCGGCCGTCGCGCCATTGAGCAGTGGTTTGAAGCCTGCAAAGGGTTGAGCCCGAGGGCATAATGGCGGCCCCTCAAAACACCAAAAGGATTTCGTGTGTTATCGCGCCTCAATACCCTCTGGACATGCCTGTATTACGCGATGAGCTGGCTCGTCGTTCTCGTGCTGATCTTGCACCACGCCTTTTACGACTGGTTGTTGATGGAACCCATCGACGTCGGCGGCACGTTCATGGGCGGCGGCATGGCGATTCAGCTGTATTTGTTCGGCTGGATCGTCGCCACGCTGGGCATCATCGTTGCGGTGTTATTGCGTTTACCGGGCGCGATGTGGGGCTGGATCGGCGCCGGTGTTGTGCCTTTGGGATTCGGAGTCTGGTGGCAAGTGAATTATCCGGACAACGCTGAACAGGTGATCTACAGCGTCAGTCAGCACGAGATCGGCAGCTTCATGTTGATCGGCGTTTTATTGCTGGCGAGCGGATTGTACGTTCGCGCACGCCGCAAACCCCGCGCCCCGGACCCCGAGCACATGCCCGTGCAATTCATCGCCGCACTGCTGCTGGCCGGTTTTTTTATTGGCGTGCCGATGTCGATTTACAAGAAGCAAACAATGCCCCATTGCGCGTTCAGCAAAGAGGGTCAGCAACTGACGGTTTGTCTGGGCGATGATGACAACGAACGCGTGATCGTCGACTGATCGCGCGGGCAATAAGCCGCCGCGCTGCTATAGAAAAAACGTCTGAATAAACCCGGCAGGATCTGACCTCTAAGGCTTTGCTAATTGAGGTCGAACCCCATTGAAGTTGAAGGCCGCCCTGGCCTTCAGCTCACTCGGACACCGGGAGCACACCATGAAAATCAATCCCTATCTGATATTCAACGGCGACTGCAAAGCCGCGTTCACTTTCTACGCCCAGGCCCTGCCCGGCCAGATCGACATGATGATGACCTTCGGCGAAAGCCCGGCGCGCGAACATGTGCAGGCGGACTATTACAACCTGATCATCCATACCAGCCTGTCGGTTGGCGACCAGTCGATCATGGGCTCGGACACCACCCCCGACCGCCCGACCGACGACATGGCCGGCTGCTCGATCTCGCTCAACGTCGACAGCATCGCCGAAGCCGAACGCGTCTTCGGCGCACTGGCGGACGGCGGCCGCGTGCAAATGCCGCTGGAGCAAACCTTCTGGGCGGCACGATTCGGCATGCTCGTGGACCGCTTCGGGGTCTCGTGGATGGTCAACTGCGAAAAGGAACAGTGATCCTACAAAACACCCGATCCCCTGTGGCGAGCGAGCGAGCTTGCTCGCGTTTGAGTGCGCAGCGCTCACAAGATTTTGGGGCCGCTGCGCAGCCCAGCGCGAGCAAGCTCGCTCGCCACAGGGTTGGTGGTGTTGCGCACTGTTGATCAGATGTCCAACAAGCAAGAGCAGCCCAAACCTAAATCCCAAGCACACCGAATAACCTGTGGCGAGCGGGCTTGCCCGCGTTTGAGTGCGCAGCGCTCACAAGATTTTAGGGCCGCTACGCAGCCCAGCGCGAGCAAGCTCGCTCGCCACAGGGTTGGTGGTGTTGCGCACTGTTGATCAGATGTTCAATAAGCAAGAGCAGCCCTCACCCAAATCCCAAGCACACCGAATAACCTGTGGCGAGCGAGCTTGCTCGCGTTTGAGTGCGCAGCGCTCACAAGATTCTGGGGCCGCTGCGCAGCCCAACGGGGGCAAGCCCCCTCGCCACAGTCCCCCGCGACATCCTGTCCATCTGCTGCCGGTAGTACACCGCGACCCTCGGCTGGTAATCTGCGGCCTGCTCTTTTAATGATGACGGTGACGCAGTTGATCAGCAGTACCCCCACGCTGGCCCGCAATATCGACGGCAAAGCCATTGCCGCCCTGGTGCTGGAAGAAGTTCGCGCAGAGGTCGCGGGCCTCGCCGAGCAGCAGACTTTCCCGGCACTGGCGGTGGTGCTGGTCGGTGATGACCCGGCCAGCCACGTTTACGTGCGCAACAAATTGCTGCGCGCCAAGGAAGTCGGGATCCGCTCGCTTGAACATCGCCTGCCGGACATAGCCAGCCAGGCGCAGGTGCTGGAGCTGATCGCGCAATTGAACGCCGATGTCACGGTGAACGGCATTCTGGTGCAACTGCCGTTGCCGGCGCATATCGATGAAGCGGCGGTAATTCACGCCATCGATCCAATCAAGGACGTCGACGGTTTTCATCGTGAAAACGTCGGTGGTCTGGTGCAAGGCATGGACGTGCTGACCCCGTGCACGCCGAGCGGCTGCATGCGCCTGTTGCAGGAAACCTGTGGTGACATCAGCGGTTTGCACGCGGTAGTGATCGGCCGTTCGAACATTGTCGGCAAACCGATGGCGACCTTGTTGCTGCAAGCTCACTGCTCGGTCAGCGTCGTGCATTCGCGCAGCGTCGATGCGCCGGCACTGTGCCGATTGGCCGACATCGTGGTGGCGGCAGTCGGGCGTCCGGGGTTGATCGATGCCAGTTGGCTCAAGCCTGGGGCGGTGGTAATTGATGTCGGGATCAACCGAATTACTGACGAATCCGGTAGCCGTCTGGTCGGCGATGTCGATTACGCCAGCGCCCGCACCGTCGCCAGCGCAATCACGCCAGTGCCGGGCGGCGTCGGGCCGATGACGATTGCTTATTTGCTGAAGAACACTTTGATCGCAGCGCGGTTGCAGCGTGCCGTGAAGGCGCGAGAGCCTGACCCGGATGGCTGTGATTCGGATATCAACTGAGCAACTGCGCCGAACCGGGAAGCTGCTGCGCTCGCCTTTGTAGCAGCTGCCGAGGGACGAGGCTGCGTTCGGCTGCGCAGCAGTCGTGAAACCTGTGTATGCGGTTTTCCTGAAACACCGCGTCAACTGAATTCACGACTGCTGCGCAGCCGAACGCAGCCTCGTACCTCGGCAGCTGCTACACATCAAACGCAGCCTCGTACCTCGGCAGCTGCTACAGGATCGTCGGTGATTCAGAACCGGGGCTTCAGGGTTTTCCACTCCGGTTTATAACGCTGCATCTGCTTCACATCATTGCGTTGGCGAATCCCGCAGGTCAGGTATTGATCGTGCAGTTTGCCGAGCTGATCGTGGTCCAGTTCCAGGCCCAATCCAGGTGCGCGGGTGATCTTCACGCAGCCGTCGACAATCGGCAGTTTACCGCCCTTGATCACTTCCTCGTCCGGTTCCTGCCACGGGTAATGCGTGTCACAGGCGTAATCCAGATTCGGCACCGACGCCGCCACGTGCGCCATCGCCATCAGGCTGATGCCCAGGTGCGAATTGGAATGCATCGACACACCGACGCCGAACGTCTGGCACATTTTCGCCAGCGCCTGAGTGTCGCGCAGGCCGCCCCAATAATGGTGATCGGCGAGCACAATCTGCACGCTGTTCAACGCGACGCTGCGGCGAAACTCATCAAAATCGGTGACCACCATGTTGGTCGCCAGCGGCAGCCCGGTACGTTTGTGCAACTCGGACATGCCTTCGAGGCCCGGCGTCGGGTCTTCGTAATATTGCAGGTCGTCGCCGAGCAATTCAGCCATGCGAATCGAAGTCTCCAGCGACCAATTGGCGTTCGGATCAATGCGCAGCGGATACCCCGGAAAAGCCTTTTTCAACGCCTTGATGCACGCCACTTCATGCTCCGGCTCGAGGGCGCCGGCCTTGAGCTTGATGCTCTTGAAACCATAGGTTTCGATCATCCGGCGTGCCTGGGCGACGATCTGCTCTTCGTTCAGCGCTTCGCCCCAACTGTCGGGTTTATACGGCGAATCGATGTGCTGCGCGTACTTGAAAAACAGGTAGGCGCTGAACGGGATTTCGTCACGGATCGCCCCGCCCAACAGATCCACCAGCGGCACGTTCAGCGCGTGCGCCTGCAGGTCGAGAAACGCCACTTCAAATGCCGAATACGCATTGCTCACCGCTTTGCTCGCATGCGAACCGGGCGCCAGTTCAGCGCCGGCAACGCTCGTGGATTTGTTCGCCGCCACGGTGGCCTGGACGATCGCGCGCAAATGATTAAGGTTGAACGGGTCGAGGCCAATCAGTTGCGTTTGCAATTGTTGCTGAATCGCCAGCGCCGGGGCATCGCCGTAGCTCTCGCCGAGGCCGATGTAGCCGTTGTCGCTTTCGATTTCGATGATCGAACGCAAAGCAAAAGGTTCGTGAATGCCGCTGGCGTTAAGCAGTGGCGGATCGCGGAAAGCGATGGGGGTCACGGTCACTCGTTTGATTTTCAAAGGTCAGGCTCCGATTGATCAATATCCAGGGCTTAATGCGATGCGGCGTGGCTCGGCACCACGACGTCGGGCGAATTGCCGTTGCGTTTGCGCGGCGTTGGCGAGGTGGCTTTTGGCGTGGTGCGGGCGAAAAAGATCACCACGGCAGCCACCAGCGATGTCGCCGCGAGGCCGTACATGCCGCCCTCGATCGAGCCGGTGGTTTGCTCAAGAAAGCCGAACGCGGTCGGGGCGACGAAGCCGCCGAGGTTGCCGATGGAATTGACCAGCGCAATCACCGCCGCCGCGATCCGTGCGTCCAGATAGGCTTGCGGAATCGGCCAGAACAGCGCCGAGGCAGCTTTGAAACCGATCGCGGCAAAACAGATCGCGACAAATGCGAAGACCGGCCCGCCGGTGGTGGACATGAACATGCCGAACGCGGCGATCACCAATGTAAGCGCGACCCACGCCTGCTGGAATTTCCATTTGCCGGCCAGCGCCGCGAAGCCGTACATCGCCACGATCGAGATGATCCACGGCACCGAGTTGAACAAGCCAACCTGGAAGTCGCCCAGATTGCCCATCTTCTTGATCATGCTCGGCAGCCAGAACGTCGCGCCATAAATGGTCAGGGCAATGGAAAAGTAGATGAAGCAGAACAGCGCAATCTGCCGGTCGGCCAACAGTTTGAACATCGACGGCTTGACGCCTTTTACCGCTTCGCGCGCCTGCTGTTCTTCGGCAATCGCCGCGATCAACGCGCCCCGCTCCTCGTCGCTCAGCCATTTCGCCTCACGCGGATGCGATTGCAGCCAGAACCAGACAAACCCGCACAAGACGATGGACGCGAAGCCCTCGATCAGGAACATCCACTGCCAGCCATGCAGGCTCAAACCGTTGATGTTCAGCAGCGCACCGGAGACCGGGCCGGAGATCACAGAGGCAATCGCCGAGCCGCTGAGGAATACCGCCATGGTCTTGCCGCGTTCAGACGCCGGCAGCCACTGGGTGAAGTAATAAATGATGCCGGGAAAAAATCCGGCTTCGGCGGCGCCGAGGATAAAGCGCAGCACGTAGAAACTGGTTTCGCCCTGAACGAAGGCCATCGCCATCGCGGCGGCGCCCCAGGTGAACATGATGCGGGTCAGCCAGACGCGCGCGCCGTAGCGCTGCAGCAGCATGTTGGACGGCACTTCAAACAGCGCGTAACCGACGAAAAACAGCCCGGCGCCCAAGCCATACGCCGCCGCGCCGATGCCGAGGTCGGTTTCCAGATGGCTGCGCACGAAACCGATATTGACCCGGTCGATGTAGTTGACGATAAACATCACCACGAACAACGGCAGCACATGGCGTTTCACTTTGGACGCGGCACGGGCGAGTACCGTGGGCTGCGGTGAACTCTGCAGGGTTTTCAAGAGGCAACTCCCAATCTTGTTTTTGTAGGGACGAGCCGATCATGGACGCGACAATTGATCCCGTCTAATCTAACTTGGCATTCGATTGATACCTGGATTAGATCAATGTTCGAGCTTACCCAACTGCGCTGCTTTACCACGGTCGCCACCGAACTCAACTTTCGTCGCGCCGCCGAACGCCTGAACATGACCCAGCCGCCGCTGAGTCGGCAGATTCAATTGCTTGAGCACCACCTCGGCGTCGAGCTGTTCACCCGCACCACCCGCAGCGTCGCGTTGACCGCCGCCGGCCGGGCGTTTTTCATCGAAGCGCAGAACTTGCTCGAACGCGCGCAACAAGCCGCCGTCACCGCGCGACGGTTCGCCGAAGGGGATATCGGCTCGGTCAATATCAGCTTCGTCGGCAGCGCGGTGTATGAATTCCTGCCCAAAGTCATCGCCGAAGCACGGCTGAAACAGCCGCACGTGAAAATCGACCTGACCGAGATGAACACCTACCAGCAGCACGAAGCCCTGCGCGCGCGACGGATCGACCTCGGCATCGTCCGCGCGCCGCTGCTGGAACCGGGTTACGCCACCGAATGCCCGGTGCGTGAGCCGTTTGTGCTCGCGGTGCCGAGCAACCATCGACTGGCCAGCGCTGAAAGTGTGTCCGTGCAAGACCTCGACGCCCAGCCGTTCCTGATGTACTCCCACGCCGCTTACCCACCGTTCAACGAACTGCTGACCGGCATGCTGCGCTCGGCCCGGGTGGCGCCGGAATACGTGCAATGGCTGGGTTCGTCGCTGACCATTCTGGCGCTGGTCAACGCCGGAATGGGCCTGGCGCTGGTGCCGCGTTGCGCGACCAGTGTGGTGTTCAGGAATGTGCAGTTTCGCGATATCGATCTGGGCGAAGGGGTGCAAAGCGAACTGCACCTGATCTGGCGCGAAAACAATGACAACCCGGCGTTTGCGATGTTGCTCGAAGGGATACGCCGGGCGGTCAGTGAGGGCTGGGGCAGCTAGACCTCGAAACCCCGCCGACCGCGCAAAAACACTTCCAGTTCGCCAATCGGCAGCGGTCGGCTGAACAAGTAGCCCTGCACCTGATCGCAGCCGTTTGCAGTCAGAAATGCCAGTTGCTCGGCGGTCTCGACCCCTTCGGCGATCACTTGCAAATGCAGGCTGTGCGCAAGTTCGATAATCGTCCGGGCAATCGCCGCGTCCTGCGGGTTGCTGGTGACTTCGCGGATGAAGGCGATATCGATTTTCAGCTTGTCGATCGGGAACCGTCGCAAATACGCGAGGCTGGAATAACCCGTGCCGAAATCGTCGATCGACACCTTGATCCCCAGCGCCTGCAGCGTCTGCAAACTGGCGATGGTGTGCGAGGTGTTTTCCATCAACGAGCTTTCTGTCAGCTCGATTTCCAGCCACTGCGGATCAATCCGATGATCGATCAACGCTTGGCGGATGCTGTCGATCAAGTCGCCCTCGATGATCTGCTGGCCCGAGACGTTGACCGCCACCTGGAAAGGTCCCAACCCGGCAGTTTGCCATTCGGCCATTTGCTGACAGACGCGGCGGATCACCCATCTGCCCACCTCGGAAATCAGCCCGAGGGTTTCCAGAATCGGCACAAACACCGCCGGCGAAACAGGCCCCAGACCCGGGCGCGACCAGCGCAACAGAGCTTCCAACCCGCAAACGCAGCCATCCGCCAGACTGATCTTGGGCTGATAGAACAGCTCGAATGCCTGCTGTTCTACCGCCTCGCGCAAGGCCGTTTCCAGCTCTTGCCGCGCCGACGCGTCGACGTTCATTTGCGCGGTGTAAAAACGGTAAGTGTCCCGGCCGATTTTCTTCGCGCGGTTCATGGCGGTGTTGGCGTGTTTGATCAATCGGTGGGCTTCATCGCCGTCATCGGGGTACAGCGCGATGCCGATGCTGGCGGTCATCGCGGTGGCGTGCTCAGCCAGCTGAAACGGTACGCGCAACGACTCGCGGATGCGTTCGACGGTGTGCAGCGGATCGGCCTGGCCCTCGCGAATCATCAGGATCAGCGCGAATTCGTCACCGTCCATGCGCCCTAAGGTGTCACTGACATTGAGGCAACGGGTCAGGCGCTGACTGAGCTCGGTGAGCATCTGATCACCCAGCAGATGGCCCCAGGTTTCGTTGACGCTTCTGAAGTCATCGAGGTCGACGGTAACCACTGCCAGTTGCCAGCCACTGAGCGCCGCTTGGGTAAGGCCCATCTGCAACGTGGTGAAAAACAGGTTGCGGTTGGGCAAGCCGGTCAACGTGTCGTAATTAGCCATTTTCAGCATGCGCTGATCGGCTTCCTTGCGTTCGGTGATGTCGCGGGCAATCCCGACAATGATCCAGTCGTCGCCGGTCTTGTAGGCCTGGCGATGGATTTCCACCGGGATCTGTCGGCCGTCCTTGCAGTGGATGTGCGCTTCGGTGGGTTCGCTGGGGCCATTGCCGGCGATGATCTGGTCATACAGGCGCTCGAGCTGTTCGAGCGAGTCATCGCTGAGGTCGGCGGGGGTTTTCTGCAGCAGTTCTTCGGGGCTGTAGCCCAAGACCTGGCAGGCGCGCCGATTGAATTCGATCAGGCGCATGGAGCTGCGGTTGACGAGGAAAATCGCATCGCCCGAAGCGTCCATCGCCGAACGAAACCGCTCGAGGTCGATGGTGCGCTGTTGCAATTGTTCTTCCAGCATCAGGCTGTGGCTTTTCAGGTAATCGCCGAACGCCTTGAGCCGCAGCAGATTACGCACGCGCAGCCACAACTCGGCGCTTTCCACCGGTTTGCTGAGGAAGTCTTCGGCGCCCGCCTCCAGCCCGGAAATCCGCGCGCTGTGTTCGCCGAGGGCGGAAAGCATGATGATCGGGATGTTGGCCGTGACCTTGTCGGACTTGAGCTCACGCGCCACTTCGTAGCCGTCCATGCCCGGCATCATGATGTCGAGCAGGATCAAGTCGGGCGGTTGCTGCGCGACCAGCGCGAGGGCTTCCTCGCCGGAGCTGGCGGTCAAGGTTTGATAACCCTGATTCTGCAAGAGGATTTGCAGCAGTTTGCGCACGTGGGTTTCGTCGTCGACGATCAACAGGGTAGCGGCAGTGTCGGGCATGTAGAGAGCTCAGATAGAGGGCTGTTGAGGCAAAGTGTCTTGCAGCAAACGGTCGATGACCCGGTAGAGCTCCTTGTAGCGCAGGGGTTTGATGATGTAGGCGTTGCAACCGGCCAGACGGGTTTTCTCCTCGTCTTCTTTCATGGCCATGGCGGTGAGCGCGATCACCGGGATCGCGGCAGTCAGCGCGTCTTGCTTGAGCAGTGAAGTGGCTTTGAGGCCATCCATTCCCGGCAACTGGATGTCCATCAGGATCAGCGCGGGTTGACGCTCGCGGGCCAGCTTCAAGCCCGTCTCCGCATCCGCGGCGCACACCACGCTGTGGCCGGCGCTGGTCAGCAGCAACCGGGCGAGGCGCATGTTGGCGGCGTTGTCTTCGACGATCAGGATCTCGGCCATGGCGCCTCCACAGTGGTTGAATGTCGGATCGGCAGCCACGCCACGAATCGCGCGCCCGCCCCTTCGAGGCTGGCGACGGCGACGCTGCCGCCGTGCAGCTCGGTCAATTGCTTGACCATCGCCAGGCCCAGGCCGGTGCCCTCGAATTTGCGCGCCAGGCTACTGTCGATCTGGCTGAACGCCTTGAACAATTTGTTCATGTTGCCTCGCGCGATGCCAATGCCGGTGTCGCTGACACTCAACTCGAGAAACTCTGGGTAATCGCTGTCGGGAATCTGAAAGCCGTGCACCGGCCAGTCACCTTCAAGCGTGCCCACTTTCTCACGCCCGACCCGGCGCACCGCCAACGTGACGAGACCGCCCGGCGCGCTGAACTTCACCGCGTTGGCCAGCAGGTTGTAGACGATCTGTTTGGTCTTGCGCAGGTCGAGTTCGAAGGTGCCGATGTCGCGGTCCGACTGCAGTTTCAGCTGGATGCGTTGCAGTGCGGCTTTCTCGCGCACGATCAGCAAACTGTTGCTCAACAGGCTTTGCAGTTCGACCGGTTCGAGCTCCAGCTCCATCATCCCGGCTTCGACCTTGGACAGGTCGAGGATGTCATTGATCAGTGACAGCAAATGTTGGCCACTGTTGAAAATGTCGCCGATGTACTCGCGCTGGGTTTCGCTCATGTCGCCGACCATGCCGTCCTTGAGCGCTTCGGAAAAACCGATAATCGCGTTCAGCGGCGTGCGCAGTTCGTGGGACATGGTGGCGAGGAATTCGGACTTCATGTGGCTGGCATGTTCGAGCTCGATGTTCTTCTCTTCCAGCGTGCGTTCGAAGCGTTTGCGTTCGGTGACATCGCGGGCAGCGGCGAACACGCCTTGCAACTTGCGGTCGCGGTCATGAAAGGTCGCCGCGTTGTACGAAACCACGGTTTCAGTGCCGTTGTAGGCGCGCACGGTGAGTTCGTAGTCGCTGACCTTGTGTTCGCTGAGCACACGCTTGATCGCCGCTTCGGCGCGCGCCGGGTCAGTGAAAAAGTTCTTGCACGGCGCGCCGATCAGCTCATCGCGGGTGCGCCCGGTCAACGCCATCATCTGCATGTTGACGTCGGAAATGATGCCTTGCGGGTCAGTCATCATCAGCGCATCGATGTTCGATTCGATCAGCGAGCGGGTATAAAACTGCTGATCGCGCAAACGCTGGTCAAGCAACGCCTGGGTCGCCTCTTCCTGTTTGCGCGCGGTGTTATCGGTGCCGATCAGCAGATAACCGATGATGGTTTCGGCGCTGTCACGCAGCGACGTCACCGAGACCATGGCCGAGAGACGGCTGCCGTCCTTGCGGATGTAGGTCAGTTCATAAATGTCTTCGATGCCCCGGGACGCCTTGAACACCAGCGCTTCGAACCCCGGCGTGATCGGCGTATTGAGTTCCAGGCTGAGGGCGGCGGCGCGGGTGATCAGCTCATTAGGATCGGAGATGTCCGCCGGGGTGATCTTGTCGACCACGTCCTCGGACTTGTAACCGAGCATGCGCTCGGCGCCGACATTGAAGATCTGGATCACGCCTTTTTCGTCAGTGGCGATGCTGGAAAAGTAGGCGCTGTTGAAGATCGCGTCCTGCAACGCGCCGGTCTTGAGCAGGGTTTTCTGCCGACGAAATTCGACGATTTTTTCGGCCCGGGACTGGGGCTCGGCTGGCGGACGATCTATTGGCGGTGTGGGCATGATGCGTTTCTCGTGAACTCGCGAACCTGCCCGTAATGACGGTGCCGTAAAGCTGCTTACGGTAGATCATCCGAATGGATGAAAAGAGGTCTTCAAAACAATAGCAGAGCAATTCGCCAGAGAGTGCACTGGCAAGCTTTCAGCATGCTTTCAGGTGACGGAGAACCTCGGGTTATCCGCACTTGCCAAGGTCAATCGCCGGCCGCGTGCCGGCGATCAATCGGCTCTTTCCTGAGGACTCAAACCTTCGGCACGGTAAACCGAAACTCGGTGCCGCGACCCACTTCACTCTGCGCTTCGATGCGCCCACCGTGGGCCTCGACGATGCCTTGGGTGATGTAAAGTCCCAGGCCCGTTCCGGAAGGATTGCCCTCCTTGACCGTCCAGTACCGATCAAACACATACGGCAGTTGCTCTGGCGGGATCCCCTCGCCGGTATCACGCACGCTGAAGACAATTTCATCGCCCGAGGCCATCGCCACCACGCCGATCTTGCCACTGCGCGGGGTGAACTTGATCGCATTGCCGACCAGATTCGACAGCACCTGGAACAGCCTTTCCGGGTCGGCGTTGATCTTCAATTGCGGCTCGGCGTGGAAGGAAATTTCTATGTCCTTGTCCAGCGCCAGCGGCGACAGCAAGGCATTCGCTTCTTCGAACATTTCCGCCACCGCCAGCGGCTGCGGGGTGATGGTGTAGCGCCCGGCATCGATCTTCGAAGTGTCGAGCAAATCTTCCAGCAGCGTGTTCATCCGGCTGGTCGCTTGCTGCATGGTGTCGATGGCCGTGGCGATGCGCCGCGAGGTGTGCTGGCCGTCGGAGCTGAAAGCCTTCTGCATCATCCCGCAGAGCATCGAAATGACCGTCATCGGATTGCGCAAATCGTGCGATACCACGGCCACCAAATCATCGCGCGCCTGCACTGCACGCTGCTCGCGCAGCACTTGCCGCGCCAGGTCACTTTCCAGTGCCGAACGCCGCAGATCGTTGGCGGCGAACAAATCGCCGTGGCTCCATTTGGTGGAAATCCCGGCCATCTCGACTTTCCAGATCTCGAACGAAGTGCGTGGACGCAAACGCAGACCGCCGTCGGAATCTTCGAGGTTGAGCGGCTTGTTCGGGTCGCCACTCCAATTGATGTTTTCCTTCACTTCGGGGCGAAACCACAACACGCCGTTGTCCACCGGTTTCGGCAGGCTCATGGCGAGCACGCCGCTGGCGACTTGGGTGAACGCGGCGGCCGGCGGATACACCAGCGACAGTTGATGACTGGAAAAAACCTTCTGCGAGGAAGTCTGCAACCACTTGTGCAGCGCACGAATTTCTTCGGGTTCGGGGCAGTTGCCGTAGCGATGCAATTGCTTGTCTTCGATGATCGCCACACCCCCGGCGTTGGCCAGCGCCATTAACAACTGGGGCTGCTGCGCGAGGCCGTCGAAAACGTTTTCCGTCGAGTCGATCATCGCTTGATTGAGCAACGCCAAGGTCTCGATTTTTTCGTCGCGCTGACGGCTGACTTCCAGCGCTTCCATCGCGCTGATCTGCAGCGACAACACTTGGCCGATGGTCTGGCAGGCGCTGCGCAATTCGTGCGGTACGTGCAACGGCTGACGATTGCCACAGCTGATCAGGCCCCAGAGCTTGTCGCCCTTGAGCAGCGAAATGCTCATGGAGGACAGCACGCCCATGTTCTTCATGTACTGGCAGTGAATCGGCGAAACACTGCGCAGGCTGGCGAAGCTCAAATCCAGCGGCTGCCCGGTGTCGGGGCGCAGCTTGGGCACCAGCGGCACCGGTTGATAATCGGCGTTGGGGATAATCCGCAACCAATTGGTGCGGTACAACTCGCGCGCCTGTTCGGGAATGTCCGAGGCTGGGAAAAACAGCCCCTGGAACACTTCCATATCCGGCGACGTCGCTTCGGCGATTACCTGACCGTGACCTTCTTCTTCAAAACGATAGATCAGCACCCGGTCGTAACCGGTGATCTGCTGAATCTCCTGGACGCTGACCTCATACAGCGCCTGCAGCGTTTTCGCGCGCTGCAGACGCTGCAACATCCGGCCGAGGTTATTCGGTTTGCCATCGACCATGCGCGGCTGAAACGCCGGATCCTTGACCTCCAGTTCCAGCACCAGAACACCTTGATGGCGGTGCACAAAACCTTCGAACGTGGCGCCGTTGAGGGTAAAAAACAGCTCGGCGCCATCCAGCGAATTGTCTTGCTGCGCCGCTTGTTCGATCGCTTGCGCATAGTCAGCGCCGACCAGCCGCTGCAATGGCTCGCCGACCATGTCTTGCGCTGCGCAGCCCAACAACTCCTGGACGTTGGCGCTGATCTGCACGATGCGCAAATCCGGCTCGGACAAGGTCAGCAGCACGCCGTGTGGCTGGATCGCGCCGGGCGTGCGAATCGGCTCGTCGCCACAATTGTTGAGCAATTCTTCAAAAGCGTCTTTGTCCAACGGATTCATAGAAGCACCTCTGTACGATCGAGCCAGCGTTCAAAGCAGGCAAATGTTTGCTGGGCGGCGTCGACGACAGCTTGCCGACTGGACGCGTCAAATGGGCGGGTGGCCAGGTAATCAGTGAAATCGCGCCAGCGGCGACCGGTGGCGGCACCGTAGATATCCAGAAAAGCGCCGCCATTCGCGGCATCCAGATTCAGTCGCGCGGCGATTTCGCGACGCAGGATTTGCCCACCGAGGGTCGCGCCTTCGAGCACGTACAAAACGCCGAGACAGGCCGGTGCAGAATGGATCGCGGGCAATGTGTCGCAAAGCGGCAATTGGTCGATAGCCTGATCACTCAGCCCCAGCGCCAGCAAGTCGCTGTGCAGCGTGGGCGTCTTCAGGCGCACGGCCAAATCAAAGTCGTCGGGGGTCTGGCCACTGTCTCTCAGGCGCTGTTCCAATGGCTGGTAAAAACCGTAATAGGCCTGAACAAGACGCTGGTAATGAGCGTGATCCAGCGCGGGGGAAAAGAACGGCAGGCGTTTCTCTAAAGCAACGTGCAACTGCGCGGTACCCGCTCGCAGGTCCTGCAGGAGTAAGGAAACACCGACGCTGCGGTCATTTGATTGCATGTATAAGCTCTAGCGGTCGGGCCTCATCACGGCCATGGGCGAACGGGGGGAAAAGCATGTGGGCGGGAATTCTAACGCAAAGGAGAATGGAGCTTGTGGCTGTCAGATATCTGGTGTTCGAAAAAATTCAAAGAATTTGGATGATTGGGGAGGGAACATCCGCCGAAACAAACCTACCAGTTGGTAGACAACCTCCCATCTAACGACTATCTTCGGATCTTTCACACGTGCCCTCCCCGCACGGGAGAGAACGATGGAACCGCTCCTGCATAACCACCTTTCCGCCAAACACCGAACCTGCGGCGAGCGAGCTTGCTCGCGTTTGAGTGCGCAGCGCTCACAGGATCTTGCGGCCGCTGCGCAGCCCAGCGCGAGCAAGCTCGCTCGCCACAGTGGGGTTGCGTCAGGTGTGAAATCGGTCAAGCCTGTCCTGCAGACCCACGCCCAATTCCCGGCACATCTTGAGGGGTTCTTATGACCCGCATCTCCGCCCTGCCGCCCAGCCCTGCACTGTTTTCGAATGCTGCGGGGGCGGGAAGAAATACCCGAGCGATGGCTAATGGCGCAGATTTTCAGGCGCAACTGAAGGCTCAGGCGCGGTCCGCTGTGGTGCCGCCCGCGCCGGCGAGCACGCAAGTTTTGTTGGGGGCCAACGCAGATGAGCCGCGCCGACTGGACGTGGAAGCGATGCTGCAAATGTTGGCGTGTCGCAAGATCACACCCCATTCACCCAACAAGATCGGGCGAACGACGTTTGCAGGCGTGTGCCCGGAGCTTGTGGAAGATCAGCGCTGGTGGGGCGAGGAATCCTGTGGCGGCGATTTCAGCGCCGGCGCTTCTTGCGAGGGCGGACTCAACGCCGCGGCAATTGCCGTGGCGCTGTCCGGAAGCATCGTCATCTGGCTCCCGTTCGAGATCGCTCGAGCACCATTGCAATCGCCGCGCATTAAGATCTGGCGCCGGCGCAAGCCTCCTTCAACAGAAGGTCCTGCGCCGCAGCCGTCAGACGCGAATGCCGACAACAGTCATGGCTGATTTGACGACCATTTATGGCCCAGACAGGCAGGCTCAGATTTGCGAGAGGCCACCGTCGACCATCAGTTCCACGCCGTTGACGTAACTGGCGTCAGCGCTGGCAAGAAACAGCGCGGACGCGGCGATCTGTTGCGGTTGGGCCATGTAGCCCAGCGGCACGATCTGGCTGACGTGACTTCTGAGTGCGTCGATCTGGCTCTCGTCCATCTTCAGTCCGTTGTCCATCAACGGAGTTCTGGTAAAGCCCGGGCTGAGCACGTTCGCGCGGATTTTCCGGCCCTTCAACTCATTGGCCCAGGTCCGGGCAAATGATCGCACTGCGGCTTTCGAGGCGTTGTACAAGCTCAAGCCTTCCATCCCGTTGCTGGAACAAATGGAGGCGGTCAGAACGATTGACGCGCCATCCTTCAGCAACGGTAACAGCGTCTGCACGGTGAAAAATACGCCCTTCACGTTGATGTCGAACATGGAGTAGTAAGCGGCTTCGGTTGTTTCGCCCAGCGGGTTTTTTTCGCATATGCCGGCATTGGCAAACACCGCGTCGAGCTGACCATCCTGTATTTCAACCAACGTTTTGAGTGCGTCGAGATCGGCCTGCCGAGACACATCAGAGACCACCGCCACGGCATTTTCGCCCAGTGCGGTAACCGCAGCGTCCAAGGTCGCCGCCGAGCGTCCGGTGATGTAAACGCGCTTGGCGCCCTCGGCCAACAGACCTTGGGCAATCGCGAAGCCGATGCCAGTGGAACCGCCCGTAACGACGGCTACTTGATTGATAAATTTGCCAGACATTTTTTGACTCCTGAGTAACGCATTTAGGGTGAAGGGAAAGAGGCAGCCACTTGTGCTTTACGGGGCATCGAGGCGTAAACCGACAGCAGCGCTGAAACGACCAGGCAAGCAGCAATGCCGAGCAGCGTGGCGATGAATCCGCTGGCAATTGAGGAAGCGTTTTGCGCAGGAGCGGCCAGCGCGTAAAACACCCCACCGAGCACCGCGACACCCAGCGCGGCGCTGATTTGCAACGCCGAATTGACCACCCCGGAGAGCATTCCCGAGCCACTTGGCGGCGCACGATCAATCACCGTGCGAATCAGCGTCGGCAGCGCCCACCCCTGGCCAAAACCGAGCAACGCCACGGCCAGAATCACCAGGGTGATTGGCGGGCTCTGCCCTGTCGGTGCGGTTGCAACCGCCGCGCTGAGGATCAAACATCCCAGCACCTCAAGCAGCATGCCTATGGCCGGGACAAAACGGCCGAACCAGCGAATGGCGAAAGGTGTGGTCAGCGGGCCGATCAGAAAACCGAGGCCAAACGGCACGAACATCATCCCCGAGGCCAACGGTGTCGCCCCCAAAGCGTCCTGCAGATAAATCGAAAACGTCAGGAAGAAGGCCGATATCACGTAGAAAAACAGCACGCCCGTCAGCCCGGCGACGAGGCCCGGCGCGCGACTGAGTTGCGCACTGACCAAGGGTGTTCCGCCCCTGCGCTCGAACGCGATTTCGTGGCGCCAAAAGGTCACAGCGGCGAGCGGCGAGCCCAACAGCAGCAGACAAAGCCACCATGGCCAACCGGCTTCCCGGCCCTCAACCAACGGGATTACCAGCAACCCGACCGTCAGTGCACACAGCAGCACGCCAATGCGATCCAGCGGCGCCGGCGTCTGGCTCCGGGTGTCGGCAAGCAAGCGCGTCCCGCCAATCAGCACAACGATGACGATCGGCAGGTTGATCAGGAACACTGCACGCCATTGCAGACCCCAGAGGTTCATCGATATCAGCCAGCCGCCCAATGCCTGCGCGACCACTGCGGCGAAGCCAATCGTTGCGCCATACACCGCCAACGCCCGCGAACGCTGATGCTGCGCAAACAAGCTATGGATCGACGCCAGACATTGCGGGGCCATTGCCGCAGCGCTCAACCCTTGCAACACCCGTCCGCCGATCAACATTGCCGGCGAGTTGGCCAAGCCGCAGATCAATGAAGCAACGCCGAAACCGGCCATGCCCGCCATGAACACCCGACGGCGGCCAAACAGGTCTCCCAGCCGCCCGCCGGTAATCAGTAAAACCGCGTAGCTGGCCGCGTAACCGGAGATCACCCATTGCACCTGCGCAGGTGTGATCGCCAGACCGCCACGGATTGACGGCAAGGCGACATTGACGATGAAAAAGTCCAGCGGTGGCAGAAAAGCGCCGACCAGAAGAACAGCGAAAGCCCACCAGCGGCGCGCCTCGCAATCCAGTTTGAATGTCATTGAGCAACTCCAGAAAACATAGCTGGCGACAGGTATGCAGCCGCTTTAATCAGGGATGGAAGCCGACTTGAAAAGCTCGCTTCCTGCGACGGGCGCCCAGTCTTTGAGCGGCGTCAGGAAGTGCAACTCGAAACGCCGGGAGACGAACCGCCACTCGCCGTCACGGCGCTCAAACCGGTCGTGGTAGAGGCCGCTGACTTGTACCGGACCTTGCTCGATGTCGTGAAACAGGCAATTGGCGGCAACGGTGCCAGCCGCGCTGTCGCCGTCGATTTGAATCAGCGCGTTGGCCATCCAGTGATGCATGTGCGGCATCTGCTGCCAGCTCTGCTCGGCCATGCTGAGGATTTCGTCCCGGCTCTGCGCGCTGCCGAATCCGGGCAGGTCGAGCGTCGAGTCCTGATGCCAGATCTGCTGCAAGAGGTCGGCATCCAAACGGTCGAACGCGTTTGCATAAGCGGAGATAAGCGCTTCAATCGCCGAACGGCTCTCCAGATGGTCGAGGCGTGCGGCGAGTGCTTTGATATTCATGACTGTGCCCTGCGCGCAAGATCCGCTGGCGTCTGTGCAGTCGCCTGTTCACCCTTGGCCATGAGCGAAAACGCCGACCAATCCTTGTGACCGAGTCCGTTCGTCACGGCCGCGTCCATTCTCGAACGCACCACGCGCGCGGCGGGTAGATCGAGCCCACGGCCCTGCGCAGCCCGTAGGGCAAGATTGACGTCCTTCAAACCCAGCGACAGTTTGAAACCGGGTTCGAAATGCTCGTTGACGATGTTTTGCCCGTAGCGCTGATAGCTGGGGCACGCGAACAGGGTCTGGGTAATGAGGTCGATGAACGCCGACGCGCTCAAGCCATATTGCTCGGTAAGCACGCTCGCTTCGGCCAGTGATTGGATGGCTTGGGCGATCATCAGGTTGCCGGCGACTTTGGCGATGCAGGCCTGCACCGGTTGCTCGCCCAGCCTCCAGGTCTTTTTGCCGAGAACATCAAACAGTGGCTGAACGCGAACTATCGCGGCGTCAGGTCCGGCCGCCAGAATGTTCAGTTCACCCTTGGCGGCGACAGCAGGAATACCGAAAACCGGCGCAGCGATGAGCAGCACGCCCGCCTCGTCGTGTGCTTCCTGCAATTGCGCCATCAACGCCGGCGACAGTGTCGACATGACGATATGAATGCAGGCGTCACAGGCGGTTTTCAACGCCGCCGAGTCCAGCAATACCTCGTTCACCGCTGCGTCGTCAGCGAGCAGGCTGATGACCACCGGCTGCTCAAACGCCAGCGCCGCAGACGCGAGCACGTCGATATTATTCAGCCCAGCCAGCGCATCGGCAGTGCGATTCCACGCACTGACGCGATGGCCTGCTTGAATGAGCAAAGGAATGATCGCTCGTCCCATGCTCCCGACACCCACAAAACCGATATTCATCTGGAGCCCTCTTGCTTGCTTGCCGAGTAAACGTCGATGAAGCAATTGTGTAGCGCACAGGGTTGCAAGGGGACTGCCATTGCTGCATCTTCGCCGTTCATTTTTGTTAGGGGGTGGGCCATGGACTGGAATGACTTGCGCGTCTTTCTGGCGATCGTCCGGACCGGCTCGCTGGGCGCCGCCGCGAAGCAACTGGGCGTCAGCCATCCCACCGTCGGCCGTCGTCTTCACGTTCTGGAACAGCACAGCGGCCAGGTGTTTTTCCGCCGCACCGGGCAAGGTCTGGTGTTGACGGACAGTGGAGAAAAAATTCTGCGCCTGGCCGAGGAAATGGAGCGCAGCGCCCTTTCCATCGAACGGCATTTGGCGGGCGACAGTGATCAACCTGAGGGACTGTTGCGGATCTCTTCGGCTGACTGGTTTGCCAGTTATGTGCTGGCGCCGGTCTTCAGCGAAATGTCGCGACGCTACCCGTTAATTGTTCCAGAGGTGATCGCGGGGCATCGCCTGTTCGATCTGGCACGGCGTGATGCAGATATCGCGTTTCGAATCGTGCCGTTTACCGAGCCGGATATCGTTCAACGTCGACTGACGACTTTGCCTTACGGACTTTACTTCGCGGCGGATTTGCCTTTCCCACTTGAGCAAAATGAGCAGACTTTCGGGCTGATCCTGATGAGCACGGCGCAGGCTCATTACCCCGATGTGCTTTGGCTGAAAGAGCTGTTTCCCCACGCCAAAACGGTTTTCACCAGCAGCAGCCGCACCGTGCAGGCGCAGATGTGCGCACGCGGTTTGGGTGCAGCGGTTTTGCCCCGCGCGTTAGGCGACCAGTTGACCGGTCTGAAGCGGATAGACGTTGGCAGTGCACCGCCCGGCCGCGATATCTGGATGGGCTATCACCACGACATGCGACATATGGACCGGCTGCGGGCCCTCGCGGATCTGGCGGGTGAAATGATCGGAACGTAGGCTTCGAAGCAGTGGCCGCCGCAATGGCGGCCATCAAGCCGGTCTCATGCGCAGACCGGTTTCAGGTTCGGACCAGTCCACGCTGCTGTCCACGCACCAGCCGGCATTGCACGGCAAATCCCACGACAAACAAACAAAACACTACCAATAAGGTGATCTTCACCGCGCCCGCGCCAGGACCGGCGGCCAACGGCTGGTCGGCTGGCAGTCGAGTGAGTGTTTCGTTGATCGCGGGCACCAGTGACAAGAAGAAACTGAACGACAGCCCGAAGACCGACAGATAAGGGCGAAGCTTGCCGAAAAAGGTCAATCGCGGCACCAACACACCGCCGAAGGCTGCCAGCAGAACGACAATGCCAAACACATGCCCTGCGTTTAAACCGCCAGTACTTGAAACTCCAAATGAGGTGATGACCGCTAGCACCAACCCCAGCAAATACGTTTTGCCGGAGCGTGTGGTGGTGTCGATCTTGCTGTAGCGGGCGAAGCTGTAGAGCCCCGCGAAGACGGGAACCAGGCTGATGACTGTATGGACTATTCCGACAAACGACAGTGGATGGGGCATGGGAATCTCTCAGGGAAATTAAGCTCGGCGCCACTGTTGCGGCGATGAGGAGTCAGGCATCGAGAGCTTCCGATGCCGCGTTGAACTGATCGATGCCGACGACCCTGTGCCTGAATAAAACTCCCTGAACATGCTCCCGCTCATCCGCCGGCTCTGTTTGCATGTGACCTCGAACGGAGTTGAATCTACTAGTAGGTAGGCTGACCTGTCAAGCGAGCTACAACCTCACATCAACATTGTTGACATAAGGTCCTCGCAGCGTTTAGGTTGGCCGCTGATGTGCGCTCTCCACTGCGCACCGCGACCACGCTACCGGGCCGGGCCACACGGGAAATCACATGAGCGAAAACGAGATATCCGGGTTGCAAGCGCTGCGTGCGTTGATTCGCGGGGAGATCCCCGCCTCTTCCATCGGTCAGACGATGGGCCTGACTGCCGTCATGGTCAGCCCAGGGAGAATTACCTTGGAGGCTCGGCCCGATGATCGACATCTGAACCCGGCAGGTGCCGTACACGGTGGTTTCGCCGCGACTTGCCTGGATGGCGCTGCGGCGTTGGCGTTGTTTTCTACATTGGAAACGTCGACGCCGCATTCAACGATCGACCTCAACGTCAAATTCGTGCGACCGCTGCGCGTCGGCCAGATCTATCGTGTCGAAGGATGGCTGGTGGAGCGTACGCGTAGCCTGGCGATTTGCGATGCGCACGTGGTCGATGACGCGGGCAAGCTTTTCGCCAAGGCGACCACCACGTTTGCCGTCGCGGGAGCCTGAGCCAATGAAAGTATTGAACGTCCAGAGTGCCGGGCGATTGGCCTGGATCGAAGCGCCATCACCGCCGCTTTCCAGCGCCCACGGTGCGCTGGTCCGCCCGATAGCCAGCGCTTCCTGTGACCTCGACCGGCGCCTGATTGCCGGCACTACACCCTTTAAACCGCCCTTTGCACTAGGCCACGAATGTGTGGCGGAAGTGTTGCAAGTCGGTGAGGCAGTGCTGACCGTCCGACGCGGCGACCTGGTTTCGGTGCCGTGGAAGATCGCCTGTGGAAACTGCCCTCAGTGCCTTGCCGGGCGAGCCACCGCGTGCACAACGGTGCCGCGTCACGCCGCTTACGGTGTCCCCGCAGGCGGCCATTGGGGCGGGCTGTTTTCGGAAGTCGTCGATGTGCCATTTGCCGACGCGATGCTGGTGCCGTTGCCACCGGGGCTCAATCCGCTGGCGGTGGCAAGTGCCAGTGACAACCTCACGGACGCGTGGGTCGCCACCAGCCGCCCGATCAGCACGCGGGAGAACGCCCGCGTTCTAGTGGTGGGAGGCACAGAAAGTCTCGGCGTGCTCGCGGTTCAGATGGCCGTGGCCGCAGGCGCAGGGAGCGTCGATTACCTGGACGACAATGACTATCGTCGCGACCTCGCGGTGCGCAGCGGTGGCAACGTCGATCTGCCGACGATACTCGACGAGCGTTACGACGTTGTCGTGTCCGCGACCCGCGATCACCAGTCACTGCACCGCGGGTTGCTGGCACTGGCGCCGGGCGGACATTGCTCATGCATCGGCATCATCTTCGACGATCCGAAGATCCCTCTGTTTGGCATGTATTTGCGCGACGTCACCCTTTCGGTAGGGCTGTGCAATGTGCGCCCCCACATCCCCAAGGTGTTCGACCTAGTCAGCAGCGGACGCTGTGATCCGCTGATGGTAAGCCCGACTGTGGTCTCGCCCGACGAGGCAACCGAAGCGCTGCTCGACCCGCTAGCCAAGTGCATCATGGTGCGCGAGCGCATCACCTGAGTTCAGTTCAGATTGTCGGCCAGTGACGCCATGATCGAGGTCCAGGCCGCTTGCCCTTCGACACCAGCACTGCGAAACGCTTGATCCAGCGTCTGCCGCTCCGATTCAGTAGCGGTCTGTTCCACCACCCTGCCCGCTTCCGTGAGCGCCAGCAGCTTGAAACGATGGCGCTCCGGGGCGCGGCTGAAACACACCAGATCCTGATCGATCAAATGCTTGAGAGGTCGGTGTAACGCTTGTTTGCTGATGCCTAACGTCATCGCCAGATCACCGACATTGATCTCATCCGCCCGGGCGATGATGTAGAGAACGCGGTGATGCACGCGCGACAGGTCGAGCGTCGCCAGAAACTGATCGGCCTTGACGGTCAGCCCGCGAAAGCCGAAATGCAGCAACTCAAGCGCATGATCGAGTGGATGCAGCGACTTCATGCTGACTGATGCTGAATTTATCTTTTTTTCAATGACCATGTGCGCGGGTTCCCTGAGCTCCGGCGCAGCCTAAACCGTAGGGATACTCAGGGCAACTGCGAAGCCGGTCCGGTACGTGCCATTTGCGTGCCGATTACATTCAGGCTCTACGCCGACCCATCGATCCGCACATTGCAGTTGAAGCGAGATCTGCCCGGCGTTTCCCAGAAGATGCTGACGGCCCACCTTCGGGAGATGGCCAGAGATGGTTTGATCGAGCGAGTCGACTTAGGTGAAAAGCCTCTGCGAGTCGAATATCAACTATCAGAAACAGGCCGCCAGCTTCTTCCGGTTCTCATCGCAGCGCGCAGATTTTCGACTGGCCATTTACCCGCGGCTGACGATTCGACAGAGGATGTTTAAGTACTTCGGCGAGACGTTAGTGTTACGTCCATGCGCATCTGACATCAACGTCAGCGTTATTACTTGTTAACCAACTTGTCGATAAGCGGGAGGGTAATTACGCCAAACATCGCCGGATCGCCATAGGCACGAGCCGAGAGCATGGCGCCATGAACGGTCGCCATGAAAGCCTCCGCCTCGGCCCGTGCCTCACCGGTCAAGATGAAATTACCCTGCTCCGATCCGCGCTGCAGAACAGAAGTGAGCCAAGTGGACAGTGCCAGAAAGTGCGTGCGCACCTCTACCACCACGTCCTGCGGTAATACCGGAATCTGCGTCGCCAGTAATGCACAGACGCAGTAGCCCTTTGCAGCGTCGGCAATGCACGATTGCCAGTAACCCATATAGGCGCGGAGTTGATCTTCCGGCGACGGACAATGGCGCTCTATTTCGCCAATTCCAACTTCCGCTTCCTCCCGGTACCGTCTGACCAGCGTGACGACGAGATCGAGCTTGGTAGGAAAGTGGTGGTGGATACTGGCCTTGCGAATGCCTACGAATTCCGCGATATCCGCATAGCTGAAACCGTTGTACCCGCCGGCGATGATGAGCGAGCGTGCGCAGTTGAGGATTTCGTTAAAAGTGTTCGAGTGATTAGTCATGGCCGGACGCTACCTTCTAGTAGGCTGAGCGTCAAGGTGGGTAATCGGGTCAGGAAGGGCGAAGGAGGCAGACGTGAAAAATCGAGCCGTCCGCAAAAGTCACAGACATGAAAAAGCCCAACTCGCGAAAGTTGGGCTAAGTCACTGAAAAATATGGTCGGGACGGAGTGATTCGAACACTCGACCCCTTGCACCCCATGCAAGTGCGCTACCGGACTGCGCTACGCCCCGACTAGGCGTTTAACCTGTTCTTCTCCTCGAAGAACGCTCAAGAATATATCGCAAGCTTTTGAAAACTGGAAGTATTCAAACGCTGGATTTTACTTCTTGAGCACAACCAGCACGTCTTCCAATTCGGCAATCATCTGCCGGATCATCTGCTTGTACTGAGTGGTGTCGTCTTTGGCTTCATCGCCGGACAACCGCAAACGCGCGCCGCCGATGGTGAACCCTTGATCGTAAAGAAGCGCGCGGATCTGCCGGATCATCAGCACGTCCTGGCGCTGATAATACCGGCGGTTTCCGCGGCGTTTGACGGGGTTGAGTTGAGGAAACTCCTGCTCCCAATAGCGCAGCACGTGCGGTTTTACCGCACACAGCTCGCTGACTTCACCAATGGTGAAGTAGCGTTTGCCTGGGATGACGGGTAGCTCGTCGTTATGACTTGGTTCCAGCATAAGCCTCAACTCGGGCCTTCAACTTCTGCCCTGGACGAAAGGTGACCACACGGCGAGCCGTGATCGGGATTTCTTCACCCGTTTTCGGATTGCGGCCAGGCCGCTGGCGTTTGTCCCGAAGGTCGAAATTGCCGAAACCGGACAACTTGACTTGTTCGTTGTCTTCCAGAGCGTGCCTGATTTCTTCAAAAAACAGTTCGACCAATTCCTTGGCCTCCCGTTTATTCAGGCCCAGCTCCTCATACAGACGTTCCGCCATCTCAGCTTTCGTCAGAGCCCCCATACGTCACTTCCTTAACGTGGCGTTCAACCTTTGTTCGAGCGAGGTGAGGATATTTTGCGTCGTAGTATTCACCTCATCGTCGTTAAGAGTGCGCGATGGATGCTGCCAGGTCAAGCCGACTGCTAGGCTTTTTCTATCAGGATCAATGCCTTTACCCTGATATACGTCAAATAGCCTGAGGTCCGTCAGCCATTCCCCTGCATTTTCACGGATTACGTCCAGCACGGCGCTGGCGGCGACGTCTTTTTCAGCAATCAGCGCAAGGTCACGTCGCACTTCAGGAAAACGCGACAACTCCTGGAATTTAGGCATTTTACCCAAAGCCACTTCAGCCAGAACCAGCTCGAAAACAAACACCGGACGGTCGAGACCGAGGTTTTTCGACAGCTCAGGATGAATTGCGCCGACAAAACCTACAAGGCGCCCTTCACGCTCGATGCGCGCGGTTTGACCCGGGTGCAGCGCCGGGTGCTTGCCCGGTACAAACGTGAACGAATTCAGTGCACCGGCAAAGCCCAACACCGCTTCAACATCAGCCTTGATGTCGAAGAAGTCGATGACATCACGCCCTTGCGCCCAGCCTTCCGGCAGACGGCTGCCACAAACAACACCGGCGAGCATCGGCTCTTGCTTCAGACCATCCAGTTGACCGACAAAACGCAGCCCGCTTTCGAACAAGCGAACCCGATCCTGCTGACGATTCAGGTTGTGCTGCAGCGATTTGACCAAGCCTGGCCACAGCGACGAACGCATGGCTGCCATGTCATTGGAAATCGGATTGGCCAACAGCAGTGGTTCAACACCCGGATTAAACAGTTCGAACTGTTTCGGATCGATGAAGCTGTAAGTGATCGCTTCCTGATAACCACGCGCCACCAGCAGGCGACGCAGTTCAGGCAAGTCGCTGCGGGCTTCAGCCTTGGCTTGCGGCGCGAGGCGGGCTTGCGGATAACGAACCGGCAGACGGTTGTAGCCGTACAGACGGGCCAGCTCTTCGATCAGATCAACTTCCAGGCTGATATCGAAGCGATGGCTTGGCACTTCTACGCGCCACTGCCCTGCTCCATCGGCGCTAACCTTCAGGCCCAGACCATTAAGCAGACGCTCGACTTCGACCGGGTCCATCTCCATGCCCAGCATCTGCGTGATGCGCTGCGCTCGCAACGTGACCGGGGCGATCGACGGCAGATGCTGTTCGCTGACGGTTTCGATGATCGGGCCAGCTTCGCCGCCAGTGATTTCCAGCAGCAGGCCAGTGGCGCGCTCCATGGCTTCGCGGGCCAATTGCCAGTCCACGCCACGCTCATAACGATGCGAAGCGTCGGTGTGCAGGCCGTAGGAACGGGCCTTGCCAGCGACAGCAATCTGGTCGAAAAATGCGCTTTCGAGGAATACATCACGCGTGGTCGCAGTGTTGACGCCGCTGTGCTCGCCACCCATGACGCCGGCGATTGCCAAGGCGCGGGTGTGGTCGGCAATTACCAGCGTATCGCTGCGCAGGCTGACTTCCTGACCGTCAAGCAAAACCAGCTTCTCGCCTTCTTCGGCCATGCGCACGCGAATGCCGCCATTGATTTCGGCGAGATCGAACGCGTGCAGCGGTTGACCCAATTCGAGCATCACATAGTTGGTGATGTCGACGGCGGCGTCGATGCTGCGCACGTCGCCACGACGCAAACGCTCGACCATCCACAGCGGTGTTGGCTTGGACAGATCGACGTTACGGATTACCCGACCCAGATAACGCGGGCAAGCGGCGGGCGCCAGCACTTCGACCGAACGCACTTCGTCGTGCACGGCCGGCACGACAGCAACTACCGGACGGGTGACTTCGGCGTTGTACAGCGCGCCGACTTCACGGGCCAGACCGGCCAGGGACAGGCAATCGCCGCGGTTCGGGGTCAGATCGACCTCGATGCTGGCATCGTCCAGGCCCAAATATTCACGAATGTCCTGACCAACCGGTGCATCGACCGGCAATTCCATCAGGCCATCGTTGCCTTCGCCAACTTGCAGCTCGGCTTGCGAGCACAGCATGCCGTTGGACTCAACGCCACGCAGCTTGGCTTTCTTGATTTTGAAGTCGCCCGGCAGTTCGGCACCGATCATGGCGAATGGAATCTTCAGGCCCGGACGCACGTTCGGCGCTCCGCAAACGACCTGGAAAGTCTCCGAGCCATTGCTGACCTGGCACACGCGCAACTTGTCGGCGTCCGGATGCTGCTCGGTGCTCAGCACCTCGCCCACCACCACACCGGTGAATTCGCCGGCGGCCGGCGTAACGCTATCGACCTCAAGACCGGCCATCGACAGACGAGCAACCAGCTCGTCACGACTAACCTGCGGGCTTACCCAGCCGCGCAGCCATTGTTCACTGAATTTCATCCTGCTCTCCTAAGAATTCGTTACGACTAGCGAAATTGCGCGAGGAACCGCAAGTCGTTGTCGAAGAACAGACGCAAGTCGTTCACGCCGTAACGCAGCATGGCCAGACGCTCAACGCCCATGCCGAAGGCAAAGCCCGAGAACTCTTCCGGGTCGATCCCGGACATGCGCAGCACGTTCGGGTGAACCATGCCGCAACCCATGACTTCCAGCCAGCCAGTCTGTTTGCAGACACGGCAGCCTTTACCGCTGCACATCACGCATTCCATGTCGACTTCGGCGGATGGCTCGGTGAACGGGAAATACGAAGGACGGAAACGCACGGCCAGTTCTTTTTCGAAGAACACGCGCAGGAATTCCTCGATGGTGCCTTTCAGGTCGGCGAAGTTGATATCGCGGTCGACCAGCAGGCCTTCGACCTGGTGGAACATCGGGGAGTGGGTGATATCCGAGTCGCTACGATACACACGGCCTGGGCAGACGATGCGGATCGGCGGCTGTTTCGATTCCATGGTGCGGACCTGTACCGGCGAGGTATGGGTGCGCAGCAACATGTTGGCATTGAAATAGAAGGTGTCATGCATCGACCGGGCCGGGTGATGGCCTGGGATGTTGAGCGCTTCAAAGTTGTGATAGTCGTCTTCGACCTCAGGGCCTTCGGCAATGCCGTAGCCAATGTGGGTGAAGAACTGTTCGATACGTTCCAGAGTGCGGGTAACCGGATGCAGACCACCCGAGGTCTGGCCGCGGCCAGGCAGGGTCACGTCAATCGACTCGGCGGACAGTTTGGCAGCCAGATCGGCCTCTTCAAACAGTGCTTTGCGCGCATTGAGAACCTCTGTGACGCGCTCCTTGGCAACGTTGATCAGGGCGCCGACTTGCGGACGCTCTTCTGCCGGCAAATTCCCCAGGGTCTTCATCACCTGAGTCAATTCACCCTTTTTGCCAAGGTAGTGAACCCGGATTTGCTCCAGGGCATTGATATCTTCAGCGCTTTGCACAGCCTCTAGTGCTTGAGAGACCAGCGCATCCAGGTTTTCCATGTACAGACTCCAGATACAAAATAGGGGAAGAGCTTGAAGGCTCTTCCCCTATTTATGACGTTTAACACCTGGCCCCACAAAGATGAGGCCGGGTGACTGTCGGGGGTACTTAAGCCAAGGTGGCTTTAGCTTTCTCGACAATCGCAGCAAACGCCGCTTTTTCGTTCACTGCCAGATCAGCCAGAACCTTACGGTCGATCTCGATGGACGCTTTTTTCAGGCCGGCGATGAAACGGCTGTAGGACAGACCGTTGATACGTGCACCAGCGTTGATACGAGCGATCCACAGAGCGCGGAACTGACGTTTTTTCTGACGACGGTCACGGTAGGCGTATTGGCCTGCCTTGATTACCGCTTGCTTGGCAACACGGAATACGCGCGAGCGAGCGCCGTAGTAGCCTTTAGCAAGTTTCAGAATTTTTTTGTGACGTTTACGGGCAATGACGCCACGCTTTACACGAGCCATGAGTTACTTCCTCTATTCTTGACTAAATTAACGAAGGCGCAGCATGCGCTCGACTTTTGCCACGTCACACGGTGCCAGCAAGCTGCTACCGCGCAGTTGACGCTTACGCTTGGTCGACATTTTAGTCAGGATGTGGCTCTTGAAAGCGTGCTTGTGCTTGATACCGTTAGCAGTTTTCAGAAACCGCTTAGCAGCACCACTTTTAGTTTTCATTTTTGGCATGTTCGGATACTCCGCATTCAGTTGATAAACATAATCAGTAGGCCTGCCGTGCCCAAATGATTACTTCTTCTTTTTCGGGGCGATGACCATGATCAGCTGGCGTCCTTCCATCTTAGGATGCTGTTCGACCGAACCGTACTCGAGCAAGTCACCTTCAACTCGCTTGAGGAGTTCCATCCCCAGCTCCTGGTGGGCCATCTCACGGCCGCGGAATCGCAAGGATACCTTGGCCCTGTCCCCATCACTCAGGAAACGTACCAGGTTGCGCAGTTTTACCTGGTAATCCCCTTCCTCCGTCCCTGGACGAAACTTGATTTCTTTAACCTGAATCTGCTTCTGGTTCTTCTTGGCTGCGGCAACCTGCTTCTTCTTTTCGAAGATCGATTTGCCGTAGTCCATCAGCTTGCAGACAGGAGGTACAGCATCGGCGGAAATTTCCACCAAATCGAGCTTGGCTTCTTCAGCCTTAAGAAGCGCGTCTTCAATTGACACAATCCCAAGCTGCTCGCCCTCAGCCCCAATTAACCGAACCTCGCGTGCCGAGATATTCTCGTTGATCGGGGCTTTCGGTGCAGCTCGTTTATCTTGTCTCATTTCACGCTTAATAGTAATTACTCCGAATCTGGGCGACCACGCCGGGAAACCGCTTGCGCGAGAAACTCAGCGAACTGGGCGACGGGCATCGAGCCCAGGTCAGCACCTTCACGAGTACGCACAGCGACAGTCTGCATCTCGACTTCCCGATCTCCGATAACCAAGAGATAGGGAACCTTGAGCAAAGTATGCTCGCGGATTTTAAAGCCGATCTTTTCATTTCTCAAGTCAGACTTGGCACGAAATCCGCTTTCGTTGAGAGTTTTTTCAACCTCGGCGGCGAAATCGGCCTGTTTGTCAGTGATGTTCATGATCACTGCCTGGGTCGGAGCAAGCCACGCAGGGAACGCGCCCTCGTAGTGCTCGATCAGGATTCCGACAAAACGTTCGAAGGATCCAAGGATCGCCCGGTGCAACATTACCGGGTGCTTGCGACTGTTGTCTTCGGAGACGTATTCGGCTCCCAGACGGACAGGCAGATTAAAATCGAGCTGAAGGGTACCACACTGCCAGACACGGCCAAGGCAATCTTTCAGCGAAAATTCGATCTTCGGACCGTAGAACGCGCCCTCCCCCGGCTGCAGATCGTACGGCAGACCAGCGCTATCAAGGGCTGCAGCCAATGCCGCTTCAGCGCGATCCCACAGCTCGTCGGAACCTACGCGTTTTTCCGGACGAGTGGAAAGTTTCATTTCGACGTCTTTAAAGCCGAAGTCGGCGTAAACGTCCATGGTCAGCTTGATGAATGCAGCGGATTCGGCCTGCATCTGCTCTTCAGTACAGAAGATGTGCGCGTCGTCCTGAGTGAAAGCACGTACACGCATGATGCCGTGCAGCGCACCCGACGGCTCGTTCCGGTGGCAGGCACCGAATTCGGCCAGACGCATCGGCAGTTCGCGGTAGCTCTTCAAGCCTTGGTTGAACACCTGCACGTGGCAAGGGCAGTTCATTGGCTTGATCGCGTAGTCGCGGTTTTCCGACTGCGTGGTGAACATGTTGTCGGCGTAGTTGGCCCAGTGCCCGGATTTCTCCCACAGGCTGCGGTCAACGACTTGCGGAGTCTTGATCTCCAGATAGCCGTTGTCGCGCTGAACCTTGCGCATGTACTGCTCGAGCACTTGGTACAAAGTCCAGCCGTTCGGGTGCCAGAAAACCATGCCCGGCGCTTCTTCCTGGGTGTGAAACAGGCCCAGACGCTTGCCGATCTTGCGGTGATCGCGCTTTTCAGCTTCTTCTATGCGCTGGATGTAAGCCGCCAGCTGCTTCTTGTCAGCCCAGGCAGTGCCGTAAACGCGCTGCAATTGCTCGTTTTTGGCATCGCCGCGCCAGTAGGCGCCGGACAACTTGGTCAGCTTGAAGGATTTCAGGAAACGCGTGTTCGGCACGTGCGGGCCGCGGCACATGTCGACGTATTCTTCGTGATAGTACAGGCCCATGGCCTGCTCGTTCGGCATGTCCTCGACCAGGCGCAACTTGTAATCTTCGCCACGGGCCTTGAACACTTCGATCACTTCGGCGCGCGGAGTGACTTTCTTGATCACGTCGTAATCTTTTTCGATCAGCTGCTGCATGCGCTGTTCGATCGCGGCCAAGTCGTCCGGAGTGAAAGGACGCTCGAAGGCGATGTCGTAATAGAAGCCTTCGTCGATGACCGGACCGATGACCATCTTGGCGGTCGGGTACAACTGCTTGACCGCATGGCCAACCAGGTGGGCGCAAGAGTGGCGAATGATCTCCAGCCCCTCTTCATCCTTTGGCGTAATGATTTGCAGCGTGGAATCGCTGTCGATGATGTCGCTGGCGTCAACCAGCTTGCCATTGACCTTGCCGGCCACGGTGGCTTTGGCCAAGCCTGCACCAATGGATGCGGCGACCTCGGCTACGGAAACCGGGTGATCGAATGAACGTTGACTGCCGTCGGGAAGAGTAATAGTTGGCATGGCGCCTCCTCTCCTAGTGGTGACCCCTACCAAAGGTCACGTGGGTTGGGATGAGCCAGTACAAGATCCGATCCAGGCCATTCAATGACGAACGCCTGCCTTACAGCGGCAGGAGCCTTGCGGCCAACCGGAAAACCGAACCAGAGTGACTGGGATTCAAATCAGGGTTATTCGGTCGTTGCCGCTGCCGGGACGAAAAGTCAGCCGGAGCCTGCAAAAGCCCGAGCGGGGCATGCTAGCACAGATGAACGGTCATCGCGGCAACGAGCTTTTGCACTACGGCAAATCAGCCGTTTTATGCCAGAGTGCTGAACTAGAACGGCGCTTTACCCCTCATATAACAAGACATTGACCCACAAGGAGCATCCCAGCATGCGTCTGAATCGTTTGTTCGCAGTCGTCGCACCCATTGCCCTGTTGCTGCCACTGGCTGCCCACGCAGACTGGCCAAAAGGTGAGCGCGCCAAATACATGGCTCAGTGCACTCAGGCCGCCACTCCACAGATTGGCGCCGCAGCCGCCAAGGCGCACTGCGCCTGTGGCGCCGACGCAATCAAGTCGTATCCGGCCAAGGACATCCAGGCATTGATGGACAACAAGGCACCGCTTGACCTGCAACAGAAGGCATTGGGCCAAATTGCCGCGTGCAAAGCCGATACCGCGCCAAAAAAGTAAGCGCCAAAATGCGCTTTGAGGGCTCTGACAGACGATGAAATGCATGCAAAAAGCGTCTTTTCCGACAAATTTTGCAGGTTTTACAGGTTTTTTTATCGTCTTTACTTTCGGCTGAAAGCCTTTTAAATCGGGGCTCTCAGCCAGATCGAGCAACAAAGAATGTGCGGTTATGGGGTAAACAGCACCCGCGGGGGGCTCCCAAATCGTACATTTCGACTATGATAGTCCCGTGTGCCCAGTTGGCCTGAGCAGCACAGTACTACTGAAAATATATGTTTCTTGGAGATACACCATGTCTAATCGCCAAACCGGCACCGTTAAATGGTTCAACGATGAAAAAGGCTTCGGCTTCATCACTCCTCAAGGTGGCGGTGACGACCTGTTCGTACACTTCAAAGCTATCGAAAGCGACGGTTTCAAAAGCCTGAAAGAAGGCCAAACCGTTTCCTTCGTGGCTGAGAAAGGCCAAAAGGGTATGCAAGCTGCACAAGTCCGCCCAGAGTAAGTTTCTGGCGCACTAAAAAAACCCCGTCCATGTGACGGGGTTTTTTATGCACGTAACAAAAACCTGAAAAGATCAGCCGCAGTTGATGCGCGTGATCACCAGGTTGTCGTCGGTATTCAGATTCAGGCGATCGGAGCGGTACTCCAGGGTCACCATGTCGCTAGGCTTGAGGATCCGCGCATTCTGCGCGCCCGCCCGAGTACGCGCCTGCTCCAGCAATTCTGGCGAAGCTTTTTTGCCGATGGTGAATTGCGCAGCATTCGAATCACAGCGGCTATGACCGGTTTCGGTCGTTACAGCATCAGTTGCTGTCGACTCGGTGGAGGGTGTGCTGCAACCGGCCAGCATGGCGACGGCCAACAAAGTACCCAATGACGCGAGCTTCCAAGGCATGAAGCCTCCTTTATTCAATAGATAAGCTGAGTTCGTGCGACCGCCGATCCTGCGTTTGGTTTCACGGGACAGCGCTATCAGAGCGCCGCAGGACTGGACAATCAGCGAGTTTGCCTGAGCAGCGCCGAGCCGTTCAGCACTCAATCGTGACTGAATATGAACGGCGCTCAATAGACGTCGATGTAGTCGAATGGCGGGTTAGGCCAGTTTTCTTTCAAGGCGTTGAAAATCTGCATGACCCAGACTTCATCGCTGGCCGCGACCAATCCTACGTAACCCGAGCCTTTGGCCCACGTCTCCAGACGAAACAGCAACCCACCAATGTCGGTGCCGCCCACTACGCCTGACGAAATGTAAGCGATGCCTTCTTTGGTCACACGCAATTGGGTGTGCTCGTCATCGCTGGCGGAGGCCAGCAATTGGCGCACGGCTTCAAGGGTCAAGGCGTCAGGTTTATTCAAATCGATCTGCACAGCGCGGTCCTTGAAAATCCATCAAAGAACCAAGTGTCGCATAGCCCTCCTCTCATGCCTAAGTCGGAGTGCCAAACGCCAGACAAAAATGGTTAACTCGACACTCAGACATTCCCGACTTCACGAGCGCCATCATGACCACCGTAAGCATCGACGCCGACATCAAAGCCAAGTGGCCTCAGGGTCACAGTTCTTATAGCCCCGGCAGCCCGGAAGAATTGGCAATCATTGGCATCGACCTGCTGGTCAAGGAGTTGGGAACGCAAGCCGCGCAGTCGTTCATCGCCCAGGTATTCGAGAAATACCCGGCCAATTATCTTGGCTTGGTGGGTTCAGGCAGGGAGTAAAACCCGCAGGCTGGCACCTGCGGGCATGCAGCTTACTTCAGACGAGCCAAACGTTGGGTCAGCAGGTCGAAGAAGCCTTGAGCATCGCCATTCTCGACCCAGAAGGCGTTTTTCGGCGCTTTCAGGCCGTCGTACCAATCGACGATGGTTTGGCCAAAGGTCGGACCTTCGCGGCTATCAACAACGACATTCACCGCACGCCCGGTGAACAGCTCCGGCTTCAGCAGGTAAGCAACGACGGTCGCGTCATGCACCGGGCCGCCCGGAATACCGTAGTGCTCCATGTCGCCCTTGACGTATTCGTTGAGAATATCGCCGACGATCTTGCCCGCATTGTTGTTCAGCGCGGCGATCTGCTTCAGGCGCGCGTCGCTGGTGAGGATCTTGTGGGTCACGTCCAGCGGCAGATAAGTCAACTTCACGCCACTTTTGAGCACCACTTCCGCAGCCTGCGGATCAGCGAACAGGTTGAATTCGGCCACTGGGGTAATGTTGCCGCCGTTGAAGTGCGCGCCCCCCATGATCACCACTTCCTTGATGCCCTGCACGATCTCGGGTTCCTGGATCAGCGCCAGGGCCAGGTTGGTCTGTGGACCGAGCATGGCAATGGTGATGCTGTGCGGCTTGGCGTTTTTCAAGGTATCGATCAGGTAATTGACCGCGTTGCCTTCAGCCAAACCCTTCTTCGGTTCGTGAACCGTGACACCCGACAGGCCTTCCTTGCCATGGATATTCTCGGCGTAGATCGGCGTGCGCATCAGCGGTTTCGGCGCGCCAGCGTAGACCGGCACGTCTTCGCGCCCTGCCCACTCGCGGGCCAGACGCGCATTACGCGAAGTCTTGTCGAGACGTACGTTGCCGGCGACGGTGGTCAGTGCGCGGATGTTCAGTTCTTCCGGCGAAGCCAGGGCAAACAGCAAGGCAACGACGTCGTCGGCACCCGGGTCGGTGTCGATGATCAGGTCGATCTTTTCCGCCGCTTGGGCGCTTGTTGCGGTGATGAAAGACAAGAGCAGCAGACTCCGAAGCAGATGATGCAGTTTCTGAGCATAGCGGTGCATAGCGCACTCCTTGTGCGTGGGAAAGCATAGAAGGAAACAGCGAGTTAGAACGTTACCCCGGACACCAACACGATGTTGCAGTACGGCTGACATTCGCCTGTACGAATAATCGCCCGTGCTTGTCGGCTAAGGACTTTGAATTGGTCGTGGCTGAGCAGCTCGCGCCGGCCCAGTTCACCGTCGGCATTCAGCTGATCCAGAGTCGCCAAAGCCGTTGGCTTTTTATCAAGAATCTCTTGGGCGAGGACGTGGCTTTCGACCTGCATTTCGCTGAGCACAACTTTCAAAGTGCTGACGAAATCCGGAATGCCGTGGGTCAGCGCCAGATCAATCAGTTCGACGCCTGGCGGCACCGGCAGGCCGGCATCGCCGATCACGACTATGTCGCCATGGCCCAGAGACGCGATCAGCCGCGACAGCGCGACGTTGAGCAGAGGGGTCTTTTTCATGGTGCTTTAAATGCCTGTACGTCGGACAAGGTAGGAATAGAAGGTTGCGCACCGGCTCGGGTCACCGACAACGCCGCCGCGACCTGGCCGAAACGGATCGCTTCGGCTTCGGATTGACCGGACGCCAACGCCGCAGCAAAACCGCCTACAAATGTATCGCCAGCCGCCGTGGTGTCGACCGCGTGCACTTGTGGCGCGGGGAAATGCTGGAACCCTAGTCCGTCGGCAAACAGCGAGCCTTGGGCGCCAAGGGTGATGATGACTTTACCGGCGCCCATGCCGATCAATCGCGTCGCGGCCGTCTCGGCGGTTTCCAGGGAGTCCACCGGCAAACCGCTCAGCGCCGCCGCTTCGCTTTCGTTAGGGATCAGGTAGTCGATGGCGGCGTACCAATCCGCAGGCAATGGGCGGCTGGCCGGTGCGGGATTGAGGATCACGGTTTTGCCCAGTTCACGCCCGCGCTTCAACGCATGACCGACGGTGGCGTCTGGCACTTCCAGTTGGCAGATGATCACGTCCGCCGCTTGCAACACTGAGTCAAAACGATCGATTACGCCCGGCGTCAACGCACCATTGGCGCCTGCGACAATCACGATCGCGTTCTGGCTGTTGTCATCCACAACGATCAACGCGACACCGCTGGCGCCGTCGACGATGCTGATGGCGTCACAATCAATCTGCTCGGCCAACAACGCGTTGCGCAACTGCTGCCCGTAGGCGTCGGAGCCGATGCAGCCAACCATCGAAACCTCGGCGCCCAGTCGAGCCGCCGCTACAGCCTGATTCGCGCCTTTGCCGCCGGAGACGGTTGAAAACGACTGGCCGATCAGCGTTTCACCGCCACGCGGCAGGCGCGGCGCGCGGGTGACCAGGTCCATGTTCAAGCTGCCTATTACCACTACTTTTGCGGGCATACGTCACTACTCATCAATTCGGTTTCAGCGCTGCTTATTAGCGAAGCTGGGCGAACACGCCGGCCAGCGGCGCAGTCGATTCTCGCAAAACAATACTCGGGGTCACGATCCGTTGATCGGTGGCCAGGGACGGCGTGGCAATCCTTCGCAACAAGACTTCGGCGGCCATTTCGCCGAGTTGCAGGATCGACTGGCCGACGGTGGTCAGTGCCGGGTACACATAACGACTCATTTGAATGTCGTCGAAGCCGATCACCGACAGCTCGCTGGGTACGCGAATATTGCGCTCGGCGGCCGCGCGCAACACGCCGATACCAATCATGTCGTTACCGGCAAAAATTGCGCTCGGTGGGTTGTTCTCCAGCAGAGTCGCAGCGGCGTTGTAACCACCGGTGCTGGTGAAATCACTTTCCAGCATGCGCTCGCGCGGCACATCGACGCCCGCCTCTTTCAGCGCCCGGCAATAACCCGCCAGACGCATTTGCGCCACGCTGGTATCCGCCGGCCCGCCGATGGTGGCGATGTCACGATGGCCCAATTCGAGCAGATGCCGGGTCGCCAGATAGGCGCCGTATTCGTGGTCAATCCGCACCAGATCGGCATTCACTCCTTGCAACCCACGGTCGACGATCACCATCGGCGTGCGCACCGCCGCGAGGCCCTCGGCGAGTCCGGCGTCGCCACCGGCCGAGGCGACGATCAAGCCGTCGATGCGTTTTTCCAGCAACACCCTTAAATAGCTGCGCTGCTTGTCCGGGTTATCGTCGGAGTTGCAGAGGATCACGCAATAGCCGTTACGCTCGCAGTAATCCTCGATGCCACGGGCCAATTCGGCGAAGTACGGGTTGAGGCTGTTGGGCACCAGCAAACCGATAGTCGCCGTGGTTTTGGCTTTCAACGACCGCGCGACGGCGCTGGGCACGTAGTCGAGCGTCTTGATCGCGGCTTCGACTTTGACTCGCACTTCTTCGCTGACCGGCCGCGTCTTGTTCACCACATGAGACACGGTGGTGTAGGAAATGCCCGCAAGCGCCGCCACATCCTTGATCGTTGCCATGAATCAGGTCCGCCGGCTTGCGCGCTGACTGCGATAAGTATCGAGCACCACCGCGACCACAATTACGGCGCCGGTGATGATACGTTTGGTCGGTTCGGTCGCGCCGATCTGCGCCAGGCCAGCGGCCAGTACCGAGATGATCAACACCCCGAAAAACGTACTGATCACCGAGCCACGGCCGCCCATCAGGCTGGTGCCGCCGATGACCACAGCCGCGATCACTTGCAGCTCCAGACCCGAACCGGCGTTGGGATCGGCCGCTTCCAGACGCGAAATCTGAAACAGTGCGGCAATCCCGGCCAGCAGGCCCATCAGGCTGAACACCAGAATCTTGTAAGGTTTCGGATTGATCCCCGCCAGACGCACGGCTTCTTCGTTAGTGCCGATGCCGATCAAGTAGCGACCGAACACGGTGCGGGTCAGCACGGCCTGAGCGACGATGATAATCACAAACGCAATGATGAACGACGGCGAAATGCCGAAAGCGATCGGGTTCGAAAGCCAGGCAAAGGAATCACCGATGTAAGCCGTGCGCGAACCGGTCATCTGATACGCCAGGCCTCGGGCCATTTCCAGCACGCCGAGCGAGACGATGAACGACGGAATCCGCCACGCCACAGTGATCGAACCGGTCACCGTGCCGGCCAATGCGGCGACGCCCATGCCGAGCAAAGCGGCGGGCAAAACGCTCCAGCCCCAGCCGAGAATTGCCACGCTGACCGCCGACGCCGCGAGTGCGAGCACCGAACCGACCGACAAATCGATGCCACCGATGATCAGCACGAAGGTCATGCCGACCGCCAGCACCATCAAATCCGGGATCTGGTTGGCCAAGGTACTGAAGGTGTCATACGAGAGGAAATGGCTGCTCAGGACCGAGAACAGCGCGATCATCGCCAGCAAGGCGCCGGCCAGCCCCAGGTATGTACCGAGGCCGTAGAAATTGCCACCACGTTTACCGGCGGACGTTGCAGTTTTCATGGGAGATCCCTAGGCGCTGCTTCGTTGAGCAACGCATCACGTTTTTGGTAGCCGGCAAATGCGGCGGCAAGCAAATCATCCTGGGTCCAGCTGTCGCGCTCGAATGTGTCGATCAGACGCCCTGCCGACAAAACGCCGATGCGGTCGCAAATCAGCATCAGTTCACGCAGGTCACTGGACACCACCACCAGCGCTTTGCCCTGGCGCGTCAATTCGCCGAGCAAGGCATAGATGTCGAACTTGGCGCCAACGTCGATGCCGCGTGTCGGCTCGTCGAACAACATCACCGAACAATCGCGCTCCAGCCAGCGGCCGATCACGACTTTCTGCTGGTTGCCGCCGGACAGCTCCGACACTAGTTGCGTCGGGCTGGAGCTGCGGATGCGCATGGCGCTGATCTGCCGCTGAGCCAGCGCGATCTCGTCGCCGTTATTGACCACGCCCGCATTGGAAATCACCGGCATATTGCCCAGAGCAATGTTGGCGCTGATCGATTGAGTCAGCAGCAGGCCTTCGCCCTTGCGGTCCTCGGTGATCAGCGCGATGCGGTGGCCGACCGCATCGGCGGGTGAACGAATGCTCACGACCTTGGCCGGCGAACCCAGCGCGACGGTGCCGCTGTCGGGCGTATCAGCGCCGAAGATCAGCCGCAGCAGTTCAGTGCGCCCTGCCCCGATCAATCCGGAAATACCGAAGATCTCGCCTGCACGCACTTCAAAGGAAACGTCGCGAACCTTGTCGGAACGGGTCAGCCCTTTGACCGTCAAGGCTGGCGCGCCGATCTTGCGCTCGCCCATGTCCATGTGTTCGCCCAACTCGCGACCGACCATCAAGGTCACCAGCTGCTCGCTGTTGTAATTGGCCATCGGCTCGACGCACACCAGATTGCCGTCGCGCAGCACCGCAATGCGCTGCGCCACTCGGGCGAGTTCTTCGAGGCGATGGGAGATGTAGATGATCGACACGCCACGCGCTTGCAGGCGCGTGATCTGCTCGAAAAGCATCTCGACTTCGCGCGCCGTGAGCATCGCGGTCGGCTCGTCGAGGATCAGCACATGACAGTCGCCGATCAGGTTGCGGGCAATCTCGACCATTTGCTGGTGACCGATGCCCAACTCGCCGACCAGTGTGTCCGGGTCAATCGCGTCGAGGCCGACTTGCGCCATCGCCTCGATCGCCGCTTTGCGCAACTGCTTGCGGCTGATCCAGCCACCGTTGCTCGGCAAGTTATCGAGAAACAGGTTCTCCGCCACTGACAATGTCGGCAGCAGATTGAGTTCTTGCATGACCATGCGGATGCCCAGGTCTTCAGCCTGGGTGCGGCTGCCGGGGCGGTAGTCCTGACCCTGGAATTGCATCTGGCCAGTAGTCGGTGTGACCAGGCCGCCGATGATTTTCGACAAGGTACTTTTGCCGGCGCCATTCTCACCGGTCAGCGCCAGCACTTCACCGCGCATCAGCGTCAGGTCGATGCCGGTCAGGACAGGTTGCGCGTAGGTCTTACCGATGCCGCTGACCGAGAGGACAGCGTTCGGGGCGGAAACTGACATAGAAAACTCTCCATGCACCCGCCCGGACGGGCGAGTGCCATTGTGTCGCCAGAAGGATTACTTGGTAACCAGCTCCACGGGAGTTTCGATCACGCCGTTGGTGCCGCTGTCGACTTTCTCGCCTTTGATGATTTTCAGCGCAGTCTCGATACCGAACACGGCTTGCTTGGCTGCAAACTGGTCAGCAGTGGCCAGCACACGACCATCCTTGAGCATCGGCTTGATGGCATTGATGTTGTCGTAACCGACGACTTGCACCTTGCCAGCCTTGCCTGCTGCGCGAACGGCGGAAACGGCGCCGACGGCCATGCTGTCGTTACCGGCCAGCAACGCTTTGACGTCCGGGTATTCGCTGAGGATCGACGCGGCAACCTTGTTGCCTTTGTCGATTTCCCAATCACCGGATTGCAAGGAAACAACCTTGATCTGCGCCGCTTCCATCGCATCCTTGAAACCGGCGGTGCGCTGCTGGGCGTTGGTGGTGGTGGACACGCCTTCGATGATGCCGACTTCGTCACCGGCCTTCAGTTGCTTGGCCAGGTATTCACCGACCAGACGCGCGCCTTTGCGGTTGTCCGGGCCAACAAACGGTACGGTGATTTTCTTGCTTTTGACGACAGTCGGGTCGAGTTGGTTGTCGATGTTGATCACGGTAATGCCGGCATCGACCGCTTTCTTGATCACCGGAACCATGGCTTTGGAATCGGCCGGCGCAATCACCAGCGCGTTGACCTTGGCCAGAATCATTTGCTCGACGATGCGAGTTTGGCCTGCGGTGTCGGTTTCATCCTTGATGCCGTTGGAGATCAGGTCGAAATCGTCGGAATGGTCTTTCTGATAGGCCTTGGCGCCGTCTTCCATGGTCAGGAAGAATTCGTTGGCCAGGGATTTCATGACCAGCGCGACTTTAGGTTTTTCAGTGTCGGCGAACGCCGAAGAGAGGGGTAAAGCGGCAGAGGCGGCAGCCAGCATAGCGACAGCGAGAAGACGTCCAGCGAATGGCAGCTTCATGGATTCACTCCGATCTTATGATTATTTGTGAGCAACGCTTGCGCTAGCGTAGGCTACTTCGCGTCCGGCAATGGATCGAGCCACTGTGGATGCCGCGCAAACGTTTGCGAGATCGAACTATGCGAACCCTGCAGAGATTTGTCAACGACCAGAAACGGCCATTATGTAACCCGTGAGCAAAGCCGGGTTGGTCACTTACGCCGTGGTGTCGACCACTGACCCTGTGCTCGCGCCTTTGGCAATTTCCTTGACCAGCGCGCCCGCCACTTCGAGCATTGCGCCGTTGGTTTCGGCAATCTGACCTTGAATCGCCATGACTGCCGTGGCTTTGGCCTCTGGTGTCGGATACGGCGCTGCCTGGGCGGCAGCCAATTGTTGCTGCTGTTCGCGCAACTGCTGCTGCAACTCTTGCAGGCGCTTGAGCAGAATCTTCACTGCCGCACTTTGATTGCTTTTGGCCTCGGTCCCAGCTTCGGCGCCGGCACTTTTATCCAGGCCCAAAGCGCCGGTCTTGACCTGTTTGCCATCGTCTTCCTTGGTGCCCAGCGCAGCGGCCGCGGCTTCGGTCGTGGCGTCATTCAACGCGCGGATCGTCGCGGCTGATTTGCCACCAATGGTGACGCCTGCGGCGTTGGGAAGACCTACTGATAACGACATGCGAGCTCCAGAGAGAAAGATCCTTTGAAGGGTCATCGACCTGCGCGCGAGTTTCTTTAGCACAGCTTTGCAATCCGGCAAGCGGACTGATTCGACCGAATCCGTAGGGCTTTTCGGTGAGCCGAACAAAAACGCTCAACATGTTCGGAAACCCGGACAACGGGGCGTTTAAACAATCCTGCTCTCTAAATTAATATTGATATAAATCATCAGGTTAAAAGTTTTTCTCGTTCAAAGTCAGGCTGGTACAGATCCTGCTCCATTTCGCATACCCAGGCGTTCAGATCTGCCGGGCGTATCTAGATGAACTGCATCAGCACCGTCACTACTAGAGAGAAAATAATGAAATCTGCTTTCAACACTTTTATTCCGGGCGCTTTGGCCCTCCTGCTGCTCCTGCCGACCGCCGTTCAGGCGAAAGAAGCTCAAACCCAACAGAAACTGGCAAACGTCGTGGTCCTGGCCACCGGCGGCACCATCGCCGGTGCTGGCGCCAGCGCGGCGAACAGTGCGACCTACCAGGCGGCCAAGGTCGGTATCGAACAATTGATCGCCGGCGTGCCTGAACTCAGCCAATTGGCCAACGTGCGTGGCGAACAGGTCATGCAGATCGCCTCTGAAAGCATCACCAACGACAACCTGCTGCAGCTCGGCCGCCGCGTTGCGGAACTGGCTGACAGCGCAGACGTTGACGGCATCGTCATCACTCACGGCACTGACACCCTGGAAGAAACCGCTTACTTCCTGAACCTGGTGGAAAAAACCGACAAGCCGATCGTCGTGGTCGGCTCCATGCGTCCGGGCACCGCGATGTCCGCCGACGGCATGCTCAACCTGTACAACGCCGTGGCCGTGGCCAGCAGCAAAGAAGCGCGCGGCAAAGGCGTACTGGTGACCATGAACGACGAAATCCAGTCCGGTCGTGACGTCAGCAAAATGATCAACATCAAGACCGAGGCGTTTAAAAGTGCCTGGGGCCCACTGGGCATGGTCGTTGAAGGCAAATCCTACTGGTTCCGTTTGCCAGCCAAGCGTCACACCATGGATTCGGAATTCGACATCAAAACCATCAAGAGCCTGCCTGACGTAGAAATCGCTTATTCCTACGGCAACGTTAGCGACACGGCCTACAAAGCGTTGGCGCAATCGGGTGCCAAAGCGATCATCCACGCCGGTACCGGCAACGGCTCGGTTTCTTCCCGCGTGGTCCCGACCCTGCAAGCCCTGCGCAAGGACGGCGTGCAAATCATTCGTTCGTCCCACGTCAATGCTGGCGGTTTTGTTCTGCGTAACGCTGAACAGCCTGACGACAAAAACGACTGGGTTGTGGCACATGACCTGAACCCGCAGAAGGCACGCATTCTGGCCATGGTCGCGCTGACCAAGACCAAGGATAGCAAAGAGCTGCAACGGATGTTCTGGGAATACTGATCGACCCTCGCCCGACCGGATCCGGTCGGGCACTGCTTACGCCGTTTGCCTACTCTGGCAAGCGGCGCCTCCCTACAAATAAATTCGAGCCGTCCTACACCAAACGGGGAAAACGGCTGTCAGAGGATTTTCTTGAAATTTAAGCGGTTGCGAAAATGCTTACAGTTAAATACTGTATGCACGTACAGCTTAATAAGGATAATTCCGTGGCCACCCCTTCCGCCTCTCCTGACTCCTTTGAACGCATGGGTTTGCGCGTTCAGAAAATTATCAATTCCCCCACCGCGCAAAAATCCAAAGCCGCGCTGATCTTCCGTTTGCCGGACGAACCGGTGGACGAGTGGGAACGCCTGCTCGAAGAAATCGACGAGAACGATAACGTTACCCTCGCCTACCGCGACGATGGCGGCGTACAGATTTTCTGGGTTGTGCCGAAGGAAGATTGAGTCAATGAGTGTCCGTTGTTTTGCGTTTCTGTTTATGTTCATCGCCCTGGGCGCCCAGGCTGCTGCGCCGCGTACTTTCAGTGAAGCGAAGAAAGTCGCCTGGAAGCTCTACGCACCACAATCCACAGAGTTTTACTGCGGCTGCAAATACACCGGTAACAGGGTCGACCTAGCAGCCTGCGGCTACGTGCCGCGTAAAAATGCCAAGCGTGCCGCGCGCATCGAGTGGGAACACATTGTTCCGGCGTGGCAGATTGGCCATCAGCGTCAATGCTGGCAGTCGGGCGGGCGCAAGAACTGCACGCGCTACGATCCGGTTTACAAGAAAGCCGAGGCTGACTTGCACAACCTGGTGCCGAGCATTGGTGAGGTGAATGGCGATCGGAGCAATTTCAGTTTTGGCTGGCTGCCGGTGCAAACAGGCCAATACGGTTCGTGTCTGACTCAAGTCGACTTCAAAGCGAAGAAGGTTATGCCCCGCCCTTCGATTCGCGGGATGATCGCCCGGACTTATTTCTACATGAGCAAGCAGTACGGCTTGCGTCTGTCGAAACAGGATCGCCAATTGTACGAAGCCTGGAACAAGACCTATCCCGTGCAAACCTGGGAACGCCAGCGCAATCAGAGCGTGGCGTGTGTAATGGGGCGCGGCAACGAGTTTGTCGGCCCGGTGGACATGAAAGCCTGCGGCTGAGCAAATGCTTAACGCAGAAAGGCCTCGGGCATTTAAAACCCGAGGCCTTTTTGCATCAGCCGCCGACCTTGTTGTAGCGCCAATAACCCATCAGGTTCAGCGACTCGCGGGGAATGCCGCGCTCCTGGATCAGGTATTTGCGCAAGCTCATGACGGCCACTGTCTCGCCGGCGATCCAGCCGTAGAAGCCGTCATTGGCCGATTCGGAGGTTTCCCAGAGGATTTCCTCGTCAACATTGACCTCCTCCAGCTCCAGCACTTCGCAAGACTTTGACGCCGACGTCGGCAGGTCGGCCCGCTGGATAGCTTCGACCATCAATAATCCTGCATCACCGTGATCGCGAATCAACCATTCAACCGAAAGCCCGGGCCAGTCAGGCACTGGCAATGCGTCTTCGCGACTGTCGATTTCAAAAAATGCCTGGGTGACCGGTGGCTGGGCCATGGTCGCCAACTCATCAAGAATCCCCAATGCTGCGGGTAACGCCGTTCCATCAGCGACCAGCAGCAATTGCTTGAGCGCCTGTGGCGGCTTCCATTCGAAACCGCCTGCGTCCTGCGCCGAGAAGCGTCGATCCGGCGCGCGAATCTGAATTGACTCGCCCGGCATCGCATTAATAGCCCATCGAGAGGCTGGACCAGTTTCGCCGTGCAACACAAAGTCGATATCCACTTCACCCTGCTCGGCGCGCAGATGCCGAATGGTGTAAGTGCGCATTGCCGGACGTTCAGCGACTGGCATTGAACGATATCGGGCGAGCCAATCGTCACTATGGGCCAGCTTGGCAGGCGAGCCGTCGGCCGCCGGGAAAAACAGTTTCACCCGCTGATCCGGCGCCCATGTGGCCATTTCGCTAACCATCGGCCCGGCCAGAGTGACCCGCATCATGTGCGGGCTCAGGGTTTGTTTACGCTGCAACACGGCGTCGAACATTTTGTAAGGATTGGCGTTGGCCATCGGGGGGCTCCTTGCGGGAATCGACAGTGACTACGTATGAATACGAGCCGCCGTGGATGCCCTTTAGCTTCCCTGCTAAACGGTGCCTGAAACGATGCGCGATTACTGAGCGGCCGGACGCTCGATGATCAGCGTTTCAATGTTCTGCTTTTTCGCTTTAACCAGCGCAGCGCTCACCTGCGCCTGCCGCGCCTCGGCCTCGGCTTTGGAGGCGAACGGCCCGAGCAGGATCCGGTCCTTGCCGTTTTCCCGGACGACATTGGAAACAAAACTGTGCTCGATCAACCAGCCGCTCAAGTCGCTGACTGCCTGGGTTGTCTCACCACGGACCTCAATTTCCCATTGCGGACCTGCTGCAACGACTGGGGCGGAAACGTTCGCGGACGACGTCTTTTGAGCACCTGCATCTCGGCCCTCACCACATCCCGCCAACGCCAATACTGCGATTACCAAGGCCAATTTGCGCACAACGTTTCCCTCTGAAGGCTGAAAGCGCGGATTTTAACATTCATGAATACTTCCCGAGTGCCGCAAAATGGGCTTAAAACAACGAGAATCATGGTTGCCGCCTCTGTATAGTTACGCCTTGGGAATTAATGCAGCATCTGCGCGTCAGAAAGAGGCACCCAAATCGTGAGACTTCGCACTAATCTATAACTACACCGACCTCTGCACTGTCTGAATCAGGTGCCCTACAAGCAATCAAGGAGAAGACCATGCTGATACTCACCCGCAAAGTCGGTGAAAGCATAAACATCGGTGATGACATCACTATCACCATCCTGGGCGTTAGCGGCCAACAAGTACGCATCGGCATCAATGCTCCGAAAAACGTTGCCGTACACCGTGAAGAAATCTATCAGCGCATTCAGGCTGGCCTGACCGCTCCAGACAAGCCACAAACCCCCTGAATCCTGCTGCAGTCAGTAGCCAGCCCGTTCGCCTCAGCGCAATGGCTGGCTAAAGATTCAAACACCCCGCTTCGCTCTCCCTGCTTCATCGCGTTTCCCCCCTCGTGACCTGAAGCCGATACTAACGGCTTCGGCGACGCCTTGGCTGTCAGACCATTCGCTTTAATCCCGAGGAATCGTCCGTCACGACCCGAAGGTCACGCCGCGCGCCATTCCGGTGGCCGCAATCACCATCAGCATCATCAGCAGCGCTTCCATATGACTGATCCGCGCGAACAGCTTTGCCCGTCCCAGATCAATCGAAGCACCCCGCCCCAATGCGATCCGCCACTTGATCAACGTAATCATCGGCATCAGCTCCAGCAGCAGAATAATCACGAACAGGGTCATTTTCAGATGGAACAGCGGCTGCTGCAGATAGTAGTCAGTGCCCTTCTCGAACCCACCGAAAGCGCGCATCAGCCCCGTGATCAGCAGAACAATCGCCGAAATCCCCCAGACGTTATCCGCCACCAGCACATTGCGCACCTGCGCCGTACCCGCGGCCAAACGACTGAACGCGGAGCCCCGGACGAGGACGCCCCACACCCCCAAGGCAAACGCCAGCAAATGGATCGCCGCAAGAAACCAGTGAGACAACATAGGGATCTCCTGACAGAAAAATGGAAAATGGCCCGTCAGTAGTAGTTCAAAATTCGACGACTCGCTGCCGCCGTAACGGATTACAACTTTGTCATGGAGATGTCAGCGTAGTTCGCGCCCTCGATTTGTAGAGTGGATTCGTCAGTTACCCAAGCCTGGGCAACTCACCTCCCACTGATGAAGATAAGGGTCGCCAGCATGAAACCACTGAACAAGCTTTGCCTGATTGCCGCCAGCCTGTTGATGCTCGGCACCGGAGCCGCGATGGCCGCCGAAGTAGCGCCGGTGATCGGGCCAGTGAAAGCCAATAACGTCGTGCTGGTGCACGGCTCGTGGGCCGACGGCTCGAGTTGGTCCGAGGTGATCACTCGGTTGCAGGCTGCCGGTTTCCACGTGACCGCGGTGCAAAACCCGTTGACCTCAGTGGCCGACGATGTCGCCGCCACCCAACGCGTACTCAATCAACAGGACGGCCCGACGGTGTTGGTCGGTCATTCCTACGCTGGCACCGTGGTCAGCGAAGCCGGGGTCGATCCGAAGGTCAGCTCGTTGGTCTACGTCGCCGCGCGCGCACCGGACGCTGGTGAAGATTTCGTCGCACTGTCCGCCAAGTATCCAACCATGCCAGTGCGCGCCGGCACCGAAGAACACGACGGTTACGTCACGTTGAAGCAGGACGCGTTCCTCAAATATTTCGCCGGTGACGTGCCGCGCGACAAAGCCATGACGCTGTTCGCCGTGCAGCAACCGATCGCCAAAACCCTGTTCGGCGAACGCACCACTGCCGCAGCCTGGCGCAGCAAACCGTCGTGGTACGCGGTGTCGAGCCTCGACCAGACGATCAATCCGGACCTGGAGCGCTTCCTCGCTAAACGCATGGGCGCGACCACTATCGAGTTGCCATCGAGCCATTTGTCACTGGTTTCCCATTCGAAGGAAATCGCCGACCTGATCCTCGAAGCCTCCGGCCGCCAGCCGTAACGCCGCGTTCGATTGCATTACAACTTTGTCATTCAACTGTTGGTCGGCTGTCCGCACCGCCTCGGTAACCTGAATTCACTGCCGCGCAGTTGCCCGCAGAAATCTTAAAGAGAGACTCATCATGAAAATGTTAATTCTCGGTTTCGCCGCCCTCCTCGCCACCGGTTCGGCGTTTGCCGACGACCAATCACAGCGTTCGGTGATTCATGACAAACCCGGTTTCTTCGTTCATCTGGATGTCGACAAAGTGCTGTCCAGCACCGACATCTCACAAGCGTGCGGGGTTATTCCTGCGCGGCTCGACTACCTGGACCACAAAGGCTTGGAGCATGTGCTCGATTACCAAGTCGAAGGCGCTGGTTGCATCAATGACAATTGAGTGGGCGGGCTACGATGTGCGGCCCGCGTCACGCGCAGATGATCGGGCTACACTGGCTCACGCGCGCCACGGCGCAATGACTTTTTACGGAAATCGATCATGAACATCCTTGTCGTTGAAGACGAGCCGAAGGCAGGCAATTACTTGCTCAACGGCCTGCAGGAACTCGGTTACTCGGTGAGCCTGGCGCGCAATGGCGTCGACGGCTTGCACCTGGCACTGGAAACCTCGTTCGACGTCATCGTGCTCGACGTGATGATGCCGAAAATGGACGGCTGGGAAGTGTTGCGGCGCTTGCGTAAAGAGGCCGACACGCCAGTGTTGTTTCTCAGCGCTCGCGATGACATTGCCGACCGCATAAAAGGCCTCGAACTGGGCGCCGACGACTACCTGATCAAACCGTTTTCCTTTGCCGAACTGGTGGCACGCCTGCGCACGTTGACCCGTCGCGGCCCGTCGCGCGAAGAGGAACAACTGCAAGTTGCCGACCTGCAGATTGACGTGCTAAAGCGCCGCATCACCCGCGCGGGCGTGCGCATTACCCTGACCAATAAAGAATTCGCCTTGCTGCATTTGTTTGCCACGCATCAGGGCCAGGTGCTGTCGCGCTCGCTGATTGCCTCGCGGGTGTGGGACATGAATTTCGACAGCGACACCAATGTCGTCGATGTCGCGGTGCGGCGTTTGCGCATGAAAGTCGATGACCCGTTTCAACTGAAACTGATCCACAGCGTGCGCGGTATCGGCTACCGCTTTGATACACAGCCATGACCCGCCGAGCGCACTCCCTGACGCTGCGTCTGGCGCTGTTATTTGCCCTGCTTGCCTTCGCCTCGTTGGCGACATTGGGCGTGGCGTTGTACCGCGAACTCGAACGCGAGTTGGTGCGCCGCGATGATGCGGCGCTGATCACTCGCGTCGATCAGATGCGCACGCTGCTCAATGACAGCAATACGCTGGACCTGATCAAGACCAAACCGGCGCTGTTCCAGAACATGCTCGGCAACCGCGAATCGGTGCTGACCATTGGCGAGCCAGGGCAAAAGCCGCTGCTGGTGGTTAACCCCGGCAACCTGCAGATACCGACGTTGTCGCCGGTGGCGATGGACCGTCCGCTGGCGCTGAGCGATGTGCAGCATTTCCCCAGCGTCGATGGCGTGCCGTTTGCCGCAGTGTCGGCGATCATCGATTCCGGCGACGTCGGCAGCCTGCAAATACTGACCGGGCGGCTGATGACCGAGCGCACCAGCGTGCTCGCCAACTACCGATTGCGCGTGTACATCCTCGCCAGCGTCGCCGCGTTGCTGCTCGCGCTCTGCGGTTACTGGCTGCTTTATCACGGACTGCGCCCACTGCGACGGCTCGCCGTGCACGCGCAAGGCATCGGCGTCGGCAACCTCGGCGAACGCCTTGGCAACGAAGGCGCACCGCTGGAAATCGTGCCGATGATCGATGCCTTCAACGGCGTGCTCGACCGCCTCGCCACCGGCTTCGTGCAACTTGGCCAGGTCTCCACCGACATGGCCCACGAACTGCGCACGCCGATCAACAATTTGCTCGGCGAAACCCAAGTCGCCCTCCAGCAAAACCGCAGCGTCGAAGCCTACCAACAACTGCTCGCCTCCAACGTCGAAGAACTCGAACGCCTGGCGCGCATGCTCGACAACATGCTGTTCCTCGCCCGCACCGACCCCGCCAGCGCCCTGCGCCAACGCCAGGAACTGGACGCGGCCGACGAAATGGAACGCATGGCGGATTATTTTGAAGGCTTGGCGGCGGACGTCGGCATCAGTATCAGCGCGCGTGGCAGCGGCATGATCTGGGCCGAGCCGATGTTGCTGCGCCGGGCGTTGGCAAACCTGTGTTCGAACGCCATTAAGTACGGCGCGCCGGATTCGCAATTGGTCGTCAGCGCGACGCCCTCCTCCGACGGCATCTTTCTGCGCGTGAGCAACCGCGGCGCGACCATTGCACCGGAGCATCTGCCGAAATTGTTTGACCGGTTTTATCGGGTGGACGAGTCGCGGGAACGATCGGCGCAATCGAACGGATTGGGCTTGTCGATTGTGGCGACGATCATGCAATTGCACAGCGGAAGGTATGGCGTGACCAGCGCGGATGGGGTGACGTGTTTTGAGTTGTTTTTTCCGGCGCGGGTATCGGAGGGATAGTTGATTGATCGAAATAACGAGGGGGCAATCCCCTCGTTAATCGCCTGGTGACTAGCCGGGCTTGTGATTATCCAGTACGCGATTGACCGCTAACTCGCCCATCGTGATCACTCGTTGCAGCACCAGCAGCGTTTGGCGTCGCGGATTCTCCGTCAGGCCGACCAGGTTGTTGACGATGATGCTTGCGGACGCAAACGCATCGCACGCATCGACGAGTAAGGTCTCGTCATCCGCCGACGGGTCGATGGCGAAGATGCTGCTGGGTTTGCGGGGCGCTATCTGCGCTTTCGTCGCCCCGGGGTTCAAGTAGATTTTGAGCGCGCGGTCGGCGGCTGCTTTGATCTTTTCGGGGTCGAGATCGAAAGAGGCGTCGTACGGTACTGGATCGGTGTGCGGCGGATTCGGGGTTACTTTGAACATAGGGACTTTCTCCGGTTGAGCTGCAACCGACTCGCTACTAAACGAGAGGGTGGCGGCTGTGCACAGGTTAGTAGACCGGCAAAGTCACCTAAAACCCCGGCGCGCCCGAGGGCGCCCTGTACACAACCACCATCAAGCACAGGCAAACCTGACCGAAGGAGACTTGTACAACCGAAGATGACTGCCGAGCTACTAAACCCGATCACTGATGTGCAGTGATGGGACAAAGTTACCGGTGGGGCCTTCAGCGAACAAGCCGGCGGATTCTGTCTTACCCGTAGGCAAAGGCACAAGGTTTTGTAGGCATTGGGACGTAACAGGTGGTGTCGTTAAACGCGGATCTGGCAATGGTTAAACGCGCAGAAAGGCTTCCATTGGTTTTGCTAGCTGATCGCGGCAAACGTGGCGTTGATCTCGCGTTATCCGAACTGCTCATTCAGTCCCTTTTCAACGCACGGAATGAGCGGGGACCACGAGGGAGTGCGTCAAGGTTTGCCAATTCCGCCAAAAAGCAAATAGAACCGTTCCCTTTATTTCCCAAATCGCAGACAACAAAAAAGGGCCCACCTTTCGGCGGGCCCTTCTAGACCGCCCAGCAGAGCGGATTTTGTTTGGTAGGCGCGATTGGACTCGAACCAACGACCCCCACCATGTCAAGGTGGTGCTCTAACCAACTGAGCTACGTGCCTGCTGTGTGGCGGCATTCTACGGAATTCCGGAGGGGTGTCAACACCTTTTTTCGAGCTAACCCTATGAATATGCAAAATATTTAATTTTGCTGCCGCGACCAGGATTTTCCGGTGGCTGGCGGCGGTTTTTCAAGTCGGGTAGGATCGGGGCACTCGTAAAATATATTAAACAGAGGCAGCAGGATGGCGAACACCCCTTACCCAGAGTCCTATTACGCCGCATCGGCCAATGCGGTGCCGCCGCGCCCGGCGTTGCAGGATGACGTGGAGACTGATGTCTGCGTGATCGGCGCCGGTTACACCGGGCTGTCCTCTGCCCTGTTTCTGCTGGAGAACGGCTTCAAGGTCACGGTGCTGGAGGCGGCGAAGGTCGGGTTCGGCGCGTCGGGGCGTAATGGCGGGCAGATCGTTAACAGTTATAGCCGCGACATTGATGTGATCGAGCGCAGTGTCGGGCCCAGGCAGGCGCAGTTGCTCGGGCAGATGGCGTTCGAGGGCGGGCGGATTATTCGTGAGCGGGTCGCCAAATATAATATCCAGTGCGACTTGAAGGACGGCGGCGTGTTCGCTGCGATTACGGCCAAGCAGCTTGGGCATCTGGAATCGCAGAAGCGCTTGTGGGAGCGCTTCGGGCATACGCAACTTGAGTTGCTGGATCAGACGCGCATTCGTGAAGTGGTGGCGTGCGAGCATTATGTCGGCGGCTTGCTCGACATGAGCGGCGGGCACATTCATCCGCTGAACCTGGCGCTCGGTGAAGCGGCGGCCGTGGAATCGTTGGGCGGCACTATTTATGAGCAGTCGCCAGCGGTGCGCATCGAGCGCGGCGCGAATCCGGTGGTGCATACGCCGCAGGGTAAGGTCCGGGCCAAGTTCATCATCGTGGCGGGCAATGCTTATCTGGGCAATCTGGTGCCGGAGTTGGCGGCGAAGTCGATGCCGTGCGGCACTCAGGTGATTACGACTGAGCCGCTGAGCGAGGCGCTGGCGAAGAGTTTGTTGCCGCAAGATTACTGCGTCGAGGACTGCAATTATTTGCTCGACTATTACCGACTGACTGGCGACAAGCGTTTGGTGTTCGGCGGTGGCGTGGTGTATGGCGCGCGGGATCCGGCGAACATTGAGGCGATTATTCGGCCGAAGATGCTCAAGGCGTTTCCGCAGTTGAAGGACGTGAAGATTGATTACGCCTGGACCGGAAATTTCCTGCTGACGTTATCGCGTCTTCCGCAGGTCGGACGGCTGGGGGACAACATTTATTATTCGCAGGGCTGTAGCGGCCATGGCGTGACGTATACGCATTTGGCGGGCAAGGTGCTGGCCGAAGCGTTGCGCGGGCAGGCTGAGCGTTTTGATGCATTTGCGGATTTGCCGCACTACCCCTTCCCGGGCGGGCAGTTGTTGCGCACGCCGTTTGCGGCGTTGGGGGCTTGGTATTACGGGTTGCGGGACAGGTTGGGGTATTGAGGCTGGTGGTGTTGATGGTGGGTTTGGCCCTGTAGGGGCTGAGCTTGCTCGCGAAAGCGGTGTGTCTGGTGATGGAAATGTAGACGCTGATGGCCTCATCGCGAGCAGGCTCACTCCTACAGGGGTTGGGTGTTGCGTCAGATGCGCCGCTGTCCTGTGGGAGCTGAGCTTGCTCGCGATGGCGGTGTGTCTGGTGATGGAGATTTAGCGACTGATGGCCTCATCGCGAGCAGGCTCACTCCTACAGGGGTTGGGTGTTGCGTCAGATGCGCCGCTGTCCTGTGGGAGCCGAGCTTGCTCGCGATGGCGGTCTGTCGGGTGATGGAGATGTCGCGGCTGATGGCCTCTTCGCGGGCAAGCCTCGCTCCTACAAGGATCAGAGGCGATCGCGGGGGATGCCGCTGCGGATTCGCAGGATGTCGGCCAGGACTGCGAGGGCGATTTCCGCCGGGGTTTTGCTGCCCAGGTTCAGGCCGATTGGCGCGTGTATCCGCGCCAGTTCGGCATCACTCAATCCACCAATCCGGCGCAACCGCTCAAAGCGTTTCTGCGAGGTTTGCATAGAGCCCATTACGCCGATGTAGAACGCGTCGGTGCGCACCGCTTCCATCATCGCCAGGTCGTCAATCCGTGGGTCGTGCGTCAGCGCCACCACGGCGGTGTCGCTGTGGCAGCCGCCGTCGGCGATGAACACCGATGGCAGTTGCCGCCGAATCTCGACGCCCGGCAACTCCACGCCTTCCAGCACTTCGTCGCGCGGATCACACAAAACCACCTCGAACCCCAGCCCCACGGCAAACTCCGCGCACGCCTGGGCGACGCTGGAATAACCGGCCAGCAGCAAACGCTGAGCCGCGCCGATGCGCACGCGCACTCGATCGATCTCACGTTCGATGCGCGCGCCCTGCTCGCTGTCGGCAAACACGCCGCGCGCACCGCTGGCCAGATCGACCTCGCGGATCAATCGACGCTGGCCGAGCAACGCCGATTGCAATTCGCGCAGGTGCGCCTGAACCTCGCAATCCGCCTCAAGCTTCTCCACCAGCACATCAAGCACGCCGCCACACGGCAGGCTGACCCGCGAACGCGGATCGTCGCCCTCGCCGTATCGCACGACGCTGACGGCTTGATCGAACCCACCTTCGGCAACGCGTTCGAGAAAATCCTCCTCGACGCAACCGCCGGACAGCGAGCCGATCCATTGCCCGTCAACGTTCACCGCGAGCAACGAACCCGGCGCACGCGGCGCCGAGCCGTAAGTCGCGAGCACCGTGCACAACCAAACGCGCTGACCGGCGCACGACCATTCGAGCGCGCGGCGCACCACTTGCAGATCGAGATGCTGCATGTCAGTGAGCCTTGTGCTCGGCCGGCGGCGCGTCAGCCTGCAGCTTCTGCACATCGCCGACCGCCAGTTCACCCGGCTGACCACCCCAACCCTGACGCAGATAATTCAGCAGATCGGTCAGTTGCTCGTGGCTGAGTTTGTCGGCAAAACCGGGCATCGGTTGCATGCGTTCGAACCCGGCGAATTGCTGTTCGCCGATGCCGTCCTCGATCACTCGCAACAGGTTGCGCGGGTCTTCCAGGCGCAGCGTGGTGTTGCCGCGCATGGCCACGGCGATGTGCGGTTTGCCCTCGCCGTCCGGCGCGTGACAACCGGCACAGACGTTGAGGTAAGCCTGACGACCGCGCTGGGCGCTCGGGCTCATCTGCGCCAGCGGCACTTCGGTCAACACTTTCGCGGCGGGCGCCGGATCGCCGAGCAGATACGTGGCCATCGCCGCCAGGTCCGGGTCGCTGAGGCGTTGGGTGCTGTTGTGGAACACCGGGAACATCTCGTTGAACATCGTCCCTTGCGCGCTCATGCCGTGCTTGAGGAAGGTGCTCAAGTCCTGATGATTCCAGCCGCGCGCGGCCAGGTCCGTGGCCAACAGGCTCGGCGCCAGATAGCCGTTGAGCACGCCGCCGGTCAAGCGTTTGTCTTGCTGCATGGCGCCCGGCAAACCGCGCGGGGTATGGCATTCGCCGCAATGGCCGAGCACTTCGACCATGTATTCGCCGCGCTTGAACTCGTCGCTTTTGCCGTCGGTCGGCGCCAGTTTCAGGTCTTTGCCGTAGAGCATGTTCCAGCCCATCAGACCCAAACGCACGTTGAACGGAAAGCTCAGGCTGGTCACCGGCGCTGCACGCTCGATCGGTTCGACGGTTTTCAGGTACGCGTGAATCGCGTCGGAATCGGCGCGCGGCATCAAGTGATACGAGGTGTAAGGCATCGCCGGGTACAAATTTGCGCCATCGCGGCGCTTGCCTTCGGTCAGCGCGGCGAAGAATTCTTCGTCGCTGTACAAACCGATGCCGTGTTCTTTGCTCGGGGTGATGTTGGTGCCGTAGATCGTGCCGAACGGCGAAACGATCGGCAGACCGCCCGCGTACGGCGCGCCGCCCGGTGCGGTGTGGCACGCCACGCAATCGGCGGCGCGGGCGAGGTATTCGCCACGCTTGACCTGATCATCCGCGTGCGCCAGCAACACCGGCGCAGCCAAGCCGACCGCCAAGGTCAGGCGGGAGAGTAAATGCTTCATTTTTAACCCTCCTTGACCAGGCCGAGATCGGTCAGCACGTTGCGCGTCGCGCTGTAATAACGCACGTAGCCGGTGCAGCGGCAAATGTGGTGACCGAGGCTATCCTCGATGACTTTTTCCAGCTGACTTTTGACGATTGGCTGACGTTGCAGCTTCTCGACGAGCACGGTCGCGGCGTTGACGAAACCTGGCGCGCAGTAGCTGCACTGGAAGGCGAATTCATCGACGAAGCGCTGTTGGATCGGGTTCAGTTCGGTGACTTTGCCCTGCTCATCGCGGGTCGCGTGACCTTCGATAGTCCGCACTTTCTTGCCTTCGAAATAGTGCGCGCCGGTGATGCAGGTGCGCACTTCTTCGCTGGTGCCGTCGGGGTTGTCGACGATCACCACGCAGGCATGGCAAATGCCCTGACCGCAGCCGAGGCGTGAGCCGGTGAGGTTTTTGTATTCGTGCAGGTAGTCGATCATCGGCAGATCATCAGGGATGTCCACCGGGCCGACGGATTGACCATTGAGGGTCAGTTGAAGCGGACGGTTAGCCATTGAGGGCCTCCTTGATGCGCGCAGAAGTGATAGGCAGGTCGCGAACGCGTTTGCCGATGGCGTGGGCCACGGCGTTACCGATGGCGCCGACCACCGGGATCATCACCACTTCGGCAATGCCCTTGGACGGGTCGCTTGGCGACAGCGGCGGCAGAATTTCCGCCGTTTGCGTCCACACCGCCACGTGCCGCGCCATCGGCAAACGGTAACGGTTGAAGTTCCAGTCACCCTCCCCCGGCCCGCCTTCGTACAGCGGCATTTCTTCGAGCAGCGCATGGCCGATGCCCATGGCGATCCCGCCTTCGAGCTGGCCCCTGACCAATTCTTCCACCAGCACCCGACCGCACTCGACCCACGAGTGATGGTTGAGCACCTGCACTTCGGCCGAACCTTTGTTGACTTTCAATTCCACCAGCGTCGCGACCGGGCTGTAGTAAGTCACCGCCGCGTTGTTCAACTGGATGTCCGGGTAATGCGCGTTCTGGCGATCGAGCAGATGGAAACCAGCGCTGGTCATCTGTGCTTTTTTCGCGTTCGGCGCGCCGTCGCCGTACTTCACGGCGAGTCCATCGAGCGGCAAGCGCTCGCGCACACCGTCGATGCTGAACTCGGCCTCGGCCCAGCTCCAGCGGTTGAAACCGTGCACGGTCGCGCCGGTCACCAAACCTTTTTCGTGCGCGTGTTTGGCCAGTTGTTCGAAGCTCAGCGGTTGCATGCCGTTGGCGGTGAGTTTGCCGTCGACCCAATGCGCGTCTTCGCGGCGCACCACGTACGGGTTGGCCTGGCCGCCGTAAGGGCCTTGACCCCAGATCTGCAACGCTGCCGGCCACAAGCCGTGGTTGAACAGCACGCGCGCCGCTTCACGGGTGGCGTGGCTGAAGTAGTAAGCCGAGTTGGTTGCCGACGAGGCCGACGCCAGTTTGCCGACCCAGCGCGGGTTGCGCAGGTAACCATCCTGTTCAGCCTGGCTCATGGTGTACGGGTTGCCGCCGGTGAACAGCTGCAACTCTTTCCACTCGGTTTCGCCGGTCTTCACTTCGGTCGCCGGGATGCCGATGAAATCAGCCACCACCAAGGCTTGCGAGGTGGACATGCCGGTGCCGATTTCGATGCCGATATGGCGCAGCGTCACGTGCCCGTCAGCGGTGTATTCGATGCTCGCCATCGGTGCTTCGGAACCGGTGCCGAAGTCTTTCTGGCAGATCGCGAAACCGACGCCATACCAGTGATCCGGGTCAGCCGCCTCACGTTGCTTTTTGATCGCGTCGCGGTTTTTCCAGACTTCGTGGACCGCAGCCTTGTCGAGAATTTCGTGCAGCCGCAAAGCACCGGCAGGGATCGCGCCCTGGGTGTTTTTCATGCCCGAGAGCATGGCGTTTTTCTTGCGCAGATCAATCGCGTCGATGCCGAGGCGACCGGCGATTTCATCGACCATCATTTCCGTCGACGCCATGCTTTGCAGGGTGCCGTAACCGCGCATCGAGCCCGCTTCCACGGCGCGCGAATGGTAGGCCGTGACCTGCAAATCGTTCTGCGGCATGTAGTAGATCGACTGCGCCGCTGTGGCGCCAACCGCTGCAACCGAAGGGCTGTAGTTGATCCGCCCGCCGCCGTCGACGCTCATTTCGGCGCGGAAAATCTTGAAGCTGTGATCGGTCTTGTCCACGGCCAATTGGTAGCGGATGTCGAACGGGTGACGCTTGATGCCGCTCTGGAATTGCTCGTAGCGATCATTCGCCAGACGCACCGGCACACCCGCGCCGTACAACGCGGCCAACGCAGCGTAGTAGACGAAAATGTTGTGGTCCTTGGAGCCGTAACCCACGGTGTAGCCCGGGTGCAGGTTGAGGTTGGCGAGGCCGAAACGCGACGGCGCGATCATCTTCGCGGTGTCGGTTGCGGTTTCCAGCGGGCATTGGGTGGCGACGACAAAGTGCAGGGTTTTGGTGGCCGGGTCGTACCAGCCGTTGCCGTTGTCCGGTTCCATTGCGGCGGGTTCGATCGACGGCGTTTTGTAGCGCTCGTCGAACACCAGCCAGTTGTCCGGCGGCGTGTCGATTTGCTGCTTCATGCGGTCGGCGTAGAACAATCCGCGCTCGGTCAGGTTGCCGTGCAGGTCGGGTTGGGAGTTCCACACCGGGCGCCGGTTTTTCAGCATCGGAAAGAGGATCGAATCCTTGAGGCTGGCGAACTCGTCTTCGTCCGCCGAGGTCGCGCCGCCGACGCGCACGTAGCGGAAACTGCCGTAGGGATCGCCCTCGTAAAACGGCACTTGGGCGCCGTAGCGGATGGCTTTGTCATTGAATTTGAGTTTGGCCTTGGCCTGGCGGAATCGCTCGAAATCGTTCCAGATCAGGATCGCCACCGGGTGACCGATGAACATCGGCACTTTGCCTTCGGGCAGCAGCGGATCAGGCGCGTGCTCTTCCGGAAAGACGATGCCGTCGTTGTCCAGGTCAGCGGCGGTGACGATGCGGTCGGGCTGCAAATCGGCGCCGAGCCAGCTCAGGTCGTAGCCGGCGTAGATGCGGTCAGCCTTGGTGATTTTCAGCAACATGGCGTGGCCCTGCTGCTGCGGCCAGCCCGGCATGTCCTTGGCGCGGATGTCGCGGGCAAACACTTTGCTGCCGCAGACTTTGGACAAGGCATCGTTGCGCTGGCGCGCCTTGCCGTTGTTGCCGAGCCATTGCTCGGACGGCACGGTCACGCTGTTTTCCATCAAGGCACCTAGCGCCTGGGAGCTGAGCGGCGCAAGCGTCACGCTCACACCTGCCACCAACCCGCCCTGAAGGAACGAGCGCCGGGAGATATCACGGTTGGACATGGATCATCCTCTGGACGGTTATAGGTCCGCCCTTCTGGTTATTTTCTGGGGATCTCGAGTCTTGCAGAAGCCCTTCTTGACGAAGCAAAGGGCTGAATTGACAGTGCAAAGCTGACCGAAAGGTTAACTTTAAAGGTTTGCGCCGTTTTAGAAAACAACTCGTTACAAATATCTGACCAAAGAATCAGAAAACCGAGGTGAAACCATCGCGAGCAGGCTCACTCCTACAGGGGTTGCGGCGTTGCGCCAATCGGGTGAACACCTTGGATCCTGTGGGAGCTGAGCTTGCACGCGAAGGCGGCGTGTCAGGTGATTACGGGGTAGCGGCAGATGGCGTCATCGCGAGCAAGCTCGGCTCCCACAGGGATTGCGTGCTGCCTGAGAAGCGCCGCTGAAACTGTAGGCGCTGAGCTTGCTCGCGAAAGCGGTGTGTCAGGTGATGAAGATTTAGCGGCTGACGGCCTCATCGCGAGCAAGCTCTGCTCCCACAGGGACTGCGTGCTGCCTGAGAAGCGCCGCTGAAACTGTAGGAGCTGAGCTTGCTCGCGAAGGCGGTGTGTCAGGTGATTACGATGTAAGGGCTGACGGCCTCATCGCGAGCAAGCTCGGCTCCCACAGAGATTGCGTGTGAGCTGCTACCTGACCCGCCACTTCCGCCAGCTAAACCTCCCCCAAAAAAATCAAACAACTCAGAAATCGACAGTCGCCGACAGCAAATACGTGCGCGGTGTCGACAGCGTCAACCCTGGCTCGCTGTCATCCGACGCGCCCGCAGAACTCCAATAGCGCTTGTTCGCCACGTTCTCGATATTGCCGCGCAAGGTGATGCGTTTATCGTCGACCTTGAACGCATACCGCGCGCCGACATCCAGGCGTGTCCAGGCGTCGATTTCCTTGACGTTGGATTGGTCCAGATATTGCGAACTCGAATAAATCGCGCGACTGGTCAGCGTCAGGCCCTCCACGTTCGGAATATCGTATTCGGCCCCCAGGTTGACGTTGTATTTCGGCGTGGCCGGCGCGCGGTTGCCGTCGAAGGTGCCGTTGGTGGTCTGCTTCAGTTCGCTGTCGATGTACATCACGCCGCCGAGCAGGCGCACACCTTTGAGCGGTTCGCCAAACATGCTGATTTCCGCGCCGGTGTTTTCGCGTTTGCCGTTCGGGCCGAATACGCGGGTGTTGGCGTTGGTCTCGTAAGCCGGTTGCTTGATGCGGAACACCGCCGCGGTCACCGCGAACGGCCCGGCGTCATACTTGGCGCCGACTTCGACCTGACGACTGATAAATGGCGGAAAGATTTCGTCCTCGTTCACCGAAGTCGATGGCGCGATTTTGCCCTGGCTCAAACCTTCCATGTAGTTGGCGTACAGCGACAGCTTATCGGTGGCCTTGAACAGAATGCCGCCCGATGGCGAGACCTTTTCCTCGTCATAAGCGGTGTCGCCCTTGATGTTGTCCGACCAGTCGTCGACCTTCACCCGCTGCCAGCGCGCGCCGAGGGTCAGCAACACGCGGTCATCAAAAAAGCCGAGAGTGTCGGACAACGCCACGCCGCTGAAGCGGTTTTCGGTGTAGACCTTCGCGTCCTGACGCGTCGGATTGTTCGGCGTCGGCGTGGCCACCGGGTTGTAGAGATTGCTCGGAGATGCGGCGTAACGGGCGCCGCCATTCTCGAAATCCATATAAAAATAACTGGCCGCCAGATTCACCTCATGGCTGACCGGGCCGGTGTGAAACCAGTTGCGCACGCCGGCGTTGGCGGTGCGCACGTTTTCGTCACGGGTGAAATCACGCGGCTGCACGCTGAAATCGCCGCGATCATTGGTGATCGAAACCGCATGCCGAAGAAAATCGTGGTTACTTTTGCGTGCGCCGACGCCGCCGTAGAGCATCACCGAATCGCTGACGTCGAACTCACCGTTGACCGTGCCGAACGTGTCCTTGGTCCGCGCCTGGCTCCAGGCCTGCGCATAGTTGCGGCGCACGTCGCTGGCGTGCGGCACCTGGGCGTTGGCGCCGACAATCACCCGCTCCTGCGGGGCGTCGGTGTCGCGTTCGGTGTGCCCGACATCCGTCGAGAGGCGCAGCCGTTCACCGCGAAAATCCAGGCCCAACACAGCCATGTCGCGGTCGACGCTCTGGTGATCCCACTCGGTGTCGCCGGACTGTTTGACGCCGTTGAAACGAATGCCGAACTTGTCATCCTCGCCAAAGCGCCGGCCGATATCCACGGCGCCGCCGAGCTGATTGTTCGACGCATAGCTGCCGGTAAACGAGGTGATCGGCGCATCGGTCGCGCGTTTCGGCACCACGTTGATGCCGCCACCGACGCTGCCACGCGGCGAGATGCCGTTGATCAACTGGCTCGGGCCTTTGAGGATGTCGACGCGGTCAGCCATTTCCATGTCGATGGTATAAGTCGGCAGGACGCCGTACAGACCGTTGTAGGAAACATCGCTATTGAACAGGCTGAGCCCGCGAATGGTGAACTGTTCATAGCGCCCGCCCGCCGGGTTGGTCGCCCGAACTGACGGATCGCTGGCCACCAGATCGCCCAAGGTCCGAGCCTGCAGATTCTTCACCGCCTCAGCGGTGTAAGTGGTGATGCTGAACGGGGTTTCCATGAAATCTTTCGAGCCGAGTAAACCCTGCGAACCGCGCCGCGCCACCTGGCCGCCGGCGTAAGGCTCGCCCTCGACGCCGCCAGTCGCGCCGAGAATCGAGGTCGGCGCCAATTGCAGGCTGCTGCCCTCGGGCGCCGGGGTGAGGATGTAAGCCTGATCGCCGACTGCCTGCAATTGCAGGCCCGAGCCCTGCAACAATCGGGCGAAACCCTCTTCAACCGCGAAATCACCGGACAGTCCCGCACTGGTGCGGCTGCCAACCAGCGCCGGGTCCACCGACAAGTTGACCCCGGCCAACCCGGCAAACCGCGTCAACGCCGCGCTGAGGCTACCCGCCGGAACTTGATAACTGCGTTTGGAACCGTCGTCGGCCCACGCGGTGGTGATGAAGAATGGACTGGCACTCAGGCTCAGCAACAGACTCAAGTGCACCAACGGGCGCAGGCGGAATAGAGCCGAACGTGTACTGCAGGGCATCACTGCGGGCATTGAAAGTCTCTCTGATTTCGTTTCACTTGCCTTGAATGACCAGCGACGCGAAAAAAAGGGACACGCCTTAAACACTATTTTTGCGCGGCAGCAGCGTTACCCAATAACGCGTGCGCGAGTGCACCTCGATCGGCAGGCTCGCCGCCAGCAGCGCGAGGATGCGGTCGGTGTCGTCGAGACGAAAACTGCCAGTGACCCGCAGCGATTCCAGCTCCGGCTCCCAGCGCAGCACGCCCGGTCGATAGCTGCTGAGTTCGCGCAGAAAATCGCCCAACGGCTGGTTCTGCGCCATCAGCACACCGTCGCGCCAGCCGGGAGCCAGCGCATCAAACGGCTCGACGTTGCCGGCACCGGCCGCCCGCAGGCTGACCTGCTGGCCACCGCGCAGCGAGAACACCGGACCGCGCAGAGGCTGCAATTGCACCGCACCCTTGAGCACCGAAACCTTGCAACCGCTTGCCACCTGGCGCACGCACACTTCGCTTTGGCTGACGACAATCTGCCCGAAGTGCGTCTGGATCGTCAGCGGCTTAGTCCCCGGCACATTCAGCGCGATTTCGCCCTCGACGAGTTTCAGCAGACGTTTGCTTAGATCGATATCTACGGCGCTCGCGGTGTTCAGTTGCAGCGAACTGCCATCGGTCAATTGGACTTTTTTGCCCTCCCCGGTCGCCGTGCGCAGGTCGGCGCTCCAGACATCCAGCGGCAACTGGCGGCTGATCAGCCACGCTGCCGGCACCAGCGCCACCGCACCGACCGCGCGTTTGATCACCGTGCGTCGACTTGGCTGCGGTCGGTCGAGGCTGGCCAAGGCGAGGGCTGACGGCAGGTCGGCGAAGCGCTGGCGGAGCATTTGCGCTTTCTGCCAAGCCTGTTCGTGGGTGCTGTGGCTGTCGCGCCAGCGCTGCAACTCGGCGCGATCCTGATCACTCGCGGAACCGGATTCGATCAGCGCCAACCAGCGTGCAGCCGCCCGCATGATTTGGCGGGTTTCGGCCGAGGGTGCAGAACCAATCACAATTCCACCAGCAAGCAATGTTCGTAGGCTTGGGCCATGTAGCGTTTGATCGTGCGTTCGGAGACTTGCAGGCGTTCGGCGATTTCCTGATACCCGAGGCCTTCGAGTTGGCTCCAGAGAAATGCACGGCGGACCGGGCGGGGCAGACCGTCGAGCAATTCGTCGAGCGCTTGCAGGGTTTCCAGCAGCATCCAGCGCTGTTCCGGGGACGGCACGCAGTCTTCGGGCAGCAGCGCCAGGGCATTCAGATAGGCTTGTTCGAGGCTGCGGCGTTTGTAGAAGTTGCTCAGCAAGCGCTTGCCGACGGTGGCCAGATAGGCGCGGGGTTCTTGCAGGTCGGCAATGCTTTGCGAGCTGGCGAGCAGGCGCAGGAAAGTGTCCTGGCTCAAGTCCGCCGCGTCATGGCCATTGCCCATGCGGCGTCTCAACCAGCTTTCGAGCCAGCCACGATGGTCGCGGTACAGGTCGTGGAAAGTGTGTCCCGTCGGCATCGCTGCATCACTCATTTCAAGAAGCCCTGTGCCAAGGAGTTAGCGCAAATGAGAGTGATTCTAATTAATGTCGACGCAGCGAAGGAAGCGCTTTATGCGTTGGTGGGGCAGAAAGATTGAGCAGAGGGAAATTGAAGGAGGGAAAAGCCAAATCGCAGACACAAAAAACCCCGGTCTTTCGACCAGGGTCTTTGCTATCGACGCGAATCAAGCGCTGGTATTAGCAACTGCTTTTTTTCGTAGCTCCAAGGCGTTCAGTGGGCCTTGAGGCAGATATGGCGCAGCGGACGGGACTCGAACCCGCGACCCCCGGCGTGACAGGCCGGTATTCTAACCGACTGAACTACCGCTGCGTATCGCTTTGGACTTGCGTCCAAGTAACTCGTCTGACTGGAAGCTTCGAGGCTTTCAATCTCGAACCAGAAAAAACTCTGACTCGGAAAATATGGCGCAGCGGACGGGACTCGAACCCGCGACCCCCGGCGTGACAGGCCGGTATTCTAACCGACTGAACTACCGCTGCGCGTCGGTGGAGGCTTTTAAAGGCTTCCATCTTGCTTGCGCAAGACTCTCGGAAGTGGTGGGTGATGACGGGATCGAACCGCCGACATTCTGCTTGTAAGGCAGACGCTCTCCCAGCTGAGCTAATCACCCGTTTGCATCTCCGAGGCCGCGAAATTTACGCAGGTAGCGAACCTAAGTCAATAGCAGGATTGAAGTTTTTCTGAAAAAGACAAAATCGTGTCATTCGCAACAGCATCAGCAACAGTGGGACCGCCTTCGCGAGCAAGCTCGCTCCCACAGTGGATTGCGTTTCAATGTGGGAGCGAGCTTGCTCGCGAAGGCGGTGGCGCATTCAATACATGTATGCGCCTATGCGAATCACTCGGTGTAAATCATTTTTTTGGTCATGCCGCCGTCGACTACGAACTCTTGGCCGGTGACAAACCCGGCATTCCTCGACAGCAACCACGCCACCATCGCCGCCACATCTTCGACCGTCCCTACCCTGCCCGCCGGGTGCTGCGCGTGATCCGCTTCGGTCAGTGGCTCGGCACGTCGCTCGCTCGGGTCGCGCGCATCGATCCAGCCGGGGCTGACCGCGTTGACGCGAATCTCCGGGCCCAGGCTGATCGCCAGCGCGTGCGTCAGCGCCAACAAGCCGCCCTTGCTCGCCGCATAAGCCTCAGTGTCCGGCTCCGACTGCCCGGCGCGGGTCGAGGCCAGATTGACGATCGAACCGTTGTGCGCGCGCAGGTACGGCGCGCAGTGCTTGGCCAGCAACATCGGGCCGCTGAGGTTGACCGCCAACACGCGATTCCAATACGCCAGATCCAGACTTTCCAGCGTGATGTTGTGCGGATCGGCAATTGCCGCGTTGCACACCAGCGCATCCAGACGCCCGAACTGCCCCAAAACCTCGGCGACGCCCAGCGCCACCTGACTTTCGCTGGACACGTCCATGGCGATAAACCAGGCGTTGTCGCCTAGCACCTTCGCCACTTTCGAGCCGCGCGTGCGGTCCAGATCTGTCAGCACCACTTGCCAGCCTTCGCTGATCAGCCATGCCGCGATGCCCAGCCCGATGCCGCGCGCAGCCCCGGTAACCAGCGCGACGCGGCCATGGCTGCCGGTGCTTGGCGTGGCCAACTCGATCACAAGGCAGCCAAGCCGCGTGCCAGATCGGCTTGCAGGTCGGCTGCGTCTTCGAGACCGACCGCGATGCGGATCAGGCTGTCACGAATGCCCGCCGCTTCACGTTCCTGCGGCGCCAGACGGCCGTGGGAGGTGGTGCTCGGGTGCGTGATGGTGGTTTTGGTGTCGCCCAGGTTGGCAGTGATCGAAATCAGCCGCGTCGCATCGATAAAGCGCCACGCGCCCTCCTTGCCACCCTTGACCTCGAAGCTCACCACCGCGCCGAAGCCCTTCTGCTGGCGCTGCGCCAGTTCGTGCTGCGGATGGCTCTTGAGGCCGGCGTAATGGACTTTCTCGATGCCGTCCTGCTGCTCCAGCCACTCGGCCAGTTGCTGGGCGTTGGCGCAATGCGCCTTCATCCGCAGGTTCAGGGTTTCCAGACCTTTGAGGAAGATCCACGCGTTGAACGGGCTGAGGGTCGGCCCGGCAGTGCGCAGGAAACCGACGATTTCTTTCATCTGCTCACTGCGACCGGCCACAACCCCGCCCATGCAACGGCCCTGGCCGTCGATGAACTTGGTCGCCGAGTGCACAACGATGTCTGCGCCGAGCTTCAGCGGTTGCTGCAACGCCGGGGTGCAGAAGCAGTTGTCGACCACCAGCATCGCGCCTTTGGCGTGAGCGATTTTCGACAGTTCGGCGATATCGACCAGTTCGGCGAGCGGGTTCGACGGCGATTCGACGAAGAGCAATTTGGTGTTGGATTTGATCGCCGCATCCCAGCCGGACAGGTCGGCCAACGGCACGTAATCGACTTCGACGCCGAAGCGTTTGAAGTACTTTTCGAACAGGCTGATGGTCGAACCGAACACACTGCGCGACACCAGCACGTGGTCGCCGGCGCTGCACAGGCTCATCACCACTGCCATGATCGCGGCCATGCCAGTGGCCGTCGCGACCGCTTGCTCGGCGCTTTCCAGCGCGGCGATGCGCTCCTCGAACGCACGCACGGTCGGGTTGGTGTAACGCGAGTAGACGTTGCCCGGCACTTCACCGGAGAAGCGCGCCGCCGCATCAGCGGCGGTGCGGAATACGTAGCTGGAAGTGAAGAACATCGGATCACCGTGTTCGCCTTCCGGCGTGCGGTGCTGACCGGCGCGTACGGCCAGGGTATCGAACGCTACGCCATCGAGGTCGCTGTCCAGCCGACCGGCATCCCAATCCTGACTCATGCTGTCACTCCTTGCCTTGCTCTTGATAGATACAAAACCGGCCTGGAGGGAACACCCGTTATTGTAGGAGCGAGGCTTGCCCGCGAAGGGGTCGCCACATTCAACATCACTGTTGCCTGTGACACCGCCTTCGCGGGCAAGCCTCGCTCCCACAGTTACAGGCCGGTGGTTACTCAGTTGTTATACAGATCAATGATCGCGCTGACTGCCTGGGTCTTGACCTTGGAGGCGTCGTTGCGAGCCTGCTCGATCTTGTTCAGGTAGGCCTCGTCGACGTCGCCGGTGACGTACTTGCCGTCGAACACCGCGCAATCGAAGTTTTCGATTTTGATCTTGCCGCCGCCGACCGCTTCGATCAAGTCAGGCAAGTCCTGATAGATCAGCCAATCGGCGCCGATCAAGTCAGCCACGTCCTGGGTCGAACGGTTGTGGGCGATCAGCTCGTGGGCGCTCGGCATGTCGATGCCGTAGACGTTCGGGTAACGAACCGCCGGGGCCGCGGAGCAGAAGTAGACGTTTTTCGCGCCGGCTTCACGGGCCATCTGGATGATCTGCTTGCAAGTGGTGCCGCGCACGATCGAGTCGTCCACCAGCATCACGTTCTTGCCGCGGAATTCCAGTTCGATGGCGTTGAGCTTCTGGCGTACGGATTTTTTCCGTGCAGCCTGGCCCGGCATGATGAACGTGCGGCCGATGTAACGGTTCTTCACGAAGCCTTCGCGGAACTTCACGCCCAAGTGGTTGGCCAATTCCAGTGCCGCGGTGCGGCTGGTGTCCGGAATCGGGATGACCACGTCGATGTCGTGCTCAGGACGCTCGCGCAGGATCTTCTCGGCGAGTTTTTCGCCCATGCGCAGACGAGCCTTGTAGACCGACACTCCGTCGATGATCGAGTCCGGACGCGCCAGGTAGACGTGTTCGAAAATGCACGGGGTCAGCGAAGGATTGTTCGCACACTGACGGGTGTGCAGCTTGCCGTCTTCAGTGATGTAGACCGCCTCGCCCGGTGCCAGGTCGCGGATCAGGGTGAAACCGAGCACGTCCAGCGAGACGCTTTCGGAAGCGATCATGTACTCGACGCCTTCGTCGGTGTGACGCTGGCCGAACACGATCGGGCGGATACCGTGCGGGTCGCGGAAACCGACGATGCCGTAACCGGTGATCATCGCGACGACGGCGTAACCACCAACACAACGGTTGTGCACGTCAGTCACGGCGGCGAACACGTCTTCTTCAGTCGGCTGCAACTTGCCGCGCTGGGCCAGTTCGTGCGCGAACACGTTGAGCAACACTTCGGAGTCGGAGTTGGTGTTGACGTGGCGCAGGTCAGATTCGTAAATCTCCTTAGCCAACTGTTCAACGTTGGTCAGGTTACCGTTGTGCGCCAGGGTGATGCCGTAAGGCGAGTTGACGTAAAACGGCTGAGCTTCGGCCGACGTCGAGCTGCCTGCGGTCGGATAGCGCACATGGCCAATGCCCATGTGGCCGACGAGGCGCTGCATGTGACGCTGATGGAACACGTCACGCACCAGACCGTTGTCCTTGCGCAGGAATAAGCGGCCATCATGGCTTGTGACGATACCGGCAGCGTCCTGGCCGCGGTGCTGGAGCACGGTTAGCGCGTCATACAGCGCCTGATTGACGTTCGACTTACCGACGATACCGACGATGCCACACATGCGACGCAACCCCTACTTAATGGATCTGAACTGAACAACACTCACTGTGGCGTTTTCGCCGACGGCAAGAGTTGCTCCTTGAACGGTATCTCAGCGGGTACGCTGATACCGCTGGCAAGCCACTGACTGCTCCACCCCAGAATCAGGTTTTTGGACCAATCTGCGACCAATAAAAATTTTGGCACTAGCTGTGATTCTTTCCACCAGCTGTCCTGCTGTACCGGCCCCAGGCTCAACAGCCCGACCGCCACGACCACCAGCAACACGCCACGCGCGGCGCCGAAGGCCATGCCGAGAAATCGATCAGTCCCGGAGAGCCCGGTGACGCGAACCAATTCGCCGATAAGATAATTGATCATTGCGCCTACGATCAGCGTGGCGACAAACATGATGGCGCAGCCCGTGATCACACGGGCCGAAGGCGTTTCGATGTATCCGGCGAGGTACTCGGACAATGAACCACCGAACATCCAGGCAACCACTCCTGCGATGATCCAGGTCACCAGCGATAATGCTTCTTTGACGAAGCCGCGGCTCAGACTGATCAATGCGGAGATGGCGACGATTGCAACGATCGCCCAGTCAACCCAGGTAAATGGCACAGTGCAGCCTACAGACGGATAAGGCGGCGCATTTTAGCAGAGCCCATGCTTATCGGTAAGCTGCGATTGTCAGTGCATTTCAAATCGGCGTGATAGCCACAACCTTTTGGGGCGGGGTTTAGCCGCGTTCGGGCTGGAAGCGCACCACAAAACCCTTGAGGTTTTGCTGGCGGCCGAGCAGATCACGCAGGCGATCAGCCTCGGCACGCTCGATCAGCGGACCGACAAACACCCGATTCTTGCCATCAGCCGTGCGGATGTAGGCGTTGTAACCCTGACTGCGCAGGGATTTCTGCAGACTTTCGGCGCTGGCACGACTGGTCAGGCTGGCCAGTTGCACCGACCAGCTGACCGACAGGCCATTGGCATCGACGCGGCTTTGCGTGGTGTCGGGTTTTGCCGGAGCTGCAGCAATCGGCTGGGCTGGCGCCGGTTTGGCAACAGGTGCCGGTGGTGGCGTCACCGGTTTGGCCGCTGGTGCCGGGGCCGCAGCCACGGGTGCAGCAGGTGCGGCAGGTGCCGCAGGCGTGATCGGCATCGACGGGGCTTGCTGATCGGCAATCTCGTCGTCGCTCGGCACTGGTTCTTGCGGCAAGGCTTGCGGCTCGGGAACAACGACCGGTTCGACCTGCACTTGCGGCATCGCCGGGGCCTGCGGCGCGGATGGCGCCTCGACCGTGACCTGACGCTGTTCATCCTGACGCGTGAACAGCATCGGCAAGAAAATCACTGCCAGCGCCACCAGAACCAGGGCTCCGACCATGCGCTGTTTGTACGACTTATCCAGCAAAGCCATTTGCCGCTTCCTCCGTGGAGCGCCGGGCCAGCCATTCAAGGGCCTCGGCAACACAATAAAATGATCCGAACAACAGAATCTCGTCGTCGCTCGTCGCCAGTGCGCACTGCCCTTCCAGGGCGGCCGCCACACTGCCATAGGACGTTACCGACGCGCCAAGGTTCTGCAACGCCGCGTGTAAATCCTCGACCGGTCGCGCGCGCGGGGAATCCAGCGGCGCCACGGCCCACGATTGGACACTGGCATTCAGTTCGCTGACAACACCCTCAAGGTCTTTGTCGGCAAGCAAACCGAACACCGCCAGGCGTTTACCCTTCGGCGGACGACTGGCCAGACGCCGCGCCAGGTACTCCGCTGCGTGCGGGTTGTGCCCAACATCCAGCAACACATTCAGCGACTTGCCGTGCCAGTTGAACTGCCGGCGATCGAGTCGGCCGACGATGCGCGTCGCTTGCAGCGCTTGAACAATCTGCGCGTGCTGCCACGGCAAACCGAGCAACAAATAGGCCTGCAACGCCAGCGCCGCGTTTTCCATCGGCAAATCGAGCAACGGCAGATCACGCAACTCGACCACTTGGCCCTGAGCGTCAACGCCGCGCCATTGCCAGTGGTAATCGGTGATGCCGAGGTCGAAATCGCGGCCACGCAGAAACAACGGGCAAGCCAGCTCGCGCGCCTTGTCCAGCAGAGGTTGCGGGGGATTGAGATCGCCACACAGCGCCGGCGCGCCTTGGCGGAAAATGCCGGCCTTCTCATAGGCGACGGACTCGCGGGTATCGCCCAGATAATCGACGTGATCGACGCCAATGCTGGTGACCAGCGCGATGTCGGCATCCACTACGTTGACCGTATCCAGACGTCCGCCGAGGCCGACTTCCAGCACCACGGCATCGAGGTTGGCCTGCTGAAACAGCCAGAACGCCGCGAGCGTGCCCATTTCAAAGTAGGTCAGAGTCGTTGCGCCACGACCGGCTTCGACTGCCGCAAACGCTTCGCACAGTTCGGCGTCAGTGGCTTCGACGCCGTTGACCTGCACCCGCTCGTTGTAACGCAGCAGGTGCGGCGAACTGTAGACACCGACGTTGAGGCCTTGCGCACGCAGCAATGCAGCGACGAATGCGCACGTGGAACCCTTGCCGTTGGTGCCCGTGACCGTGATTACCCGAGGCGCCGGTTTGCCCAGTCCCATGCGGGACGCTACCTCTTGCGAGCGCGCCAGGCCCATGTCGATGGCCGAAGGGTGCAATTGCTCAAGGTAGGCGAGCCATTCGCCAAGGGTACGTTGGGTCATATGTTGGCAGGTACCGGTGGAATCTCGATCGGCTCGATCGGCGCGGCGACGAACTTCGGCGTCGGCAGGCCCATCATTTGTGCCAGCAGGTTGCCCAGGCGTGGGCGCAGTTCCTGACGGTGCACGATCATGTCGATCGCGCCGTGTTCGAGGAGGAATTCGCTGCGCTGGAAGCCTTCCGGCAGTTTTTCGCGCACGGTTTGCTCGATCACGCGTGGACCGGCGAAGCCGATCAGGGCTTTCGGCTCACCAACGATAACGTCGCCGAGCATCGCCAGGCTGGCGGAAACGCCGCCGTAGACCGGGTCGGTCAGGACCGAGATGAATGGAATGCCTTCTTCGCGCAGACGCGCCAGTACCGCCGAGGTCTTGGCCATTTGCATCAACGAGATCAGCGCTTCCTGCATCCGCGCACCACCGGAGGCGGCGAAGCAGATCATCGGGCATTTGTTTTCCAGCGCGTAGTTGGCGGCGCGAACAAAACGCTCACCGACGATGGCGCCCATCGAGCCGCCCATGAAGGAGAATTCGAACGCTGAAACCACCACTGGCATGCCCAGCAGGGTGCCGCTCATGGAGATCAGCGCGTCTTTCTCGCCGGTGGCCTTCTGCGCGGCGGTCAGGCGATCCTTGTACTTCTTGCCGTCGCGGAATTTCAGACGGTCAACCGGCTCCAGGTCCGCGCCCAGTTCGGCACGGCCTTCAGCGTCGAGGAAAATGTCGATACGCGCACGCGCGCCGATACGCATGTGGTGGTTGCACTTGGGGCAGACGTCCAGGGTCTTTTCCAGCTCCGGACGATACAGCACCGCCTCGCACGACGGGCATTTGTGCCACAGACCTTCAGGCACCGAGCTCTTCTTGACCTCGGAACGCATGATCGAAGGGATCAGTTTGTCTACTAACCAGTTGCTCATGCTTTCTTTCTCCAGTACCGGCGGCCCGAACGCTTTGGTTCGCAGCCCCGCGTATGCCCTTGAGCTAAATTCATGTGTGTGGCGATGATCGTTGAGTTGCCGGGTCAGCGAGACTGACCTGCGTACCGCTCAAAAACCCTCAGCCGTGCCTGCTTTGTGCAGCGCAGTGCATTTTGGGACGGCGGCAGTTAGCCAGCCGTCACATCACGTACTGCTTTGATAAATGCCTGAATCTTTGCATGATCCTTGATGCCCTTGCTCGCCTCTACCCCGCCGCTGACGTCGACGGCATACGGCCGCACACGGACAATGGCGGCGGCGACGTTGTCGGGGTTGAGGCCGCCGGCGAGGATGAGCGGTTTGCTCAGACCTTGCGGTATCAAAGCCCAGTCGAACGCTTCGCCGGTTCCGCCCGGCACGCCTTCTACATAGGCGTCGAGCAGAATGCCGCTGGCGCCCGGAAAGGCCTCGCACGCCGCGCGAATGTCGTCTCCAGCCTTGACCCGCAACGCCTTGATGTACGGGCGGTTCCAGCCTTCGCAGTCCTCGGCCGGTTCGTCCCCGTGAAACTGCAACAGGTCCAGCGGCACGGCGTCGAGGATTTCACCCAACTCGCAGCGGCTGGCATTGACGAACAAACCCACGGTGGTGACGAATGGCGGCAAGGCTTTGATGATCGCCCTCGCCTGCCGGAACGTCACTGCTCGTGGGCTCTTGGCGTAGAACACAAATCCGATGGCATCGGCCCCGGCCTCGACTGCCGCCAACGCGTCTTCGATGCGGGTAATCCCGCAAATCTTGCTGCGAACGGCTGACATGTCGATAAAACCTCAGGGCAAATCCGAGAAAGTCCCGGATGGTAACAAATGCGTTCGAGGGCGTCAGCCGTCAAGTTCGCTGAAGCCCGTCAGGAAGTGCGGGCCGATGTAGCGCTCGGGCAACGGGAACTCGTCACGGTATTCGACCTGCACCAGATACAGGCCGTACGGGTGAGCGGTGACGCCGCCGGAGCGCCGAATGCGGCTCTCCAATACTTCTTTCATCCACTCCACCGGGCGCTCGCCGGACCCGATGGTCATCAGCACGCCGGCAATGTTGCGCACCATATGATGCAGGAACGCGCTGGCGCGGATGTCGAGCACGATCATTTTGCCGTGACGACTCACGCGCAAGTGGTGCAATTCCTTGATTGGCGATTTGGCCTGGCATTGCCCGGCGCGGAAGGCGCTGAAGTCGTGGGTGCCGACCAGATATTGCGCAGCTTCGGCCATGCGCTCGACATCGAGCGGACGGTGATTCCAAGTGATTTCTTCGTTGAGGTGCGCCGGGCGGATCTGATCGTTGTAGATCACGTAGCGATAGCGCCGGGCGATGGCTTTGAACCGCGCGTGGAAATGCGCCGGCATGACCTTGGCCCAACTGACGCTGACGTCGTGCGGCAAATTGATGTTGGCGCCCATGACCCAGGCTTTCAGCGAGCGCTCGACCTGGGTGTCGAAATGCACCACCTGCCCGCAGGCGTGCACGCCCGCATCGGTCCGCCCGGCGCAATGCAACGACACCGGCGAATCGGCGACTTTGGACAAGGCGTTTTCCAGGGTTTCCTGTACGGTCAGCACGCCGGACGCCTGCCGCTGCCAGCCGCGATAACGCGAGCCTTTGTACTCGACGCCCAACGCGATGCGGTAAAAACCGTCAGCCGCCATTTCGGCAGCCGGATTATCTATATTTGCCAAGGGGTGACAGCCTGCTGATAAACGCAAAGGCGGGCATTATAAGGCCGCCGGTTCGCGACGCCAGAGGCGAGTGGGATTGCGCTGGTGTTGATGGCGATTGTCGAGGCAAAGCAAAACCTGTGGGAGATGAATTGTGGGAGCCGAGCTGTGGGAGCTGAGCTTGCTCGCGATGGGGCCGGCACATTCAGCGAATTTAGTGGCTGGTAGACCGCCATCGCGAGCAGGCTCACTCCTACAGGGGATTTGTGGTGGCGACCTGCGCAGCAAACAAAAACGGCAGCCTCTATGGGCTGCCGTTTTTTTCCACCTCACCGCTGCATCAGATCAGGCGCGAGAGCATTTCCTGCGCTTCTGTCTTTTGCCCGGCGTCGCCCTCGGTGACGACTTCGTTGAGGATGTCGCGGGCGCCGTCGCTGTCGCCCATGTCGATGTAGGCTTGGGCCAGGTCAAGTTTGGTGGCGACTTCGTCGGTGCCGGAGAGGAAGTCGAACTCCGGCTCGTCATCCATCGACGCGGCGGCGTCGGCTTCGGTGAAGCTCGGTTCGCCGATGCTCTGGGACAGACGATCCAGCTCGGCGTTGACGTCATCCAGCTCAGTAGTAAACGCGTCTTTCGGCTCAGCGACGTCCATTTCATCGGCCAGCGACAAGTCGAAATCCGCTGGCAATTCCAGATCGTCGAGGGCCGCTTCGTTCGGCGTTGGTGTTTCGACGGGCGGCAAGTCTTTCAAGCCGTCGTCGAGGTCGAGCAGGAAGTCATCTTCGGCCAAAGTGGCTGGCGACGCTTCGGCGCCGAGGTCCAGATCCAGATCGAAGTCCGACAGGTCGTCGAGGTTGTCCTTGATTTCAGTCTGCTGTTGCAGCACCGACTCAAAGCTTAAATCGTCGTCCAGCGGGAATTCGTCCAGCTCAGCCGCAGGCGTCGGTTCCGGGATCGGCGCAACCACGGCTGGCGAAGCGTTTTCCAGATCATCCAGGCTCAGATCGAACGCGCTGTCCAGATCATCCTCAGCCGGGGCCGGCGCTTCTGGCTCATCCAGCAGCAGTTCCTTGACGTACTGGGCGTCCAGTTCGGCGGCGATGGCGGCGGCCGCGATGCCACCGGCGGCAGCAAGGGCCATGGCCGGGAAACGGCTTTTCAACTGCTCGACCTGAGCAAAGTTATCGCCCGTGGCCACCAGTTGACGCTCCTGCGCGACAAACGCATCGCGATCACCCTGCTGACCATAAACCTCCATCAGTTTCAGGCGCAGGTCGCTGCGTTGTGGTTCTTGCTTGATACCGTCTTCGAGCAACGCGGCGGCCTGATTGAAGCGACCGGCATTGATGTGCGATTGCGCGTGGGCCAGCACGTCGTCATTGCGTTCACCGGCAGGCGCGACCAGCGGCGCAGCGATCGGTGGCGTAACGATGACCGGGGCGATGACGGGCGCCGGTGCCGGCACAGGTTGGGTAATTGGCGCTGGAATCGGCGATGGCGCCTTGGCCAGCTTCACCGCTGGCGGCGGAACTTCCAAGCCTTCGAAGCTGCTTTCCGGCAGGTCTTGCTCAGGGGAAAATTCCTGCTCTTCCGCCAGCGCGCGGGCCATGCGCACATGCTTTTCAGCTTCTTGCTGGGCTTTGCGGCGACGGGCCAGAAGCAACAGCAACAACAGCAGCACAATCGCGCCGCCGCCGAGCAGCCCCAGCAGAATCGGGTTGGTCAGCAGGTCGTTGAATGTGCGCTCATCGTCCACCGCAGGCGTCGGCACGACCGGCGTCTCGCCAGTGGCCGCCACCGGTGAAGCTTCCGGCGCTGCTTCAGGCGCGGTCACTACCGGCGCCGGCGTTCCCGGTGCCGCTTCAGTCGGCAGCGTTTCAGTCGTCGAGGCGTCAGCAGGGGCACTGCCGGGCGCCGGCGTCAGCTCAGCGGAAATCGCCGGAGCGGTCGCCACTTCCGGCGTGACCGGGATCGCCGGATCAATCGGCGCACCTGCCGCACCTGCCGCACCTGCCGCACCTGCCGCACCTGCCGCACCCGCAGCAGCTACGCCACCCGCCGCACCTTCAGCCTGCAACTTCGCCAGTTGATTGTTTTTCAGCTCGATCAGGCGTTGCAGCTTGTCCAGCTGACTTTGCAGATCGGTCATGCGGCTTTTCAGTTCGGCGTTGTCACGACGGGTCGTGTCGAGGCTTTCCTGAGTGACCGCGAGTTTATTGCTGAGATTCTTCGCGTCGCCAGGAGCGCCCTTGGCGCCCTTCTTCGCCGCATCGGCCGAGACCAGGCTCAGGTTGTCTTTTGCTTCCTGGGTCGAAGGCGCATCGCCGCGACCGCGATTGGTCGCATCAAGTTGCTGCTGGCCAGTGCCAGGCTTGGCCACGTAGCGGCGACCTTCGCGCCACGCGGCGTTTTGCGCAGCGACTTCGGCGATGGCTTTAGGCTGCGGCAGGCTAGTGCTCTGCACCGGATCCGGCATGCGCAGGACCTGGCCGGTTTTCAGCAAGTTGATGTTGCCGTTGATAAACGCCTGCGGGTTCAGCGCCTGAATGGCCAGCATGGTTTGCTGGACCGAACCGCCGTTGCGCGCCTTCGCGGCGATTTCCCAAAGGGTGTCGCGCGGTGTCGTGGTGTAAGTCTGCGATTGCGTGGCGCCGGTGGATGGCGCGATCACAGTTTGCGCCGGCGCAGGTTGCGCAGCGGCTTCGGCGGTTTCTGGGGAGAATTTCGAAGGATCAAGCAGCACGCTGTAATCGCGCAACAGGCGACCGTTGGGCCACATCACCTGAACCAGGAATTTCACCATAGGTTCGGAGAGCGGCTGGCTCGACGTCACGCGCAGGATGCTTTTGCCGCTGGGGTTGAGCACCGGAGTGAAGGTCAGGTCGTTGAGAAACGCCTGGCGATCAACCCCGGCCTTGGCGAAATCGTCCGGCGAGGCCAGGCTCGGCACCACTTCGGCAGCGGTGAGGTCCTTGACGTCGAGCAGCTCGATTTCGGCTACCAGCGGCTGGTTCACCGTCGACTTCAGGGTCAGCTCCCCGAGCCCGAGGGCATGCGCCATACCGGAGGACAGCGCCGAGGCGGCCGCTATTGCTAACACCAGTTTGCGAACTTGAACCATAGCCTCATCCTTTGTTTGAACATTCCTCGGCCAGCGAGAAGGTGTTGAGAGTCGCTGCCGTAAGGCATTGCGCGCGGCGGCGAAGGGTCGTCGCGCGCGATCGTTTCGGTGCTGCTGCGCCAAGCATAGCGCTCGACTAGAATCATTCGACAAATTGTTGCCAAGTATCTTTTACAGCAGGTCTTTTATCAACAATTCGGCCACCTGCACAGCGTTGAGCGCCGCGCCTTTGCGCACGTTATCTGACGTCAGCCACAGATTAAGTTCCGACAGGTCGTCGACTCCGCAGCGCACACGCCCCACGTAGACCACATCCTGCCCCACCGCGTCACCTACTGGCGTCGGATAATCACCCGCTTCCACCAGCTCGATGCCCGGCGCGTCTTCGAGCGCAGCATTCACTTTGGCCAGATCGACGGCGCCGGATGACTGCAGGGTCACGCTAAAGCTATCGCCGAAAAACACCGGGGCTTGAATGCAAGTCGCGGAAATCTTTAATAAAGGTAGCTCAATGACCTGACGCAGCTCGCGCACCAGGCGTTTTTCCAGCAGGGTATGGCCCTGATCGTCAGGTTTACCGACCTGGGCGAGCAGGTTGAAAGCCATTTGCCGATCGAAAAAAGTCGGCTCCAGCGGCCGCACGTTGAGCAGTTCGGCGGTCTGTCGGGCCAGTTCGGTCACAGCTTCACGGCCCTGGGCGGACACGGCGAGGCTGGCGGTGACGTTGACGCGCTGCAAGTCGATCACTGCCAGCAACGGCGCCAGCACCACGGCCAAGGTGGTTGCCGATGGGCTCGGGCTGCTGACCATGAACGGTTTTTTCAGACCGGCGAGCACGTGGGCATTGGCTTCGGGCACCACGTGCGGCGCTTGTTCGGCGGACAAGGCGCCGGACAGGTCGATCACCGAGCAGCCGGCGGCCGTGGCGCGCGAGGCGAAACTCAGGGTGACGGCAGGACCGGCGGCGAAGAACACCAATTGCACCTTGCTGAAATCGAACTCGTCGACTTCACGCACGCGCACGTTTTTGCCGCGAAACGGCACCGAATGCCCGGCCGATTCGCTGCTGGCCAGCAAGTGCAGGTTGCCGACCGGGAAATCGCGTTCTTCGAGAATCTGCACGAGCGTTTCGCCGACAGTTCCGGTGGCGCCGATCACGGCGATATCAAAGGACTGGCTCATGGTTCTACCTCTGGCGAAACGGGGGGAGCGGCACTTTACCGGGTGGCTGGCGTGCAGGCAATTCGGTCGGGGATTTGTGGTGGTTGTGCAGGCCTCTTCGCGGGCAAGCCTCGCTCCTACAAGTGCAGCGCGATCCCACGTAGGAGCGAGGCTTGCCCGCGAAGAGGACCTCACCGGCGACACATTACCCATAAAAAAACCCGCACCTCTTTCAAGGCACGGGTTCTTTCACAACTTCAATCGATCAACGCTCAAGCAGGATCCGCAGCATGCGGCGCAGCGGTTCGGCCGCGCCCCACAGCAACTGGTCGCCAACGGTGAACGCGCCGACGTACTGCGTGCCCATGTTCAGCTTGCGCAGACGCCCAACCGGTACGTTCAGGGTGCCGGTGACTTTCGTCGGGCTCAGTTCCTGAATGCTCGCGTCACGGTGGTTTGGCACCAGTTTGACCCAAGGGTTGTGCTGGCTGATCAGCCCTTCGATGTCAGCGATCGGCACGTCTTTGTTCAGCTTGATGGTCAGCGCCTGGCTGTGGCAACGCATGGCGCCGATGCGCACACAGATGCCGTCAACCGGGATCGGGCTCTTGAAGCGACCGAGGATCTTGTTGGTCTCAGCCTGGGCTTTCCACTCTTCGCGGCTCTGGCCGTTCGGCAGTTCCTTGTCGATCCACGGGATCAGGCTGCCGGCCAACGGCACGCCGAAGTTTTCGGTCGGGTACGCGTCGCTGCGCATGGCCTCGGCGACACGGCGGTCGATGTCGAGGATCGCGCTGGCCGGGTCTGCCAGTTGATCGGCGACAGCGGCGTGGGTCGCGCCCATTTGCTTGATCAGTTCACGCATGTTCTGCGCGCCGGCACCGGAGGCCGCCTGATAGGTCATGGCGCTCATCCACTCGACCAGACCGGCCTCGAACAAGCCGCCCAGGCCCATCAGCATCAGGCTGACGGTGCAGTTGCCGCCGATGTAGTTCTTGGTGCCCGCGTCGAGCTGCTGGTCGATCACCTTGCGGTTCACCGGGTCCAGCACGATTACCGCGTCGTCCTGCATGCGCAGGCTGGAAGCGGCGTCGATCCAGTAACCCTGCCAGCCGGCTTCACGCAGTTTGGGGAACACTTCGCTGGTGTAGTCGCCGCCCTGGCAAGTCAGAATCACGTCGAGGGTTTTCAGCTCTTCAATGCTGTAAGCGTCCTTGAGCGGAGCAATGTCCTTGCCCACGGACGGGCCTTGGCCACCGACATTGGAAGTGGTGAAAAACACCGGCTCGATAAGATCGAAATCCTGCTCTTCCAGCATCCGCTGCATGAGCACGGAACCGACCATACCGCGCCAACCGATCAGACCTACACGTTTCATCGCAACTACACCTTCTTGAAAAAGTGGGCCGCTGCTTTCATGGGTGAAAGTGGCAGCGGGCCCGAGAGATTACAGATTCCGCAGCGCGGCGACTACTGCGTCGCCCATTTCCTGCGTACCGACTTTGGTGCAACCGTTCGACCAGATGTCGCCGGTGCGCAGGCCCTGGTCGAGGACCAGACTCACCGCTTGCTCGATGGCATCGGCCGCAGCCTGCTGGTTGAAGCTGTAACGCAGCATCATCGACACCGACAGGATAGTCGCCAACGGGTTGGCAATGCCCTTGCCGGCGATGTCCGGCGCCGAACCGTGGCATGGCTCGTACATGCCCTTGTTATTGGTGTCGAGCGAGGCCGACGGCAGCATGCCGATGGAACCGGTGAGCATCGACGCCTGATCGGACAGGATGTCGCCGAACAGGTTGTCGGTGACGATCACATCGAATTGCTTCGGTGCGCGTACCAGCTGCATGGCGGCGTTGTCGACGTACATGTGGCTGAGTTCGACTTGCGGGTAATCCTTGGCTACTTGCTCGACGATTTCACGCCACAGTTGGCTGGACGCCAGCACGTTGGCCTTGTCCACCGAGCAGAGCTTTTTGTTACGAACCATGGCCATGTCGAAACCGACACGGGCGATGCGGCGGATTTCGCTTTCGCTGTACGGCAGCGTGTCGTACGCCTGACGCTCGCCGTTTTCCAGGGTTCGGGTGCCGCGCGGCGCACCGAAGTAGATGCCGCCGGTCAGCTCACGGACGATCAGGATGTCGAGGCCGGCGACGATTTCCGGTTTCAGGCTCGAAGCTTCGGCAAGTTGCGGATAAAGAATCGCCGGGCGCAGGTTGCCGAACAGGCCCAGTTGCGCACGAATCTTCAGCAGACCACGCTCAGGGCGGATGTCACGCTCGATGGTGTCCCATTTCGGACCGCCGACGGCGCCCAGCAACACTGCATCGGCAGCGCGGGCGCGATCGAGGGTTTCGTCGGCCAGGGGCACGCCGTGCTTGTCGATGGCGGCGCCGCCGATGACATCGTGGCTCAGTTCGAAGCCCAAGCTGTACTTGTCGTTGGCCAGCTCCAATACCTTGACCGCTTCGGCCATGATTTCCGGGCCAATACCGTCACCTGGGAGAATCAGAATCTGCTTGCTCATGCTTTCCTCATGTCATCAGTCGGCGTGCCCGTGGGCACGCCCGGAAAAATTCTATCGTTCGGCGGCTATCGCTCAGTGCTTAGCGTTCTGCAAACAGCACCAGCACATCTGTACTGAACGAACCATCGGCCTCAATTTCAAAATATTCGCGCACTTCGTTGCCCATCGATTGCTGCAACTGGCGGATCGCGGCGCGCATTACTTCGGGGGTGCGCATGCGCTCGACCCAACTGCGGTATTCCAGGCGCAGGCGCTGGCGGCTGGAGTTGCGTACATGCAACCCCGCCTCGCTGACCTGACGCATCCACTCCCCGGCATCGTAATCGCGCACGTGACTGGTGTCGCGCAGCACTTCGACGCTTTGCAGGTAGGTGTCGAACAACGGGCTGCCCGGCGACAACACATCGACAAACGCCGCCACGCCGCCCGGCTTCAGCACCCGGCGCACTTCGCGCAGGGCGACGCCGAGGTCGCTCCAGTGGTGCGCCGAATAACGACTGAACACGAAGTCGAACTCGCCATCGGCAAACGGCAAGCGCTCGGCAGCACCGTTGACCGTGGTGACGTTGTTGAAACCGCGCTCGCTCGCCGCTGCGGCAACCACATCGAGCATTTGCTGCGACAGGTCGTAGGCGACCACTTCCTTGACCAGCGACGCCACGTGAAAACTCACATGACCGGCGCCGCAACCCAGGTCCAGCACCCGCGCAGCGCCGCGCCCAGCCAGTTCGGCCTGTAGCAGGGCAAATTCGGTGCCTTGCGCGTGGACCGCGCTGCTGAGATAGGCCGAGGCCTGCTCACCGAATTGTTTCTGCACGACTTGGGAGTGCTGGGCGGTGCTGTTCATGGGACATCCTTTTTGGGGTTTAGCCTTGTGGTGTCTTGGCGGGCCTCTTCGCGGGCAAGCCTCGCTCCTACAGGGGTTTTGTGAACGACGCAAATCCACTGTGGGAGCCGAGCTTGCTCGCGATGGCGTCATGTCGCCTTATGCAAAATCAAACGTCGCGAAACAACCAAGGCTGGCTCGCACGGTGTTTGGCTTCAAACGACGCAATCGCCTCGTGATCCATCAAGGTCAGACCAATATCGTCCAGACCATTCACCAGGCAATGCTTGCGAAACTCGTCCAGTTCAAAGCTGTAAGTCTTGCCATCCGGACGGGTCACGGTCTGCGCCTGCAGATCGACGGTCAATTGATAACCCGGATTCGCTTCAACCTGCTCAAACAACTCATCCACTTCAGCGTCGGTGAGGATGATCGGCAGCAAGCCGTTCTTGAAGCTGTTGTTGTAGAAGATGTCGGCGTAGCTCGGCGCGATGATGCTGCGGAAACCGTATTCTTCCAGCGCCCACGGCGCGTGCTCACGGCTGGAGCCGCAACCGAAGTTCTCGCGGGCCAGCAATACGCTGGCGCCTTGATAACGCTCGGCGTTGAGCACGAAATCCTTGTTCAACGGACGCTTGGAGTTGTCCTGATAGGCATACCCGACGTCCAGATAACGCCACTCGTCAAACAGGTTCGGGCCAAAACCGGTGCGTTTGATCGACTTCAAAAACTGCTTCGGAATGATCTGGTCAGTGTCGACGTTGGCCCGATCCAATGGCGCGACCAAACCGGTGTGTTGGGTAAAAGCTCTCATGTGCGGTTCCTCAGATCAGTTCGCGAACGTCGATGAAACGACCGTTGACGGCAGCCGCAGCGGCCATCGCCGGGCTGACCAGGTGGGTACGGCCACCGGCGCCCTGACGCCCTTCGAAGTTACGGTTGGAGGTCGAAGCGCAATGCTCGCCCGACTCCAAACGGTCCGGGTTCATCGCCAGGCACATCGAGCAACCCGGTTCACGCCACTCGAAACCGGCTTCGAGGAAAATCTTGTCCAGGCCTTCAGCCTCGGCTTGCGCCTTCACCAGGCCCGAGCCCGGAACGACGATGGCTTGCTTGATCGTCGAAGCGACTTTGCGGCCCTTGGCGATCACCGCCGCAGCACGCAAATCTTCGATCCGCGAGTTGGTGCAGGAGCCGATAAACACGCGGTCGAGCTGAATGTCGGTGATCGCCTGATTGGCGCTCAAACCCATGTATTTCAAGGCACGTTCGATGGAACCGCGTTTGACCAGGTCCATTTCCTTCGCCGGGTCCGGCACGTTCTGATCCACGGCCAGGACCATCTCGGGCGAGGTGCCCCAGCTGACTTGCGGCTTGATCTGCGCCGCGTCGAGCTTGACCACAGTGTCGAACACCGCGTCCGCGTCGGACACCAAGTCTTTCCAGGCTTCGACTGCCATGTCCCATTCCGCGCCTTTCGGGGCGAATGGACGACCCTTGACGTACTCGACGGTTTTTTCGTCTGCGGCCACCAGACCTACGCGAGCGCCGGCCTCGATCGACATGTTGCAAATGGTCATGCGGCCTTCGATCGACAAGTCGCGAATCGCGCTGCCGGCGAACTCGATGGCGTGGCCGTTACCGCCGGCGGTGCCGATCTTGCCGATCACCGCGAGGACGATGTCCTTGGCGGTGACGCCGAACGGCAAGGTGCCTTCGACCGAGACCAGCATGTTTTTCATTTTCTTCGCGACCAGGCACTGCGTGGCGAACACGTGCTCGACCTCTGAGGTGCCGATGCCGTGGGCCAAGGCACCGAACGCGCCGTGGGTCGAGGTGTGCGAGTCGCCGCACACCACGGTCATGCCCGGCAACGTCGCACCCTGCTCCGGGCCGATCACGTGAACGATGCCCTGACGCACGTCGTTCATCTTGAATTCGGTGATGCCGTATTCGTCGCAATAGTCATCGAGGGTTTGCACCTGCAAACGCGAGACCTGATCGGTGATCGCTTCGATGCCGCCCTTGCGATCCGGGGTGGTCGGCACGTTGTGGTCCGGGGTGGCGATGATCGAATCGACGCGCCAAGGCTTGCGCCCGGCCAGACGCAGGCCTTCGAAAGCTTGGGGCGAAGTCACTTCATGGATGATGTGGCGGTCGATATAGATCAGCGACGAACCATCGTCGCGCCGTTTCACTTCATGCGAATCCCAGAGCTTGTCGTAAAGCGTTTTGCCGGCCATCAGACGGTCCTCATCAGCTTGCTTCTATTTTCTATGCCTTGGGTCGTGCAGCGGTTCAATAACCCCTTGGCTTGTGAGGCTGATCCTAGGGGGTTACATTAAATAACTCAAATTCATATTTTTCATGCTTTGGATAACCAACTGGAATACCACCATGGACCTGGCCAACCTCAACGCTTTTATCGCGATTGCCGAGACCGGAAGTTTCTCCGGCGCCGGCGAACGTTTGCACCTGACACAACCAGCCATCAGCAAACGCATCGCCGGGCTGGAGCAGCAATTGAAGGTGCGGCTGTTCGACCGCCTGGGCCGTGAAGTCGGCCTGACCGAGGCCGGACGCGCGCTGCTGCCGCGCGCTTATCAGATTCTCAATGTGCTGGACGACACCCGCCGCGCGCTGACCAACCTGACCGGCGAAGTGACCGGCCGTCTGACGCTGGCCACCAGTCATCACATCGGCCTGCACCGCTTGCCGCCGCTGTTGCGGGAATTCACCCGCCGTTACCCACAAGTGGCGCTGGATATTCAGTTCCTCGATTCGGAAGTGGCCTACGAGGAAATCCTCCATGGCCACGCCGAACTGGCGGTGATCACCCTGGCGCCGGAGCCGCACGCGCTGGTCAAAGCCACGCCGGTGTGGGACGACCCGCTGGATTTCGTGGTGGCGCCCGAACACTCGCTGATCAGCAACGGCCCGGTCAGCCTCGCCGACATTGCCCTGCACCCGGCAGTCTTCCCCGGCGGCAACACCTTTACCCATCACATTGTTCAGCGCCTGTTCGAGGCTCAGGGCCTGACGCCGAACATTGCGATGAGCACGAATTATCTGGAAACGATCAAGATGATGGTCTCGATCGGCCTGGCCTGGAGCGTTTTGCCGCGCACCATGCTCGATGAACAAGTGGCGCGCATACCTTTGCCGGGCATACAGCTCACTCGCCAGCTAGGCTATATCTTGCACACGGAAAGGACGCTATCGAATGCGGCACGCGCCTTTATGGCCTTGCTGGATGCACAAATTGATCTGCCAGGGACCCACGGCTGAGTTGTGCTACATCTATAGAGCTGCAAACCCCTGTGCCTAACGCCCCCATTCAGCCAAAGGCCTGTCGCCAATGCCCAAATCTGTTGACCGTACTCCGCCGATGCCGCGAATTCAGGCGATTGACCCGCAGCGGTCCGAGCAGAGCTGGGAAAGTGCGCCGCAATTGCTCGCCGCACTCAACGGCGCGCGTCTCGGGGCGTGGTATTGGGACATAGAACTCGGGCAGATCAGTTGGTCGCGGGGCACGCAGGCATTGTTCGGTTTCGATCCGCGTCAGCCGCTGCCCAAAGACCTCGAATACCTTGACCTGCTGCCGCCCGAAGACCGCGCGAAAACCGTTCGCGCGTTCCATCAGGTGATCGCCGGGGCGCCACTGGCGCAGGCAATGCATCACCGCATTCGCTGGCCCGACGGCAGCCTGCATTGGCTGGAAATCAACGGCAGTCTGTTGCCGGACAAGAACGGCCGGCCACGGATGATCGGCGTCATCCGCGAAATCACCCACCAGCGTCAGCGTGAACAAGCGCTGAGCAGCTCGGAGAAACGTTTCGCCACGCTGTTTCACCTGTGCCCGAACATGGTGTTGCTGACCCGCCAGGAAGACGGTTTGATCAGCGAAGCCAATCAATATTTCGAAAGCCTGTTCGGCTGGCCGGTGCAAAGCGCAATTGGCCGGACCACGCTGGAACTGGGCCTGTGGGTGCATCCCGAGCAACGCGCGGTGCTGGTCAGGGCGACCAAAGCCAAGGGCGAATTGATCAGCATGGAGGTGCAGTTTCGTGCGAGCAACGGCCAGGTCCATGACGGCATTCTCAGTGCGCAGAAGGTCGAGCTCGAAGGCCAGCCGTATTTATTGAGCACATTCCTCGACACCACCGAGCGCAAAGCCGCCGAACACGCGCTCAAGGACAGTCAGGAACGTCTGGATCTGGCGCTCGATTCAGCGCAACTCGGAACCTGGGACTGGCACATTCCCAGCGGCATGCTTTACGGCTCGGCGCGCGCCGCGCAGCTGCATGGCCTGGAACCGAAACCCTTCCATGAAGCGTTCGACGAGTTCTTCGAAGGCGTGCCTGGCGAAGAACGCGACAGCATGCGCAACGCCTACCGCAGTCTGCGCGAAGGCCCGGCAGGCAACTATCAACTGACCTATCGCGTGCAATTGCCCGACGGGAGTTCGCGTTACCTCGAAAGCCGCGCCCGCCTCTACCGCGACGACAACGGCCTGCCGCTGCGCATGGCCGGGACGTTGCTCGACATCACCGATCAGGTCGAGCGCGAGCAGCGTTTGGTCGCCTCCGAAGAGAAATTCGCCACGCTGTTTCAGGTCAGCCCTGACCCGATCTGCGTCACTCGTCAGGACAGCGGCCAGTTCATCGAGATCAATTCCAGTTTCACGCAGATTTTCGGCTGGAGCGCCGCCGACGTGATTGGCCGCAGCGCCGACCAGATCGGCTTGTGGGACGCCTCGGCGAAAAGCCTGCAACGCATTGAACAGGTGATCCGCGAACAAGGCTTGAACAACGTCGCGATCATCGTCCAGCACAAGAACGGCCAATCCTTGACGTGCGTGATCTCCAGTCGGCAGATCAGCGTCGGCGACCAGCCGTGCATCGTCACCACCCTGCGCGACATCACCCAGCAGCAGCGCTCGGAAGCGGCGCTGAAGGCCAGCGAAGAGAAATTCGCCAAGGCGTTTCACTCAAGCCCTGACGCGATCACCATCACCGAACGCGACACCGGACGTTATCTGGAGGTCAATGATGGTTTCTGTCGCCTGACCGGTTTCCGCGCCGACGAAGTGGTCGGCAAAACCGTGTATCAGGTGGGCATCTGGGCTGAAGAGAAACAGCGCTCGGCACTGCTCGCCGAGTTGCAGATCAAGGGCCGCGTGCATCATCAGGAAATGCTCGGGCGCAACAAACGCGGGGATTTGCTCACCGTCGAGGTCTCGGTCGAGCCCATCACCCTCAACGAAACCGCCTGCCTGCTGCTGACCGCGCGCGACGTCAGCCTGTTGAAAAACGCCGAGGCGCAGATTCGCCACTTGGCCTACCACGACCCGCTGACCAACCTGCCGAACCGCGCGCTGCTGATGGATCGCCTGAGCCAGCAGATCGCCCTTCTCAAGCGCCATAACTTGCGCGGCGCGCTGATGTTTCTCGACCTCGACCACTTCAAGCACATCAACGATTCGCTCGGTCACCCGGTCGGCGACACGGTGCTGAAGATCATCACCGCGCGGCTCGAAGCCAGCGTGCGCATGGAAGACACCGTGGCGCGGCTCGGTGGCGACGAGTTCGTGGTGTTGCTCAGCGGTCTGGAAGGCTCGCGCGGTGAAGTCACCGAGCAGGTACGGGAGTTGGCCGACACCTTGCGCGAGCTGCTCTCGGAACCGATGTTCCTCGACGGCCAGCGCCTGCAAGTCACGCCGAGCATCGGCATCGCGTTGATTCCGGATCACGGTTCGACCCCGACCGACCTGCTCAAGCGCGCCGACATTGCCCTTTACCGGGCCAAGGATTCCGGGCGCAACACCACGCAGATGTACCACAACACCATGCAGAAGGCCGCCAGCGAACGCTTGCGCATGGAAACCGACCTGCGTCTGGCGCTCTCGCGCAACGAATTCAGCGTGCATTACCAGCCGCAAGTCGATGCCCGCAACAACTGCATTGTCGGCGCTGAAGCCTTGGTGCGCTGGCACCACCCGGAACTCGGCGCGCAATCGCCGACCGAGTTCATCAAGGTGCTGGAGGACAGCGGGCTGATTCTGGAGGTCGGCACGTGGATCCTCGATGAAGCCTGCGATGCCTTCAAACAGCTGATCGCCAAGGGCTTGATCGACCCGCTGATGTTCAGCCTCTGCGTCAACATCAGCCCACGGCAGTTTCGCCAGAACGACTTCGTCGAGCGCATCGAACGCAGCCTCAGCCACCACGGTTTGCCCTGTTCGCTGCTGAAACTGGAAATCACCGAAGGCATCGTCATCCAGAACCTCGAGGACACCATCAGCAAAATGCGCCGATTGAAAAAACTCGGCGTCAGCTTCGCCATGGACGATTTCGGCACCGGTTATTCCTCACTGACCTACCTCAAGCGCCTGCCGGTGGACACGCTGAAAATCGACCAATCATTCATCCGCGACGCCACCACCGACCCCAACGACGCCGAAATCATCCGCGCCATCGTCGCCATGGCCCGCAGCCTGGCGCTGGAAGTGATTGCCGAAGGGGTTGAGACGCCGGAGCAACTGGAGTTTTTACAGGGCCTGGATTGCCATTTGTATCAGGGTTATCTGCACAGCCGGCCGTTGCCGTTGGAGGACTTCCAGACATTGCTCAAATAAATCACCGCCCCCCGTAGCAGCTGTCGAGCCCTAGCGAGGCTGCGTTCGGCGACGAAGTCGTCGTGAAATCAGACGACGCGGTGGATCAGGCAAACCGCGTGCGCTGGGTTTACGACGGCTTCGCCGCCGAACGCAGCCTCGCTGGGGCTCGGCAGCTGCTACAGGTTTACGGTAATTGCCAGTTTTTCTCTCAGCCTGTAGGGTCGCGTTTTTTGCGCCGCCTCAAAGAGATCAACCATGCAGGATGCAACCTTCCCCCGCCCGGCCTTGCTGGGTATCGACCTCGGGACCACCAATAGCCTGATCGCCGTCTGGCAGGACGGTCAGGCACAGTTGATTCCCAACGCTCTCGGCGATGTCCTCACCCCGTCCGTGGTCAGCCTCGATGAAGACGACAGCATTCTGGTGGGCAAGGCCGCCCGCGCGCGCCTGACCACTCACCCGCAACGCACGGTGGCGGCGTTCAAGCGCTTTATGGGCAGCGACAAGCAATTTGAACTGGGTGGACGCCAGTTCAGCCCGGAAGAACTTTCGGCGCTGGTGATCGGTTCGCTCAAACAGGACGCCGAAGCCTTTCTCGGCCACCCGGTGCACGAGGCGGTGATCTCGGTTCCGGCCTATTTCAGTGACGAACAACGCAAACGCACACTGTTTGCCGCCGAGCTGGCTGGCCTGAGCGTGTCGCGGCTGATCAACGAACCGACAGCCGCCGCCATGGCGTACGGGCTGCATGAACAGAAGTTCGAGCGCACACTGATTTTCGACCTGGGCGGCGGCACGTTTGACGTCACGGTGCTGGAATACGCCCTGCCACTGATCGAAGTGCATGCCTCCACCGGCGACAACTTCCTCGGTGGCGAAGACTTCACCGCCGCGCTGCTGCAAGCCTGCCTGAAAGACTGGCAACTCACTTCGCAGATGATCGATGGCCAGGGTCTGGCCAGCCTCGGCGATGCCCTGGAACAACTCAAATGCAAACTCAGCGAAGGCACCCAACACCTGAGCTGGAACGGGGCCGGCACGTTGCGTGAATGGTCGCTGGATGAAGCCGGGGCGTTGAAAATCTGGGAACCGTTGCTCGGGCGGTTACGCGCCCCCATCGAGCAAGCCCTGCGCGATGCGCGACTCAAGCCCCGGGACCTCGACAGCCTAGTGATGGTCGGCGGCGCCACGCGAATGCCGGCCGTGCAGCAAATGGTCGCGACGCTGTTCGGGCGCCTGCCCTATCGCCACCTCGATCCGGATACGATTGTCGCGCTGGGCGCCGCCACCCAAGCGGCCTGCAAGGCCCGGGAGAGCGCCATCGAAGAACTGATCCTGACCGACGTCTGCCCCTACACCCTGGGCATCTCGACCAATCGCGGTGAAGATGTCAGCGGTGCTTTCGCGCCGATCATCGAGCGTAATACGGTGATCCCGACGTCCAGGGTGAAGCGCTTTTTCACCAGTCATCCCCAGCAAACGTTGATCCGCATTGAGGTTTATCAGGGCGAGCGGCCATGGGTGCGCGACAACATTTACATTGATGCCTTCGACGTCGCGCTGACACCCAGCGAGCAGACCCAGGCGCTGGATGTGCGCTTCAGCTACGACATCAACGGTTTGCTCGAAGTCGACGTCACCCTGCTGGCCAGCGGTGAACGCCACAGCCACAGCATCGATCGCAGCCCCACCGGGCTCGACCCGCAATCGCGGCAAAACAGCCATGAACGGCTCAGCGCCCTGAAGATTCACCCCCGCGACACCCTGCCCAATCGCACCTTGCTGGCGCGCCTGGAACGGGCCTGGACACAAAGCCTGGATGATGAGCGCGAGCAGATTGCCGATTGGCTGGATACCTTTACCGCCGTGCTCGGTGGCCAGCAATCGGTGGAGATTGCCAGCCATCGGTCACAGCTCAATAAAGCCCTGGATGAACTGCGCTTTTAGCCGTTAAGCCGCCGCAAGGCCGTTTGCAAACCGCCGGACAAGGTGTCTTCACCGCCACTGTCCGGCGGCACGCCGTAACGGTTGGGCAGTTTGTCGCCGGGAAAGCCGAACAACAGCAAAGGCATGAACGGCAGCACCAGCGACAGGCAGCCAAAAATCAGAAACATGGGAATCCCGCGGCCCATGTCATGCAGTCGACGCAGGATCGCGCCGAGCAACAACAAGGTGCCCAGCAACAGCACGCCAATGCCCGAGAGCGCAGTGCCGCTCATCAACGCCAGATACGGGGTGAGTAGCACACACCCCAGCACTTGCCCGATAAACGCCTTGCGCCCAAGTCGGGAACCCAAGCGCCAGAACGCCATGGCCGGCACAGGACGTTTGTCGCCGTTGGCCAGCAGCAGGCGTTCGTTCCACGACAACAGCGCCGTTAGCGCCAGACGCAGGCCCACGCTGTTCTCGGGGTTATCTTTGCCGTACTGCAAGATGCTCAGCGCCTTGTTCCGCGGCACCCCGGCCGCGCCATGACGGAGCAGGCTTTTCAGCGTATCGAGGAGTGAATAAACCACCAGTTTCTCGACACCGAAATCCTTCAACACTTTCTCGGGCGGCCACACCGGATCGCCTTTGATCAAGCCATTGCGAAACGCTTCGAACCAGTCATCTTCGCAACTGACGGCGGCGATGGATTGTAAGAGCGCGCGGTGCTGTTCGGCATTCAGGGTCGGATCGTGATACAGCACACCCCAGAGCAGCATCAGCCCCAACACATCTTCGCCGCAGGCGTCGGGATCGCTTTCAATGCAGGTATAGAGTTGCGCATTGCCCGGCAGCGCCGCGCTGTCGAGGGCCTGCTGCACATTGAACAGCTTTTGCACGAGCAAGCCATGCACCGGATCGCTGGCTTGCAACCAGCCCAGTAAACCGGCGCAACTGCCTTGCTCGCGCTGCAAACGCTGGAGCAAGGGTTAAAGCCGACTCAGCGGATGAGCCGGGTTGACCTCCAGCCGATCCAGGCAGGGCGAATCGATCAAGGATAGCCAACGTTCCGGCTGATCGAGCAATGCCAGCAGGAACATCGTTTGAGCGTGCCATTGCCACGGCGTCCCGCCCTGGTCCATGGCTGGCAACAGCACACTGCGCTGTTCCAACTGGACCAACAGGCTCACAGCGCGCAAGTCCACGTCCGCTTGCGTGTCTTGCAGATCAAATGCCTGATCGATCCGCACCAGCGCGGCCTGATCGTAAGGCCGCAGCCTGCGCAACCAGAGACGGCAAATGGTGTGTGGTTCGTTCTTTTTCAGCTCCTCGGCAAGTTGCGGCTGCACCGAACGACTGCTGAGGAAAGCCTTCAGCGCCAGGGGGATCGGCGCCTGATTCAGCCAGCGGAGTTGCTGCGCAGCCTGATACTTGAACCCGCTCAGCACCAGGCCTTCGAGGGCATCGACCGGCTGCGGCTCTTCAAGTATGTGTTGCAGCAATCCGACATCGCCACGGTGCAAGGCCCAGGCATGCCGGTACAGTTGCTGCAAACGGCAATCCGCAGATTGCCCAAGCAGCAAGGCCAGCAGCGGCAGTTCATGCCCGGTCATCCGCCAATCGACAAACGCAGCCGCCAGGCCTTGCAGGTTGAATTGCCCGGCCCCAAGCCAGCGCACCAGCGTCTCGGGACGTTGTGAAGGGCTGCCACAGGTTTGGCTGACATCGGCAAGGTCGGCGGACCAATCGTGGAAATTCTCCTGACGGTCAAATGCCTGGATCAGCAGCGCCAAGAATTCCGGCTGACGCTTTGCGCAAAGTTCCAGCAAACGGCTTTCGGCCTTCGGATGGCGATGTTCCTGCCACAGCCGGATCCAGCAAGGCAACGCCTGATCCTCCAAGCCCAGCAAGCTGTTTTGGCACGCCAGCAAATACAGCCAGTCGACATCGTCGGGGGCTTGCGCCTGTTGTTCGACGCACACTTGCCGCAACCCCGGACCACCCATACCCGCCTGAGTGAACTGCACCAGCAGACGCTGGATAAATACGTCGTCCGCCGGCAGCGGCAAACAGGTGTGCTGGCTGGCAAAGTCTTCGAACTCATGCAGAGGACGATGTTGGAAGACGTAGTCGAGGCTGCGGGCATACCAGAGGGTTTCCATCTGCGCAGGACCGGGCCAATCGCCCATCAGCGTGGTGTCGAACGGGTCGGGCCCCTTGATGCGTTGCAGGAACGCTTCGACTTCTTTCGCCTGGTCGAACTGCAGGTCCAGCAACTGCTGTTCCCAGGCCAGCCGTTGCGCCAGCAGATTCGCGCAGCGGTACGACAACGGACCAGCGTTGGCCAATGGGTGGAACAGCCCCCAACTGAGGTCATCGAGGGCGTCCAGCGGTAATTGGTCCAGCGCTTTGACAAAGACTTGCCAGGCCTGCGGATTGAAACGCCGCGCCGGGTCTTCGAGCAGCGCGTAGAAATCCACCAGGGTCTGCGGCATCTCCGGGACGCCCGCATCCTCTTCGTCGACTTCGTCCTCTTCCTGCCGGGCGAAACGGTTGGCGCTTTCATAGGCTTCACGCAGTGCCTGGAAGCCTTCGGGATCACTTTCCGGATGATGCTGCGGCAGGCGCGCGCGGTAGGCGTCCCGAATCAGTGCCTGGTCTTTGGTGGGCTCTATGCCCAGACGTATCCAGCAACTCATGACCAGTCGAACTCCCCTAAGGATGCCGGGCGTTGCGGCGGATCAAGCTTAAGGTGCCAAGGCATGCCGGCCAGGAATGTCGGTAGGTTACGGCTCAGCCCGCGAGCGATGCGCAGACTGCTCGAACACTCCCCTTGCCGGTCCAGTTCGTAAGCAAGCGTTTCGTCGCTGCTGTTCTGGCAGCCCCAGAATGCGCGGCCGGTGAGAAATCCGTTGAAATAGGAAAACCAGTCGTCGTAGTGATATTGCGCCCTGACGGCCAGGCGCCAATGCAGCCAGAAACTTTCGCGAAGATCTATCCACTCGTTGCGCACGCCACACCGCAACAGAAACCCCATGCGCCCCAGATCCCAGGCCAGAATACCGCCCGAACCGCAGCCCTCGAAGGTACGGCTGGCAAACTCATGCAAGATGCGCTCACGGGGTTCCAGGATCTCGAGCAATGCCCTCCACTCGCCGGGCAAACAGCGTTGCCATGAGTGATACGCCTGTTTGAGGTGGGTGGCGTGACCGTTATCGGTCATTCTTTCGAGCATGCCCAACAACTGCGACCGGTCATTGATGCCCCAGCTGCATTGCAGGTCGATAAATTCCGGATCGGAATAGAAAGCGGGCTCGTCGTATTCGGCACGAGGATTGAGGGCCACCATTGGCGCGGAAAGACCGCACAGCCAACGCTGTTGTATCTCTTCCATGAAAAAAAGCTCCGGGCCGACCAGGCAGGATGGGAGTCGGCAAAACTGTCGCGGATTGTAGAGAAACCGTCACCAGGCGGCAAAGCCTGCGAGGCCGTTTTTTCGCCCGGATACAAAAAGGCCCCGACAGGTCGGGGCCTTCATTCAGCGGGTTATAGCCTGTTCAGACGAATGTGTGTCTTCGAATGAATCAGTGTTGCAACGCCGGCTTTTGCGTCCCGCCAATCGGGATGCGTTTGGCTTTCGCCTCTTCCGGAACAATGCGCAGCAGGTCAATGCTCAGCAGACCGTTGCTGAGGTCGGCGGCTTTGATCTCGATGTGATCGGCCAACCGGAACGACAGTTTGAATGCACGCTGGGCGATGCCCTGGTGCAGATAGGTCACGCTGTCATTGGCGTCGCGTTTGCCACCACTGATGGTCAGCACGCCCTTCTCGACTTGCAGGTCCAGGTCGTCCTCCTGGAAGCCGGCCGCCGCGACGACGATGCGGTATTGGTCATCACCGTGCTTTTCGACGTTGTACGGTGGGTAGCTGCTGCCAGGCTCGTTGCGCAGGGCGGTTTCGAACAGGTCATTAAAACGGTCGAAGCCAACCGAGGAACGGAACAGTGGTGCGAGGGAAAATGCAGTACTCATGGTTCAAATCTCCTGAAAACAATCAGCAAGTTTTTTTGTCTCCGCGACCCGAATTCGGCATCGCGTAACCCTTAGATAGGGACCGCTGATTGCATTTCAAGAGATTATTTGCAGATTTTTTTCAGGCCGCTTCGGCGACCTTCAGACCCAGTAAACGCGAGACATGGTCAAGTTCGGTCTCGCGGCGCAGGACGGTAAACAGCTCGACCGCCTCCGGATAATTGCGCGTGAGCATCGCCAGCCATTGCTTCAAGCGACCCGGCGATTGGCGCGGGGTCATTTGTGCCTTGGCCTGCAGCCAGAAGTCCTGGAGCAGCGGCAGCAGCTCGGCCCAGGTCATCTCGACGACTTCTTCGCCAGCGCGCGCGGCAGCGATCTGCCTCGCCAGGTCTGGTCGGGACACGAGGCCGCGCCCGAGCATGATGTCTTCGACGCCGCTGATTTCGCGGCAACGGCGCCAGTCTTCGACGCTCCAGATGTCGCCATTGGCGAACACCGGGACTTTGACCACCTCTTGCACACGCGGAATCCATTCCCAATGCGCCGGCGGTTTGTAGCCGTCGGTTTTGGTCCGCGCATGCACCACGATGTGCGCCGCGCCGCCCTCGGCCAACGCCGTGGCGCAGACCAGCGCGCCGTCCGGGCTGTCGAAGCCGAGGCGCATTTTCGCTGTAACCGGAATGTGCGCAGGCACGGCGCGGCGCACGGTTTCGACGATTTCGTTGAGCAGCTCGGGTTCTTTAAGCAGGACCGCGCCGCCACGGGACTTGTTGACGGTTTTGGCCGGGCAGCCGAAGTTGAGGTCGATGACTTCGGAGCCGAGTTCACAGGCGAGCGCGGCGTTTTCCGCCAGGCACACCGGGTCGGAGCCGAGCAATTGCACGCGCAACGGCACGCCGGACGCGGTGCGCGCGCCGTTCAGCAGTTCCGGACCGAACTTGTGGTAGTAGGCAGGCGTGAGCAGTTGATCGTTGATCCGAATGAACTCGGTCACGCACCAATCGATACCGCCGACGCGGGTCAGCACGTCCCGCAGGATGTTGTCGACCAACCCCTCCATGGGCGCCAAAGCAATTTGCATGGAAAACACACTCAACGAAAAACGTGCGGCAGTTTATAGGTTTCGGCGCGCAGAAGGTATTTCGTCAGACGGGGCGGTGGCGATTGTGCTGACGCCTTCGCGGGCAAGCCTCGCTCCTACGAGTTTTGCGGCGTATGCAAATCAGGCGCACGGCACAAATATGCGGGAGCGAGGCTTGCCCGCGAAGAGGCCGCGCAGATACCTAAACAGGAATTGCCAACGCCGGGCCGTAGCCTTCAATAAATTCAGCCGGCATGCGCTTAGGCTTTCCGGTCGACAACTCGATGCACACAAACGTGGTTTGCGCGCGTAGCAGCGTGGTGTTGTCGCTGGGGCGTTTGAGCTGGAAGTGGCGGGTCATTTTCAGGCGCTGGTCCCAATCGACGATCCAAGTCGCCAATTGCAGCGCGTCGCCTTCATAGGCGGCGGCGAGGTAATCGATCTCGTGGCGCACCACGGCCATCGCCCGATCCAGCCGCCGATATTCCACCAGATCCAGCCCCAGGCGTTGCGAGTGGCGCCAGGCGCAGCGTTCCAGCCAGGTCACGTACACCGCGTTGTTGGCGTGGCCGAGGCCATCGATGTCCTCGGCGCCGACTTCCAGATCAATGATAAATGGCGTTGCCCGATCCCAGCCCATGCCCCACTCCCGGTCAGATAAATTCGACCGCGGCAGTGTAACGGATGCTCAGGCCGATTGCCGCGCTTGCAGGCTGCGACCGGACAGCAGTGATAACACCCCATCAATCACCCGAGGGTCGGCGAGCACGCGCTGATGGCCGCCCTCCTCCAGCCGCAGCAAACGGCTGTCGAACCAGGCTTCGTGAATGATCTGCGACTCTTTGACCGAGACAAACTTATCGTCCTCGGCATGCACGATCAAACCGGGCATGTCGAGCTGATAGTGCGCAACATCAAGGGTTGCGGCGCGCATGCCGACGTCTTGCTCGACCTGGCGGATGAACGCCGAACGCGCTTTGGGCGGCAACTTGACCATGCGCGCGAACCCTCGCAGCACCCCAAGAATCCGCGCCGGCGCGGCAATCGACACCAAGGTCTCGGTGCGCAAACCCAGTTGCACCGCGAGCATCGCACTGGCGCCGCCCATGGAATGGCCGATCACCGCTTGCAAGGGCGGCAGTTCAGCGGCGGCTTCGAGCATGGCGCGGGCGAACAACACCACGTTGGCTTCACGGCCCGGCGAACGACCGTGGGCCGGGCCATCGAGCGCCACCACGGTGTAACCGGCCTCCACCAGCGCAGTGATCAGGCTGGCGAATTGCGTTGGCCGACCTTCCCAACCGTGCATCAACAGCACTGTCGGGCCTTGGCCCCAGCGCAACGCCGAGAGGCCGAAACGCAAGGTGATGCGCTCGGATTTCGCCAGCAGCGGCAATTCCCAGTCACGCGGGGCAAACTCGCGCGGCGTCATGAAGGCCAGACGCATTTTGCTCGCGATCAGTTTCGGCGCAAACCAACCCAAGGTGCCATTAACGCCACGAACCCACTTCAACGTGCTCATCGCTTCACTCCTCGGGCCGCTGCCTTCAGGACATAACACTCAGTTAATAACGCTCAATTGATAACGCTCAATTCACAGGACTGCCGACTTGGCGGCGCGCAGCATTCGATCGGACAACTCGCCAGGGCCCAGCGCGCGCGCCAGGGCCAGACCACCGATCATCAACGCCATGTCGGCCAGGGCTTTATCGGTGTCTTCGGGGCTGGCCGCCAACTGCGCGACCATCAGCTCCACATGCTCATTCAACGCAACCCGGAATTCATCGGGCAAACGGCCCAACTCACCGACCGAAGCCGGGATCGGGCAGGCTGAATCAGATGAGTCACGGTGTTTGCGTGACAGATAAAACGCAGCCACCAGCGCGCGACGTTCTTCGCCGGTCAACTCGGCGTCCATGTCGGCAATCAAGCCACGGCGATGGCTGAGCAGCTGCTTGAACGCTTCCAGCATCATCGCGTCCTTGCTTTCGAAGTGTGCGTAGAAGCCGCCCACCGTCAGGCCGGCCGCGCCCATCACTTCGCCCACGCTCGGTTCAGCCGGGCCACGCTGGATCAGCGCAGCGCTGGCAGCCTTGAGTATGCGTTCGCGGGTTTGAGCTTTTTTATCGTTCATCGTTGCCTCCGAATATTACGACTAGAATATTATTCACATAATAAATTTGCGCAAGTCATGGCTGTGACCGCTGGTCTGAAGAACAGTTTTGGAGAAAGAGAGGAATTGGCCAAACGCCAGACAAACAAAAGGGCCATTCAATAATTGAATGACCCTTATAAAATCCCGCAGAGCGGGTAATCGTGGCGTCCCCTAGGGGACTCGAACCCCTGTTACCGCCGTGAAAGGGCGGTGTCCTAGGCCACTAGACGAAGGGGACACAAACCCTTCTATACACTGATCAGCGCTTAGAGCTGATCGAATCAAGGCCGGTGTGGCCAGACCTTGAAATGTAAAATTGGTGGAGCTAAACGGGATCGAACCGTTGACCTCCTGCATGCCATGCAGGCGCTCTCCCAGCTGAGCTATAGCCCCGATTTATCGCCTGGCGGCGGAGCAGCATCTTGCGACGCTGCTTCTGTAAAACATTGCTACGGTAAAACTGGCGTCCCCTAGGGGACTCGAACCCCTGTTACCGCCGTGAAAGGGCGGTGTCCTAGGCCACTAGACGAAGGGGACGCAAACCCTTCTATACAACTGATCAACGCTGAGTGTTGATCGCTTCAAGGCCGGTGTGGCCAGACCTTGAAGATGTAAATTGGTGGAGCTAAACGGGATCGAACCGTTGACCTCCTGCATGCCATGCAGGCGCTCTCCCAGCTGAGCTATAGCCCCTCATCGCTGAGGACGGGGCGAATCTTAATGGCGCATCGAAAGGCTGTCAAACTTATTTTTAAAATATTTCAAAGTTTTTTGCCGACATAACAATCACTTACCGCCAAACCCCGTAAATCCGAGGTCCGTCCCATCCCTGTAGCAGCTGCCGCAGGCTGCGTTCGAGTGCGAAGCGCTCGCCCTCGCCCTTTCAGGCGGATTGCGTGGCGACCTTACAGGGCTGCTGCGCAGCCCAACACAGCCTTCGGCAGCTGCTACAGGAGGACAGTCGGGGTCAGGCGATATTGGCCAGCAGTTTTTCCCATTCCTTGTTTTCTTTCTTCGACACGCCACCGAGCAAGTCGATGGCCTGGCGCAGGCGGAAACGCGTCAGGTCCGGGCCGAGGATTTCCATCGCATCCAGCACCGACACCGAACTCGCCTGCCCGGTAATCGCGGCAAACATCAGCGGCATCGCGTCACGCAATTTCAGCTCCAGCGACTCAACCACCGCTTGAATGGTCGCGGTGATGCTGTCCTTTTCCCACTGACGCAGGCTTTCGAGCTTCCACAGGATCAATTGCATCAACTGCCGAACCTGATCACCCGAGAGCTTCTTCGATTCAAACAGCTTCGCGTCCGGGTTGACTCCCCCCGCGAAGAAGAACCCGGCCAGCGGCGCAACCTGGCTGAACGTCTCGACCCGGCCCTGCACGTGCGGCGCGATTTTCATCATGTAGTCAGGGTTCAGCGCCCAAGTCTGCAGGCGCGAAGCGAACTCTTCGACCGGCAGATCACGCAGCCATTGGCCGTTGAGCCACGACAGCTTCTCGATGTCGAAAATCGGCCCACCAAGGGATACGCGTTTCAGGTCAAAGTTATCGACCATTTCCTGCAGCGAGAACTTCTCGCGCTCGTCCGGCATCGACCAACCCATGCGGCCCAGGTAGTTGAGCATTGCTTCGGGCATGAAACCCATGCGCTCGTAGAACGTCACCGAGGTCGGGTTTTTGCGCTTCGACAGCTTGCTCTTGTCCGGGTTACGCAGCAGCGGCATGTAGCACAGCTCTGGTTGTTCCCAGCCGAAATATTCGTAAAGCAGGATCAGTTTTGGCGCCGATGGCAGCCATTCTTCGCCGCGCAACACGTGGGTAATGCCCATCAAATGGTCATCGACGACGTTGGCGAGGAAGTACGTCGGCAGCCCGTCGGTCTTCATCAACACTTGCATGTCCATGCGATCCCACGGGATCTCGACGTCGCCACGCAACATGTCCGGGACCACGCAAACGCCTTCGCTCGGCACTTTCATGCGGATCACGTGCGGTTCGCCAGCGGCCAGACGACGGGCCACTTCTTCCGCCGACAGCAACAGCGCACGGCCGTCGTAACGTGGGGTTTCGCCACGGGCCATTTGCTCGGCGCGCATCTGGTCCAGCTCTTCGGCGGTGCAGAAGCACGGGAAGGCGTGGCCCATTTCGACCAGTTGCTGGCAGTACTTCTGATAGATCTCGCCGCGCTCGCTCTGACGGTACGGACCGTGCGGGCCGCCGACGTCCGGGCCTTCGCTCCAGTCGATGCCCAACCAGCGCAAGGCGTCGAAAATCTGCTGTTCGGACTCGCGGGTCGAACGCAATTGATCGGTGTCTTCGATGCGCAGGATGAACTCACCGCCGTGCTGCTTGGCAAAGCAGTAGTTGAACAATGCGATGTAAGCGGTACCTACGTGGGGGTCCCCGGTAGGCGATGGCGCGATGCGCGTGCGGACGGTGGTCATGGAAAGTCTCAACAAAGAATGGAAAGCGAAGATCAGACAAGGGGCGAATGGTAACAGGGCATGCCCGCCCGGCTCCAGTGAGTGGGGGATTTAACGGGGATTGAGGTTATTCCGGTGTGGCAGCAGCCATTTTTGCGGCGCTTTGGCGGGCGCCATCGCGAGCAGGCTCGCTCCTACAATTGGACCGTGACGGTCTTTACACCTCGGTCAACTGCAGGAGCGAGCCTGCTCGCGAAGAGGCCCGCCCAGACACCGCGACTCTCAAGCCTTGAGCATCAAACCTCGATCAGGCGCTCGCGCAATTTGCCGATCTCGTCACGCATCTGCGCCGCCGCCTCGAATTCAAGATCGCGCGCCAAGGCGTACATCTTCTCTTCAAGCCCTTTGATGCGCTTGGCGATCTCGCCCGGCGAGCGCAATTCGGCTTCGTACTTGGCACTTTCCTCGGCAGCCTTGGCCATGCCTTTGCGCTTCTTGCTGCGCGAGCCCGGCACCGTCGCGCCTTCCATGATGTCGGCGACATCCTTGAACACACCTTTGGGCGTGATGTTGTTGGCCAGGTTGAACGCAATCTGCTTGTCACGACGCCGCTCGGTTTCGCCGATCGCCCGTTCCATCGAACCGGTCATCCGATCGGCATACAAAATCGCCCGGCCATTGAGGTTACGCGCTGCCCGACCGATGGTCTGGATCAGCGAGCGCTCGGAACGCAGGAAGCCTTCCTTGTCCGCATCGAGAATCGCCACGAGCGACACTTCCGGCATGTCCAGGCCTTCGCGCAGCAAGTTGATGCCCACCAACACGTCGAACGTGCCGAGGCGCAAATCGCGGATGATCTCGACGCGCTCCACGGTATCGATGTCCGAGTGCAGATAACGCACGCGCACGCCGTGGTCAGCCAGGTAATCGGTCAAATCTTCGGACATGCGTTTGGTCAGCGTGGTGACCAGCACCCGCTCCTCCAGCGCCACGCGTTTGCCGATTTCCGAGAGCAGATCGTCGACTTGAGTGAGCGCCGGACGAATCTCGATTTGCGGGTCGACCAGACCGGTCGGACGCACCAGTTGCTCGACCACACGGCCAGCATGTTCGGCTTCGTAATTGCCCGGCGTCGCCGAAACAAAAATCGTCTGCGGGCTGATCGCTTCAAATTCATCGAAACGCATCGGCCGGTTATCCAGCGCCGACGGCAGGCGGAAACCGTATTCCACCAGCGTTTCCTTGCGCGAACGGTCACCCTTATACATGGCGCCGACCTGCGGCACGCTGACGTGGGATTCGTCGATCACCAGCAAGGCGTCGGCCGGCAGATAGTCGAACAAGGTCGGCGGCGCCTGGCCAGAATCGCGGCCGGAGAGGTAGCGCGAGTAGTTTTCGATGCCGTTGCAGTAACCCAGTTCGAGAATCATCTCGAGGTCAAACCGGGTGCGCTGCTCGAGTCGCTGCGCTTCCACCAGTTTGTTGTTGGTGCGCAGGTAATCGAGGCGCTCCTGCAGCTCGACCTTGATCCCTTCGATGGCGCCGAGCAGGGTTTCGCGTGGCGTCACGTAGTGACTTTTCGGGTAGAACGTGAAACGCGGCAACTGCCGGGTGACTTCGCCGGTCAACGGATCGAACGCGGAAATCTTCTCGACTTCATCGTCGAACAGCTCGATGCGGATCGCTTCGAAATCCGATTCTGCCGGGTGAATGTCAATCACATCGCCGCGCACGCGGAACGTCGCACGGGCGAATTCCATGTCGTTGCGGGTGTATTGCAGGTCCGCCAGACGACGGAGCAATGCGCGCTGATCGAGCTTGTCGCCGCGATCCACGTGCAAAACCATTTTCAGGTAGGTTTCCGGGCTGCCCAAACCGTAGATGCACGACACCGTGGTGACGATGATCGCGTCCTTGCGCTCGAGCAACGCTTTGGTCGCGGACAAGCGCATCTGCTCGATGTGGTCGTTGATCGAGGCATCTTTCTCGATGAAAGTGTCCGACGACGGCACATACGCTTCGGGCTGGTAGTAGTCGTAATACGAAACGAAATATTCGACGGCGTTGTTCGGGAAGAACGCCTTGAACTCGCCATAGAGCTGCGCGGCCAGGGTTTTGTTCGGCGCCAGCACCAACGTCGGCCGCTGCACTTGGGCGATCACGTTGGCGATGCTGAAGGTCTTGCCCGAGCCGGTCACACCGAGCAACGTCTGGTGCGCCAGCCCGGCTTCGATGCCTTCGACCATCAGGCGGATGGCTTCCGGCTGATCGCCGGCGGGCTCGAAGCGGGTAACTAGCTGGAATTCAGACATGAAAAAACCTCTGGGTCGCGCCTGCACGGTGAAACGCACAGCAACGAGAAAGACCGCAAACGGCTGAAGCCGCCCGAGGAAAAAACTGGATTGCGTTCAATGTGGAGTCGATTGCCGTCGCTTTCAAGGCAAACGTCCTACATCCCTTGAAGTCTTTGACGACAGCATTCGACTAACGGTCGAAAAATAATCGGAAAAACTTGCGGGAAAAACCGAATCGGCTGTCGCCTTCGATCGCAGATGGCCTCTATACTAGCTCCCCGTTTGTGCACCGCTCTAGTGCATTCGGCTGGAGCGCGACACGTCCCTCCACACTCCATTCAGAGCCGCCGCAAAAATGAGCCTGTTCTCCGCTGTCGAAATGGCACCACGCGATCCAATCCTGGGCCTCAACGAAGCATTCAACGCCGATACCCGTACCAACAAGGTCAACCTGGGCGTCGGTGTTTACTGCAACGAGGAGGGGCGAATTCCACTCCTGCGCGCCGTTGTCGAAGCCGAGACGATTCGCGTCGCTCAACACGCTTCCCGTGGCTACTTGCCAATCGACGGTATCGCCGCCTACGACCAGGCTGTGCAAAAACTGTTGTTCGGCAATGATTCGCCGCTGATCGCTTCCGGCCGCGTCCTCACCACCCAAGCCGTTGGCGGCACCGGCGCACTGAAAATCGGCGCCGACTTCCTCAAGCAACTGCTGCCCAATGCCGTCGTCGCGATCAGTGACCCGAGCTGGGAAAACCACCGCGCGCTGTTCGAAACCGCTGGTTTCCCGGTACAAAACTATCGCTACTACGACGCCGCGACCCACGACGTCAACCGCGCCGGCCTGCTCGAAGACCTCAACGCACTGCCGTCTGGTTCGATCGTCGTGCTGCACGCCTGCTGCCACAACCCGACCGGCGTCGACCTGAGCCCGACGGACTGGAACAACGTGCTGGAAGTGGTGAAAGCCAAGGGCCACGTGCCATTCCTCGACATGGCCTACCAGGGTTTTGGCGATGGCATCGACGAAGACGCCGCAGCGGTACGTCTGTTCGCCGAATCGGGCCTGACCTTCTTCGTTTCCAGCTCGTTCTCCAAATCGTTTTCGCTGTACGGCGAGCGCGTCGGCGCCCTGTCGATCGTCAGCGAATCGAAAGAAGAAAGCGCGCGCGTGCTCTCGCAAGTCAAACGCGTGATCCGCACCAACTATTCCAACCCGCCGACCCACGGTGCAAGCATCGTCGCCGCTGTGCTGAACAGCCCGACACTGCGCGCGCAGTGGGAAGAAGAACTGGCGGAAATGCGTTTGCGCATTCGCGGCATGCGCGTGCAGATGGTTGAGCAACTGGCGAAAGAAGCCCCGCATCGGGATTTCAGTTTTGTCGGTCGTCAGCGCGGCATGTTCTCCTACTCCGGCCTGACCGTTGAACAAGTGACGCGCCTGCGCAGCGAGTTCGGCATCTACGCGCTGGACACCGGGCGCATCTGCGTTGCCGCGTTGAATCAGAGCAACATTGATGCAGTGACCAAGGCCATCGTTGCGGTGATCTGAGTCTGCAATTGCTACAAAAAACGGGAAGCCAATGCGCTTCCCGTTTTTTATTTGTCTCAGATATGTGTCAAAGCGCAGTGCCTGCCCTCTAAACTCCACGCAGCGATGCACTGCTCAATGCACTTGCAGGAGCGAGGCTCGCCCGCGAAGCTTTCACCGTCAGTAATGACGCCTTCGCGCGCAAGCTTCACTCCTGCGGGTCTTATGTACACTCCAGGATTTCTACGAGAGCCCACATGAAAATTGATGACCTACGCGCTGACCGGGATGAACTGGACGATTTCGTGCCCCGCACCCCGCCGGCCAAACGCGGTAACAATCTAGTGATGCAAGTAGCCACCGGCGTGTTCCTCGGCGGCCTCGCGTTGTGGATCGTGCAACTGGCGGCGACAGCGCTGTATGCCAAGCTGATGCTCGGCACCTTCACCTTCGGCGGTTAAGCCAGTTCGGCGGCGCGCTGGCTGGCGGCGTCGTCGTAAGCCACGTAAAGCGATTCGGCAATCTGGCTTTTGATCGCCTTGGCGCTTTCCAGGCCAAGGACAAAACCTTCAGCCTTGCCGCCAGCGCGGTTCAATTCGTCGGCGGTGCCGGCCTGGGTAATAGCGTCGAGCAATTTCTCGGCGTGAGGACCGACGCCTTTCGGCAAGCTGATCTGGGCAATGCTCATGCGAACACCCCGTAATGGTGCGATGTAAGTGCTGAATGATTCATGGCGCGTACCTTTTCGGCGAATGGCCGGCAGCGCGTGTAACCACTTCCGGGCGACTATGGTAGACCTCCGGCACGATTCTGGTAACCGCCAATCACCGATAAACTGCCGCTGACACCATCGAATCCGCCCAATCATCAACAGATGCTTGACTTCTCTTTTTGAATCAGTAACATACACGCCATTCCGCGATAGCTCAGTTGGTAGAGCAAGTGACTGTTAATCACTGGGTCCCTGGTTCGAGTCCAGGTCGTGGAGCCAGACTGTAGTAACGAAAAGCCCCTGAATCGAAAGGTTCAGGGGCTTTTTTGTGGGCAATTGGATGGGCACCGCTTCAACGCCGCATCTTAATTTATGTAGGAACTGTCCCAAGTTTCCGTAGCCGCTTTTTCCCACCCCGCGCCATCCCCAGCAAACATTGCCTTCCAAGCATGCAGTAGTGTGAATGGTGGCTAGGTGCAGCCTGTCAGGTAGCAAACTTGTGCGTTATGAATAGCGACTTTCGCCTGCCGGATTGTTCGCGTGTCAGAATTACTCAAGCTGAAGGAGAACGTACTTGTCCCCCATCCTTCCGGCTCTTTAAGCTTCGGCACCATCCCGGACATGCCCAGATTCAATTTACGGGGAGGTGAGATTTATTTAAGGGTCGGCGTACACAAAGGAATCAACAAAGGATTTGGAGTCAGGCATATCTGGGAAGCTCACGAAACCGATTTGGCAAAATATGGCTGCTACGTGATAGACGATGTCGCGCTCCATGTATCCAAAATGGTCGTGCACGGCGCGCCGATTTATTGCGAGTTTAAAGAGATACGCTCAAATCATAGAATCGCCGTACTCAAGAGCCCTTCGGGCTCGCTCATTCTCGAACCCCGAGATGAACGGCGCGGCTTCGGTTACTACGTCGTAACGTGGTACCCCAAACGTCGCGCAGAAGGCACTTTGGTAGGCACCATCGTCAAACAAATATCCTGACAATAAAAAAGGCGTCCCTGAGGACGCCTTTTGAATATTTCGAGGAGTAGTCGCAGCGATTCTTTAGCTTCCGGCCACAAATGGCCTTGGGTTCAGAGTCCGACCAGCATGCCAGTCGTCACTACTTCAGAGGGAGCCAGCTTCTCTGCTGCCAATAGTATGGGGGGCCAATGCTGGAGGCCGAGCCCAAAGATGCGCAATTGCAGACCTCGGCGCCGATTCTCAGTCATCGACCGAGCGAGTGTCAACCTGACTGACAATCGAATCACTCGATCGGTCGTTGATTGTGATCAAACATGCTCCCCACTTTTCGAATGCACCACTCGCGGTTCCGCATGTCCGTGCTCCACTTCCACCACGGGAATTTCATTGCCGTCGCAGTCGTGCAGTTTGCCTTCGCTGAAATAATCGCCTTCACGCAGCGCTGCCAGATCCTGGTAGCGCAGCACGCGTTCGGTGCCCGCCGCGAACACCGACTGCTGGTCCGAGTTGCCGGTAGTGAAGTGGTTAAACGCCAGGTTGAGCCCGATGGCCATGATCGCCGAGGAACTGATGCCGGAGTGGAAGATGGTCGCGAACCAGCTCGGGAAGTGATCGTAGAAGTTCGGCGCAGCGATCGGGATCATGCCGAAGCCGATCGAGGTGGCGACGATGATCAGGTTGACGTTATTGCGGTAATCAACCTTGGACAGCGTGCGAATGCCGCTGGCCGCGACGGTGCCGAACAGCACGATGCCGGCGCCGCCGAGGACCGAGGTCGGCACGGCGGCAATCACCCGGCCCATGAACGGCAACAGTCCTAGGATCACCAGGAACACGCCGCCGGTGGCCACGACAAATCGGCTCTTGATGCCCGTCACCGCGACCAGTCCGACGTTCTGGGCGAAGGCGCTTTGGGTGAAGGAACCGAAGATCGGCGCAATCATGCTCGACAGCATGTCGGCGCGCAGGCCGTTGCCCAGACGCTTGGAATCGACCTTGGTGTCGATGATTTCACCGACGGCGAGGATGTCCGCCGAGGTTTCCACCAACGTCACCATCACCACGATGCACATCGACAGGATCGCAGCGAAGTGGAAGGTCGGCATGCCGAAGTGGAACGGTGTCGGGAAGCCGAACATCGGGCCTTGAGTGACGGAGGAAAAGTCCGCCATGCCGAGAACGACCGCGACCACCGTACCGATGACCATGGCCAGCAGGATCGACAGACGCGAGATAGTCGCGCTGCCGATTTTGCTCAGCAGCAACACCAGCACCAGGGTCAACGCCGCCAGACCAATGTTCGACATGCTGCCGAACTCCGGGGAATGGCTATTGCCGCCCATGGCCCAGCGCGCCGCCACCGGCATCAGCGTCAGGCCGATCGTGGTAATCACGATGCCCGTTACCAGCGGCGGGAAGAATTTGGTGATCCGCGAGAACACCGGAGTAATCAGCAAACCGATCAATGAAGCGGCAATTACCGCGCCGAGGATCGACTGAAACCCGCCCTCCCCGCCGCTGCTGACAATCGCCACCATGGTTGCGACGCCAGAGAACGACACGCCCTGAACCAGCGGCAACTGACAGCCAAAAAACGGTAAACCCAGCGTTTGCAGGAGCGTTGCCAAGCCCCCCGCGAACAATGAAGCAGCAATCAACAAACCGATGTCCGCCGGCGACAGCCCGGCAGCCTGACCGATGATCAAAGGCACCGCGACGATGCCGCCATACATGGTCAGAACGTGTTGCAGGCCGTAAGCCATATTCGCGCCGATCCCAAGATTTTCGTCCTCGGGCCGTTGGTGTGAAACATGGGGCGTTTTCATGGTTGGGGGAGTCCCTGGTTTTTGTTATGCGCACACTGTATGCAAGACTCAGGACAAATGTCTATAGAGTTGTATACAACTGACCGGTCAGATTATGGACATCTGGCCATTTTCGCCAACGGGCGGTCCGCCCCAGCCCCTAAAACCTTGCAATACATCCATTCCGGCACATTCCCCTTCTACCGCTAACCTTTTGTCTTCATGGCGACCGCCGGCACGGATGCCCCCTTTCTTATACATATAAAGTATGCATAATGAAGCCATTCGAAATACAGTTCGACAAAGCCAAGAACGCGGCTAACAAACTCAAGCATCGAGGGATCAGCCTTGCAGAAACCGAGCCAGTGTTCGATGACGAGCGAGCCCTGACCCTGCAAGACCGCGATCACGATGAGCAGCGCTGGATCACCATGGGTCAGGACGCCAAAGGTCGTTTACTGGTGGTTGCCTACACGTGGCGCGACCCGAATTTCGTTCGAATCATTTCCGCACGCGTCGCCAGTAAAGACGAGCGTCGGCAATACAGGGAGGCATGACCATGAAAGATGAGTACGACTTCAGTAACGCCAAGCGTGGGCCAGTAGCCTCCAGCAAGGGCAAAACCCGCATCACCATCATGCTCGACGACGCCGTGATCGAAGCGGCCCGTGCCGTCGCAGAAAACGAAGGGTTCGGTTATCAGACGGTGATCAACAACACTTTGCGCCAGGCATTGCTCACCGATAGAGGGCACACGAGCGGCGCTGACGCAAACGGCGGCACCACTTTTGGGCATCTGAAAAAAGGCGTCACGGCGATGGACCTGAACAATCTCGAGCGAAAACTCGCCGACGCGCTGAGCGAAATTCGGCGGGTGATGGAGTTGGATGTCAGGCCTTAAACCCGGACGCGGCGGCGCTAGTCAGTTCGGTTGTTACGGCCCGATCAACGGCTCGAATACCTGCTTCATCCGAGCATCCACCGACAGCCGAATACCGAACTCGTCTCGCAGTAGCGCGATCAATTCATCGGCGTCTGCTACTTGGCGGCGCTGGCTCTCCTCGCCGATCCGGTGGATCGCAAAGCTGCCGTTGTTCAGCGTGCGCCGCCAGCCGTCGCCGGTACGAGCCGCCATCAATTGTTTACGGAAAGTCGACTCTGGATGAGTCGAGACATACCAGTTGCCGACGGTGTAATCGATGTCCTCCTGACGCTGCAGATCGAAGATATACATCGCCCGCCATTCTTCTCCGACCTTGGCGCGCAAGGTGTAACCATCGACGTGTTGCTCGATACGATAGGGCTCGTGCGGTGTCGTTTGTTCGGCCTCGGTATCGAGGAGCAGCGGCGCAGTGGGCACCATGCCGCCGAAGCCGACGTCGCTGATGTAGCGCACGCCGTTGATGGTCACCAGACTCAGACGATGAGTGCGCGCGGTCCACGTACCTTCAGGCTGGCCCATCACCACGCGGCCGGTGATGCCGCGAGCGTCGAACCCCAGCGTCTGCAGCAACACCAGGAACACCCCGTTAAGCTCATAGCAGTAACCACCGCGATTGTGCTGGAAGATTTTTTGCTCGATGGAAGGCAAGTCGATCAGCACCGGCTCGCCCAACACGGTCGCGATATTCTCGAACGCGAAAGCGCCGGTGTGGCGCAGTTGCAGTTGTCGCAGGGTTTCCAGGGTCGGCGCTGGAGGCGTACTGAAACCCAGGCGCTGCAGATACAGATCGAGATTGCTCAGGCGTGGCTCGCTCATGGCTCAGTCCTTATGCGCGGGGCCGCGGATCGCTCCGCTGATGGTCGCCATTTATAAGGGACAAAGTGCTTGGGCCGACAATTGATTTCGCCAATCGGCGCCCGCAAACAATCAACGCCGCTTGCGAGAACTCAGGCGAATCCAGGTTGGCGCATGGTCGCTGGCATGCGGCTCGTTGCGCACCCAGGCATCGACGCCGGCCTCATGCAGATAAGGGCTTAGGGCCGGATTAAGCAGTAAGTGATCAATGCGCAAACCGGAGTTTTTCTGCCAATGCTGGCGGAAATAATCCCAGAACGTGTACAGCCGATCTTCCGGATAGAGATGACGCAGGGAATCGGTCCAACCCTGATCAAGTAATCGCTGGTAACACTCGCGACTCTCGGGTTGCAGCAACGCATCCTTGAGCCAGGAGCGCGTGTTGTAGATGTCCATGTCGGTCGGCACCACGTTGTAGTCGCCGGCCAGCACCACCGAGTGATCACTGGCTTGCAGCGCTTGCGCATAGCCGATCAGCCGTTCGAACCACGCCAATTTGTAATCGAACTTCGGGCCCGGCTGCGGGTTGCCATTGGGCAAGTACAGGCAACCGACCAACACGCCGTGCACCGCGGCTTCGATATAACGGCTTTGCGTGTCCGCCTCATCACCGGGCAAACCGCGCCGACTCTCCAGCGGCTGCGCATCCCGCGCCAGAATCGCCACGCCATTCCACGAAGACTGGCCCTGCCAGATCGCCCCATAACCGGCAGCCTCCAGCTCGGCAGCAGGGAATGCACTGTCGACCGACTTGAGCTCTTGCAGGCAAACAACGTCCGGTTTCTCCCGCTCAAGCCACGCCAACAAATTAGGCAAACGCGCCCGCAGTCCATTAACGTTGAACGTGGCAATTCGCAAGTTTTTCATCAACCAATGCTCCCGGCAGCGAGGTGTCTAGGGTGTGACATCGGGCCATTGCGGTGGTTGCGTCGGCGTTGCGGGCGGAGCTGATTGGGAGCGGAACTGTAGGCGAAACCTGATATGTCGGACGTGGATGCGAAAGCACGCTTACCAAGGTAGTCGTGAACCATTCGTCACCTGACCGGCACCAACCGCGCAGCCTCAAACACCAATATCAGGTAACGACTCATTTCTGGAGACGTACCATGATCACCAAAAAAATTACTTCGCTGCTGCTCGCAGGTTTGCTTTGCAGCGCATCGGCAGTTTATGCGGCCAACGATGCGCCGGATGCCACCGGGACTAAATCCGGCGGGGTCAGCGGTTCGACGTTGCCACCTAACAGCACACCCGGCGCACCTTCTGGCGGCAACAGTTCGGGCAACGGTTCCGGCACCACTGGCGGCGGTTCTGGCTCATCGAGTTCGGGAACTGGCGTCAACAGTGGCGCGGGCGGTAACGGTGGCAGCAGCGGTTCCGGCGCGGGCGGCGGCACAGGTGCGCCGGGCGGTGGAACGGGTGGCGCTGGCGGCGGGACGGGTAGCTGAACGCGAAAAGGCAGTTTCTGATTTGGTTATTTGAAATCAGGCCTGCCCTTTCGCCCTTCTATCGATCCGAACGCATCAGCGCCTCGACGCCGCCCTCCATCGACAGCACCGCCGTGCGATTACGTCCGGAGTGTTTGGCTTGATAGAGGGCGGCGTCCGCGCGCTGGATGAACACTTCCACGCTGTCGCGGCCACTCGGTACAAACGAATAACATCCCAGGCTGACGGTCACGTGCCCGGTCGGCGAACCGCTGTGCGAGATGTTTTTGTCGATGACGCTACGGCGAATTTGCTCGGCAATCACCATCGCGCCGTGAATGTCGGTATCCGGCAGTAAAGCTGCAAACTCTTCCCCGCCGTAACGCACTGCCAGATCAGCGTTGCGCTGGCAACAACTCTTTAGCGCACGCGCCACTTCTGCCAGACAGTGATCCCCGGCGACGTGGCCGTAGTTGTCGTTGTAACTTTTGAAGAAATCGATATCGAGCATGATCAGGCTCAGCGCGCTGCCCTGCCGCGCGCCGCGTCCGAACTCGATGTCGAGCGCGCGCTCGAAAAGGCGCCGATTGGCCAGGCCGGTGAGGCTGTCGTGGGTGGCGATCAGCTCCAGCGCTTCCTGGGCGGTGCGCAAATCGGCTTCGATCCGCCCGCCATCGCGGACCTGATGAATGAATACCCAGCCAAACAAACCGATCCCCAAAATCACCAGCGCAACGATGACGCTGGCCTGAAACGCATTGGCGTACCAGTCCTTGAGAATCGCGTCTCTGGACGATGCTGCCGACACCACCAGCGGATACGCTTCCAACTGTCGATAACCGTACAAACGCACCGTGTCATCGACCACCGAATTGATCATCGCGTTGCCCGCGTTCGCCAGCGGCAAGTGCTTCTGAAAAATCGCGCCTTGGGCCACCGACGTTCCGATTTGCGACTCCATGAATGGCCGTCGAGCCAGCAGCGTGCCGTCGGTGCGCGCGAGGAACATTGCGCCGTTTTCATCGATGCTGAAGCTTTTGAAGAACTCGTCGAAGTAGGCCATTTTGATCCCGGCCAGCAGCACACCGGTAAAGTTGCCGTGATCATCATTGACGCGTTTGGAAACAGGAATAATCCACTCGCCGTTTTCGCGACTGCGGATGGCTGGGCCGATGTGTGCCAGCGACGAGACGTTTTGTTGATGAAACTGGAAATATTCGCGATCAGCCACACCGGAACCGTGAGGCAAATCGTCAAACGAAGTGATAACCCACTGGCCCTGCCGGTCGAACAGGAAAATCCCGCGCAACTGCTGCAGCGATTGCACGCGCCGAGAGAAGGTCTTCTGCAGCCGCGATAATTGCATCCGGTCGTAACCGTCGGCCTGAATCCAGTCGGCCAGACTGGTCAGCACCAGATCGGCTTTCATGAACGTGTCTTCGGCCTGCTGCGCCATCGCCCGGGTGAGGTTTGATGAAGCAACTTCGGCCAACGCCAGATCGTGACGCCGCGACTGCTCCAGTTGCAAGTACAGCAAGCCGCACAGGCATAGGCAAACCGCCGCAATAAATAACGCCGCAGCCTTGAGCAAGGGCAAACGTTTCAGTGCGCCGGGTGCGTGGTGCGATTCGTGAATGGGGATAGGCAAAAGTGTTTCCTGGAGGGCACGGCATGGGCGACGGCCCAAAGCCCTTGTTTTTTTTTGTAAGCGTAGTCTACGGTGTTGAGCGAGGCCAACGGGCAAACAGTTTGGCCTCGCCCTCCAGTTATCCGCCGCGAGCGTAGAAACCTTACAAAAAACTCTTGGGAAAATTGTTTCAGCGGGTCTTTATTCACCAGCAGGACGACTCTCTCTATTTGAGTATGGGTTTGTTTATTTCTCGCAGGAGGTCCGCGGTCGGGATGTACATTGCGTTGGAGTAGTAGGTTTCGTAGCCGTATGCGGTGATACGGACCCTGCAAGGAATGCTGCTCTTGTCAGCCAGAATTTCATTTAACTCATTTGAAGCAAGGTTTCGTCTCGATCCGCCACTGTTACTGACTTCACTCAACAGAGCACTTGTTACATAGTTAAATGTTCCTTTTTCCTGACTCTGCCCGTCGCCCTTGATGGAGCCGAGCACGGCAAACTGCATATGATGACCTATCGAAAAATCTTGATCATTTCCCAATGCGCAAACCAGAAAAGCCGCAGCGTAACCAACACCCTTGCCTCGATCAAATAAATCCAGAAGATTAATATTAGAACTATAACTGACATCATAAATCGGATATCGATTGTCTCTCTCTATAGACATGTAACTCAAATCAGCCTCAGGTTTGACATGCTCCCGCGCGCATCCCGAACAAACAACCATGAGCAGTAACGCAATCGACTTCTTCATATCAAGAAAACTCTTTCATAATCGAATCGAACAGCAGATCACTCGCAGATTTTCCACCAGAGATTTTGGCGCTAAATAAGTCAGGAGCGTTTGCATGGTTAGTATCAACGTTCGCATTGATCGACGGCCCGCAGGTGATCACCCATTTTTCTCCAAAGTCCGCTACACCATCGGAGGCATCAGGTCTGGAAGGAGTGGCTCTGACGTTGATCCAGTCTTCAGAAACTGGCTCCGGCCGATCCAGATAAATATCCGAACCCAGCCAAACCAAAGCGCCTTCGCCAACCGGATCCAGTGTAATCAACAGTTTTACCTTGTATCCCCATTCAGTCATTATTCTGGTCAGATGTCCGCTATTCCACCCGCCTAGACTGTGCCCCACTATAAAGACCGGGCAGCTCTTATATGGAATAAGACTCAACACATGCCTTTGAATATCCTGCTTGCCTCTTATTTCGTTGTAGCCCAACCATTGAGAGGTATATTTTCCTTCAGCTACTAACGGTTGGGCACGCACATCAAAATCCTGCCAGGCAAATTTTATATTCTCGTAGGGACCGGAAAAATAATAACGCTCTTTATCTCCTGCCCCGCCAACAAAGAAAACAATCGCCTTGGTACTCTCAATCGGCACCGTCTTCTCACTGACATCTTTCTTGTCCGTCAGCGTATGTTCACCCTGCAGCTTGTAAGTTTTGCCCTTCGCGCAGGTCACTGTTTCAGCACACATACCTCACTCCTCCAAAAACAGTTTGACGCTTTCAGGCAGGTGCGAGCTGATGGCGTGGGTGAAGCCGGCTGCGTCGGAAACCCCGTGCTCCTGGCGCCCATCGGCGCGCAGGATCATGTACGGGTGATCAGGCATCGGGGCGCCGGTGACCGCGTTCACCAGTTTCAACTTGTCGGTGAAATTGACCGGCATCGGCACCAGGCCGGTAAACGGCGCCGTGACCACCGTATCGCCAATGATTACCGTGCCCGAGCCGCCGATCACCACATTGCCGTGGCCGCCGGTGCTGTCGAGTGTTGCGGCGTTCAGGCCGTTGATGAATACCGTCGCCGATACGCCGCCGGTGATCGGGCTGCCGCATGCCGATTTGTCCGTCAGGCGCGCAGCCGCGAGGCCGTCGAAATTGACGTCGGGAGAACCGCTGGCGATGGGATTGGTGCCGTGACCCGGCAGTGGACACGCGGTGGGATCGGTGAGGCGGGCGGCGGGTTTTCCGCTCATGAACAAGCTCCTTGCAGGCTTTTCTGACAATCCATTGAACAAGCGCGCAAGGATGAGGGATGCCGCGAAGATGTTCAAACCTGAATGCAAAAAATGGGCGTCCGATAACGCCCATCAATCCATCCGAACAACCGATTACCGCGATGGCGGAACGCGGATATCGCCCGCGCGACATTGAGTTTTCACACCTTTGCCACACGCGCCGAATTGCAGGTCCTTGCCCATGCACACGCGCACTTCCGACAACTCCGGGCCGCTGCAAATAACCGCGATACCGTCCGCTGGAATGCCCGGATTACTTTCGCGAAACAGCTCGGCGATTTTCTGCGCCGGCAAGTAAACCGTGCCACTGAACGGCTGCAGTTTTTCCGGGACTTTCACTGCGCCAACCGCCTTGTCTGCTGCGTCCAGATAACCCGTGGCTCCAAGACCGCTGCATGTTCCGTGCTTGGCCCACTCGTGTTCAAGCAACTTTGGTGTCGGAAATAACGTCAAGCCACGCTTTTGCTCCGCAGGTGACAATGCAACTTTTGGCGGGCACGACTCGGGCCAGCCGCCATTCGCGTATTGCGGCCACAACCCGTGAAGCACAAAACCGTAGCCTTTACCGGAACACTGCGAATCGTCTTTGTGGGTCAGGCAGAAAGTTGGCGACCAGGACAGCGTCAGCAAATAGTAATCAAACACCCCCGCCACCGACTCAGCCTGAGGTTTGCCATGTTGCGACGTCCGCGCCTGGCTCAGGCCAATCTGCCCGAACGTGATTGCCAACATGGCGACAACTGCATACAGCTTTTTCATAGACCCACTCCTTGGGAATAATGATGGTTTTGATCCTTGGCCGACGATCGACCACAGGGGTTTTTGCCATGTCGGTGTTTCAATCGCATGACGCAAGGCAAAACGTGGATTACCTTGGTAACGCTATGATCACACTTGGATCACGACAGGGAATCGACATGAGCAAGGCAGACGAACTCGCCGCAAAACTGAAAGAAACCCGGCACACCGACGCGGACGCGACCACCGCTACCGATCAGGCGATCGACAGTTGGCCCGGCCAAGTGTACGAAATGTATCACCAGATCGAAGCCTGGCTGAAGCCTCTGCTTGAAGCCGGCCTGAGCATGCGGCGCAATCCTACGCACGTGTTTGAACGTCATCTCAACGGCGCAACTTATGCTTATTCAATCGACCAACTGGTGATTGAAGGCAATCACCACAACATTACCTTCGTGCCGATTGTGCGGTTCACCGCCGACGGTCAGGGTCGTGTCGAAATTCATTTGAAGGACAAGGAAATCCCTCTGCTGCGAACCGTTGACGAACACGGCGGGTCGCATTGGTGGCTGCAATCGATCGAACAAACCGGGCAACAAACCGATGCGATTGCGCTGACGGAGGTGAACTTGCTTTCAGTAGTGCAAGAAGGCTTGGAGCTCTAAGCCCGAACGCTTTTCAATGCAGGAGCGAGCGTGCTCGCTCCCATTAGATTCAGTAGGTGTTCTGCCCTACCGCTGCTTGCAAGTCCAGAGGCGGTAACTTCGCTGGCAAGTTCAGCGCCTTCAGCACTGGATTGTCATAGCCATACACATCCGGTTTGAATGCGACGCGGCCATTGCTGCCCATGTCCACCGTCCAATAAGCCAACAACACTGGCACTTTCACAGGTAGCCGAATATTCTCCGTCCGGCCATTGGCCAATTGCTTTTGAATACCGGCGCTGCTCCAGCGCACTGGGTCATTGAACAACAACTCGACTAACTGCAAAGGGTTCTCCACCCGGATGCAGCCCGAACTGGTGGCGCGAACATTCTTCGCAAACAGCTCCCTGTGCGGGGTGTCGTGCAAGTAGATCGCGTAGTCATTGGGGAAGCGGATAACCACTTGGCCTAACGAGTTTTCCGGCCCGGCGTCCTGACGCAAAGTAATGCCGCGCGGGTTGCTCCAATCGATGGTCGATGGGTCCAGCAAGTTACCTTCCCGATCCAGCGGCCGAATCCGATTGGCACTGAGGTAGTTCGGGTTGTTCAGAATTTTCGGCAACACGTCTTCTTTCAGAATCGTCGGCGGAACGGTCCAGGTCGGGTTGAACGTGACGTAAGTGATTTCAGCCTGGAAGATCGGCGTACTTCGATACGGCTTGCCTACCTGAACACGTGAACGCCAGATGGGTTGACCATCGCGATACAGCGCCACTTTGTACCCGGCAATATCAACGATTACAAAAGTGCCCTGCAGCTTGTACAGCAGCCAACGCGCGCGCTCCATGTTGACTCTTACTTGATCGATACGCGCTTGTACCGGCACGTTCAACGCCGCGAGAGTGGCTGCCCCGGCAACACCATCTGCGCCCAGATATTGTTCCGTTTGATACTTCTTCACTGCGGCGATAACTGCATCGTCGTACGTGTTGTTCTTGCTGGTCCTGGTGTCCAGATAACCGCCCGCTGCCAGACGCGCTCGAAGTTGCGCAACTGCTGCGCCATCCATGCCTGGTTTGAGCGATTGCCCGTCAGTAACTTTCGGCCAACCACCGCGGTCACGAATCTGCCGCAACTGTGCCAATGCCTGACGCAGCCCTACATAAACCGCTTCCTGCGGCGGCGCCTCGGCAAACGCTCGGGCGACATCGTGAGTGTCCAGCGCGTTGAAAAAGTTATTCACGTCGTCCCGAGGATCGGCACCGGCAATGTCGAAATTCCAGTGCATGTCCAACCGCGCCGGGTCAACTTTGCCGCGACGTAATTGCAGTAACGCCGTGAGGTAAGTGCGAGTCGCCGCAAGATCGAAAGCGGCTTGTTGCGCAGGTATTGGCGCCGTGTTCTGCATTGACGCCTGGGCCATGATCAGATCATTACCTCGAAAGTCTGCAGGCTCGAGACCGTCGATTTGCGTTTCTTCAAGACTCTTCAACAACTGCGCTACATCGTCAGCATTAGTCCACGCCGCGCGAAACTGGCGGTGCGTATAGAAATCCAGCACTACACGGTTAACGTCGATGCGCTGATGCTTCGGCCGTGTTTGCAACGGCGGGAACGCGGAAATCAGCGGCTCCAGCGTTGCGCGTATTTCTTGAGCGACGTTATCGTCCGGTATCGCCTCGATCAGGCTGATCGGCGGATTTTGCCCCTCAATCGACGAAGTTTCCGCGTGCGCAGTGCCGCCGATCAGAAAGACCATAAAAAAGGCATGGCTTATGACGAATAACCTTGATAGTTGCCCCATGGATAATCCTTAATCTCCTGCGCTCAGCACATGGCGTTTGCACTGCTAAACTCGAAATAACTTGATGAGACATCTCTATGGCGCTAAACCGCTTTGGCTTTCTATGCTCGGTCCTGCTGTTGGCGGCAACGTCAATTCCAGCAGCCTACGCCGATTCTCTCGCCGCCGCCCTCGCCAAAGCGGCCCCTGGCGCTAACGCAAAAGTCATTGGCCTGGCCGTACGCGCCTCCCAATGCAGCATCGCCCGAGGCGCCGCGCCAGTCCAGCGACTCGCCGTCATCGACTATTCATTGCCTTCGACCGAACAACGCCTCTGGGTGTTCGATTTAAAGAAGCGCAAGTTGCTCTTTCATGAACTCGTCGCCCATGGCCGCAATAGCGGCGAAAACATGGCAGTCAAGTTCTCCAACCAGAACGAAAGTTTCGCCACCAGCCTTGGCTTATACCGCACCCAATCGAGTTACGTCGGACAAAACGGCTACTCGTTGCGCATGGAAGGCCTGGAGCCTGGCTTCAATGACAACGCGTTCGACCGCGCAATCGTGATTCACGGCGCCCCGTACGTCAGCCCAGTGCTGGCCCGCGCCAATGGTCGAATCGGCCGAAGCTTGGGTTGCCCGGCAGTACGACCGGCGATTGCTCATCGGTTGATTGACTCGATGAAGGGCGGGCAATTGCTGTTTTCGTATTATCCGGATCAGCGTTGGTTGAAGACTTCTTCCTTCGTTAATTGCGGCAGTTCGACGGTAGCCGACGCGTCCGGGCCATCGACGACTCGTTAAGCGTGTCGAGGATGTCGCTGAACAGAGCCCCCGCTTCAGCGACTCAATCCTGATAAACTGCGCGCCTCTCAGCCATACCCCAATTCCAGATCCCAATGCCCCCAATCACCGCCACGCCCGCCCCGCTGTCTCGACGTTTTTCTGTTGCGCCGATGATGGATTGGACCGATAGGCATTGCCGTTTTTTCCTACGGCTGCTGTCGAAGAACGCCTTGCTCTACACCGAAATGGTCACCACTGGCGCGCTCCTCAACGGCGATCACGAGCGCTTCCTGCGACACAACGAAGCCGAACACCCACTTGCGTTGCAACTGGGCGGCAGCGTGCCGCTCGACTTGGCCGCTTGCGCGCGCATGGCTCAGGATCACGGCTACGACGAGGTCAATCTGAACGTCGGCTGCCCGAGTGATCGGGTGCAGAACAATATGATCGGCGCGGTGTTGATGGGGCATCCGCAGTTGGTCGCTGATTGTGTGAAGGCAATGCGTGATGCGGTGTCGATTCCGGTGACGGTGAAGCACCGCATCGGCATCAACGGCCGGGACAGCTACGCGCAGTTGTGTGATTTTGTTGGCACGGTTCGCGATGCTGGCTGCAGCAGTTTTACCGTGCATGCGCGAATTGCGATTCTGGAAGGCCTGTCCCCGAAGGAAAATCGCGACATTCCGCCCTTGCGCTACGACGTTGCGGCGCAGTTGAAAAAGGATTTCCCGGAGCTGGAGATTATTCTCAACGGCGGAATCAAGACGCTGGAAGCCTGTCACGAGCACTTGCAGACGTTCGACGGCGTGATGCTCGGCCGCGAGGCTTATCACAACCCTTACGTGATGGCTGAAGTGGATCAGCAGTTGTTCGGCAGCATCGCGCCGGTCATCACGCGCGCAGAGGCGCTGGCGCAATTGCGTCCTTATATTGCCGCGCACATTGAGGCCGGCGGTTCGATGCACCACATCACTCGTCATGTGTTGGGCCTGGGCACCGGGTTCCCGGGGGCGCGCAAGTTTCGCCAGTTGTTGTCGGTGGATATTCACAAGGCCAAGGAGCCTTTGGCGTTGCTGGATCAAGCGGCGGAATTGCTTGAGGGGCGTTAACGGTCAGTTGACTTGAACCTGTGCGCCGATTTGGCATCGTATTTACCGATACCGCGCCTCGCCATTCAAACAGCCGTTTCCCGGTTGTTGCCGCTGGGCCCTTCGATACGCACGTACGCCCTTGAGTGGCTGTCAGCGCTCGGGTAATGTCATCAGACCCATAGGACAGAGCACGCCCATGACTTCCAAGCTGGAACAACTTAAACAAATGACTACCGTCGTTGCCGACACTGGCGACTTCGAAGCAATCGCTCGCGTTAAACCCGTGGACGCTACCACCAACCCTTCCCTGCTGTTGAAAGCTGCGGCCATCACCGGTTATGCCGAGTTGCTGAACGCTTGCGTTCACGACTGCAAGGGTGACGTCGGCCTGGCCAGCGACCGCTTTGGTGTCGCTGTCGGCAAAGAAATCCTCAACGTGGTCCCGGGGCGCATCTCCACCGAAGTGGACGCGCGTCTTTCGTTCGACACTGACGCCGTATTGAAGCGCGCGCACCGGCTGATCGAACTGTACGACAAGGCCGGCGTTGGTCGTGACCGCGTACTGATCAAGATCGCTTCGACCTGGGAAGGCATCCGCGCCGCCGAGATCCTGGAAAAGGAAGGCATCCAGACCAACCTTACTCTGCTGTTCTCCTTCGCTCAGGCAGCCGCTTGCGCTGACGCCGGGGTATTCCTGATTTCGCCGTTCGTGGGTCGCATCTACGACTGGTACAAGAAGGCCAACGGCAACGACTACACCGGCGCAGATGATCCGGGCGTGCAGTCGGTGACGCGCATCTACAACTACTACAAGGCCAACGACTACAAAACCGTCGTGATGGGCGCCAGCTTCCGTAACCTCAATCAGATCGAGCAGTTGGCCGGTTGCGACCGTTTGACCATCAGCCCGGACCTGCTGGAGAAACTGGCAGCGGACAACGGTAAGCTTGAGCGTAAATTGGCGCCAGGCCATGCCGGCGAAGCGCGTCTGAGCCTGAATGAAGCGCAGTTCCGTTGGTTGTCCAACGAAGATGCGATGGCTACCGAGAAACTGGCCGAGGGCATTCGTCAGTTTGCTCGCGATCAGGAAAAGCTTGAGGCGTTGCTGCAAGCCAAGCTGTGATCTAGTTCAGCGCAATGCAAAAAGGGCGAATCCTTACGGGTTCGCCCTTTTTTGTCTGTTCGCGGTGTGGTTGGAAGTCTTGAGGACGCCTTCGCGAGCAAGCTCGGCTGCTACAGGTCTGGATCGATCACCGTAAAGGGTCGACGACTCATCGATTTCAGAATCAGTGACGCTCTAAAGCATTCACCAGATCATGAAACGCCTCACGATTGGAGTCGTTCAACCCCATCAGAATCTTGTGCGCTTCCAGCACTTTGATCCGCACGATTTCTTCGGACTGATCCTGATCCGGCAAATCGTCCAGGCACTCAGGGCACGGCACAGGGTGGTCAACGATGTTGAACACTTGCTCGAAGCCCATGGACTGCAGCAAACGGGTGATGTCTTCGTGGGTGGTGACGACGGTCGGCAGCAAGCCGACCTTTTGCCGCGACAGGATCGACAGTTTGGCCAGCAGGCCCAGCGTGGTGCTGTCGATGCTGCGGGTTTCGGTCAGGTCGATCACGATCGCGTTGAAGTTCAACGCCGTGAAGATCCGCTCAATAGTCGCATCCAATGCCGAACACAGGGTCAGGCGAACTTCACCGACGAACTTCAGGACGAAGGTGCCGTCCTGCTCGGCGAACTGGATTCTACCGGTACTCATTAAAGATTCCTGCTCAACACCAACAGGGCGATATCATCCGGCATCTCCCCTAGCGTGGCCAATCCAAAAACCTGCCGCAACCCATCCAGGGTGCCGCCCGCAGCCTTGACCCGTTGGGGCAACGCCGCTTCTTTCTCTTTGAGCGTAGGTTCTGGCAAGAGGTCCAGAATACCGTCGGACATCAGCGTCAGGCTGAACGTCGGCGGCAACTCCATTACGTGATCTTCGTAGGTGGCTTCATTGAAGAGGCCGACCGGCAGACCCCGCCCTTCCAGATAACGAACACTGTCTGGCGTGTACAACACAGGCAACGGCAAATGACCGCCGATGCTATAGGTCAACAAACCTGTCTCCTCGTCGATGACACCACCGACCATTGTGACGTGTTTACCCAGCTTACAACTGATCAGGCCTCGGTTGATATGACCAAGTACCTCTGAAGGCTTGAACTCAGGCAACGTGCCGTTGCGCTTGGATTCGAACAGCAAGCGCGTGGTCATGAACTTCAATAGCACGGTAACGAAGGCTGAAGAGGCGCCGTGACCGGAAACGTCCGCCAGGTAAAACGCCACTCGGCGCTCATCGACGCGGAAGTAATCGACGAAATCACCCGACAGGTAAAGCGACGGAATGATCTGGTGCGCAAACTGGAACTCGTCGATGGTCCAGGGACTGACCGGCAGCATGTTCATCTGCACCTGGCGACCGGCGTTCTGGTCTTCCTGGAGCAGGTTCAGGCTGGCTTCGAGTTCGCGGTTGGCTCGTTCAAGCTTGTCGCGATAGCGCTGGTTTTCCAGCATCAGGCGCGCGCGATCCAGGGCTCGACGTACAGAATGCTCCAGCACTGCCAGATCTTCGAGAGGCTTGATCAGGTAGTCCGCCGCGCCCAGGCGCAGAGCCTCGACCGCGTCGTTCATCACGCCGGCACCCGACACCACGATGACCGGCGTCTGCGGCGACAGCTCGGTGACCTGGCGAATGAGTTCGAGTCCGCCCATCTGCGGCATGCGCAGATCGCAGATGACCAAGTCGGGCTTGTCTTGCTCGAATACCTGAAGACCCTGTTGGCCATTGCTGGCCTGCAGGACACTGAAACCACTGTCGTCCAAATAGGCGGCGAGGCTCGCGCGCACTACTTCGTCATCATCGATTATCAGCAGCGTGGCACTGGTTTTTGGCATGTGGGCAAACGGCGCCAGAATTAGGTTGGCGTAGCAGGCAGGGGTTTTGACCCGGCTCTCACTACTGGATTCGCTTTCTAGCCTCTCTGTCGCACTGTTTTCGAGCGTTCGCCCTACAGACAAGTCCACCAGAGGTGCCCTTCTAAGGCGCAGACGGTACTCCCATCCGCGGGGCGTTTCAAGCTCACGCCGATGGTCGCTTGACGTCTTTACTTCTCAAATCACCGGGAGTTATAAGAACAGGCTAAACCGTAACCCAATGGAAGGATCGAGCTCATGAGTCAAACCGATCGGGACTACAGCGAAAAGCGCGATTTCATCCGCATGCGGGTCGATGCCGATGTGTCGCTGATTCACGAGGGCGATGAGGTGCCGGCCGTCTGCATCGACCTTTCCAGCAGTGGTATGCAGGTGGAGGCGCCGCGCCTGTTCAAGGTCGGCGACCGCCTGAGCGTGCGAATCGATTCTGATCACGCGGCGCTGACCGGCCTTGAAGCCGACACCGAAGTGGTGTGGGTCAAGGCGCAGGACGGCGGCAGTCAGAAACTCGGCCTTACAATCTTGAAGATGAAATAAGCCCGAAGCACAAACGAAGAAGGCGGCCAATTGGCCGCCTTCCTTGTTTTACCGCACAGAATCAAAAATCGTCTTCGACCTGGCCGTCTTTGACTTTGAATTCGCGGTTCTGCAAGTACGCATTGCGGATGAAGATGTACTTGTCGCCATTCATCAGCTTCTCGGCCGACAGCAGGCTGGCGCGGGTATCAACGATATTCAGGCCGAAAATCGAGTTACGCACTGGCACGTCATTGATGTAGCGGTACGGGCTGGTGTAGCTGTCGACGTACTTGGACGGCGCATCACGCAGCGTGCTTGGGCCCATCAATGGCAGCATCACGTAAGGACCGCTGCCGACGCCCCAGTAGCCGAGGGTCTGGCCGAAATCTTCGTCGCTGCGCTGCAAGCCCATCTGGGTGCCGACATCGAAGAAGCCCAGCAGGCCGAAGGTGGTGTTGAAGATCAGACGCGCAGTGTCAACGCCAGCGGCAGCCGGTTTGGCCTGCAAAACGTTGTTGGCGAGGTTGGTCACGTCGCCGACGTTGCGGAACATGTTGTGAATGCCATCTTCCAGAAACTGCGGCGTGACGAACTGATAACCCTGAGCCAGAGGCTTCAGCGCGTAGGTATCGACGAAATCGTTGAACTGGAAAATCGGGCGGTTGACGCTTTCCCAAGGATCCTCTTCCGTAGCCGCCTGGGCAGCAAACGGAACCAGCAACACGCTGGCACACACACATAGCTGAGCGAATTGATTGCTCCAGCGCATAGAAAACTCCTTGGATTTGTACGAGCGCGGGCGCGCGGCCCAAGCGTTAAGGCGGCTAGTATAAGACGGAAAAGTCGGTTTAGGCAGCACCGCGCGAGTCGACGTGCAGAAGTCGCCGCCGACGGGCCTGCAATCCAGAGCACTGTCACTCAACTGTCACCGTCCGTCCCTAGGCTTGTCGCTATTTCAGGGACGCTGATATGCCGCAAGCCGAAGCTTTGCCAATCACCGCGCCAAACTTGACCGCCGTGCTGTTTGGCCTCAGTGGTTGCCTGGTGGATTTCGGCGCCCGCACGCAGCAGTCCGGTTTGCCTGGCGAAGAGTTTGCCGAGGTCACGCCTGGTGCGCTGGAGAGCCTGCACAGCTTGCAGCGCCAACAAATTCCGTGTGCCTGGCTTGATGAACTCTCCCCTGCCCTCAGCCACTCCTTGGCGGCTCAATTGCCGCCGTGGATCAAGGCGTCGCAACATCCAGCAACAATCAATCCGTGGCCCGCGCCGAATGCCTGCTGGCAAGCGTTGATGGCATTGAACGTGGATCGTCTGGACGGCTGCGTGCTGGTCAGCGGCGAGCCGCGATTGCTCCAAGCGGGGTTGAATGCCGGATTGTGGACCATTGGCCTGGCGTCCTGCGGTTCGCTGTGCGGGCTGGCGCCGAACGAATGGCAAGCGCTGAGCCAAAAGGATCGCGAACAACGGCGCGGCAAAGCGACCGTGCAATTATTCAGCCTCGGGGTGCACTCGGTCATCGATCACCTCGGCGAGCTCGACACCTGTCTGGCGGACATCAGCCTGCGCCGGCTCAAAGGTGAAAAGCCCTGACTTCAGGCTTATACCGATGAAAGCATGCAGCTTGCCGGCGACTGGATTAATCTAGGGCCCAGCCATAGACCTTTGGCGCGCTGCTGCGGTCTATGCCAGTGCCTATCGATAAAAGGAAGAACGCCATGCCTGCCCGCGAACTGCAAGAACAGCTCAATACTCTGCGCGAGCAATTGGAACAAAATCCGCCGCTCAACGAAGATGAGCGCAAGAATCTGCACGAATTGATGGCGCAGATTGAAGCTCAGATCGAACTGGAAACCCAGGTGCAGAATTCAAGCCTCTCGGACAACGTAAACCTGGCCGTAGAGCGCTTCGAAATAGACCACCCTACCCTTGCCGGCACCTTGCGCAACATCGTGCAAACGCTGGGCAACATCGGGATCTGAACCCGCCAGATAAACAAAAGCCCCGCTAGCAATAGCGGGGCTTTTTCATATGCGGAACGCGCAACGCAGTCCTTGTCGGAGTGAGCCTGCTCGCGATAGCGTTCGTCCAGTCAGCAAAGACGCCGACTGACCCAGCGCTACCGCGAGTTATTGCCGGGCCAGACGATGGTTCGGCAATTGCACGTCTTCAGTGCTGCGATACGGGTTGATATCCAACCCACCGCGACGCACATATCGCGCATACACAGTCAATTTCTGCGGTTTCAACAAACGCTGCAAATCGAGGAAAATCCGCTCCACACACTGCTCATGGAAGTCCGAATGCCTGCGGAAGCTGACGATGTATTCGAGCAGACTCGCATGATCCAGCGCCGCGCCACGGTATTCCACCGCCACGCTGCCCCAGTCTGGCTGGCTGGTGACCGGGCAATTGGATTTGAGCAAATGGCTGTGCACGCTCTCCTCGACGATCCGCGAAGCATCGCAACGCAGCAGTTCCGGGCGCGGCTGTTCGTAGTTGCTGACGCTGATATCCAAGTCATCGATGCACACGCCTGACAACGCCACGACGCCTTCCGCTTCAACCTCGCGCAAGCTGCGAATACGCACGCCAACCGGCTTGCCGGCAGCGGCCGACAGGTCTTTGACCAGCGTCGCTTCGAGGTTCGCAGTATCGGCAAACGGCGTCTGATTCAGCGAGTTGAGGTACAGCTTGAAGGACTTGGATTCGATGATGTTTGGTGAATCCGCCGGGATCGTGAATTCACCAATGGCCACCACCGGTTTGCCCGACGGCAGCAGCCACGACAGTTCGAAGCAGTTCCAGAAATCCACACCTTTATACGGCAGGGTTTCTGCGGTCAGCCCCAACTCCGCCCATTTCGCAGTGCGCGGAATCGGGAACAGCAAGGAAGGCGTGTACGTGGCAATGTATTCGCTGGATTTGCCCAGCGGCGAGTGTTCGGCTGCGGGATGCATGGCGGAAACCTGACTGAAGAATCAGCGGATTCTAGCAGCCTTTGCGCGCGCCTTTGAGTGCTTACTGACTGACAGTCAATTTGCCGACCATGCCCGCCTGATAGTGTCCCGGGATGTTGCAGGCAAATTCGAGGCTGATGGCCTTGGTAAACGTCCAGGTCAACTCGGCCGTCTTACCTGGCGCCACCAACACGCTGTTCGGGTCGTCGTGCTGCATGCCGTGCGCTGGCGATGCGTGGTCCATGCCCGCCATCGCGCTGTGGTCCATTTCCTTCATGGCGGTAGGCGTCAGCATGCCGCTTTGCTGCATCTTCAACATTTCCTGCTGGTGCGCGGCATGCATCGTCGCGTCTCCGAGGTTGAATTCGTGCAGCAATTGACCCTTATTCACCAGAACAAAGCGAATCGTCTCACCGGCCTTGATATCAATGGCCTTCGGATCGAACGACATATCGCCCATTACCACTTCGACACTGCGCTGGGCTTTGGCCGCTGGCGACGGTTGACCGAAGTCGTAAGTCTGCGCGGGTGACGCTTCGATCCCGAAGCTCAGCGCCAGCAAGCACGCGCCCAACGCCAGAGGATTGCGCAAAAACATAGTCGTACTCCAACAAGATAAGGTTCAGCCTGTGGAAAACTCTAAACTGACACGCCTGCCCACAACCTGACGGCCAGATTACAACTTTGTCAGGTTGGCCAGCATCTCGGCCAGCCACGGTATAAAGCGCTCGTTCTACTTAACCAGAGCTATCAATGAAACTGCTGATCGTCGAAGACCAAGCGAAAACCGGCCATTACTTGCGCCAAGGCCTGACCGAGGCCGGTTTTACCACCGAGCTGGTGGCCGACGGCAACAGCGGCCAACAACTGGCGCTGAGCGGTGAATACGCCTTGTTGATCCTCGATGTAATGCTGCCCGGTCGCGATGGCTGGCAGATTCTGCAAGCGGTGCGCGGCGCTGGCCTGGAGACGCCGGTACTTTTTCTGACGGCGCGCGACGCGGTGGAGGACAGGGTCCACGGCCTCGAGCTCGGCGCCGACGACTATCTGGTCAAGCCGTTTGCCTTCTCCGAGTTACTCGCGCGAGTCCGCAGTCTGTTGCGCCGGGGCAGCGCCGCGCCGCAGGAAACCTCGTTGCAACTGGCCGATTTGCGCCTCGACCTGATCCGCCGCCGCGTCGAACGCAATGGCCAGCGCATCGACCTGACCGCCAAGGAATTCGCCCTGCTGGAAATGCTCCTGCGCCGCCAGGGCGAAGTGCTGCCCAAGTCACTGATCGCTTCGCAAGTGTGGGACATGAATTTCGACAGCGACACCAACGTCATCGAAGTCGCGATCCGTCGCCTGCGTTTGAAGATCGACGACGACTTTCCGAACAAACTGATCCACACCGTACGCGGCATGGGTTACGTCCTCGAAGAGCGTGACGCCTGATGCGCCGACTGTCCTTGAGCAATCGTCTGGCGCTGCTGTTCGCGGCGTGCACAGCGGTGGTTTCGTTGTTCGCCGGGGTGCTGTTCAGCCGCGCCAGCGAGGCACATTTTGTCGAACTCGATCAGCAATTGCTCGATGGCAAATTGATTGGTTTACGCCGCGCCTTGCACGATATCCAGTCCAGCGAAAGCGAAGTCAAATTGCAGGATGAGCTGAGCCGCCAGGCTGATTTGTCGCTGCGCATTACCGGCAGCGATGGCCAGCGCTGGTACGACAGCTCGTCGAAACTGCCGCAAAAACTCCCGCAAAAGCTTGGTTTGTCCACGGTCAACGATGCCGGCACCGACTACCGCGTGCTTAACGCGCCGCTGTTTGCGGACCAAGCCGATTCGCCGCGATTGACCCTGCTGCTCGACATCACGCATCACCAGCACTTCCTGCAGCGCATGCAGAATCTGATCTGGTTGACGGTCGGCCTGTCGGCGTTGGCCACGGCGCTGCTTGGGGCCTGGGCGGCTCGCAGCGGTTTGCGCCCGTTGCGGCGTATGAGCGTGGTTGCCAGTGGGGTTTCCGCGCAATCGCTAAACGCCCGGTTGCCCGAAGAGAACATGCCACCGGAACTCGCGGAAATGGCCCACAACTTCAACGCCATGCTCGGACGTCTCGACGACTCTTTTCAGCGGCTCTCGGCGTTCTCGGCCGACATCGCCCATGAACTGCGCACGCCGCTGTCGAACCTGCTGACCCACACGCAAGTCACCCTCACCCGCCCGCGACCTCTCGAGGATTACCGCGAAGCGCTGCACAGCAACCTCGAAGAACTGCAATGGATGGCGCAACTGGTCAACGATATGTTGTACCTGGCCAAGGCTGACCACGGTTTGTTGATGCCCAAACGCGAACCATTGGAATTGGGCGAAGAAACCGATGTGTTGCTGGAGTTTTTTGCGCCGCTGGCCGAGGACGCGCAGGTGCGGCTGAGTCGCGAAGGCTCGGCGCGAATGCTCGGGGATCGCAGCATGTTGCGCCGGGCGCTGTCCAATCTGCTGGACAATGCGCTGCGGTTTACTCCGGTTGGCGGCGAGGTTCGAGTGAGGATCGTCGAGCAATCCGAAGGCTTGACGTTGCTGGTCGAAAACACTGGAAGCGGGATTGACCCGGCATTGTTGCCGCGTCTGTTTGACCGGTTTTACCGGGCGGATCCAGCGCGACAGGAAGGCAGTAGCGAGCATGCGGGGTTGGGTTTGGCGATTACTCAGTCGATCATTCGCGCTCACGGTGGGTTGATTCGTTGCGAATCGGCGAATGGCTGGACGCGGTTTGTAATTGAGTTGCCAAGGAAGGATTGAGGCCAGCGGGGCCGGCCTCATCGCGAGCAAGCTCGCTCCCACAGTATTAGGACTTGGCGATGAATCTGCGGCCCTACTCGATCACCTGTGGAAGCGAGCTTGCTCGCGAAAGCGCTGTTGAGGCTTACGAATACCGCAACGCGTGAGCCGGTTCGATTTTCGCCGCTCGCCACGCCGGGTACACCGTCGCCAGAAAGCTCAAGATGAACCCCGCCGAGCAGATCAACAACACATCGCCGCCCTGCAATTCCGACGGCAGATTGCTGACGAAATACACGTCCGAACTGAAGATATGCTGCCCGCTCACGCGCTCCAGCCAACCCACCAGTTCACTGACATTCAGCGCCGCAATCACGCCCAGCACGCCGCCAATCAGCGTGCCGACAATCCCGATCACCGTGCCCTGCACCATGAAGATCGCCATGATTTGGCGTGGTGTCGCGCCGATGGTGCGCAGGATCGCGATGTCCGCGCCCTTGTCGTTCACCACCATGATCAACGTCGCGATGATGTTGAACGCCGCTACCGCGACGATCATCAGCAGCAACAGGCCGATCATGGTTTTTTCCATTTTCATCGCACTGAACAGGCTGCCCTGGGTGTGGGTCCAGTCGTCAGCCTTGTAAGCGGCACCGAGGCCGGTGGCAATGTCGTGTGACACTTGCGGCGCAGCGTACAGGTCCTTCACCGCCAGGCGCACGCTCTGCACTTGATTCGGCTGCCAATGCTGCATCTGCGCTGCGTCGGCCATGTGGATCAGCGCCATCGAACCATCTAGTTCAGCGCCGACCTTGAACACTCCAACCACGTTCAGACGCTGCATGCGCGGCGTGATGCCGCCCGGTGCGCTGCTGATTTCCGGGACGATCAACGTCAGTTTGTCGCCGACATTCAAGCGAAAACGCCGCGCGGTGATTTCACCGACCACCACGCCGAATTCGCCCGGTTTCAAATCGTCGAGACGGCCTTGGACGATATGTTGCGTAACGATGGAAACCTTGCCTTCCTGCGCCGGATCGATGCCGCTGATCTGGATCGGCTGCATCGAGCCTTTATAGGAAAGCATGCCTTCCATTTCGGTGAACGGTACGGCAGCGGTGACTTCCGGATTTTTCATCGCGGCAGCTGCAACCGGTCGCCAGTCGTCGATCGGGTTGACGCCGACGATGGTCGCGTGCGGCACCATGCCGAGGATCCGCGAGCTCATTTCGCGCTGGAAACCGTTCATCACCGAGAGCACCACGATCATCGCCAACACACCGAGGGCGAGGCCGATCATCGAGGTCATCGAGATGAAGGAAACAAAGCGATTGCGGCGCTTGGCGCGGGTATAGCGCGCGCCGATGAAGATCGATAACGGTCTGAACATTCGCTGGGGCACCGTAGAAAAATAAAAGACCCGACGAGCTTTTCAGCTGCGCCGGGTTTCGGTCAATCAGATGGGCGTCAGGCAACCTTCCTGCAAATGCAGGACGCGATCCATCTGGCGGGCCAGGTTCATGTCGTGAGTCACCACCAGGAACGCGGTGCGCATCGAGGTGCTGAGTTCCAGCATCAAATCCTGAATGCCCTGCGCGGTGTGCGAGTCGAGGTTGCCGGTCGGCTCATCGAGCATCACCAGCCCTGGCTTGTTCACCAAGGCACGGGCAATGGCCACACGCTGACGTTCGCCGCCGGACAATTCGGACGGTTTGTGTTGCAAGCGATGACCCAGCCCTACCCGCTCCAGCAGCGCCGTTGCGCGTTGACGCGCTTCCGGGATGGCGGTCTTGCCGATCAGCAGCGGCATGCAGACGTTTTCCAGCGCGGTGAATTCCGGCAGCAAGTGGTGGAACTGGTAGACGAACCCGAGGGAACGGTTACGCAGCAGGCCACGGTTTTTCTCGCTCAGCGCCGAAAGCTCTTCGCCGTCCAGCCAGACGCTGCCCTTGGTCGGCGTATCGAGGCCGCCCAACAGGTTGAGCAAGGTACTTTTGCCCGAGCCCGAGGTGCCGACGATGGCGACGCGCTCACCCGGGTGCAATTCCAGTTGCAGACCGGCCAACACTTCTACCGACTCCGGGCCTTCCTCGTAGGATTTGCCCAGGTTGCGGCAGCTCAAGATTGCTTTTTCACTCATGCCCGACTCACTCATAACGTAGCGCCTCCGCAGGCTGGGTGCGCGCGGCACGCCAGGCTGGATACAGGGTGGCGAGGAAACTCAGAACCAACGCGGCGGCGCAGACCATCAACACGTCCTGGCTCTGCACTTGCGACGGCAGGTAATCAATAAAGTACACGTCGGCATTCAGGAATTTATGCCCGATCAAGCCTTCCAGCGCCGAGATCGCCGCGCTGACGTTCAGCGCCGCGAAGATCCCGACCACCGCGCCGATCAGCGTTCCGACCACCCCGATCACCGTGCCCTGGACCATGAAAATCGCCATGATCGAACCGGGTGTGGCGCCAAGCGTGCGCAGAATCGCGATGTCGCTTTTCTTGTCATTCACCACCATTACCAGCGTGGAAATGATGTTGAACGCGGCGACCGCAACGATCAGCAACAACAGCAGGCCGATCATGGCTTTTTCCATGCGGATCGCCTGATACAGATTGCCGTGGGTGCGGGTCCAGTCACGCGCGTAGTAATGGTCTTCGCCGAGTTGCTGGGCGATGTTCCACGCTGTACGCGGCGCCTGGAACAGGTCGTCGAACTTCAGACGAATGCCCTGAACCTGATCCGGTTTCCAGCGATGCAGCCGGGCCAGATCCTGCAGATTGGTGACGCCGAGGTAACCGTCCAGCTCGCCAGCGCCGACATGGAAAATGCCGACCACGGTAAAGCGTTTCATCCTTGGGAACATCCCGGCCGGGGTCACGGTGACTTCCGGCGCAACGAACGTCAGCTTGTCGCCGATGGCCGCGCCGAGCTTGGCCGCCGCTTTGTCACCGATGACGATGCCGAAGCTGCCAGGCGTGAGGTCGTCGAGCTTGCCCTGCTTCATGAAGTTATCAATGATCGAAACCTGACGCTCCAGCGCCGGGTCGATGGCATTGAGCAACACTTTGGAGACCTTGCCGTTGTTGGTCAGCAGCCCCTGCATCTGGGTGAATGGCGCAACGGCCGTCACCTGCGGGTTCTGTTTGACCTTGGTGGCCAGGGCCTGCCAGTCGTTGATCGGTTCACCGGACTCGATGGTCGCGTGGGGCACCATGCCCAGCACGCGGGTGCGCATCTCATGATCGAAGCCGTTCATCACCGACAGCACGACAATCATCACGACCACGCCGAGGGCGAGCCCGATCATTGAAGTCAGGGAAATGAACGACACAAAATGATTGCGACGCTTTGCACGGGTATAACGCGTGCCAATAAATACGAAGAGAGGTCTGAACATGTCGGGGCTTGTTCGGAGGGAAAAGGAACGTCCTTGTGGCGGGGGTCGGTAACCAGCTTTACACTCAGACCACCGCCGCTACCATGGGTTCGCCATGTCGACATTAGATGAAGAAGATCGCCGCGAATACTACCGTATCGAAGATGCGATCGCACTGGAAATTCGGTCCCTGTCCGCTCCCGAAGCCGCTGGCCAGGAAGTGTTGCAGGATGCGTCCCCGCTCTTCAACTTGCTCAGCGAATTACACCTGAGTGAATTCGAGTCGCAGCACCTGTTGCGCCAGATCAGTGAGCGCGACCGCGCCATTGCGGCATTCTTGAAATCCCAGAACAAACGCATCGACCTGCTCAGCCAAGTGGTCGCCCTGACCGTGCTCGGGCAGATCGGCGAACCGCAACCGGTGATCATCTCCGAGGGCGGCATCGACTTTCAGCACCCGACGCCCATTGCGGTCGGCGCGCATCTGTCAGTGAAAATGGTGCTGATGCCACAAGCGCTTGGTTTGCTGCTGCGCGCGCGCGTCACGCATTGCGACCGCAAGGGCGATGGTTACGACGTCGGCACTGAATTCGAGTACCCGACCGATGCCCAACGCCAATTACTCGCGCGCTACATCTTGCAGAAGCAGGCCCAGGAACGACGCCTGGCCCGTGAACAAAACGAATCCGGCATTTAATTAAGGAAGAACCGTGACCCTCATCTACGGCCATCGCGGCGCCAAAGGCGAAGCACCGGAAAACACCCTGACCAGTTTTCAGGAATGTCTCAAGCACGGCGTGCGCCGTTGCGAACTGGATCTGCACCTGTCCATGGACGGCGAGTTGATGGTCATTCACGACCCGACACTCAAGCGCACCACTGACCGTCGCGGCAAAGTGGTCGAGCATTCGGCCAAGGATCTAGTGACTTACGACGCGCGCAAGGGCGGCCCGGGCTGGATCAAGCCGTGCCCGATTCCGACGCTGGAAGAACTGTTCGAGAAATGCGCTTTCGAGCATTGGCAGCTCGAAGTAAAAAGCGCTTCACGCACCCGCGCCGCGACCACAGTGTTGGCAATTCGCGAAATGGCCGTGCGGCATGGCTTGCTCGACAAGGTCACCATCACCTCCAGTTCACGCGAAGTGTTGAAAGCGGCGCTGGATCTGGTGCCGGATGTGTCGCGCGGTCTGGTCGCCGAATACGCCTGGCTCGACCCGTTGAAGGTCGCGCAAAGTTATGGCTGTGAATTTCTTGCGCTGAACTGGACGCTGTGTACGCCGGAACGCCTGCAGAAGGCGCAGCGCCAAGGCCTGCATGTGTCGGTGTGGACAGTCAACGAGCCCGCGCTGATGCGCAGACTCGCCGACTTCGGCGTTGACAGCCTGATTACAGACTTTCCCGGTTTGGCCACTGCCACGCTCGAGAATTGCTGAAATCGGTCTCCCCGGCCGGCTCAGGCCACCGGCCGGAGCCGCTCAAAAAAGCCGGTTGAGGCCATCGTACGCCGCTACCCGATAGGCTTCGGCCATGGTTGGGTAGTTGAACGTGGTGTTCACAAAATACTTCAGCGTATTCAGTTCGCCCGGCTGGCTCATGATCGCCTGACCGATGTGAACAATCTCCGACGCCTGATAACCGAAGCAGTGCACGCCTAACACTTCCAGCGTTTCGCGGTGGAACAGAATTTTCAGCATGCCTTGAGGCTCGCCGGCAATCTGCGCGCGCGCCATGCTTTTGAAGAACGCCTTGCCCACTTCGTACGGCACTTTGGCCTGGGTCAGCTCTTGCTCGCTCTTGCCGATCGAGCTGATCTCGGGAATCGTGTAAATCCCGGTTGGCACGTCATTCACAAAGCGCCAGCTGTTGTTATCAACGATGCTGCCCGCTGCCGAACGACCCTGGTCGTGCGCGGCACTCGCCAGGCTTGGCCAGCCGATCACGTCACCGGCGCCGTAAATGTTCGGCACGCAGGTGCGATAGGCTTCATCGACTTCGATCTGGCCACGGCCATTGACCTTCACGCCAATGTTTTCCAGACCCAGCGCGTCGGTGTTGCCGGTACGGCCGTTGCACCAGAGCAAGGCGTCGGCCTTGATTTTCTTGCCGGACTTGAGGTGCAGGATTACGCCGTTGTCCACGCCTTCGACACGCTCGTAATCTTCGTTGTGGCGAACCGTGATGTTGTTGTTGCTGAAGTGATAGCTCAATGCCTGGGAGATTTCCGAGTCGAGGAAGCTCAGCAACTGCCCACGGTTATCCACCAACTCAATCAACACACCCAGACCACTGAAGATCGAGGCGTACTCGCAACCGATTACGCCAGCGCCGTAAACGATGAGTTTGCGCGGGGTGTGACCGAGGCTGAGGATGGTGTCGCTATCGTAGATACGCGGGTGATGGAAATCGATGTCCGCCGGGCGATACGGGCGCGAGCCGGTGGCGATGATGATGTGCTTGGCGACAAGCTTTTCAACGACACCATTGGCGCAAACCACTTCGATGGTTTGCTCATCAGCGAAACTGCCGGTGCCGAAGAACACGTCGACGCGGTTACGGGCGTAGTAGCCGGTACGCGATGCGACTTGTTTGGAAATGACTTTTTCAGCGCTTTTCAGCACGTCCGGAAACGAGAACCAACGCGGCTCACCAATCGCCCGAAACATCGGGTTGGTGTTGAACTGCATGATCTGCCGGACCGAGTGACGCAATGCCTTGGACGGGATGGTGCCGAGGTGGGTGCAGTTGCCGCCGACCTGGCGACGGCTGTCGACCATCGCCACTTTGCGCCCTGCTTTGGCGGCGTTCATTGCCGCGCCTTCTCCTGCCGGGCCGGAACCCAGCACCACCACGTCGTAGTTGTAGACAGCCATGCGTACTCCTCAGAACAGGCCGCGGCGCCATCGGCACCTGCGGCTAAATCACGCCGATCTGCGGCGTGAAGGAACAATTTTGGGCCAGTGCAGAACCCGGGACACAGTCTATAGAAGCGTCAACGCCGCGCACATTAACCCTTGGTCGCGTCACAGGCTACTTTTGCCGGCGCTACAACGCCAGTCTTCAATGCGCAAATCACCGTGATCATTCGCTTTTACCGCCACTGAGGTGTTCGAACGCCGGGGTGGTCCGGGTGACAAAACCTGTATCGGCACGAATCACAAAGAATGCACCAATCTGATGTTTTTGCGCGTAGTCCCAACCCCGTTCAGGGCCGAGAATCAGCAACAGCGTCGATAGGCCGTCGGCCATCAACGTTGAAGGATTTATTACCGTGACCGACGCCAGACTGTGCGTAATCGGTGCGCCGCTGCGGGCGTCGAACGTGTGGGAATAACGCCGGCCGTTCTGCTCGAAATAATTGCGGTAATCGCCGGAAGTCGAAACGCCGTAGCCGTCGATATTGATGATGCGTTGCGCCACTTGCTGATCGTCGCGAGGCTCTTCCAGGGCAATCTTCCACGCTGAACCATCGAGCTTTTTCCCGGCCGCTTTAAGCTCGCCGGTGACTTCGGCGAGGTAATTGTGGATGCCAAGGCTTTGCAGTTTCGCCGCGATCGTATCGACCGCGTAGCCGGCGGCGATGCTGTTGAAATCGACTTCTACGGCGGCGTCCTTGCACAGCTGATCGCCGCTGATGCGCAGGTGCGAGTAGCCGATGCGCTGCATCACCTCAGCGAGCGCTTCGGCGGTCGGGACTTTTTCGTCACGCGCCTGCGGGCCGAAACCCCAGAGGTTGAGCAATGGTTCAACGGTCAGGTCGTAGGAACCTTCGCTTTGGCGTGACAGCTGTTCGGCGACGCGGACCAATTCGAGCACTGGCTCGGGCATTGTCTGACAGCTGTTGGCGGGCAGAGCGTTGAAGCGTTCGATGTCCGAGTCGCCGCGGTAGGTGGACATCTGCCGGTCAACCTCGGCGAGGATTTTTTCCACTTCGGCTTGGACTTGTTTCGGCGTCGGCGAGTCGCTTTTTCGTACGTACTTGATCGAATAGGAGCTGCCCATGGTCGGGCCGCTGAGGCTTTCCATGGGATCGCCATTGCCGCAGCCGGACAGGGCAACGCACAGCACCATGAAAAGACCCTTCCGCTTCAACACGCTCACTTCCCCTCATTACCCGGACACAACGCCAAGGCCGGCCATTATGCCCGTCCTGTAGGAGCGAGGCTTGCCCGCGAAGGCGATCAATCTGACACACCGCCTTCGCAGGCGAGCCTCGCTCCTACAGGGGCTAATTCGCTCAACTGCTAAATTCATGTGGCGTAATGGCTATAACGTTTAAGCAGCAAGCTAACTAGTGGTTGCCTATCTATCTTCATACACATATCGTTACAAAACTGTTCGGTAGGCGCCTGCGTGCCTGGCCCCGGCAGTCAGGAGGCGTCAAGACCAGGGATTTCCAATAAGACAGCCAAAGTGAGAGCGTTCAAATGTCCAGCGAAACGGGCAAAGGCAAAGCGATCTTTCGCGTTGTCAGCGGTAACTTTCTTGAGATGTTCGACTTTATGGTCTACGGCTTTTACGCCACGGCCATTGCCAAGACCTTCTTCCCTGCCGACAGCGCATTTGCATCCTTGATGCTGTCCCTGGCGACCTTCGGTGCCGGGTTCCTGATGCGTCCGCTGGGCGCGATTTTCCTCGGTGCCTACATCGACCGTCACGGCCGCCGCAAAGGTTTGATCATCACCCTCGCGATGATGGCCGCCGGCACCGTACTGATTGCCTGCGTGCCCGGTTACGCGACGTTGGGCGTGGCCGCGCCGCTGCTCGTACTGTTCGGGCGTTTGCTGCAAGGCTTCTCGGCGGGCGTCGAACTGGGCGGTGTCTCGGTGTACCTGGCGGAGATTTCCACGCCGGGGCGCAAAGGTTTCTTCGTCAGTTGGCAGTCCGCCAGCCAACAAGCGGCGGTGGTGTTTGCCGGTTTGATTGGCGTTGGTTTGAACCACTGGCTCAGCCCCGACCAAATGGGCGAATGGGGCTGGCGCGTGCCATTCCTGATCGGCTGCATGATCGTGCCGGTGATCTTCGTGATTCGTCGCTCGCTGGAAGAAACACCTGAGTTCGAGGCGCGCAAACATCGCCCTACCCTGCAGGAAATCATCCGCTCGATCGGTCAGAACTTTGGCATCGTCATCGCCGGCATGGCGCTGGTAGTGATGACAACAGTGTCGTTCTACCTGATCACGGCTTACACGCCGACCTTCGGCAAAGCCGAGCTGCACCTGTCGGACCTCGATGCGCTGCTGGTGACGGTGTGCATTGGTCTTTCGAACTTTTTCTGGTTGCCGGTGATGGGGGCGGTGTCCGACAAGATCGGGCGTAAACCCTTACTGCTCGCGGCGACCATTCTGGCGATCCTCACGGCTTATCCGGCGCTGTCGTGGCTGGTGGCGAACCCGAGCTTCAGTCATTTGCTGATCGTCGAGTTGTGGTTATCGTTCCTGTACGGCTCGTACAACGGCGCGATGGTCGTGGCGCTGACCGAGATCATGCCGGTAGAAGTGCGTACCACCGGTTTCTCTTTGGCCTACAGCCTGGCGACCGCAACGTTCGGTGGTTTCACCCCGGCGGCGTGTACTTATCTGATTCATGTGCTGGACAACAAGGCTGCGCCGGGAATCTGGCTGAGTGGCGCGGCGGTGTTGGGCTTGATTGCGACGCTGGTGCTGTTTAAAGGCAATCGGCATGAATTGCGGACTGCGCAAGCGGCGGTGGTTGGTGGCGCCAGGTAGATCGTATTCGCGGGCAAGCCTCGCTCCTACAGGTTGCGTGCAACATCAATATTCGCGCATAACCTATAGGAGCGAGGCTTGCCCGCGAAGAGGCCCGCCGAGGCGACACACCCTGGCCAGACAAACGCCACAAACAAAAACGCCCCGACTAATCGGGGCGTTTTCATGTGCGGCTGAGGCTTAGCGCGGGAAGGCTGGCGGGTTGACGCCGGCCATGTCTTCCATCACGCGAACCACCTGGCAGCTGTAACCGAATTCGTTGTCGTACCAAACGTACAGAACAACGCGGTTGTCTTGGGTGATGGTCGCTTCCGCGTCCACCACGCCTGCGTGGCGCGAGCCAACGAAGTCGGTGGAAACCACTTCCTGCGAGTTGACGTAGTCGATTTGCTTGTGCAGATCGGAATGCAACGCCATGTAACGCAGGTAATCGTTCATCTCTTCGCGGGTCGCGGCTTTCTCAAGGTTCAGGTTGAGAATGGCCATCGACACGTTAGGCGTTGGAACACGAATCGCGTTACCGGTCAGCTTGCCGGCCAGCTCAGGCAAGGCCTTGGCAGCAGCGGTGGCAGCACCGGTTTCAGTGATAACCATGTTCAGCGCGGCGCTACGGCCACGGCGATCGCCCTTGTGGAAGTTGTCGATCAGGTTCTGGTCGTTGGTGTACGAGTGAACCGTTTCAACGTGACCATTGACGATGCCGAATTTGTCGTTGACTGCTTTGAGCACCGGCACGATTGCGTTGGTGGTGCAGGAAGCGGCAGACACGATCTTGTCGTCAGCAGTGATTTCGCCGTGGTTGATGCCGTGAACGATGTTCTTCAGCTTGCCTTTGCCAGGCGCGGTCAACACAACGCGGTCGATCCCCGGGCAAGCCAAGTGTTGGCCCAGGCCCTCGGCGTCACGCCACACACCGGTGTTATCCACCAGCAGCGCGTCTTTGATGCCGTACTGGGTGTAATCCACTTCAGTCGGGTTTTTCGCGTAGATAACCTGGATCAGGTTGCCGTTGGCGGTGATGGTGTTGTTTTCTTCATCGATGGTGATGGTGCCGTTGAAGGAACCATGAACCGAATCGCGACGCAGCAGGCTGGCACGCTTGACCAGGTCATTTTCGGCGCCCTTGCGGACCACGATGGCGCGCAGACGCAGGCCGTCGCCGCCACCGGTTTTCTCGATCAGGATGCGCGCCAGCAGACGGCCGATACGACCGAAGCCGTACAGGACAACGTCGGTGCCTTTGCGCGCGGTAGCGTTTTGCTGACCAACAACGTCAGCCATTTCTTCACGAACGAACTGCTCGGCGCTGCGGCCATTGCCTTCGTTGCGGAATTTGAACGCCAACTTGCCCAAATCGACCGAAGCCGCGCCGAGCTTGAGCTCGCTCATGGCTTTCAGCAGAGGGAATGTTTCGTGGACGGAGAGTTCGCTGTCGTCGGTAGAGCGATGGCGCGCAAAGCGGTGAGCTTTGAGAATCGCGATGACAGACTGGTTGATCAGGCTGCGGCCATAGATCGAGCTCACCACGTTGTTATTGCGGTAGAGCTGACCGATAAGCGGAATCATCGCTTCTGCGAGTGCTTCACGGTCGATCCATTCACCAAGACACTGGTCGGGCTTCTGAGTCACGGGAACCTTCCACTATGTAGGGGCAGAAAAAAGGGGCTACATTATGCCGCCGACTGCCTCTCGTAGCAATGCGCGCCTGTCGCGCAAGCAGTAACAAAATCCCCTTCAAAAAAATTACGCTGCCCTGAAGCCCAGTAAAACCGCGGCCTCCAGCGTCGTCAATTTTTTGGGGACAGCGCTGCCTTGTCCGTAACCTTCCGTAACACGTGTTGTTTTAGCCACTACATAATCAGCATTTTTGAACGAAAAAGCGCTCGATTTTGTCTTTACCACTACATTTCGTCCAACCCGCGATATAGACAGATCTGCAACTGACAGCCGGCACCCGAGGCCGCTACAATTACCGACTTTGTCGCAACGCTTGGAGCTCAACCTTCCGTGCCCGTTCTGCGTCTACCGCTACTCCCTGCTGCGGCAGGTAAACAGCACTGGGGCAACCTGCCCGGTGCCGCCCTGAGCCTGGCCATCGCCGAGGCTGCCAGCGCTGCCAAGCGCTTTACCCTGCTGCTGACTGCCGACAGCCAAAGTGCCGAACGGCTGGAACAGGAGCTGAGTTTCTTCGCCCCGGATTTGCCTGTATTGCATTTCCCGGATTGGGAAACCCTGCCCTACGACCTGTTCTCGCCGCACCAGGACATCATCTCCCAGCGCATCGCCAGCCTGTATCGGCTGCCCGAACTGACGCATGGCGTGCTGGTGGTGCCGATCACCACCGCCCTGCATCGGCTGGCGCCGACCAAGTTCCTGCTCGGCAGCAGCCTGGTGCTGGACGTTGGGCAGAAGCTCGATGTCGAGCAGATGCGCACGCGGCTTGAGGCCAGTGGCTATCGCTACGTCGACACGGTGTACGAGCACGGCGAATTCACCGTGCGCGGCTCGCTGATCGATTTGTTCCCGATGGGCAGCAAACTGCCGTTCCGCATCGACCTGTTCGACGACGAAATCGAAACCCTGCGCACCTTCGACCCGGACAACCAGCGTTCCATCGACAAAGTCGACACGGTGCGACTGTTGCCGGCGCGGGAATTCCCGCTGCAAAAGGACGCGGTCACCCGCTTCAAGGCACGTTTCCGCGAACGGTTTGACGTCGATTTCCGCCGCTGCCCGATCTTTCAGGACCTGAGCAGCGGGATTACCCCGGCCGGGATCGAGTATTACCTGCCGCTGTTTTTCGATGAAACCTCAACGCTGTTCGATTACCTGCCGCAAGACACCCAAGTGTTTTCGCTGCCGGGCATCGAGCAAGCCGCCGAGAACTTCTGGAATGACGTGCGCAATCGCTACGAAGAGCGCCGCGTCGATCCATCGCGTCCTTTATTGCCGCCAGCGGAATTGTTCCTGCCGGTGGAAGACTGCTTCGCGCGCCTGAAGAACTGGCCGCGCGTGGTCGCCAGTCAACAGGACGTCGAAACCGGCGTCGGCCGCGAGCGCTTCCCGGCGCATGCGTTGCCGGACCTGGCCATCGAAGCCAAGGCAACTCAGCCGTTGGCGGCGCTGGCCGGTTTCCTCAGCGAGTTTCCCGGTCGCGTGCTGTTTACCGCCGAATCGGCGGGCCGTCGCGAAGTGCTGCTGGAACTGCTCGAACGCCTGAAGCTGCGACCAAAAACCGTCGACAGCTGGCCGGACTTTGTCGCCAGCAAGGATCGCCTGGCGATCACTATTGCGCCGCTGGATGAAGGCCTGATGCTGGACGACCCGGCGCTGGCATTGATCGCCGAAAGCCCGTTGTTCGGGCAACGGGTGATGCAGCGTCGGCGTCGCGAAAAACGCGCTGACGGCAACAATGACGCGGTGATCAAAAACCTCACCGAGCTGCGCGAAGGCGCACCGGTGGTGCACATCGACCACGGTGTCGGCCGTTACCTCGGCTTGGCGACGCTGGAAATCGACGATCAGGCCGCCGAGTTCCTGATGCTGCAATACGCCGAGGGCGCCAAACTTTACGTGCCCGTGGCCAACCTGCATTTGATCGCGCGTTACACCGGCAGCGACGATGCCTTGGCGCCGCTGCACCGGCTCGGCTCCGAGACCTGGCAGAAAGCCAAACGCAAAGCCGCCGAACAGGTGCGCGACGTCGCCGCCGAATTGCTCGACATTTATGCACGCCGCGCGGCCCGCGAAGGTCATGCGTTCGCCGACCCGAAAGCCGATTACGCGACGTTCAGCGCCGGGTTCCCGTTCGAGGAAACCCCGGACCAGCAGACCACCATCGACGCCGTGCGCAGCGACATGCTCGCGCCAAAACCGATGGACCGGCTGGTGTGCGGCGACGTCGGTTTCGGCAAGACCGAAGTGGCCATGCGCGCCGCGTTCATCGCCGTCCATGGCGGTCGCCAAGTGGCGATTCTGGTGCCGACCACCCTGCTCGCCCAGCAACACTACAACAGCTTCCGCGACCGCTTTGCCGACTGGCCGGTGAGCGTGGAAGTGATGAGCCGTTTCAAGTCGGCCAAAGAAGTGAATGCGGCAATCGCCGACCTCGCGGAAGGCAAGATCGACATCGTCATCGGCACGCACAAGCTGCTGTCCGACGATGTAAAAATCAAGAACCTCGGGTTGGTGATCATCGACGAAGAACACCGATTTGGTGTGCGTCAAAAGGAACAGCTCAAGGCCCTGCGCAGCGAGGTCGACATTCTTACGCTGACCGCCACGCCGATTCCGCGCACGCTGAACATGGCGGTGTCGGGCATGCGCGATCTGTCGATTATCGCCACGCCACCGGCGCGGCGTTTGTCGGTGCGCACCTTCGTCATGGAGCAAAACAAAAGCACGGTCAAAGAGGCCCTGCTGCGTGAATTGCTGCGCGGCGGTCAGGTTTATTACCTGCACAACGATGTGAAAACCATCGAAAAATGCGCCGCCGACCTCGCCGAACTGGTGCCGGAAGCGCGGATCGGCATCGGCCATGGACAGATGCGCGAACGCGAACTCGAACAGGTGATGAGCGACTTCTACCACAAGCGCTTCAACGTGCTGATCGCCTCGACCATCATCGAGACCGGCATCGACGTGCCGAGCGCCAATACCATCATCATCGAACGCGCCGACAAATTCGGCCTCGCGCAGCTGCACCAATTGCGTGGCCGCGTCGGGCGCAGTCACCACCAGGCTTACGCGTACCTGCTGACGCCGCCGCGCCAGCAAATCACTTCCGATGCCGAGAAACGTCTGGAAGCGATCGCCAACACCCAAGACCTCGGCGCCGGTTTTGTCCTCGCGACCAACGACCTGGAAATCCGTGGTGCTGGCGAGCTGCTCGGCGACGGGCAAAGTGGGCAGATTCAGGCGGTCGGTTTCACTCTCTATATGGAGATGCTCGAACGCGCGGTGAAATCGATCCGCAAAGGTGAGCAGCCCAACCTCGATCAACCGCTGGGCGGTGGTCCGGAAGTCAACTTGCGGGTGCCGGCGCTGATTCCCGAGGATTATCTGCCGGACGTTCACGCCCGACTGATTCTCTACAAACGCATTGCCTCGGCCACCGATGAGGAAGGCCTGAAGGACTTGCAGGTCGAAATGATCGACCGCTTTGGCCTGCTGCCGGAGCCGACCAAAAATCTGGTGCGCATCACTTTGCTGAAACTGCAGGCTGAACAGTTGGGCATCAAGAAAGTCGATGGCGGCCCGCAGGGCGGGCGGATCGAGTTCGCTGCGCAGACGCCGGTCGACCCGTTGACCCTGATCAAACTGATCCAGAGCCAACCGAAACGCTACAAGTTCGAGGGTGCCACGATGTTCAAGTTCATGGTGCCGATGGAGCGCCCGGAAGAGCGCTTTAATACTGTTGAGGCGCTGTTCGAGCGCCTTCTCCCGAAAACTGCTTGAAGGACGCCGCATGCGCCTGTTTCGCTCACTGACCTTGTTGGTTGCCCTGGTCACCACATCCACGGCGTTTGCCGACGACTTGTATCAAGTCGAAATGATTCTGGTCCGGCAAAACGCCGTGCCGGCGATTGTCAGCCGTGCCGCCCCGGAAGATTGGTCCGGCGGCGCACCTCGATTGAGCCCGGACAACTTGCGCACGCCGAGCCTGAACGGCGAAGTGGAAAAACTCACCGCGAGCAGTGATTACACGGTGTTGCTGCACAAGGCCTGGCAACAGACGCTTGGCGAACAGCCGAGCAAGATTGCGCTCAGCGACGGCGCGGAACAGTTCGGGCAGTTCCCGATCGAGGGCACGCTGAGCCTGAAACTCGGGCGCTTCACCGACGTCGATGCCGATTTCTGGGTCAATCAGATCGACGCCAACGGCCTGGTCACCGCCAGCGAACGCCTGAAACAGGAAAGCCACACCAAGAACGGCCAGCTGAATTTCCTCGATAACGGCCACCTCGGCCTGCTGATCAAGATCACCTCGTTGACCGCCCCGGCACCTCGGCCAGTCCCCGATGAAATTCCGGACTGATTGACGTCTTTATGGCCCCGACCCTGAGCAAACCCCTGGCACCTTCCTGGGTCAGCCGATTCAAGGAGCAAAGCCTGGAGCGTGGCCGCCGCTACGCTTTGGAAAATCGCGTCAGGATCGTCGAGGTTGGCGACGCGACCATCGTCGCCGCGTGTGAGGGCTCGGGCGGCAACGTCTATCGTCAGACCATTCGCTTGCGCGAGTCAGCCAAAGCCACATTGCTGATGGTCGATGCGACGTGCTCGTGTCCGGTGCGCACTAACTGCAAACACTGCGCGGCGGTGCTGCTCAAAGTGCAGGAAACCCTCGCCTACCCCGCCGCTGCGCAAGACGCCGAATTGCTGGAAAAACTCCAGACGGTTCTGGAAAACCGCAGCCCGAAAGCGCCGCCGCAAGTGCTGGTGGAAAACGTGCAACCGCTGCCGCGCCTGTGGCTGGCGAGCATCGAGTTCAGCGCGTTCGAGCCGCGCAACGGCAAGATGCAGCGTTACATCCAGCATCGCGCGGCGCTGTCGTTCAGCTATCTGGATGAATACGTGTCGGGGCAGAAGAACGCCGACGTGCTGATTCGCCAGGAAACCCAGACCTTACGGATAAAACGCCAGCCGGAAGTCGAACAGGCCTACCGGGAACAGCTGCGCATTCTCGGCTTCAAGATCGCCACCCGGCAAAGCAAAGCGTTGCCGGAAAGCGCTGGCGAATTGTTCGAGATGGTCAACGACAGTGCCTGGCTGACCTTCACCCTCAATGACTTGCCGAAGCTGCGCAGCCAAGGTTGGGAACTGCAGATCGACGAGGACTTCGGTTTCGACCTGACGGCGGTGGACGACTGGTACGCCACCGTCGAACAAGCGCCGGAGCGCGACTGGTTTGATCTGGAACTGGGCATCATCGTCAACGGCGAGCGCCTGAGCCTGCTGCCGATCCTGTTGAACCTGATGCGCTCGCACACCGAAATCCTCAATCCGGAACGTCTTGCCCGGCGTCGCGACGACGAGCTGATTTTGGTGAACATCCCCAATCGGCCGAATTCCGAGTACGGCCCGCTGCAAGTCGCCCTGCCCTTCGGTCGCTTGAAACCAGTGCTGGCGACGCTCGGCGAGTTCTATCTGCAAGGCCCGGGCGAAACCACGCTGCGCCTGAGCAAGGCCGACGCGATACGCCTGAACCCGCTCGAAGGCATGCCGCTGTTGTGGGAAGGTGGCGAACAGATTCGCACCTTTGCCCAGCGTCTGCGCGATATCAAGGACTTCACCTCGACCGCTCCGCAAGGCTTGAACGCAACGTTGCGGCCCTATCAGCTCGAAGGTTTGAGCTGGATGCAATCGCTGCGGCAACTGGAAGTCGGCGGGATTCTTGCGGACGACATGGGCTTGGGAAAAACCCTACAAACCCTGGCGCATATTCTCAGCGAAAAAATCGCCGGACGGCTCGATCGGCCGAGCATGGTGGTAATGCCGACCAGCCTGATCCCTAACTGGCTCGACGAAGCGGCGCACTTTACGCAGCAGCTCAAAGTGCTGGCGTTGTACGGCGCCACGCGCAAAAAGCATTTCGACAATCTGGCCGATTACGACCTGATCCTCACGACCTATGCGCTGCTGCCCAAGGACGTCGAAACCCTCGCCGCCGTGCCGCTGCACGTGTTGGTGCTGGATGAAGCGCAGTACATCAAGAATCCCAACAGCAAGGCTGCCCAGGCTGCTCGCGAGTTGAATGCGCGGCAGCGTTTGTGCCTGAGCGGCACACCGCTGGAAAACCACTTGGGTGAGTTGTGGTCGCTGTTCCACTTCCTGCTGCCCGGCTGGCTCGGCGATGTAAAAAGCTTCAACCGCGATTACCGCGTGCCGATCGAAAAGCGCGGCAGCGAAGTGCGGCTGCAGCACCTCAACGGTCGGATCAAACCGTTTCTGCTGCGCAGGACCAAAGAACAAGTCGCGACGGAATTGCCGCCGAAAACCGAGATCATCCACTGGGTCGACCTCAACGAAGCCCAGCGCGACGTGTACGAAACCATGCGCCTGGCGATGGACAAGAAAGTCCGCGACGAGATCACCCGCAAAGGCGTGGCGCGCAGCCAGATCATCATTCTTGAAGCGCTGCTGAAGCTGCGCCAAGTGTGTTGCGATTTGCGTCTGGTCAACGACGCCGTGCTGCCGGTGCGCGGTGGCACATCAGGCAAGCTCGACAGTTTGATGGAAATGCTCGAAGAACTGTTCGCAGAAGGACGGCGGATTCTGCTGTTCTCGCAGTTCACTTCGATGCTCGCGTTGATCGAAGAAGAGCTGAAAAAGCGGGGTGTCGAATACGCGATTCTGACCGGCCAAACCCGTGACCGCCGCGCGCCGGTCAAGGACTTCCAGAGCGGCAAGCGGCAGATTTTTCTGATCAGTTTGAAGGCGGGTGGCGTTGGGCTGAACCTGACCGAAGCGGACACGGTGATTCATTACGATCCGTGGTGGAACCCGGCGACAGAGAATCAGGCGACTGACCGCGCGTATCGCATTGGCCAGGAAAAACCGGTGTTTGTTTACAAGCTGATCGCGCGCGGCACCGTCGAAGAGAAGATTCAGCACCTGCAAAAGGAAAAGTCCGACCTCGCGGCGGGCGTGCTGGATGGCCGTTCGGCGGGCGACTGGAAACTGCAGAGCGATGATATTGAAGCGCTGTTTGCGCCGTTGCCGGACAAGTTGGAGAAGCGCTGAGATTTGCGGCGCGGCGGAGATTTGGCGCACACCCTGTAGGAGCGAGGCTTGCCCGCGAAGAGGCCATCACTAAAGAAACCTAATCAACCCTTGGCAACCGGCAACGGCGCAAACAACGCCTCTATATCACCCTGCTCCAACTTCCAGCCACCCGTCGTCCCGCCCTCGAGCACCGCGCCGGCCAGCGCAGCTTTCTCCTGCTGCAGTGCCTGAATTTTCTCTTCGACGGTGCCGCGCGCGATCAGCTTGTAAACGAACACTGGTTTGTTCTGGCCGATCCGATAGGCGCGGTCGGTGGCCTGATTCTCCACCGCCGGATTCCACCACGGGTCGAAATGGATCACCGTGTCCGCCGCCGTCAGGTTCAAACCGGTACCGCCCGCCTTCAGACTGATCAGAAAAAGCGGCACATTGCCGCTCTGGAAATCCTTGACCGGCGTGCGCCGATCCGTGGTATCGCCGGTCAGCATTGAATATGCGATAGAACGTTGCTGCAGCTCTTCCTCAATCAACGCGAGCATCGAAGTGAACTGCGAAAACAGCAGAATCTTGCGACCCTCGCTGAGCAGCTCTTCGAGCATTTCCATCAAACTGACGAGTTTTCCGCTGCCCGAACGCAGGGCTTTGGCGCTCAGCGGCGCCTTGATCAAACGCAGATCACAGCAGACCTGACGTAACTTCAGCAGCGCATCAAGGATGATGATCTGGCTGCGCGCGACGCCGCTGCGGGCAATTTCGTCGCGAACCTTTTTATCCATCGCCACGCGCACGGTTTCATAAACATCCCGCTGGCCGTCGCTGAGATCGACCCAATGCACAATCTCGGTTTTCGGCGGCAATTCGGTGGCGACCTGGTCTTTCTTGCGGCGCAACAGAAACGGCTTGATCCGCGCCGTCAGATGCTGCATCCGCTGGCTGTTGCCGTGTTTCTCGATCGGCGTGCGGTAGTCGCGAGTGAAGGTTTTACTGTCGCCCAGCCAACCGGGCAGCAAGAAGTGGAACTGTGACCACAACTCACCGAGGTGATTTTCCAGCGGCGTGCCGGACAGACACAAACGCTGGCTCGCCTGCAGATCACGGGCAGCCTGCGCAGCTTTGCTCAGCGGGTTCTTGATGTTCTGCGCTTCATCGAGGATCAGCACACTCCAGACCTGCGCCTGCAAAATCTGCAGATCACGCGGCAATAGCGCGTAGGTGGTCAATACCAGATCGTATTCGGCGAGATTGTCGAAGTCTTTTTGCCGCGCCGCCCCGTGCAGCGCCAAGACTTTCAACTGTGGGGTAAAACGCTGCGCCTCATCGAGCCAGTTAGGGATCAGGCTGGTCGGCATCACCGCCAGCGCCGGGCGATCCAGGCGACCGGCATGCTTTTCCGTGAGCAGGTGCGCGAGGGTTTGCAGGGTTTTGCCCAGCCCCATGTCGTCGCCCAGAATGCCGCCGACTTCGAGCTCACGCAGGGTTTGCATCCAGTTCAGCCCTTCGAGCTGATACGGACGCAACGTCGCGTTGAGCCCGGCGGGTGCCGGCACGTGAGCATGGGCCGACTCACGCAGTTTTTGCGCAAAACTGCGCAAACGCTCGCCGCCCTGCCACACCAGCGGCAAGCCTTCGAGCCCGCTGAGGCGCGCCGCGTCCGGCGCCCCCAGACGCAGCGAATCACCTTGGTGCGAACCCAGATACAACTCGCCGAGCGTGGCCATCAGCGGTTTGATTCGGCCGTAAGGCAACGCTACTTTGCTCAGCGATTTGGCGCCGAAGCCGACACCGCCCAGCTCAATCAATAGCTGTTCGTCATCGCTGCGCTTGGCCAGGCTCGCGGGGTCAAGCAGCTGCGGCTGACGACGAATCAGTTGCAGCAAAATCGGTAGCAGGCTGTGCCGCTCGCCGTTGACGACGATGCCCAGTTGCAGATCAAACCACTGATGCCCGGCCTCTTCCTCAACCTCGGCGTACCAATCGTCCACCGCTTGCAGATTGAAGTCGAAGCCCTCTTCGATATCGATCAGCCAGTTCTTCGCGCGCAACCTCGGCAAACCGTCCTGGACGAAAGCCAGCCATGCTGAATCGTCCGGTAACGCAAACATCTCGCCGGGACGGTCCAGGTTGCTTTTGCGCGTAGCCTTCTTGAAACCGTATTTCTGCAAGGCGCTGCGCAGCACTTTCTCCACAGCAGGTTTGCGCTGGATGCGCTGGGTTTCCGTACCCTCGAGCACCAGCACTTCCGGGTTCCGGTCCACCGCCGGGTGGCCGTTGTAGGTGAACGCCAACGCGGCGCGGTGTTCGGGCTCATGCTGCCAGCGCACGTAGCGTTTGCCGCTGGCGAGGATCAGGTGCGGCTGAGGAAATACGTCATCGATAACGCGCTCGGTGAGCGCGTGCGGAGGTGCAACAAATGGCGACACAGCGTTCAGTCGGTGGCTGAATTGCATCGCCTGCTGCGCCGGGATGTCCGGGACGAGCGACAAGTGGCACGCGAGTTTTTCGTCCATTTCGTTGCGCAGAGGCCCGACTTGCAGCTGCTCGCGATCCAGATAATACAAAGGCTCCAGCGCCAGAATGGTTTCCGCCGGAGCTTCTTCGCTGCTCCACTGCGCACGGAAGCTGCCGTCGGATTGTTCCGCCCAGGCGAACTGGCCAGTGCGCGACTGCCCCGAAGACAAGACCTGCTGTTGTTCGAAATCGAGGAACAGCCGCGAGGTCCGCAGGCACAGCTCCAGCAGCTCGGCACCACTGCTGCCCTGCAACGGGTAACCATCGTAATGGGCGTGATGGGAGTGAACGGCGACTACCAATCGGGCGATTCGCAGGTCGAGTTCGGTCAAGTAGCCGGGCTGACGCAGCAACAGATCGGATAGCGAATACAACGCGGTGATGTCTTGCATCACACCGCTTTTGAGCTGACGAACCCGGAACACCTGGAGGGTGAATTTGCCGGCGACTTTTGTCGGCCTGAGCTTGTACACCAGGCGCGTGCCAGTGTTTTGCGAGGGTTCATCAGTGGTTTTGCTGGCGTCTGGAAGATCGTCGAGCCAGCGCTGCAATTCACGGTTCAATTGGACCTGAGCGCCGCCGTCTGATGCCTCAAGGTTATCGCCGGTGAGGAAATAAATGACGGCGGCGCAGTGTTTGCAATGGCTGCCAACGGGACAGGTGCAACCGCACAAGAGCTGGTGGGTACCATTGTCATCGCAATCAAGCTGGATGCACTGGTCATACGGCAGGGTTTCCGAGCCTTCGCAGGAGGCAAACACCCGACGATCAATCGCCTGATCGATGGATACCCGCCCCTCGGCGACGTATCGGCGGGCCTTTTCCAGCGCGCTGTGGCTGAACGCCCTCGTCCAGGAACTTGATTGCAGATGCTCTACTAACGTGCTCATGGGATCAACGCCGCTGGAAATGGAGCGGCCGAGGATTGCCCGGCCGTTGCAGACTCAACCTGCCAGAACGCGAGCGAGTGTCGATTTGACCTTGCCCATGCCATCGTGCAATGCCTGCTCTATTTCGGCCATGGTGATCACTGCCGTGGACTTGCCCGCCGCCGGGTTGACCACCAGCGCCAGGCAGGCGTAAGCCAGGTCCAGCTCACGCGCCAATGCCGCTTCCGGCATGCCGGTCATGCCGACGATGTCGCACCCGTCGCGTTCCAGTCGGGCGATTTCCGCCACGGTTTCCAGGCGCGGACCCTGGGTGCAGGCGTACACGCCAAAACTGCTGTAGCCAAGGCCTTCGGCGGCCAGCGCGGCAATCAGTTGCTGGCGCAGTGGCTCGTTGTACGGATAGCTGAAATCGATGTGGGTGACGTTATCGAGGTCGCCGGCGAAGAACGTGTGTTCGCGCCCGCTGGTGTAGTCGATCAGTTGATGCGGCACGCAGAAATGCCCGGTGCCCATTGCTGCATGGATGCCGCCAACGGCGTTGACCGCGAGAATCGCTTCGGCGCCGGCCTGCTTCAGCGCCCAGAGGTTGGCGCGATAGTTGACCTGATGCGGCGGCACACGATGCGGGTGGCCGTGACGGGCGAGAAACAGCACTTCCTTGCCGGCGTATTCGCCGATATGCACCTCGGCTGAAGGCGCACCGTAAGGAGTGTCCACCGCCAGTGACTGACGAATGCTCAAGCCTTCGAGCTGGGTCAGGCCGGTGCCACCGATAATCGCGTAAACCGTCATAGCGTGCGGTCCTTATTCAATCAGTTGAGCTTCTTTCAGCGCACCGACAGCAGTGAGCCAGCGCGGGTCCTGGCGGTATTCAGTGCCGGCAAACGATTGCCCGCGCATCCGTGCGATGCGCGGCGATGGCTTGACCTTCATCCGTTGCGCCGCGCTCAACGCCAGTTCTGCGGCGGCGCGGTCGTTGCACACCAGGCCCATGTCGCAACCGGCACTCAACGCGGCTTCGATGCGGCTCGCAGCATCGCCGACCACGTGGGCGCCGGCCATGGAAAGATCGTCACTAAAGATGACGCCATCGAACTGCAATTCGCCGCGCAGGATGTCCTGCAACCAGCGCCGGGAGAAACCGGCCGGTTGAGCGTCGACTTGTGGATAAATGACGTGGGCCGGCATGACGGCAGCCAGTTGTTTGCTCAGGCGCGCGAATGGCACGAGATCGTTGGCGCGGATTTCTTCGAGGCTGCGTTCGTCGTTCGGAATGGCGACGTGGGAATCCGCTTCCGCCCAACCGTGCCCCGGAAAATGCTTGCCGGTGGCGGCCATGCCGGCACTGTTCATCCCGCGAATAAAGGCTCCAGCGAGCAGCGCTGCGCGCTCGGGATCACCTTCAAACGAACGAGTGCCGACCACGGCGCTGCGTTGATAATCGAGGTCCAGCACCGGCGCGAAGCTGAGGTCGAGGCCGACGGCGAGAACCTCAGTGGCCATGATCCAGCCGCACTGTTCGGCGAGGTACTCGGCATTGGGGTTGTCGGCAATCGCGCGCATCGCCGGCAAACGCACGAAGCCTTGACGCAGGCGCTGAACCCGACCGCCCTCCTGGTCCACCGCGAGTAACAGGTCAGGACGAATGGCGCGGATCGCCGCACTCAACTCGCGGACCTGGCGTGGATGCTCGATGTTGCGCGCGAAAATGATCAGGCCGCCCACTTCGGGCTGACGCAACAATTGGCGATCTTCGGCCGTCAGCCAGGTACCGGCGACGTCCACCATCAACGAGCCTTGCAGGCCAGCAGTCATAGAGATTCCTTGAAAACGAAAAACCCGGTTCGCACGCAAGCGCCAACTTGGGCGATGCCCGGCAGGTCGGCGACAGCAATGGAAAGCGGGTTCAGAACGAGAGTCGGCATGGGCGGCTAGCTTAGCGGATGTCAGCTGCCGCGCCCACCCGTGTGCGGTTAAACCTTGGCGGCAAGCGGCGCCGATTTGCTTCGCGGACGAAGCTGCGCGGTGGCCATGGCCGTGTCGGTCACGCCGGTTTCGGCGCGCATGCCAGCCGCGAGGAACGGCACCATCAGGCGCATCACTTGTTCGATGGAGGTATTGACGCCGAAATCAGTCTCGGCAATCGCGCGCAAGGCCTTGATCCCGGACATGCTGAACGCAGCGGCGCCGAGCATGAAGTGCACGCGCCAGAACAGTTCGATCGGCGGAATACGTGGCGCGGCTTCGTTGACCAGCATCATGTAGCGACGGAAGACCTTGCCGTACATGTCTTCCAGATAACGCCGCAAGTGACCCTGGCTCTGACTGAACGCCAGACCGAGCAAACGCATGAAGATAGAGAGGTCATTGCCACTGCGAGGCTGCACGACGAGGGCTTGCTCGACGAGGATTTCCAGCAGCTCTTCGAGCGTCGGTTTGTTTTCCGGTTTGGCCTGCCGGCGCTCCAGCTCTTTGTCGAGACTGAGGCAGAAAGGTCCAAGGAAGCGCGAGAAAACCGCCTGGATCAGCGCCTTCTTGGAACCGAAATGATAATTCACCGCCGCCAGATTGACCCCGGCCTTGCTGGTAATCAAACGCAACGAGGTTTCAGCGAAACCTTTTTCCGCGAACAACTGCTCGGCAGCATCGAGAATGCGTTCAACGGTTTCCGACTGGGCCATGGCTACTCCGCCTGACAAACACTTGTTTGAAACATACGTTTCAGCCCAGGCATTGTCAAGCCTGCGGGTTCGTTTTGGGAATGGTCGGTCAGCTATTTAACCATACAACCGCAACGCTTCAACGAGCCGGCTGAATGACCGTCCAGCGGCGCGCAAAAAAACGGGCATTGCCAAGAGCAATTCACTGTATATAATCCCAGTCACTGTATAAAAAGACAGAGCGATCAATATGCTAAAGCTGACGCCACGCCAAGCAGAGATTCTGGCCTTCATCAAACGCTGCCTCGACGATAACGGCTACCCGCCTACTCGTGCGGAAATCGCCCAGGAACTGGGTTTCAAGTCGCCCAATGCCGCCGAAGAACACCTCAAGGCCCTGGCTCGCAAGGGCGCGATCGAGATGACGCCTGGCGCCTCTCGCGGTATTCGTATCCCCGGTTTCGAAGCCAAGGCTGACGAATCGACCCTGCCGATCATTGGCCGTGTCGCTGCCGGCGCGCCGATCCTCGCGCAGCAACACATCGAAGAGTCCTGCAACATCAATCCGACCTTCTTCCATCCGCGTGCCGACTACCTGTTGCGAGTCCACGGCATGAGCATGAAAGACGTTGGCATTTTCGACGGCGATCTGTTGGCCGTGCACACCACTCGTGAAGCCCGCAATGGCCAGATCGTGGTCGCGCGGATTGGCGATGAAGTTACCGTCAAGCGCTTCAAGCGTGATGGCAGCAAGGTCTGGCTGATTGCCGAAAACCCTGAGTTCGCCCCAATTGAAGTCAACCTGAAAGATCAGGAACTGGTGATCGAAGGCTTGAGTGTCGGCGTGATTCGCCGCTAAAGGAGGCTTTATGCAGTTCCCACATACACCACAGCAAGCCCAATTGCCGTTGTTCGAGGCGTTCATGGCCCAACCGCTGGCGCCGATCCTGAAAGACGTGGTCGAGTCGCCCTGGAGCGCCGAGCCCGATGTTTTCAGCGAACTGTCGCTGCGTGGTGCAGCAGGGAGCTGCCTGAACCTTCTGGCGCCGATTCTCCGGGAATTGAGCCAGGACCAGGACGCACGATGGCTGACGCTGATCGCCCCGCCCGCCAGCCTGACCCAGGCCTGGCTGCGGGACGCCGGGCTGAACCGCGAACGCATTCTGCTGCTGCAACCGCGTGGTGCTCAGAGCGCGCAACAGCTGACGTGCGAAGCGTTGCGACTAGGCCGAAGCCACACGGTAGTCAGCTGGCTCAACCCGCTGAACACCGCGACACGGCAACAGTTGATCAGCGCCGCCCGCATTGGGGACGCTCAGAGCCTGAATATTCGCTTGGGTTGATTGACCAGCATGCGCGCCTGGAACGGCGCCGGGCTTCTCCAGGGATAGAGAAGCCGACTTGAGACGGAATCTGCGGTAACCGACGAGCGGGATCAGTGCAGGATCCGCGGCTCTTCATCTTTGTTGAATTCACCATCAACCATGCGACCGGCCATCTGCACGCCGACACTCAGCATCGCCTTGGCGACTTCCACATGATTACCTTGCAGGAACGCCTTGGCATCCTCGGAGAAATCCAAAGTAACCAGAGAACCCTCGTCCTCGGCCCTGCGCAGCTCGATTCGGCCGTCTGGTAACTCGACAATTTCTAGAAAGGACGTTGGCATAAAGGTCTGTTCTCCACGAAAGGCGGGGATTATATAGGCATCGGCCAGGCTTCGCTCGGTATCTTGACCAGCAGTCATTGCGAAGAAATATCTGCTGCACTCATCCCTGAATGGAGAGCCGAACGGCTGCTCCATTACATCGTCAGTGCCTTAGCACTCGTTCAAACCTTCACGGAAGCGAATTGCCAGACCTTTAAGGTTCTGACGCCAGCTCTCCAACTCCTCGCGACTCAGCTCTTGCGGTGCCTCTTCTTCGTCCAGATTGACTGCCATGATCAGCGGCTGCGTCACATCACCTTTGGGTTTGTGTGGCACCCGTGGCGGCTGGAAAAGAGCAGCGTGAGCTGCGAGCAATTTGGCCAGCCAGGTTTCCGGATTACCCACCAACTCGATCATCTCGGCCATTTCCGGAATGGCGATGGCGTCCAGCACTTCTCGGGTCAAAAGCATCTCGGCCCGGGGCGCGCTGGCTTGAGGTAAACGATAGAAACCGGCGATCTCATGGCACAACCCGAGCAACGCACCGTACAGGTGAAACAGCGCGGATTCGCGCCCAGCCTGGATCAGCGCCAGCGAGTTCATCGCCCGCCCCTCTTCGGCCCTGGCCAGCGCTTCAAGCGACAGGCCGGCGAAATAAATCTTCTGGTTGGTACGGGTATAGAGTTCGTGGGCCATGACGGCAGCCTCCACAACGAAATAATTGCTTCACGCAGGTCGGACAGTGTCGTGGATCAGCTCTGCCGACCGCAAGCCCAAAACAAAAAGGCCGCATGAAAACCCGAGGGTTGTCATGCGGCCTTTTCAGTGCAGCGGCTGTTTACGCCTTCGCGGGGGTCCGCTTGTCTTCAACAGTCCACTTGCCGCCGTCGTAGAACGCTTTCCAGCCAGTAGGCTTGCCGTCGACTTCGGTCTGCACGTATTGCTCTTTGGTCTTGCGGCTGTAGCGGATAACCGCTGGACGGCCGTCCGGATCTTTCTTCGGTGCTTCGCAGAGGAAGTGGTACTTCGGATCGATCTCATCCTTGTGCGGCACAATTTCGATCACCAGCGGAGCACGCGTCTCGCGGTTTTTCGGGAACTGGCTCGCCGCCAGGAACAGGCCGGAAGCGCCGTCGCGCAGGATGTAGGTGTCGTTGACCTTTTCGCATTTCAGCTCAGGCATCTTCACCGGGTCCATCTTCGGCGGCGCCGCGTCACCGCTCTTCAGCAGTTTGCGGGTGTTCTTGCACGTCGGGTTGGTGCAACCGAAGAACTTGCCGAAACGGCCAGTCTTGAGCTGCATCTCGCTGCCGCACTTGTCACATTCCAGGCTCGGACCTTCGTAGCCCTTGATCCGGTAGTTGCCTTCTTCGATCTCGTAACCGTCGCAATCCGGGTTGTTACCGCAGATGTGCAGCTTGCGCTTCTCATCCAGCAAGTAAGCGTCCATCGCCGTGCTGCAGATCGGGCAACGGTGCTTGCCGCGCAGGACCAGCGATTCCGATTCGCCTTCATCGTCCGCAGCGATTTCATCGCCCGGCACCAGGTTGACGGTGGCCTTGCAGCGTTCTTTCGGCGGCAGGCTGTAGCCGGAGCAGCCGAGGAACACGCCAGTCGATGCGGTACGAATCTGCATCGGGCGGCCGCACACCACGCACGGAATATCAGTCATGACCGGCTGGTTGGCGCGCATCCCGCCTTCAGCACTTTCGGCTACTTCGAGTTTCTTTTTGAAATCGCCGTAGAACTCGTCGAGCACGTTTTTCCAGTCGCGTTCGCCCTGGGCCACGTCATCGAGGTTCTCTTCCATGCCGGCGGTGAAGCCGTAGTCCATGAGATTGGAGAAGCTTTCGGCCAGACGCTCCGTGACGATGTCGCCCATCTTTTCCGAATAGAAACGACGGTTGTGCAGCGCGACATAGCCGCGGTCCTGGATGGTCGAAATGATTGCCGCATAAGTCGAAGGACGACCGATGCCACGTTTTTCCATTTCTTTAACCAGGCTCGCTTCCGAGTACCGCGCCGGCGGCTTGGTGAAGTGCTGGGTCGGATCAAGCTTGATCAGCTTCATCGCGTCGCCCTGGGCCATGTCTGGCAGCACGTCGTCATCACCCGGCTTGGCGATTTGCGGCATCACGCGGGTGTAACCGTCGAACTTGAGGATGCGGCCCTTGGCGCGCAGCTCGAAATCACCGGCACCCACGGTCACCGTGGTCGACAGGTACTGCGCTGGCAGCATCTGGCAAGCGAGGAACTGGCGCCAGATCAACTCGTAGAGCCGCTCGGCGTCACGCTCCATGCCCGACAGCTTGCTTGGCTCGGTATTGGCGTCGGAAGGACGAATCGCTTCGTGAGCCTCTTGTGCGCCTTCCTTGCTGCTGTAGACGTTCGGGTTCTCCGGCAGGTACTTCTTGCCGAACTCGCCTTCAATATATGTACGCGCCATAGCCACGGCATCAACCGAGAGGTTGGTGGAGTCGGTACGCATGTAAGTGATATAGCCCGCTTCGTACAAACGCTGAGCCATCATCATGGTTTTCTTCACCCCGAAGCCCAGGCGGTTACTCGCGGCCTGTTGCAGGGTGGACGTGATGAACGGCGCCGACGGCTTGCTGCTGGTCGGTTTGTCTTCACGTTTGACGATGCTGTAGCTGGAAGACTTGAGCTTCTCCAGCGCGGCCATGGCCTGGGTTTCGTTGAGCGGCTTGAACGCCTCGCCCTTCTCGCGGGCCACGTCGAAGCGCACGGTGGCGCCTTTCGCGGTGCCGAGATCAGCGTGAACTTCCCAGTACTCTTCCGGATTGAACGCGCGGATTTCGCGCTCACGCTCAACCACCAGTTTCACCGCAACCGATTGCACACGACCTGCCGACAAGCCGCGAGCGACTTTGGCCCACAGCAGTGGCGAAACCATGTAACCCACCACGCGGTCGAGGAAACGACGCGCCTGCTGGGCATTTACACGGTCGATATCGAGCTCACCCGGTTTGGAGAAGGCTTCCTGAATCGCCTTCTTGGTGATTTCGTTGAACACCACACGCTTGTAGCGGCTGTCGTCACCACCGATGGCTTCGCGCAGGTGCCAGGCAATGGCTTCCCCCTCGCGATCCAAGTCGGTTGCGAGATAGATGGTGTCAGCATCTTTGGCGAGCCGGCGCAGCTCTTCGATGACTTTCTCTTTGCCCGGAAGGATCTCGTACTTGGCTTTCCAGCCTTGATCGGGATCGACGCCCATGCGCGAGACCAGCTGCTTGCGCGCTTTCTCTTTCGGCGTGAGCACCGGACCTTCACCCGCGGCAGCCTTGCCGCGCTTGGCGGCTGGCTCTTTGCTGGCGCTAGCCGAACCGCTGGTGGGCAGGTCTCGGATATGGCCGATACTCGACTTCACCACGTATTGGTTACCCAGATACTTGTTGATGGTCTTGGCCTTAGCCGGGGATTCCACAATGACCAGCGATTTGCCCATGGATCAGAAAATTCCTGAATTCTAGAAGTGAAAGGCGGTTGGCGCCTGACGCGGCACCGCTATATATAGTGGCTACAAGGTGAGGTCAAGCGCAGGGTATCGCGCGCACTCAGCTTATGGCTTGGAAAAAAGGCTCGGTTCAGCTTGCACCAAAGCAAAGCGTGGGACCTGTTCGCCGTCAACCTCGACCGACTCCAGGAACATGCTCAAGGGACGCACCCAAAAGCCGTAATCGCCATACAGGGCTTGGTAAAACACCACTTCTTCTTCGGTCTCGGAATGCCGCGCGACATTAAATACACGGTATTGCGGACCTTTGTAATGTTGGTAGAGCCCAGGTTGTATCGGCATGCTTCGGCCCTCGCTCAAATCTTTTCAAATAAAAATAAAAAATAATTTCAGAAAAACAAAAACCGGGGCACTTGGCCCCGGCTTCCATCAACGAGACGCTTAAACGCGTTCGAAGACGGTAGAGATGCCTTGGCCGAGACCAATGCACATGGTAGCTACCCCGAAGGTGCCGCCATTCTGCTTCATCACGTTCAGCAACGTGCCGGAGATACGTGCACCGGAGCAACCGAACGGGTGACCCAAGGCGATCGCGCCGCCGTGCAGGTTAACCTTCTCGTTCATCTTGTCGAGCACTTTCAAATCTTTCAGCACTGGCAGAGCCTGTGCGGCGAAAGCTTCATTGAGCTCGAAGAAGTCGATATCGTTGATCCCCAGGCCCGCACGTTTCAACGCTTTTTGCGTCGCTGGCACTGGGCCGTAACCCATGATTGCCGGGTCCACGCCCGCCACTGCCATCGAGCGAATCACCGCCATCGGCTGGATGCCGAGGTCTTGTGCACGCTGTGCCGACATCACGATCATGCACGAAGCACCATCGGTGATCTGCGACGAAGTACCGGCTGTCACGGTGCCGCCCTTAGGGTTAAAAGCAGGCTTGAGAGCCGCCAGGCTTTCCAGGGTGGTTTCCGGACGAATGGTTTCGTCGTAGTCGAACAGTTTCAGGAAACCGTTCTCGTCATAGCCCTGCATCGGGATGATTTCGTCTTTGAACTTGCCTTCCAGGGTCGCCTTGTGAGCGAGCTGGTGCGAGCGCACGCCGAAAGCGTCCTGTTGTTCGCGAGTGATGCCGTGCATTTTGCCAAGCATTTCTGCGGTCAGGCCCATCATGCCCGAGGCTTTTGCCGCGTACAGCGACATGTGCGGGTTCGGATCGACACCGTGCATCATGCTCACGTGACCCATATGCTCGACGCCACCCACCACGAACACGTCACCGTTGCCGGTCATGATCGCTTGCGCAGCAGTGTGCAAAGCGCTCATCGAGGAGCCACACAAGCGGCTGACGGTCTGGCCGGCAGCGGTGTGCGGGATCTGTGTCATCAACGACGCCATGCGCGCGATGTTCCAGCCCTGCTCCAGGGTCTGGTTGACGCAGCCCCAGATCACGTCTTCGACTTCGTTCGGGTCAACCTTGACGTTGCGTTCCAGCAGTTTGCTGATCAGGTGCGCCGACATGTCTTCGGCGCGGGTGTTGCGGTGCATGCCGCCCTTGGAGCGGCCCATCGGAGTACGACCGAAGTCGACAATCACGACGTCTCTTGGATTCAAGCTCATAAAATTTCACTCTCGCTCAAAAGTTGGGACGCTTAACCGAAGAACCGTTGGCCAGTCTTGGCCATTTCACGCAGCTTCGCGGTCGGGTGGTACAGCGCGCCCAAATCAGCGTACTGGTCAGCCAGGGCAACGAACTCGGCAACACCGATCGAATCGATGTAGCGCAGCGCGCCGCCACGGAATGGAGGGAAACCAATACCGTAGACCAGACCCATGTCGGCTTCGGCGGCGGTTTCGACAATGCCGTCTTCCAGGCAACGCACGGTTTCCAGGCACAGCGGGATCATCATCCAGTTGATGATGTCTTCGTCAGTGACTTCGCGCTGCTCGTAAATGATCGGCTTGAGCACTTCCAGCACCGACGGATCGGCGACTTTCTTCTGCTTGCCCTTCTTGTCGGTCTCGTAAGCGTAGAAACCCTTGCCATTCTTCTGGCCCAGGCGCTTGGCTTCGTAAAGCACGTCGATGGCCGAGCGGCGATCGTCTTTCATGCGATCCGGGAAACCTTCAGCCATCACGTCACGACCGTGGTGACCGGTGTCGATGCCGACCACGTCCATCAGGTAGGCCGGGCCCATTGGCCAGCCGAATTTTTCCATGATCTTGTCGATGCGTACGAAGTCGACACCGGCGCTGACCAGTTTGGCGAAACCGCCGAAGTACGGGAACAGCACGCGGTTGACCAGGAAGCCCGGGCAGTCGTTGACGACGATCGGGTTCTTGCCCATTTTCTTCGCGTAGGCAACGGTGGTGGCAACGGCCAGCTCGCTGGACTTCTCGCCACGAATCACTTCAACCAGCGGCATCATGTGCACCGGGTTGAAGAAGTGCATGCCGACGAAGTTTTCCGGACGCTTGAGGGCTTTGGCCAGCAAGGTGATGGAAATAGTCGAGGTGTTGGACGCGAGGATGGTGTCCTCTTTGACCTTGTCTTCAACTTCGGCCAGTACGGCCTGCTTGACCTTAGGGTTCTCGACGACAGCTTCGACAACCAGATCCACGTGACCGAAATCTCCGTAGGACAGGGTCGGACGAATGCCGTTGAGCACTTCGGCCATTTTCGCCGCTGTCATGCGACCTTTATCAACGCGGCCCACCAGCAGTTTCGCGGCTTCTGCCAGACCCTGCTCGATGCCGTGCTCGTTGATGTCCTTCATCAGGATCGGCGTACCTTTGGAGGCCGACTGATAAGCGATACCGCCACCCATGATGCCGGCGCCCAATACGGCAGCCTGCTTCACGTCTTTGGCGATTTCGTCGTAGACCTTGGCTTTCTTCTTCAGCTCCTGATCGTTCAGGAACAGGCCGATCAAGCTCTGCGCGGCAGAGGTCTTGGCCAGCTTCACAAAACCGTTGGCTTCAACTTCCAGCGCCTTGTCGCGACCGAAGTTAGCAGCTTTCTGGATCGTCTTGATCGCTTCAACCGGCGCCGGGTAGTTCGGGCCAGCCTGACCCGCCACAAAACCTTTGGCGGTTTCGAAGGCCATCATCTGCTCAATGGCGTTCAACTTGAGTTTTTCAAGTTTCGGCTGACGCTTTGCTTTGTAATCGAACTCGCCGGAGATGGCGCGTTTGATCAGCTCCAAAGCGGCTTCCTGCAGTTTCTCAGGAGCAACCACGGCATCGACGGCGCCAACTTTCAGCGCGTCTTCAGGACGGTTTTCCTTACCGGCGGCGATCCACTCGATGGCGTTGTCGGCACCGATCAGGCGCGGCAGGCGCACAGTGCCGCCGAAGCCTGGGTAGATGCCCAGTTTGACTTCCGGCAGACCGATTTTGGCCTTGGTGGACATGACGCGGTAGTCCGCCGCCAGGCACATTTCCAGACCGCCACCGAGGGCGATGCCGTTGATCGCGGCGACCGTCGGGACGTTGAGGTCTTCGAAATCGCTGAAAATCTTGTTGGCTTCGAGGTTGCCAGCGACAAGCTCTGCATCAGGCAGCTTGAAGTTCTCGACAAATTCGGTGATGTCGGCGCCGACGATGAACACGTCCTTGCCACTGCTGACGATCACACCCTTGATCGAAGCATCTGCCTTGATGGTGTCTACGGCCTGACGCAATTCATTCAGGGTTAGACGGTTGAACTTGTTGACGGACTCACCCTTGAGATCGAACTTCAGTTCGACGATGCCACTTTCAAGAGCCTTAACCGTGATGGCTTTACCTTCGTAAATCATCAACTGATCTCCACGATATGGAAGCTGAACAGTACACGTCGGACGCAGGCGAATGGCTTGGCAGGACGCTTTTCGTCGATGCTAACGCCAATCCACCCGGCACACCCGCCAACGCGATAGTCGGGATTCTGTAGGAGCGTCCTGTAAGACAAACGCTCAATTCATACGCCCGTTTGATTTGGGTACGCCACCTTCACGGAATTTCCCGCAATTGTCAATCGCCCAAAATGCGGGTTGAAACGCGACTTTCCGGTCATTTCCACAACCACAGCGTCTGCGACAGGCTGTCGCATGCCAAGCCATTCATAAAATCAATAGTTAGAAAAGTCGCCCTAATTCACGGCAAGCGGTGAGGGAGCAGCTACGCTGGCGGAACGTTCAGCAAAAACTGCGCGCGAATGGCGAATGCCTGGCGCAAGATCAGCGCCACAAAAAGGTTTCCGGCCTGCCTGGCCAACCCCAGCCCGATGATGATGTCGGGCTTTTTATTGCCCACGAAATGCACAAAAACTTGTAGCAGCTGCCGAGCCCGCGAGGCTGCGTTGGGCGACGAAGTCGTCGTAAACTCGGGACACGATGACGACTGCTGCGCAGCCGAACGCAGCCTCGCAGGCTCGGCAGCTGCTACAGATTGCGACCTTGTCAGGCGAGGGCTTTCAGCGTGGCATCAATGTGCTGCAACACCTCGGCTTCGCCCTTCTCGCCCCAGTACAGCGTGATCATTTGCTTGTCGGCTTCAACCTTGTAGACGTTGTCCGGCAATTTTTCGAAATGATTGAGCAGCAGCGGATCTTCACAGGCTTCCTGCCATTGATTGACCCACACGCCCGGCGCTTTCTGCCAATAACTCCAGCACTTCGGATGGTTGCCCCGACGCGGCCGATGGTACTGCGCGCACGGGCTCGGCGGCTCGTGGCTGAGCCAGTGCGGCCACTCCTGCGGCGCCGGTTGCATGGCCAGCCCGATGCGCCGCGCTTCCATGCGCAACGCCATGCGACCGCTCTGATGGCGGGACGGCCGCAACCATGCCAGCGGACTCAGTACCACCAGCAGGATTGACACCACTATCCAGACCGTCATATCTGTACTCCCGATTCTTGATGAGCGCGATGTGTCACTTTGGAACCATTGCGCTTGAAACCAGCCATACTTACCAACATTGCCATCCTCAGGAGGAGCACCTCATGCCCTACCACCATATTCTGGTCGCCGTAGATCTAACCGAAGAGTGCGATCCTGTAATCCACCGCGCGCGCGAGCTCTCGGTGAGCAACGGCGCAAAATTGTCCCTGGTGCACATTGTCGAGCCCATGGCGATGGCCTTCGGCGGCGACGTACCGATGGACCTGTCACAACTGCAACAGCAACAGTTCGATCAGGCCAAGGAACGCCTTGACCGGTTGATCGTGAAATACCCGGAACTGTCCAAAGAATACAGCCACCTGACTTACGGCCAGCCGCGCCAGGAAATCCATCACTTGGCCAAGGAACAGACCTGCGACCTGATCGTGGTCGGCAGCCATGGTCGACACGGCCTGGCCTTGCTGCTCGGCTCTACCGCCAACGACGTGCTGCACGGTGCGCCATGCGATGTGCTCGCAGTGCGCCTGGTCAAAAGCTGATAACACTGAACCTGTAGGAGTGAGCCTGCTCGCGATGGCGTCTTGAAAGTCAACACGATTTTGACTGTCAGACCTCATCGCGAGCAGGCTCACTCCTACATTTGATCTATGTTCTTCCTGTAGATCACATTGCATAGCAAAAGCCCGGCGTTCATCTCTGAACGCCGGGCTTTTTTATTGCGGGATCAATCAGGCATCCAGCTCGGCCCAACGCTCGACCATCACTTCGAGCTCCGCCTGCAATTGCTCAAGCTGAGCAATCACGGCCGCCGTTTCGGCAGCCGGGCGCTGATAAAAAGCAGGATCAGCCATCTGCGCTTCAACCGCCGCAATCTGCTGCTCCATCGCCTCGATCTGCGCCGGCAACATTTCCAGCTCACGCTGATGTTTGTAACTGAGCTTCTTCTTCGCCACTGGCGCTTCCGCTGCAGCCACCGGCGCCGCTTCGGCCGTGACCACTGCGGAGGTCAAGTCAGCCTTGCCGGATTTGCTCTCGGTGACACCCAACAGACGCGGCGAGCCGCCCTGACGCAACCAGTCCTGATAACCACCGACGTACTCGCGAACCTTGCCTTCACCCTCGAAGACCAGAGTGCTGGTAACCACGTTGTCGAGGAATGCCCGGTCGTGGCTCACCATCAGCACAGTGCCGTTGAAGGTCAGCAAGACCTCTTCCAGCAGTTCGAGGGTTTCCACGTCGAGGTCGTTGGTCGGTTCGTCGAGGACCAGCAGGTTTGCCGGTTTGCTGAACAATTTGGCCAGCAACAGACGCGCGCGCTCACCACCGGACAGGGCTTTCACTGGCGTGCGGGCACGCTGCGGGCTGAACAGGAAGTCGCCGAGGTAGCTCAACACGTGACGGCTCTGACCATCGATATCGATGAAGTCGCGACCTTCAGCCACGTTGTCGATCACGGTTTTTTCCAGATCGAGCTGATGACGCAACTGGTCGAAGTAAGCGACGTCGATGCGCGTGCCCTCTTCCACCGTGCCGCTGGTCGGTTGCAGACCGTTGAGCATCAGTTTCAGCAAGGTGGTCTTGCCGGTGCCGTTGGCGCCGAGCAGACCGATACGGTCGCCGCGCTGCAGGACCATCGAGAAATCCTTGATCAGGAACGGGCCGCCCGGGTGAGCGAAACTGACGTTCTCGAGGACCATCACCTGCTTGCCGGACTTGTCGGCAGTGTCCAGCTGAATATTGGCTTTGCCGGTACGCTCGCGGCGTTCGCTGCGCTCATTGCGCAATGCTTTCAGGGCGCGGACGCGGCCCTCGTTACGGGTGCGGCGCGCCTTGATGCCTTGGCGGATCCAGACTTCTTCCTGGGCCAGTTTTTTGTCGAAGAGCGCGTTGGCGGTCTCTTCAGCGACCAGCGAGGCTTCTTTGTGCACGAGGAAACTGGCGTAGTCGCCGTTCCAGTCGATCAGGCCGCCGCGATCCAGTTCGAGGATGCGCGTGGCGAGGTTCTGCAAGAAGGAACGGTCGTGCGTGATGAACAGCACGGCGCCCTGGAAATCCTTCAACGCTTCTTCGAGCCAGGCGATTGCGCCGATATCGAGATGGTTGGTCGGTTCGTCGAGCAGCAGCAGGTCAGGTTCGGAAACCAGCGCCTGCGCCAGCAGGACGCGACGACGCCAGCCACCGGACAATTCGGCGAGGGTCTTGTCGGCAGGCAATTGCAGACGACTCAAAGTGCTGTCGACCAATTGCTGCAAACGCCAGCCGTCACGGGCTTCGAGGTCGTGCTGGACGTGCATCAATTTGTCCAGGTCGGCGTCGGTGACGATGTTCTGGCTCAGGTGGTGATACTGCGCGAGCAGTTCGCCAACACCGTCCAGGCCTTCAGCCACTACGTCGAACACGGTCCGCTCGTCGGCTACCGGCAATTCTTGCGGCAATTCGCCAATCTTGAGGCCGGGTGCGCGCCAAACGGAGCCGTCATCGGGCTTCTGGTCGCCCTTGACGAGCTTCATCATGCTGGACTTGCCAGTGCCGTTACGGCCGATGATGCACACCCGCTCTCCACGGGCGATCTGCCAGGACACCTTGTCCAACAACGGCGTAGAGCCGAAAGCAAGGGACACATCGCTGAATTTGAGCAGGGTCATGAGCTTCTCCAAAAACCGGGCGCGCATTCTACCTGACTTGAGGCTTCAGAAGGCCGGCAATTTCACCTTCGAAGCACTCTGCATAACAAATGTTGCGATCTTGCGCTGACTGGCCGGCAAAGCTTTCGCCCGTTGCTGGCAAAAGGCTAAGCTACAGATTATTCAGTGCTGATGATGTCGGCACTTGTCATGATTTTTCTGCCCGGATGTCTCATGCGCAGTCGCCTTTTCAGTCTTTTTTCATGTTTGCTTCTTTCCGCCACTGCCGCCCAATCAGTCCAGGCCGTGGATTTATCCACCCAACGCCAGTATTACGATGAGGCCAAACGCGCCTTGGCCAAAGGCGACAACGGCCCGTATTTCCGTTACAGCCAGGCGCTCAGCGATTATCCGCTGGAGCCATATCTGGCCTATGACGAACTGACGGCGCGCCTGAAATCGGCGAGCAACGCCGAAATCGAGAAATTCCTCGCCGAGCACGGTGACCTGCCCCAGGCCAACTGGATGAAGCTGCGCTGGTTGCGCTGGCTGGCCGACCGCGGCGACTGGGCGACCTTCGTCAAGTATTACGATCCCAAGCTCAACTTCACCGAGCTCGACTGCCTGAACGCGCAGTATCAGATTGGCCATAACCAGAAAACCGCTGGTTATGCCAACGCCGAAAAACTCTGGCTGACCGGCAAATCGCTGCCCGCTGCTTGCGATGGCCTGTTCGGCATCTGGGCCGCCGAAGGTCAACTGACTGAACAGAAACGCTGGGAACGCACCAAGCTTGCCGCTCAGGCACGCAACTATCCGTTGGCCAACAGCCTGGTCAGCGGCCTGACCACCCTCGCCCCGCGCGGACGCTTGTTGGTGGACGTGGCGCAAAAACCGGAACAGCTCAATCAGCCTTCGCGTTTTATCCCGGCCGACGAGCCGATGTCCGACATTGTCAGCCTCGGCTTGCGCCGTCTGGCGCGCCAGGATCCGGACAAAGCCATGGCCATGCTCGACGGCTATGCCAGCAGCATGCATTTCTCCCGCGACGAGAAAGTCGCGATCGCCCGGGAAATCGGCTTGACCCTGGCCAAGCGTTTCGACCCGCGCGCGCTGGACATGATGACCAAGTATGACCCGGAACTGCGCGACAACACCGTGTCCGAATGGCGTATGCGCCTGCTGCTGCGCCTCGCCCGTTGGGACGACGCTTATCAGTTGACCCGGCGCTTGCCGCAAGACCTCGCCACGACCAACCGCTGGCGCTACTGGCAGGCCCGCAGTCTGGAATTGGCGCAACCGCAAAACCCGGAAGCGCAGACGCTGTACAAGGGCTTGGCGCGCGAACGTGATTTCTACGGTTTCCTCGCCGCCGACCGCTCGCAATCGTCGTATTCGCTGAACAACAAACCGCTGGTGCTCAGCCAGGCGTTGATCAATAAAGTGCGCAACACGCCGGGCGTGCGCCGCGCGCTGGAGTTCCATGCGCGCGGGCAGATCGTCGATGGCCGTCGCGAGTGGTATCACGTCAGCCGTCATTTCAACCGTGACGAGATGGTCGCGCAGGCCAAACTGGCTTACGACCTGAAATGGTATTTCCCGGCGATCCGTACCATCAGTCAGGCGCAGTATTGGGACGACCTCGACATTCGTTTCCCGATGGCTCACCGCGAAACACTGGTGCGTGAAGCCAAAGTGCGTGGTTTGCATTCGAGCTGGGTGTTCGCCATCACTCGCCAGGAAAGTGCCTTCATGGACGACGCCCGCTCCGGCGTCGGCGCCAGCGGTCTGATGCAGCTAATGCCCGGCACCGCCAAGGAAACCGCGCGCAAGTTCAGCATTCCCCTGGCCTCGCCGCAGCAAGTGCTCGACCCGGACAAAAACATCCAGCTCGGCGCCGCTTACCTGAGCCAGGTCCACAGCCAATTCAACGGCAACCGCGTCCTCGCCTCCGCCGCCTACAACGCCGGCCCCGGCCGCGTGCGCCAATGGCTGCGCGGCGCCGACCACCTGAGCTTCGACGTCTGGGTGGAAAGCATCCCGTTCGACGAAACCCGCCAATACGTACAAAACGTGTTGTCGTACTCAGTGATCTACGGCCAGAAACTCAACTCGCCGCAGCCGCTGGTGGATTGGCATGAACGCTACTTCGACGATCAATGACGTTTTGATCTGACGCGGCAACGCAAAAAAATGCCCGCATCGGTTGATGCGGGCATTTTTGTTTGTGGCGCTACTTGGTCGGTTACTTAGACGGTTACTTGGTCGGTTACTTGGTCGCTAGCGGGTAGGGCTGCGCATCTCGACCATCACTGAACTGCAACGCCGCCAACCGCGCATACAACGCATTGCTCGCCACCAACTCCTGATGCGTGCCCACCGCCACCAATTTCCCCTGATCCATTACCGCGATGCGGTCAGCGTTCTTTACGGTGGCCAGTCTGTGGGCGATGACCAGCGTGGTGCGGTTTTTCATCAGGCTTGGCAGGGCTTGCTGGATCAGGTGTTCGCTATGTGCATCGAGGGCGCTGGTGGCTTCGTCGAGCAGCAGGATCGGCGCGTCGACCAGCAGCGCGCGAGCGATGGCCAGGCGTTGGCGCTGGCCGCCGGACAGACCGAGGCCGCCGTCGCCGAGGTGGGTCTGGTAGCCGTTTGGCATTTGCTCGATGAACTCGTGGGCGTAGGCGATTTTTGCCGCTTCCTGGACTTGGGCGAGGCTGGCGGACGGGTTGCCGTAGCGAATGTTTTCTTCGATGCTGCCGAAAAACAGCGCCGGGTTTTGCGAGACCAGCGCAAAGCAGCGGCGCAGGTCGAGTGGATCGAGCTGGGTCAGCGGCACGCCGTCGAGCAGAATACGTCCTTCGGCGGGGTCATAAAATCGCAGCAGCAAATCATAAACGGTGGATTTGCCGGCGCCGGACGGCCCGACCAGCGCAAGGGTTTCGCCAGCATTGATGGTCAGATTCAAGCCGTCGACGGCGAAGCTTTCGGGACGCGACGGGTAGGAAAAGCGCACATCTTGCAGTTGCAGGTTGCCTTGCACGCGTTCGGGCAACGTCACCAGCCCTGTGCTCGGTGGCTGGATGATGTTTTCCGAGCGCAGCAGTTCGGCGATTCGTTCGGCCGCACCGGCGGCTCGCTGCAATTCGCCGATGACTTCGCTGAGGGTGCCGAAGGCGCTGCCGACGATCAGGCTATAGAAGACGAACGCCGCCAGTTCACCGCCGGAGATTCGCCCGGCGATCACGTCCATGCCGCCGACCCAGAGCATCACGCCGACCGCGCCCAACACCAGAACGATCACCAGCGTGATCAGCCAGGCGCGCTGGACGATACGTTTGCGCGCTGTGGCGAACGCTTCTTCCACGGTCAGCGCGAAGCGTTTTTCATCTTGAACCTGGTGGTTGTAGGCCTGCACGGTCTTGATCTGGCCGAGGGTTTCGGCAACGTAGCTGCCAACATCGGCAATCCGGTCCTGGCTCTCGCGTGACAGGCTGCGGACCCGGCGGCCGAAGATCAGGATCGGCGCGATCACCAACGGCAACGCGATCACGACGATGCTGCTCAGTTTGGGGTTGGTGATAAACAGCAGCACGATGCCGCCGATCACCATCAGCAAATTGCGCAGAAACAGCGAAAGCGACGAACCGATCACCGATTGCAACAGCGTCGTGTCGGCGGTCAGCCGCGACTGGATCTCGGAACTGCGGTTGTCTTCATAAAAGCCCGGATGCAGGTACACCAAGTGGTTGAAGACTTGGCGACGAATGTCCGCGACCACCCGTTCACCGATCCACGACACCAGATAAAACCGCGCAAATGTGCCGACCGCCAGCCCTGCGACCAAGACCATGAACAAGCCGATGGACTGGTTGAGCAGGTGCGGCGATTGCGTCATGAACCCCTGATCGACCAACAGGCGAATGCCCTGCCCCATCGACAAGGTAATGCCGGCCGTGACGATCAGCGCGAGCAACGCGCCAACCGCCGGCCAGCGATACGGCGCGAGGAAGTGGCTGGTCAGGCGAAGCGCGCGGCGGTGACGGGATGAGAGCATTGGGTTATCCAGATTCGCGGTTGAAGCGGTTTCAGGGGCCAGCGGTTACATACAGTTCGTTAAGACGGAAACTCTGTAAATCACAATGAGTCAGGTTAATTATGCCCGCCGACACTACCGGCTAGATGCTATCGGTCTAAAGTGCCGGTGGTAACGCCGGAGCATTTCTGGTGGACTGTCAATGCCGCTCTGGAAGTACCGCAGGGAGTTGTCACAGCCCGGTCACTTGGCGGTTTTAGAGTAAGCACACAACCTGATGAGGAGACAGGCCATGTCCTTGCAACACAGCAGCGAAGACAAAATTGAAGTGATCCGCACACAGCCCGACCAGTCTCTGGGTTGCTCGATTATCGATGAGCAGGGCCGCGAAGTACCGATTACTGAAGGCATGATCCAGAACGCGTGCCGCGAACTGGAAAAGCGCTTAGTCAAGCCTGCCGAACAGAAGTGATCAAGCCTGCCGAATAAAAGTGATGTAGCCAACGTCTTCTTGACCCGGCCCAGGTTGGCCGGGTTTTTTATGGGTGGTGATCGGGAATTGTGGTGCGGCCGTTCGCGGGCAAGCCTCGCTCCTACAGCGCAAAAACTGTAGGAGCAAGGCTTGCCCGCGATTGGGCCAGCCCGATCTCAGACAACCGTCGCACCCAATGCCGCCACAATATTCCGCAACACGGGCGAATCGCCTTCAATCCGCACCTGCAACCCATCAATCTCCCTGCGCGCCGGGTAATGCTTGCGCAGCGCATCGAATGCCGCGCGCTGCTCGCTCACCGTGCCGACCAGGCTGCGGCGGAAATCTGCGTCATCGCGGCGCGGGTCGTACACGCCACGGCAAATCATCGCCAGCGCCCACGCCGGGTCGCTGTCCGCGTGCACAGTCACCTGCGACAACCATGGCGCCGGCAGCAGATCGGTGAGGCTGACCTGCGGCGCCTGACCGAGGAACTCGCAATACGCCTGATAAATCTGCGCCGTGCCGCGCTGTTTGCCATCGAGGCTGTAACCGGCAATATGCGGTGTCGCCAACACGCACAGCTCGGCGAGCGCCGCATCGACTTCCGGCTCGCCTTCCCAGACGTCCAGCACCGCTTGCAGGTCTTCGCGCTCGAGCAACACGCGACGCAGCGCAGCGTTGTCGACCACCGGGCCACGGCTGGCGTTGATCAGCCAGGCGCCGTGCTTGAGTTGATTCAAACGCGCGTGATCGAACAGATGCCACGTCGATTGCGCGCCGTGTTTCTTCAGCGGCGTGTGCAGGCTGATGACGTCGCACTGCTCGATGATCTGCTCGAGGCTGACAAAATCGCCACCCTGCGCCGCTTGTCGTGGCGGATCGCAGACCAGCACGTTCCAGCCCAGGCCTTGCAGCACTTTGACCAGACGCCCACCGACTTCACCGGCACCGACCACGCCATACGTGCGGCGGGTCAGGTCGGCGCCTTCGATTTCGGCGAGGGTCAGCAGGCTGCCGAGCACGTAATCGACCACGCCGCGAGCGTTGCAGCCGGGCGCGCTGGACCAAGTGATGCCGGCGTGTTTGAAGTAATCCAGATCGAGGTGATCGGTGCCGATAGTGCAGGTGCCGACAAACTTGACGTTGCTGCCTTCGAGCAGTGCGCGGTTGACGTTGGTCACCGAGCGCACCAGCAAAACGTCAGCCTGCTCGACCGTGGCACGGTCGATGGAACGCCCCGGCACCCGGCGGATTTCGCCGAAACCCTGAAAAAAGGCATCGAGCAGCGGAATATTTTCGTCGGCAACAATCAGCATGGCGAGGCTCCTTAGGCGGATCGGCAGTGTAGTTGCAGAAGACCATGCTGAGCCAGCAGGCATTGCGCCCACCGTGATCGCGAGGGGATGTCGCAATGTTCAAAGGACGATTACAAATCCCCAACACAGCGGTTTTCCTGACCAGTGCGTCAACGGGTAGAATGCGCGGCCCTTGCGCATCACATTTTCCTGGACGCTACGCCCTTGACTTCCGTTACCCGCCCCGTTGCCATCACCCTCACCCGCCCCGCGCGGATTCGCCTGGAGCTGAAGAATCTGTTCGCCCTCGCGCTGCCGATCATGATCGCGCAACTGGCGACCACCGCCATGGGCTTCGTCGATGCGGTGATGGCCGGTCGTGTCAGTTCGCGGGATCTGGCGGCGGTGGCGTTGGGCAACTCGATCTGGGTGCCGGTGTTTCTGCTGATGACCGGCACGCTGCTGGCAACCACGCCGAAAGTCGCCCAGCGCTTCGGCGCCGGCACGCACACTGAAATCGGCCCGTTGGTGCGCCAGGCATTGTGGCTGGCGACGGTGGTCGGGTTGCTGGCGACGCTGATCCTGTTCAGCGCCGAACCGATCTTGCGCGTCATGAAAGTCGATCCGGAACTGATCGGCCCGTGCATGCAATACCTGCGCGGAATCGCTTGCGGTTTGCCGGCAGTGGCGCTGTATCACGTACTGCGTTGCTACAGCGACGGCATGGGCCGCACGCGTCCGGCGATGGTTTTGGGCTTGTGTGCACTGGCGCTGAACATCCCGCTCAACTACGTGTTCATTTATGGCCACTTCGGCGTGCCGGCGATGGGCGGCGTCGGTTGCGGCTGGGCCACCGCCATTGTCATGTGGTTCATGGCGCTGGGCATGGTCGTGTACACGCGCTGGGCGCCGGCGTATCAGGCGAGCGAATTGTTCAGCCGTTTCGACTGGCCACAATGGGCGGTGATCAAACGGCTGCTGAGTATCGGCCTGCCCATCGGCATCGCGGTGTTCGCCGAATCGAGCATCTTCGCAGTGATTGCATTGCTGATTGGCAGCCTCGGCGCGACCGTGGTCGCCGGGCATCAAATCGCGCTGAACGTCAGTTCGCTGGTGTTCATGATTCCGTATTCGCTGGGCATGGCCGTGACCGTGCGCGTCGGTCAGGCGCTGGGGCGCAATGAACCGCGGGAAGCGCGCTTCGCGGCGGGTGTCGGCATGGGCAGTGCTTTGGCGTATGCCTGCCTGTCGGCGAGCATGATGCTGTTGCTGCGTGAACCGATTGCGACCATCTACACCACCGACCCGCAAGTGATCCATATTGCGGCGATGCTGATCGTGTACTCGGCGCTGTTTCAGTTTTCCGACGCGATCCAGGTCACGGCGGCCGGCGCGTTGCGCGGTTATCAGGACACGCGGGTGACGATGATCCTGACCCTGTTTGCCTATTGGGGGATTGGTTTGCCGGTGGGTTACGCGCTGGGCCTGACCGACTGGTTCGGCGCGCCAAGTGGCCCGAGCGGGCTGTGGCAGGGTTTGATCGTCGGCCTGAGTTGCGCGGCGTTGATGCTGTCGATCCGCCTGGCGCGCAGTGCCCGCAAGCGGATCCGCAGCAGCAAGTCGGCGGGTTAAGCGAGTTTTTTGCGGATCCAGTAGAGGTAGGTGCCGGCCTCTTCGTGCTGGCCGACCAGCTCATGGTCCAGGAACACGCAAAACTTGGGGATATCGCGCCGGGTCGACGGGTCGGTGGCGATCACTTTGAGCAAGCCGCCGGGCACCAGATCACGGATGTGCTGGTGCAGCATCATCACCGGTTCCGGGCAATTGAGGCCGGTGGCGTCGAGGGTGCCGTCAACCGGCTGATCAAGCATTTCACTCATGATTCACTCCTGAAACTGGCCGGCATTGTCGCGCATTGCCGGGTATTCGGTCATCTGTCTCATAACACCACCCCGCCCCCGCCCTTGTAGGAGCGAGGCATGCCCGCGAAGGCGTCCTTGAAGACGCTAAAAGCTTCGCGGGCAAGCCTCGCTCCCACAAGGTTGGGTGGCGCCCGCAATACGGGCGCGACTCAGCGGGATTTAGGTTTCTTCACGTCGATTCGGCGCAAGTGGCAGGTCACTTCTTCGCGGTCGTGGTACAGCTGTTTGCAGCCGATTTCGACTTTGATCCCGCGCTCCTTGAAACCTTCGGCAATCCGCTCCAGCAAGCGTTTCACTTCGGCGTAACGCTGTTTCATCGGCAACTTGAGGTTGACCACCGCTTCGCGGCAATGTCCCTCGCCAATCCACTCTTCGAGCATCGCCGCGTTGCGCGCGGGTTTCTCGACGATGTCGCAGACCATCCAGTCCACCGGCTGACGCGGCTTGAAAGTAAAACCGTCAGCCATCAAATGCTGCACCAGACCGGTGTCCATCAGGCTTTCGGCCATCGGTCCGTTGTCGATCGCGGTCACGAGCATGCCGCGGTTGACCAGTTGCCAGGTCCAGCCGCCGGGTGCCGCGCCGAGGTCAACGCCGGTCATGTCACTGTGCAGACGCTCGTCCCACTGATCACGCGGGATGAAGTGGTGCCAGGCCTCTTCCAGCTTCAACGTCGAACGGCTTGGCGCGTCACGCGGAAACTTCAGGCGCGGAATGCCCATTGGCCACATCGCCGAATTATTCGACTCGGCGAGGCCGACAAACACTTCACGGCCACTTTTGAACGTCAGCAACAGGCGCGGCTTGCTTGCGTCTTCCACCAGTCTGCCGGCAGCCAGCAGCGCTTTGCGCAGGTGAACTTCAAACTTCTTGCAGAAGTTCGACAGCTCCTTGCCATCGTTGGTGTCGACCATCTCCAGCCACAGGCTGCCGCACACCGGGAAGTCGGCGATGTGCGCGAGGATCACGCTGATACGGTCGGTTTCCGGCAGATCGATGAAGATCCCGCGCGCCCATTGGCGCGGGAAGATCAGATCGGCGAAACGCTGACCACGCATCAGGCGCGCGGCGCCGTCTTCTTCGGTGCAGATGAATTCGGCGCAGGCGCTGGCGGTTTTAGCCTTGGCATAACCGGCCACATTCAGCCGCGCGGCGTGTTCGGAAATCTCGGAGCAGACTTCGCCTTCGAAGCCCGGCCGGCAATGCATAAATAGGGTGTTCATTCTTACTCCTGGGCAGATGGCGAGAATTCAGCCACTGCGCGATGCCCAGGCTTGCGTTGAAGCAAAGCCTGTCACGAAAACCGGCGCATGATAGCCGAGTTCGGAACCTTGGACTTGTCGATAAAGTCCAGTTATTAGCCAGCTACTTAAAACAGGGCTAGGTTTAACGCTCTGTCCGTCCCCCAAGTCCGTAGCCGTGCGGACTTAAAGGAGTCATTTCAAATGCCGTCCCTCGATAGCCTGAAAACCCTTAAAACCTTACAAATCGACGACCAGACTTATCACTATTTCAGTCTGCCCGACGCTGCCAAGAGCCTCGGTGACCTCGACAAACTGCCGATGTCGTTGAAAGTCCTGCTGGAAAACCTGCTGCGCTGGGAGGACGAAAAAACCGTCACCGGCGCCGACCTCAAGGCGATTGCCGCGTGGCTCAAGGAGCGTCGCTCCGACCGCGAAATCCAATACCGCCCGGCCCGGGTATTAATGCAGGACTTCACCGGAGTGCCGGCGGTGGTCGACCTCGCCGCCATGCGCGCCGCCATGGCCAAGGCCGGCGGCGACCCGCAGCGGATCAACCCGTTATCGCCAGTGGACTTGGTGATCGACCACTCAGTGATGGTCGATAAATTTGCCAGTTCCAGTGCCTTCGAACAAAACGTCGACATCGAAATGCAGCGCAATGGCGAGCGTTATGCCTTTTTGCGCTGGGGCCAAAGCGCCTTCGACAATTTCAGCGTGGTGCCACCGGGCACCGGGATTTGCCACCAGGTCAACCTCGAATACCTCGGCCGCACCGTTTGGACCAAGGACGAGGACGGCCGCACTTACGCGTTCCCCGACACGCTGGTCGGCACCGACTCACACACCACCATGATCAATGGCCTCGGCGTACTCGGCTGGGGTGTTGGCGGGATCGAAGCGGAAGCGGCGATGCTCGGCCAACCGGTGTCGATGCTGATCCCGGAAGTGATCGGTTTCAAACTCACCGGCAAACTCAAGGAAGGCATCACCGCGACTGACCTGGTGCTGACCGTCACGCAGATGCTGCGCAAGAAAGGCGTGGTCGGCAAATTCGTCGAATTCTACGGCGACGGCCTCGCCGATCTGCCGCTAGCCGACCGCGCGACCATCGCCAACATGGCCCCGGAATATGGCGCGACGTGCGGCTTCTTCCCGGTCGACGACGTCACGCTGGATTACCTGCGCCTGTCTGGCCGGCCGCCGCAAGTGGTGAAACTGGTCGAGGCCTACACCAAGGCTCAAGGCCTGTGGCGCCTGCCGGGCAAGGAACCGGTTTTCACCGACAGCCTCGAGTTGGACATGGGCAGCGTCGAAGCCAGCCTCGCCGGGCCGAAACGTCCGCAGGATCGCGTGTCGCTGCCGAACGTCGCCCAAGCGTTCAGCGATTTCCTCGGCCTGCAAATCAAACCCACCAGTAAAGAAGAAGGTCGCCTGGAGAGTGAGGGCGGCGGCGGTGTTGCGGTCGGCAACGCGGATTTGGTCGGCGAAGCGGAATACGAGTCGGACGGCCACACCTATCGCCTGAAAAACGGCGCGGTGGTGATCGCTGCGATCACTTCCTGCACCAACACCTCCAACCCGAGCGTGATGATGGCCGCCGGTCTGGTGGCGAAAAAAGCCGTCGAGAAAGGCCTGACGCGCAAACCGTGGGTCAAGAGTTCGTTGGCACCGGGTTCGAAAGTGGTCACCGATTATTACAACGCCGCCGGTCTGACCCAATACCTCGATCAGCTGGGTTTTTCGCTGGTTGGCTATGGCTGCACCACGTGCATCGGCAACTCCGGGCCGCTGCCGGAACCGATCGAGAAAGCCATTCAGAAAGCCGATCTGGCCGTGGCGTCGGTGCTGTCCGGCAACCGCAATTTCGAAGGCCGGGTGCATCCGCTGGTGAAAACCAACTGGCTGGCCTCCCCGCCGCTCGTGGTGGCTTACGCGTTGGCGGGCACGGTGCGCATCGACATCAGCAGCGAGCCGCTGGGCAATGATCAGGACGGTAATCCGGTTTATCTGCGCGATATCTGGCCAAGTACGCAAGAGATTGCCGACGCGGTGAATCAGGTCAACACCGCGATGTTCCACAAGGAATACGCCGAAGTGTTTGCCGGCGACGCGCAATGGCAAGCGATTGAAGTGCCGCAAGCGGCGACGTATGTGTGGCAGGAAGATTCGACGTACATCCAGCATCCGCCGTTCTTCGATGACATCGGCGGGCCGTTGCCGGTGATTCAGGACGTGAAAAAGGCCAATGTGCTGGCGCTGCTCGGCGACTCGGTGACTACCGACCACATCTCGCCGGCCGGCAATATCAAGATCGACAGCCCCGCCGGTCGCTACCTGCAAGAGAAAGGCGTCGAACCGCGCGACTTCAACTCCTACGGTTCGCGGCGCGGCAACCACGAAGTGATGATGCGCGGGACGTTTGCCAATATCCGTATTCGTAACGAAATGCTTGGCGGTGAGGAAGGTGGCAACACCATTTACATTCCGACCGGCGAGCGTTTGCCGATTTATGACGCGGCGATGCGTTACCAGGCGTCGGGCACGCCGCTGGTGGTGATCGCCGGGCAAGAATACGGCACCGGTTCCAGCCGCGACTGGGCGGCGAAAGGCACTAACTTGCTAGGCGTGAAAGCGGTCATCGCCGAAAGCTTCGAGCGTATTCACCGTTCCAACCTGGTGGGCATGGGCGTGCTGCCGCTGCAATTCAAACTGGATCAGAACCGCAAAAGCCTGAACCTGACCGGCAAGGAGACGGTGGATATCCTCGGCCTCAGCGGGGTGGAAGTGACGCCACGGATGAACCTGACGCTGGTGATTACCCGTGAAGACGGGCGCAGCGAGAAAGTCGAAGTGTTGTGCCGGATCGATACGCTGAACGAAGTGGAATACTTCAAGGCTGGCGGGATCCTGCATTACGTGTTGCGGCAGTTGATCGCTTCCTGACCATCGTTGCTGACAGAGACACCGCCTTCGGGCGGTGTTTTTGTATGTGCCGGGCGCTGAGCCTGGGGGGTTGTGCGTGCAACACAAATCCCCTGCACACCCCCGACCCACTGTGGGACCGAGCTTGCTCGGGATGGCGGCTTATCAGTCGATATTGATGCTGAATGTAATGGCCCCATCGCGAGCAGGCTCACTCCTACAAGGGGGTTTTGCGTGGGGCACAAAATTCCTGCACACCGCCGACCCACTGTGGGACCGAGCTTGCTCGGGATGACGGTGTATCAGGCGATATTGATGCTGAATGTAATGGCCCCATCGCGAGCAAGCTCGCTCCCACAGGGTTTATGCGTGCAACACCGGCCAATGTGGGAGTGAGCCTGCTCGCGATGGCGGTGCACCAGCCGCCGCAAATGTTGATTGACCCACCGCCATCGCGAGCAGGCTCACTCCTACAAAGGAGTTTTGCGTGGGGCACAAACTTCCTGCACGCCCCCGACCCACTGTGGGACCGAGCTTGCTCGGGATGGCGGTGTATCAGGCGATATTGTTGCTGAATGTAATGGCCCCATCGCGAGCAAGCTCGCTCCCACAGGGTTTATGCGTGCAATACCGACCAATGTGGGAGTGAGCCTGCTCGCGATGGCGGTGCACCAGCCGCCGCAAATGTCGACTGACACACCGCTATCGCGAGCAGGCTCACTCCTACAGGGGGTTATGCGTTGACCGGAAATCCAATCCAACGCAATGCTCATTTCTGCGACGCACCGCCGGTTATTGAAAAATAAACTTCAACAAATCCGACTCCATGCCGACACCCTGTCAAAGCCTCACGGATTGAAAAAGCCATGCGTAATAACCAACCCACGACACAACGCGAACGGACGTTCCCGGCTCAGCAACGGTTGATTTCCACGACCGACGCCAAAGGCGTGATCACTTACTGCAACGACGCTTTCGTCGAAATCAGTGGGTTTTCCCGTGAGGAGCTGATCCGTGCGCCGCACAATCTGGTACGTCACCCCGACGTGCCGGCAGCGGTGTTTGCGCATATGTGGAGCACGTTGAAACAAGGCTTGCCATGGATGGGCATTGTCAAGAATCGCTGCAAGACCGGTGACCACTACTGGGTTAACGCCTACGTCACACCGGTGTTTGAAGGCAATCAGGTGGTCGGTTACGAGTCGGTGCGGGTCAAGCCCACCGCCGAACAGATCCGCCGGGCCGAAGCGCTCTACCAACGCATCAATCAGGGCAAGTCGGCGATTCCTTCGACGGACAAATGGCTGCCGGTGCTGCAGGATTGGCTGCCGTTCATTCTGGTCAGCCAACTGAGCTTCATGATCGGCGCTTCGCTCAACTCGCAATGGGGTTTTGCCTTGGCGGCGGCGCTGTCGGTGCCGCTGGGCTTGCTCGGTTTGACCTGGCAACAACGCGGCCTCAAGCGGTTGCTGGTGCTGGCCGGGCAGACCACGTCCGACCCGCTGATCGCGCAGATGTACACCGACAGTCGCGGCGCCCAGGCGCGCCTGGAGATGTCGATTCTCAGCCAGGAAGCGCGCCTGAAAACCTGCCTGACCCGGCTGCAAGACACCGCCGAGCACCTGAGTGACCAAGCGAAACAGTCCGATACCCTGGCGCACAAAAGCTCCAGCGGCCTGGAACGCCAGCGCGTCGAAACCGAGCAAGTGGCCACCGCCGTCAATCAGATGGCTGCCACCACTCAGGAAGTCGCCAGCCACGTGCAGCGCACCGCTGATGCCACGCAGGAAGCCAATCGCCTGACCGGTCGCGGTCGCGACATCGCCGGGGAAACCCGCGAAGCCATTCAGCGGCTGTCGGTGGTGGTCGGTGAAACCGGGATGACCGTGACGCAATTGGCCAAGGACAGCGACGAAATCGGTGGCGTGGTCGATGTGATCAAAGGCATCGCCGACCAGACCAACCTGCTGGCGTTGAACGCGGCCATCGAGGCGGCGCGTGCCGGTGAAATGGGCCGTGGTTTTGCGGTAGTGGCTGACGAAGTGCGGCAACTGGCGCAACGCACCAGCGAGTCGACCGGGCAGATTCATGCGCTGATCGCCAAGCTGCAGCAAACCGCCAACACCGCCGTGCAAACCATGGACGCCGGCCATCGCCAGGCTGAAGAAGGCGTGGCGCGGGTGCTGGAAGCGGATCAGGCGTTGATCGGGATCAGCGAAGCGGTGGCGCACATCACCGACATGACCACGCAGATTGCTGCCGCGACCGAAGAGCAAAGCTCGGTGGCGGAAGAAATCAGCCGCAACATCAGCAACATCTCGCACCTGGCGGACCAGACGTCGGAACAGGCACAGCACTCGGCACTGTTGAGTGAAGAACTGACGAAGACGGCTAATACTCAGTATTCGTTGGTGGAGCGGTTTAACCGCTGATTGTTGCTAGAAGCTGATACTCGGAGTGTGGGGTGGGTAGAGTTTGAGATTTGTATCGTCTTGAAAATGCACCCCTCACCCCAACCCTCTCCCCATAGGGGAGAGGGGGAAAGGGAGCCGATCTTTGTCGGTTCCGGAGCCTGAGTTCGACTCGATAGGTCAGGTCGATGTAGCTCGAATAAACACATCGGTCAGTCCCCTCTCCCTCTGGGAGAGGGTTAGGGTGAGGGCTGGCCCTGAAGGAACGCAGCCACCCGCCCCGCCGCAGCTGCCAAATGCTGCTCATGGCTAAACCCCGAAGCCTTCAACGGCTTCAAATCATGATCCCCGGCCACCAGCCAGAACACCTCGATACTCGGCGACAAATCATAAGCCTCGACCGCCGCCCGATTGCCCAGCGCATCGCGCTCGCCCTGCACAATCAGCGTCCGCGTCTGCAGCCCGGCCAAATGCTCGACCCGAGGTTTCTCCGGTTTGCCCACCGCGTAAAACGGATAACCCAGGCACACCAAAGCATCGGCGCCCAACTCATCGACGAGCAAACTGGCCATCCGCCCGCCCATCGACTTGCCGCCGATGGCCAAACGCCCAGTGACATGGCGTCGCACCTCGGCGTATACCTCGCGCCAGCATTCGAGCAGTTTCGGCGCCGGATTCGGCGGGCGTTTACCGCCATCCACCCGCCGTTGCGCCATGTACGGAAACTCGAAGCGCAACACGTTGACCCCAGACGCCGCAAGGCGCGCAGCCATGTCGTTCATCCAGGCACTGTCCATCGGCGCACCGGCACCGTGGGCCAGGATCAGCGTGGTCGATGACGGCTTCGACGGCGCATCCCAAAGCCAACCACGTTCGGCCACGCACCGCGCCCATTGATCCCCGTCAATACTGGCCTTGTGCTGTTTGTCCATGCTTGCCTCGCTTTTAGTCTGCCTATAACTCCAGGCGAAGGAAGCGCTTGCCTCGCGACTTGTTTGCGAAGACGCGCATTCACTTCGGCTGAACCGTGGATGGGGAACCATGAACACTTCTATCAGTACCGCCTACAACTACAAGGTGGTCCGCCAATTCGCCATTATGACGGTGGTGTGGGGCATCGTCGGCATGGGGCTCGGGGTTTTTCTCGCCGCTCAATTGGTCTGGCCCGAACTCAACTTCAATTTGCCGTGGACCAGTTTCGGGCGCCTGCGTCCGTTGCACACCAACGCGGTGATCTTCGCGTTCGGCGGTTGCGCCCTGTTCGCCAGTTCGTTCTATTCGGTGCAACGCACCTGCCAGACGCAACTGTTTGCACCGAAAGTCGCCGCATTCTGCTTCTGGGGCTGGCAGTTGGTCATCCTGCTGGCGGCGATCAGCCTGCCGCTGGGTTACACCAGCTCCAAGGAATACGCCGAGCTGGAATGGCCGATCGACATCCTGATCACCATCGTCTGGGTCGCTTACGCGATCGTGTTCTTCGGCACATTGGCCAAGCGCAAGACCAAGCACATCTACGTCGGCAACTGGTTCTTCGGGGCATTCATCGTCACCGTGGCGATTCTGCACATCGTCAACAACATGGAAATCCCGGTCAGCTGGACCAAGTCCTACTCGCTGTACGGCGGCGCGACCGACGCCATGGTGCAGTGGTGGTACGGGCACAACGCGGTAGGTTTCTTCCTCACCGCAGGCTTCCTCGGGATGATGTATTACTTCGTGCCGAAACAGGCTGAGCGCCCGGTGTACTCGTATCGCTTGTCGATCGTGCACTTCTGGGCACTGATCACTTTGTACATCTGGGCCGGCCCGCACCATTTGCACTACACCGCGCTGCCGGACTGGGCGCAGTCGCTGGGCATGGTGATGTCGCTGATCCTGCTGGCACCGAGCTGGGGCGGGATGATCAACGGGATGATGACGCTGTCGGGCGCCTGGCATAAGTTGCGCAGCGACCCGATCCTGCGCTTCCTCGTGGTCTCGCTGGCGTTCTACGGCATGTCGACCTTCGAAGGGCCGATGATGGCGATCAAGACTGTGAACGCCCTCTCCCACTACACCGACTGGACCATCGGCCACGTTCACGCCGGCGCACTCGGCTGGGTGGCGATGATTTCCATCGGCGCGCTTTACCACATGATCCCGAAAATCTTCGGCCGCGCGCAGATGCACAGCATCGGCCTGATCAACGCGCACTTCTGGCTCGCAACCATCGGCACCGTGCTCTACATCGCTTCGATGTGGGTCAACGGCATCGCCCAGGGCCTCATGTGGCGTGCGGTGAACGAAGACGGCACGCTGACTTATTCCTTCGTCGAAACCCTGGTGGCCAGCCATCCGGGCTTCGTCGTGCGGCTGGTCGGCGGGGCGATTTTCTTCAGCGGCATGTTGCTGATGGCCTACAACACCTGGCGCACCGTGCGGGCCTCGCAGCCTGCCGAAGCCGCCGCTGCCGCGCAGATGGCCTGAGGAGTCCGCTATGAAACACGAAACAATCGAGAAAAACGTCGGCCTGCTGCTGTTGCTGATGATCTTTGCCGTAAGCATCGGCGGCCTGACACAGATCGTGCCGCTGTTCTTCCAGGACGTGACCAATAAATCGGTCGAAGGCATGAAGCCCTACACCGCGCTGCAGCTGGAAGGTCGCGACATCTATATCCGCGAAGGCTGCGTCGGCTGCCATTCGCAGATGATCCGCCCGTTTCGCGCCGAAACCGAACGCTACGGGCACTACTCGGTGGCCGGAGAAAGCGTCTGGGATCACCCGTTCCTGTGGGGCTCCAAGCGCACCGGGCCGGACCTGGCGCGGGTCGGCGGTCGCTATTCGGAAGACTGGCACCGCGCGCACTTGTACAACCCGCGCAACGTCGTGCCGGAATCGAAAATGCCGGCCTACCCGTGGCTGGTGGCCAATCAGCTCGACAGCAGCCACACCGAAACCAAGATCAAGGCAATGCGCACCCTCGGCGTGCCGTACAGCGACGACGACATCAGCGGTGCCGTCGCTTCGCTCAAGGGCAAAACCGAAATGGACGCGCTGGTCGCCTACCTGCAAGTGCTCGGCACTGCCATCAAGAGCAAGAGGTGAGCCATGGCCATTCCCTTTGAAATAGCCAGCGTGATGAGCAGTGGAATGATCCGCGGCCTCGGCACAGTCGTGGTGTTTTTGGCCTTCGTCGGCCTGGCGTTGTGGGTATTCAGCGGCAAGCGCAGCCCGGAATTCGCCGAAGCGCGTTTGCTGCCGTTCGCCGATGAACCGCTGTCCGGTGAAGCCACTCAAGAACCTGAAACAAGGAGCACCCGCCCATGACCACCTTCTGGAGTGCGTGGATTTGCGTACTGACCATCGGCAGCCTGATCGGCCTGACCTGGCTGCTGGTCGGCACGCGCAAGGGCGAAACCAAGGGCAGCGTCGACCAGACCATGGGCCACAGCTTCGACGGCATCGAGGAGTACGACAATCCGTTGCCGCAGTGGTGGTTCATGCTGTTCGCCGGCACGCTGGTGTTTGCCATCGGTTACCTGGTGCTTTATCCGGGACTGGGCAACTGGAAAGGCATCCTGCCCGGCTACGAGGACGGCTGGACCGGCGTTCACGAATGGGAAAAGGAAATGGACAAGGCTGACGCGCGATTCGGCCCGATCTTCGCCAAGTTCGCGGCAATGCCCGTGGAAGAAGTGGCCAAGGACCCGCAAGCGTTGAAGATGGGCGGTCGCCTGTTCGCCTCCAACTGCTCGGTGTGCCACGGCTCGGATGCCAAGGGCGCCTTCGGTTTCCCTAACCTGGCGGACAGCGAATGGCGCTGGGGCGGTAACGCCGACACCATCAAGACCACCATCATGGGCGGGCGGATGGCGGCAATGCCGGCCTGGGGCGAGATTCTCGGCGAGGCCGGGGTGAAAAACGTCGCCGCTTACGTGCGTCACGAACTGGCCGGCCTGCCGCTGCCGGCTGACAGCACTGCCGACTTGCTCGCCGGTCAGCAAGCGTTCAGCACCACCTGTGTCGCGTGTCATGGCGCCAACGGCCAAGGCACTGAAGCGATGGGCGCGCCAAACCTGACGCACCCGGCCGGTTTCATCTACGGCGCCAGCCTGGCGCAGTTGCAGCAGACCATTCGTCATGGTCGTCAGGGCCACATGCCGGCGCAGAGCGAACTGCTCGGCAACGACAAAGTGCAACTGCTGGCGGCTTACGTGTACAGCTTGTCGCAAGGTGTCAGTACCGAGCGCTTGCAGGCTGAAAGCAAAAGCGAATAATTCTCGACCGCTCTGCTGCCGCATTCTTCCGGATGCGGCAGTTCCCTGCTTCTTTGCGACCCATTGTCGCACCCTCCCCCCGTCGCCCTTTCGGTTCCCCGGATTCGGGTCTACGCTTGATCGATGTGGACTGGCAAAGTACCGGTTCAAGGTCGAAATCAGCCGATGTGTCAGACAAATCTGCTCGTTGACAGGCCGCAAAGGCTGGTAGATACCGGCTGTCATGCGAAATGCCTTCGATTGGCAATTTGTCGGGTTTGAACACACCCCGTAACAACTGACCTGAAGCCCTCACCTTTTTCATCCGCTGCGGCATTTTGTCCGGGGGCAATTTTGTCCTTACGCGGCGCATGGAAAGGCCGCAGAATCAGCTTTTGAAAGCATTGACCCAGGTCATGGTGCGTTGCAATGCCCCCCTGCTTTCTACATACTTGCGGCCGATTTTTATCCTAATAAAACACCCAAACCGTGGAACCTTAGAATGAGCACAGCAATCAGTCCGACTGCTTATAACTATAAGGTAGTCCGCCAGTTCGCCATCATGACGGTGGTCTGGGGGATCCTTGGCATGGGGCTTGGTGTCTTCATCGCCTCGCAACTGGTATGGCCGGAATTGAACTTCGGTTTACCGTGGACGAGCTTTGGACGCCTACGCCCGTTGCACACCAACCTGGTGATTTTCGCCTTCGGTGGATGTGCATTGTTTGCCACCTCTTATTACGTCGTGCAGCGAACCTGCCAAACGCGACTGATTTCCGACAGCCTCGCGGCCTTCACCTTCTGGGGATGGCAAGCGGTCATTGTCGGCGCGATCATTACCTTGCCGCTGGGTTACACCACCACCAAGGAATACGCGGAACTGGAATGGCCACTGGCTATTCTGCTGGCCATTGTCTGGGTTTCCTACGGTCTGGTGTTCTTTGGCACCATCACCAAGCGCAAAACCAAACACATCTACGTTGGCAACTGGTTCTACGGTGCCTTCATTGTCGTGACGGCGATGCTGCACATCGTTAACCACGCCTCCCTGCCGGTAAGTTTCTTCAAGTCCTACTCGGCTTACGCCGGGGCGACTGACGCAATGATTCAGTGGTGGTACGGGCACAACGCGGTGGGCTTCTTCCTGACCACCGGTTTCCTCGGGATGATGTACTACTTCGTACCGAAGCAGGCCGAACGCCCGATCTACTCCTATCGTCTGTCGATCGTGCACTTCTGGGCGCTGATCACCCTGTACATCTGGGCCGGTCCGCACCACTTGCACTACACCGCTCTGCCGGACTGGGCTCAGTCGCTGGGCATGGCGATGTCGATCATCCTGCTCGCGCCAAGCTGGGGCGGCATGATCAACGGCATGATGACCCTCTCGGGCGCCTGGCATAAGCTGCGCACCGACCCGATCCTGCGCTTCCTTGTGGTCTCGCTGGCGTTTTACGGCATGTCGACCTTCGAAGGTCCGATGATGGCGATCAAGACCGTCAACTCGCTGTCGCACTACACCGACTGGACCATCGGCCACGTACACGCCGGCGCGCTCGGCTGGGTGGCGATGATCTCGATCGGCGCGATCTACCACATGATCCCGAAACTGTTCGGTCGCGCGCAGATGCACAGCATCGGCCTGATCAACGCGCACTTCTGGCTCGCGACCATCGGTACCGTTTTGTACATCGCTTCGATGTGGGTCAACGGCATCACCCAGGGTCTGATGTGGCGTGCAATCAACGACGACGGCACCCTCACCTACTCGTTCGTGGAAGCGCTGCAAGCCAGCCATCCAGGTTTCATCGTTCGCGCCCTGGGCGGTGCGTTCTTTGCCAGCGGCATGCTGTTCATGGCCTACAACGTATGGCGTACCGTACGTGCCTCGAACCCGGTTGAAGCCGAAGCCGCCGCTCAGATTGCTGTAGTTGGAGCTCACTGATGAAGCATGAAGCAGTCGAGAAGAATATTGGCCTGCTGGCCTTCTTCATGGTCATCGCCGTCAGCATCGGCGGCCTGACACAAATTGTTCCGCTGTTTTTCCAGGACGTCACCAACAAGCCGGTCGAAGGCATGAAGCCTCGCACCGCGCTTGAACTGGAAGGTCGCGACATCTACATCGCCAACGGTTGTGTCGGCTGCCACTCGCAGATGATCCGCCCGTTCCGTGCTGAAACCGAACGTTACGGTCACTACTCGGTCGCCGGTGAAAGCGTCTGGGATCACCCGTTCCTGTGGGGTTCCAAGCGTACCGGCCCGGACCTGGCCCGTGTCGGCGGTCGTTACTCCGATGACTGGCAGCGTGCGCACTTGTACAACCCGCGCAACGTGGTGCCTGAGTCGAAAATGCCGGCCTACCCGTTCCTCGTGGAAAACAAGCTCGACGGCAAAGACACCGCGAAGAAAATGGAAGTCTTGCGCACGCTCGGCGTCCCTTACACCGACGAAGACATCGCCGGTGCCAAGGATGCTGTGAAGGGCAAAACCGAAATGGACGCGCTGGTGGCCTATCTGCAAGGCCTGGGCACCATCATCAAAAGCAAACGGTGATTTAGATGGATATCGGGATGATTCGCGGCCTGGGCACCGTTGTTGTGATGGTGGCCTTTATCGGTCTGGCGTTGTGGGTGTTCAGCCCCAAGCGCAAGTCGGAGTTTGAAGACGCGACCTTGCTGCCTTTCGCGGATGATCCCGAAGCCATCAAGCACGTCGAGCAAGCTTCTAGGAGTAACAAAGAATGAGTACGTTCTGGAGTCTGTACGTCACAGTCCTCAGTCTGGGCACAATTTTCGCCCTGACCTGGCTGTTGCTGTCGACCCGCAAGGGCCAGCGCAGCGAAGCCACCGAAGAGACTGTTGGCCACTCCTTCGACGGGATCGAGGAGTACGACAACCCACTGCCGAAATGGTGGTTCATGCTGTTCGTCGGCACCATCATTTTTGCGCTGGGCTATCTGGTGCTGTACCCGGGTCTGGGTAACTGGAAAGGCCTGCTGCCGGGCTACAACTATCTGGATACCGAAAAGCAGACCGCGTTCGCCAACGGCCAGACTGGCTGGACCGGCGTTCACGAGTGGGAAAAGGAAATGGCCAAGTCGGACGCGCGGTTCGGCCCGATCTTCGCCAAATTCGCTTCGATGCCCATTGAAGAAGTCGCCAAAGACCCGCAAGCCTTGAAGATGGGTGGCCGTCTGTTCGCCTCCAACTGCTCGGTTTGCCACGGTTCCGACGCCAAGGGCGCTTATGGCTTCCCCAACCTGACCGACGCCGACTGGCGCTGGGGCGGTGAAGCGGAAACCATCAAGACCACCATCATGGGCGGTCGTCACGCCGTGATGCCGGCCTGGGCTGAAGTGATCGGCGAGCAAGGCGTGGCCGACGTGGCCGGGTTTGTCCTGACCAACCTCGACGGCCGCAAGCTGCCGGAAGGCACCAAGGCAGATCCGGCCAACGGCCAGAAACTGTTCGCCGCCAACTGCGCGGTGTGCCACGGTCCGGAAGGCAAAGGCACGCCAGCCATGGGCGCACCTAACCTGACCCACCCGGCAGCGTTCATCTACGGTTCGAGCTTCGCTCAACTGCAGCAGACCATCCGTTACGGCCGTCAGGGTCAGATGCCTGCGCAAGAACAGCTGCAAGGCAACGACAAGGTTCACTTGTTGGCCGCTTACGTCTACAGCCTGTCGCACGGCGAGAAGGCTCCGGCGCAAGACGCCCAGTAAGGCAAACGCTGAAGCAACAAAAATCGGCCCCGCCAATGAAAATTGGCGGGGCCGTTTTGTTTGTGGCGCAAGCAGGTTCTCGCGACCAGTGGTAGCACCCCATTCAATTGCGCGGTTGCGAGCCCAACGTGTGAGTAGTAACGTTTCTACAAAGTCATTTCAGGAGGGCAGCGATGATGGCCATCACCACGATTTCCAGCCGGGAATTCAATCAGGACACAAGCAGTGCCAAAAAAGCCGCACGTCAGGGGCCCGTTATCATCACTGATCGTGGCAAGCCGGCTCATGTACTGCTAAGCATTGAGCAGTACGAAAAACTGACCGGCCTGAATGCCGATATCGTCGATTTGCTAGTGATGCCAGAAGCGGCAGACATCGACTTCGAAACCGAGCGAGCCGTGATCATTCACCGGCCTGTGGACCTCTCCTGATGTACCTACTCGACACCAATGTAATTTCCGAACTGCGTAAACCTCAGGCTGACGCCAATGTCGTCGCCTGGGCCAGGAGTGTCATCGCGCCCCGCCTGTTTATCTCTGCCATTACTTTGAAAGAACTGGAAACCGGGGTGGTGCGAATGGAGCGCCGTGACCCCATTCAGGGAAAGGTGTTGCGCACTTGGCTGAAACGGCACGTGATACCGACTTTCGATGCCCGAATCCTGCCGGTCGATGCCGCCGTGGCTTTGCGTTGTGCCGGTTTGCATGTGCCTGATCAAGCCAGCGAAAGCGACGCCCTTATCGCAGCAACCGCTTTGGTGCACGGCCTCACAGTGGTTACCCGCAACATCAATGATTTCAAGGCAAGCGGCGTGGCGCTGATCAATCCGTGGGACGCCTGAGTTCGCTACAGCCACAAAACCGTCCATAATTCATAAGTCAATTGATTCAAGTCATTACACCATCAATTGAATTCCCCCAACGCGACCAAAGGTCGCACCCTTGCGCCAGAGCTACAGGCGTATCATTGCGCCACTGCAACACCCTTTCTGACCGCGGTCGGCATGTACTGACCGAGGCATTTTTCCACTGCCGTGGGATGCAATGATGAGCAATCAGATTCCGGTACACGACGTTACTCCGCCTGGCAAAAACGCGAATAACAGCGTCGACCTCTACGCCTCTCGAGAAAAGATCTACACCCGCGCTTTTACTGGCCTGTTCCGCAACTTGCGGATGATCGGCGGCGCCGGATTGTTCCTGTTGTATTTCGGCACGGTTTGGCTGAACTGGGGCGGTCACCAGGCCGTCTGGTGGAATTTGCCAGAGCGTAAGTTCTTCATTTTCGGCGCGACCTTCTGGCCCCAGGATTTCATCCTGCTCTCCGGTATTCTGATCGTCAGCGCCTTCGGTCTGTTCTTCATTACTGTGTACGCCGGGCGCGTCTGGTGCGGTTATACCTGCCCGCAAAGCGTCTGGACCTGGATCTTCATGTGGTGCGAGAAGGTCACCGAAGGCGATCGCAACCAGCGCATCAAACTCGACAAGGCGCCGATGAGCGCCAACAAGTTCGTGCGCAAATTCGGCAAACACACGTTGTGGCTGTTGATCGGCTTCGCCACCGGCATGACTTTTGTCGGTTACTTCTCGCCAATCCGCGAGCTGAGCATCGATTTCTTCACCGGCCAGGCCGATGGCTGGTCGTACTTCTGGGTCAGTTTTTTCACCCTCGCCACGTACGGCAACGCCGGTTGGTTGCGCGAGCAAGTGTGCATCTACATGTGCCCGTATGCGCGGTTCCAGAGCGTAATGTTCGACAAGGACACACTGATCGTTTCCTACGATCCGCGCCGTGGCGAATCCCGTGGCCCGCGTAAAAAAGGTGTGGATTACAAAGCGCTCGGCCTCGGCGATTGCATTGATTGCACGATGTGCGTGCAAGTCTGCCCGACCGGCATCGACATTCGCGATGGCCTGCAAGTCGAGTGCATCGGCTGCGCCGCGTGTATCGATGCCTGCGACACCATCATGGACAAGATGGATTACCCGCGCGGCCTGATCAGCTACACCACCGAACACAACCTGTCCGGGCAGAAAACCAATAAACTGCGGCCGCGCCTGATCGGCTATGCACTGGTGCTGCTGACCATGATCGGCTTGCTGATGGCGGCATTCTTCATGCGTTCGCTGGTCGGTTTCGACGTCAGCAAGGACCGTGTGTTGTACCGAGAGAACGCCGAAGGCCGAATCGAAAACGTCTACAGCCTGAAAATCATGAACAAGGACCAGCGCGACCACACCTACTTGCTCGAAGCCAGCGGCCTGCCTGACCTCAAGCTGCAAGGCAAACGCGAGATCAAAGTCGCCGCCGGGGAAATTTTCAGCCAGCCGGTCGAGCTGTCGAGCGCGCCGGAGCAATTGCCATCGAGTACCAACGAGGTGAAATTCATCCTCAAGGACGCCGATGACGACAGCATTCACGTAGAAGCCAAGAGCCGATTCATCGGCCCACAAATTCGTTGAGAGAAGTGATCATGCCCGCAGCAATTGGCGCAAGCCCTTGGTACAAACATCTTTGGCCGTGGATCATCATCGCGATTCTCGCCTGTTCGGTGACGCTGACCCTGTCGATGGTGACCATCGCGGTGAACAACCCGGACAATCTGGTCAACGATAACTACTACGAGGCCGGCAAAGGCATCAACCGCTCGCTGGACCGCGAATTGCTCGCGCAAACCCTGTTGCTGCGCGCCAACGTACAACTGGACGAGGTGACCGGTGAGGTCGATTTGCGCCTCAAAGGCAACAGCCAGCCGCAGACACTGGAGCTGAACCTGATCTCGCCGACCCAGCCTGAGAAGGATCGCAAGATCACCCTGACCCGCAGCGATTCCGAACAGGGCCGCTACATCGGCCAGATGAGCGACCCGGTTGAAGGCCGGCGGTTTGTCGAACTGCTCGGTGTGCAAGACGACAAGACCTGGCGCATGTTCGAAGAAGAACAGATCAGCCATGGCAAAGACCTGCTGCTGGGCGATGAGCCGCTGCAAGGTGCGGAAGATTTGAAAAAGTAATTACTGCGACCCCTTGTGGCGAGCGGGCTTGCCCGCGTTTGGCTGCGCAGCAGCCACCAGACCTGTGCACTCGATCGACGGAAAATCGTGGACTCAGGGTTTGGGACCGTTTCACGGTCCAACGGGGGCAAGCCCCCTCGCCACAGGGTCCGAGTTGAATCAGCGACAATCGTTTCCATGGCGACAGACATGACCACCCCAACCCCCTGCTACCACTGCGCCCTGCCCTCACCGGCTGGCAGCCGCTTCACCGCTGTCGTCCTCGGTGCGACCCGCGAGTTCTGCTGCCCGGGTTGTCAGGCTGTGGCCGAAGCGATTGTCGCGGGCGGGTTGGACAGTTATTACCAGCATCGCAGCGAAGCCTCGGCCAACCCTGAGTCGCTGCCGGTGCAACTGGTCGACGAACTGGCGCTGTACGACCGCGCCGACGTGCAAAAACCCTTCGTCCGCCACGAAGGCGAACTCGCCGAAACCACCCTGCTCATGGAAGGCATCAGTTGCGCGGCGTGCGGCTGGCTGATCGAGAAACACCTGCGCACGTTACCGGCCGTGGCCGAGGCGCGGCTCAATCTGTCGAATCATCGCCTCCATGTGCGCTGGGCCGACGCGCAATTGCCGCTGAGCCAAGTGCTGAGCGAACTGCGCCACATCGGCTACGCCGCGCATCCTTATCAAGCCGATCGCGCCAGTGAACAACTGGCCAGCGAAAATCGCCTGGCCCTGCGCCAGCTCGGCGTCGCCGGTTTGCTGTGGTTCCAGGCAATGATGGCAACCATGGCCACCTGGCCGGAATTCAACATCGACCTCAGCCCCGAGTTGCACACGATCCTGCGCTGGGTCGCGCTGTTCTTGACCACGCCGATTGTGTTCTACAGCTGCGCGCCGTTCTTCAAAGGCGCCATGCGCGACCTGCGCACCCGCCACCTGACCATGGACGTCTCGGTGTCGCTGGCGATTGGCAGCGCTTACCTCGCCGGGATCTGGACCTCGATCACCGGGGTTGGCGAGTTGTATTTCGATGCAGTCGGCATGTTCGCGTTGTTTCTGCTGGCCGGGCGTTATCTGGAACGCCGCGCCCGCGAACGCACCGCCGCCGCCACTGCGCAACTGGTCAATTTGTTGCCAGCGTCGTGCCTGCGCTTGACTGCCGACGGCCAAAGCGAACGCATCCTGCTCAGCGAATTGCGCCTCGGCGACAAAGTGCTGGTGCACCCCGGCGCGATCCTTCCGGCCGATGGCAAGATCCTCGACGGCCAGTCGAGCATCGACGAATCGCTGCTCACCGGCGAATACCTGCCGCAACCGCGAACCTTGGGCGATGCGGTTACCGCTGGCACCTTGAACGTCGAAGGCGCGTTGACCGTGCAAGTCCTCGCGCTGGGCCACGACACCCGACTGTCCGCCATCGTCCGCCTGCTCGACCGCGCGCAGGCGGAAAAACCGCGCCTGGCGGAAATCGCCGACCGCGCCGCGCAATGGTTTTTGCTTTTGTCGCTGATCGCTGCTGCGGTCATAGGTCTGCTCTGGTGGGAGCTGGATTCGTCGCGCGCGTTCTGGATTGTCCTGGCGATGCTGGTAGCGACCTGCCCGTGCGCCTTGTCCCTGGCGACGCCGACCGCGCTGACCGCCGCCACCGGCACGTTGCACAAACTCGGTTTGCTGCTGACTCGCGGCCATGTGCTGGAAGGCCTGAACCAGATCGACACGGTGATTTTCGACAAGACCGGCACGCTCACCGAAGGTCGCTTGGCGTTGCGCTCGATTCGCCCGCTCGGGCCACTCGGCAGCGATGAGTGCCTGAGCCTCGCCGCCGCGCTGGAAAACCGTTCCGAACACCCGATCGCACGTGCATTCGGCCGTGCGCCGCTGGCCGCCGAAGAGGTGCTAAGCACGCCGGGGCTGGGCCTTGAAGGTCGGGTCGGCGAGCAACGTTTACGTATCGGCCAACCGGTTTTTGTCTGTGAACTGAGTGGCGCCACGGTGCCGCTGATGCCGAATGAAGCGGGGCAATGGCTGCTGCTCGGCGACAGCTTCGGGCCGCTGGCGTGGTTTGTCCTCGACGACCGTTTGCGCGCCGACGCCCCGGCGCTGCTGGCCGCGTGCAAGGCGCGTGGCTGGCGCACGTTGCTGCTGTCCGGCGACAGTTCGCCGATGGTCGCCAGCGTAGCCGCCGAATTGGGCATCGACGAGGCCCGTGGCGGCTTGCGTCCTGACGACAAGTTGCAGGTGCTGCAGCAACTGCATAAAGAAGGTCGCAAGGTGTTGATGCTCGGCGACGGCGTCAATGATGTGCCAGTGCTGGCCGCCGCCGACATCAGCGTGGCGATGGGCTCGGCCACCGATCTGGCGAAAACCAGCGCCGACGCGGTGCTGCTGTCCAATCGTCTGGAAGCTTTGGTGCAAGCCTTCAGCCTGGCGCGGCGCACACGTCGGGTAATCATCGAAAACCTGTTGTGGGCCGGGTTGTACAATGGCCTCATGTTGCCGTTCGCCGCCCTCGGCTGGATCACTCCGGTGTGGGCCGCGGTCGGCATGTCGATCAGTTCGTTGACCGTGGTGCTCAATGCCCTGCGCCTGACTCGGATGCCGAGCGCGCCCGGCGCCGGCGCCACGCCTGAAACCCGTCCGCTGCCGGCCTGAGCCGCGCGGGCATGGAGTCTACCGATGCCAGCTCTTTACGTGATGATCCCGGCCGCGCTGCTGATCGTGGCCATCGCCGTGTACATTTTCTTCTGGGCGGTCGACAGCGGCCAGTACGATGACCTCGACGGTCCGGCCCATAGCATCCTGTTCGACGACCAGGACCCGAACCACACCGCCGCCGTCGACGAGGCCAGCGGCCACCCGGCAAAACCCGACGACAAGGCGCCACCCCATGCTTGAACTGGCGCCATTGCTGGTGTCTGCGGTGATCCTCGGCCTGCTCGGCGGCGGCCATTGCCTGGGCATGTGCGGCGGTTTGATGGGCGCGTTGACCTTGGCGATTCCCAAGGAACAACGCAGCCGCCGCTTCCGTTTGCTGCTGGCCTACAACCTCGGGCGGATTCTCAGCTACGCCACCGCCGGCCTGCTGATCGGTCTGGCCGGTTGGGCCGTGGCCAACAGCCCGGCAGCGATGTTCATGCGCGTGCTTGCCGGGCTGCTGTTGATCGCCATGGGTTTGTATTTGGCCGGTTGGTGGAGCGGCCTGACCCGCATCGAAAGCCTCGGTCGCGGCTTGTGGCGGCATATTCAGCCGGTTGCGAACAAACTGCTGCCGGTGTCGAGCCTGCCCCGCGCGTTGCTGCTGGGCGCGCTCTGGGGCTGGTTGCCGTGCGGGCTGGTTTACAGCACGTTGTTGTGGGCGGCGAGCCAGGGTAATGCGCTCGACAGTGCGTTGCTGATGTTGGCGTTCGGGCTCGGCACCTGGCCGGTTTTATTGGCCACCGGGCTGGCAGCAGAACGGGTGACGGCGCTGCTGCGCAAACGCAGCGTGCGCATGACGGGCGGATTGCTGGTGATCATCTTCGGCATCTGGACATTGCCCGGCCCGCATCAGCATTGGTTGATGGGTCACTGACTCTCAGCCCTGTAGCAGCTGCCGAGCCTGCGAGGCTGCGTTCGGCGGCGCAGCCGTCGTAAACCCTGAGTCCCACATCGTCCTGATACACCGCACTGCCTGATTTCACGACGGCTTCGCCGCCGAACGCAGCCTCGCAGGCTCGGCAGCTGCTACAAGGGATAGTTGGCGATTGTTGGCAATGACAGCGTTGATGCAAATCAAGATGCCGCAACGTCGCACCCCATAGACTCGCTGCCACTGCAAGCCTATCCGGGGGAATGCCCGCATGCTCGACGCCATTCGTTGGGACACTGATCTGATCCGCCGTTACGACCTGTCGGGACCGCGCTATACCTCCTACCCGACCGCCGTTCAATTCACCAGCCAGGTTGGCACATTCGACCTGTTTCATGCCCTGCGCGACAGCCGTAAAGCATTGCGGCCACTGTCGCTGTATGTGCACGTGCCGTTCTGCGCGAACATTTGCTACTACTGCGCCTGCAACAAAGTCATCACCAAGGATCGCGGTCGCGCACTCCCCTACCTGCAGCGGCTGGAGCAGGAAATCCAGTTGATCGCCTGCCACCTCGACCCCGCGCAAAAAGTCGAGCAACTGCATTTTGGCGGTGGCACCCCGACCTTCCTCAGCCACGACGAATTGCGTCAGTTGATGGCGCACCTGCGCAAGCATTTCAATTTGCTCGATGACGATTCCGGCGACTACGGCATCGAAATCGACCCGCGCGAGGCCGACTGGTCGACCATGGGCCTGCTGCGTGAACTGGGTTTCAACCGGGTCAGCATCGGCCTGCAAGACCTCGACCCGGCAGTGCAACGCGCGGTCAATCGCCTGCAAAGCCTGGAAGAAACCCGCGCCGTGATCGACGCCGCGCGGACCTTGCAGTTTCGCTCGATCAACATCGACCTGATCTACGGTTTGCCGCGCCAGACCCCGGAAAACTTTGCCCGCACTGTTGAAGAAGTCATCAACCTGCAACCGGACCGACTCTCGGTGTTCAACTATGCGCACCTGCCGGAACGCTTCATGCCGCAGCGGCGAATCAACAGCGCCGACCTGCCGAGCCCGGCGCAGAAACTCGAAATGCTCCAGACCACCATCGAGCAACTGACCCAGGCCGGCTATCGCTACATCGGCATGGACCACTTCGCCCTGCCCGACGATGAACTGGCGATTGCCCAGGAAGAATCAACCCTGCAACGCAACTTTCAGGGTTACACCACCCATGGGCATTGCGATCTGGTCGGCCTCGGCGTTTCGGCGATTAGCCAGATCGGCGACCTCTACTGCCAGAACACCAGCGACCTCAACCTCTACCAGAACACCCTCGCCTCGGCACAACTGGCGACTAATCGCGGCTTGCTGTGCAACGCCGATGACCGTTTGCGCCGGGCGGTGATTCAGCAATTGATCTGCGGCTTCAGCCTTGAATTCGCCAGCATCGAACAAGCCTTCAACATCGACTTTCGTGGCTATTTCAGTGAACTCTGGCCGCAATTGCAGGAAATGGCCAACGACGGCCTGATCGAACTCGACGGCGAACGCATCAGCGTATTGCCGGCCGGGCGCTTGCTGGTGCGTTCGGTGTGCATGGTGTTTGACGCGTACCTGGAACAGCAAAACCGCCAGCGGTTTTCCCGCGTGATCTAGACGGCTATCTCAGCAGGCGTGCTGTCTGAACTTCATAGCCAGCGACGCCGCGTTGAGCACGCCGAGTTTGGCTTTGATTTGTTCCGGGCTCAGCCGTTTATCTTTCATCACAGCCTGCATTTCGGATATCGGCCGCCGCACTGCAGGCTCTATCGTCCTACGACAAAATCGCCGTGCACTGGCCTGAATGTCCTCCTGTGAGTTACCCTTACGGCTTATGTGTGTTTTCCCACAAGGATTGAAGAAATGTCCGAGCCAGTCAAACTGCGCGCTCACAGCCAGGCCCATTGCAAGGATTGCAGCCTGGCCCCTCTCTGCCTGCCACTTTCTTTGAATCTGGAAGACATGGAAGCGCTGGACGAGATCGTTAAACGCGGTCGCCCGTTGAAAAAAGGCGAGTTCCTGTTTCGCCAGGGCGACACATTCGATTCCGTTTATGCAGTTCGCTCCGGCGCCCTGAAGACTTTCAGCCTCAGCGATGGCGGCGAAGAACAGCTCACCGGTTTCCACCTGCCGAGCGAGCTGGTCGGCTTGTCGGGTATGGACACGGAGAAGCATCCGGTGTCGGCGCAAGCGCTGGAAACCACTTCGGTTTGCGAAATCCCGTTTGAACGCCTCGACGAACTGGCGCTGCAATTGCCGCAATTGCGCCGTCAGTTGATGCGCGTGATGAGCCGCGAGATTCGTGACGACCAGCAAATGATGTTGCTGCTGTCGAAGAAAACCGCCGACGAGCGCATCGCCACGTTCCTCGTCAACCTGTCTGCACGCTTCCGCGCGCGCGGGTTCTCGGCCAACCAGTTCCGCTTGAGCATGTCGCGCAACGAAATCGGCAACTATCTGGGCCTGGCGGTGGAAACCGTGTCGCGGGTGTTTACCCGATTCCAGCAAAACCAGCTGATCGCCGCCGAGGGCAAGGAAATTCATATCCTCGACCCGATCCAGCTGTGCGCCCTGGCCGGCGGCTCTCTGGACTGAATGCGCGCCGAGTAGTGCAATTGCGGCTGAGCGAAACGGTTCAGCCGCCGTTATACTGCGACGTTTGCAGCCCTGCCAGGACAACTCGACGATGGTCTTCGACTCCTTCGACATCAAATCCCTGATCCGCCCCGTGATCGATTTCCCCAAGCCGGGCGTAATCTTTCGTGACATCACCCCACTGTTTCAATCGCCAACGGCCCTGCGCCTGGTGATGGACAGCTTCGCTCACCGTTACGTCGAAGCCGACTTCACGCACATTGGTGCGATGGACGCGCGTGGCTTTTTGATCGGTTCGGTGCTGGCGTATCAGTTGAACAAGCCGCTGGTGCTGTTCCGCAAGCAGGGCAAACTGCCAGCGGACGTGTTGGCCGAGGGTTACGCCACCGAGTACGGCGAGGCTTTTCTGGAAGTGCACGCCGACAGCCTGTGCGAAGGCGATTCGGTGGTGATGTTTGATGACTTGATCGCCACCGGCGGCACGCTGATCGCAGCAGCCAACCTGATTCGGCGGATGGGCGCGCGGATCCACGAAGCGGCGGCAATTATCGATTTGCCGGAGCTGGGTGGGTCGCAGCGATTGGAAGACATGGGCATTCCGACGTTTTGCCTGACGCAGTTTGCGTTGAGCGAGCAATAAAGCGGCGCCTGTGAGGACGCCATCGCGGGCAAGCCGTGCTCCCACAAGGGTTTTGTGAACGCCATAAACCTCATGTGGGAGCGAGCTTGCTCGCGATGGCGTCAGCCGCTGCACCGCCGAATCAAAGCCCCATCTGCTTGCTGATGATTTCGTTCATCACTTCCCGCGTCCCGCCGCCAATCGACAGAATCCGGTTATCCCGATACAGCCGCTCCACCAGGCTTTCGCGCATGTAACCCATGCCACCGAGAATTTGCACCGCATCGTTAGTGATGCGATCCGCCGTGTCGGTAGCAAAATTCTTCGCCATGGAAATCTCCTTGATCACGCTCTGCCCCGCCGCCATTTTTGCAGCCTGGCGATAGGTGAATTCGCGTGACACTTCCAGCGCTGTGGCCATTTCCGCCAAGCGATGCTTGAGCACCTGAAACTTGCCGATCGGCTTACCGAACGCTTCACGCTCGCGCGCCCACTTCAGGCTCTGTTCCAACGCCAGTTGCGCGGTCATGTTGGCCATCAGCGCCAGCGCCAGGCGCTCGCTCTGGAAGTTGCCCATGATGCAGGCGAAGCCCATGTTCTCGGCGCCGATCAGGTTGCCTGCCGGCACCGGGCAGTTATCGAAGAACAATTCGGCGGTGTCCGACGCCCACCAGCCCATTTTCTTCAATTGCCGCCCGACCGTGAAACCGGGGGTACCCTTCTCGATCATCAGCAAACTGATGCCGCCGAAACCCGGCGCGCCAGTGCGCACCGCGACTGTGTAGAAGTCCGCGCGGATACCGCTGGTGATAAAGGTTTTGCTGCCATTGACCCGATAGACGTCGCCATCGCGCACGGCGCGGGTTTGCAGATTGGCCACGTCGGAGCCGCCGCTGGGCTCGGTGATCGCCAGCGCGCTGATCTTCTCGCCGGACAGCACTTGCGGCACCACCCGGTCGCGCACCTCGGGCCGCGCCCATTTGAGGATCGGCGGCAGCCCGATGTCCAGCGAACCGAGCCCGGCAACCAGACCACCGGACCCGCAGCGCAGCAGTTCTTCGCTGGCCGCGATTTTGGCGAACACGTCACCTTCATGACTGCCGCCCAGCGCTTCGGGATAACCGATACCGAGAATCCCCGCCGCACCGGCCTTGAGGTAGAGCTCGCGGGGAAAGCTTTCGGCCTCTTCCCACTGATCAATGTCCGGCAGAATCTCGCGCTCGACGAAACGCCTGACGCTGTCGCGAACCAATTGGTGGCTGGGATCGAAGTATTCCTGAAAGGCAGGCATCGGCGAACTCCACTGAAGGGTTCAGCGACGTTAACCGAGCGCTTGCTTGGTTTTCAACAGGATTGTGTGAATCATAGGGACCGAGGTGTGGCCTTCGCGGGCAAGCCTCGCTCCTACAAAAGCGGATACACCGCGCTACCTGTAGGAGCAAGGCTTGCCCGCGAAGAGGCCCGCCCAGACGCTACAAAGCGATCGGCTTACGCCCCGCAAACGAATGCGCCAACGTCCCGCCATCGACCAATTCCAGCTCCCCGCCCAACGGCACGCCATGGGCGATACGCGAGGCGATCAAGCCTTTGTTATTCAACAACTGGGCGATGTAATGCGCGGTCGCTTCACCTTCGACTGTCGGGTTGGTCGCCAGAATCACTTCGGTAAACGTCCCCGCCTCGGCAATCCGCGCGAGCAATTGCGGGATGCCGATGGCTTCCGGCCCGAGCCCGTCGAGCGGCGACAAATGGCCCTTGAGCACAAAGTAACGACCGCGGAAACCGGTCTGCTCGACGGCGTAGACGTCCATCGGCCCTTCAACCACGCACAGCAAGGTGTCGTCGCGACGGTTGTCGGCGCATTGCGGGCAGAGGTCGTCTTCGGTCAGCGTGCGGCACAAACGGCAGTGGCCGACCCCTTCCATCGCTTGGCTCAAAGCCTGGGCCAGTCGCGAACCGCCGCTGCGATCGCGCTCGAGCAGTTGCAACGCCATGCGCTGGGCGGTTTTCTGGCCAACGCCCGGCAGCGTTCGCAGGGCATCGATCAGTTGGCGAATCAGAGGGCTGAAGCTCATGGGGAAAAGTCCGACAAAACAACGAGACGCGGTTTATACCCGCGCCTCTGGCCAGCGTCAAATGCTCAGTCCTGGGCGACCCGCACCACCAGTTTGCCGAAGTTGCGTCCTTCCAGCAGACCGATGAAGGCTTCGGGCGCCTGCTCCAGGCCATCGACGATGTCTTCGCGGAACTTGACCTTGCCGTCGCGCACCCACGGCGCCATGGCGCTGACGAATTCCGGCTGACGATCGCCATAGTCGTCGAACACGATAAAGCCCTGAATGCGTGCGCGTTTGGTCAGCAAGGTGCGCTGCAGTTGCGGCAGACGATCCGGGCCGCTCGGCGTTTCGTGCGCGTTGTAACCGGCGATCAGGCCACACAGCGGCACCCGCGCCTTGGCATTCAGCAACGGCACGATGGCATCGAAGACCTTGCCGCCGACGTTTTCGAAATAGATGTCGACGCCTTGCGGGCAGGCCGTTGCCAGTTCATCGGCGAAGTTGTCGCTCTTGTGGTCAATGCAGGCGTCGAAGCCCAATTCCTCGACCACATAACGGCATTTGTCGGCGCCGCCAGCCACGCCAACCACGCGCAGTCCTTTGATCTTCGCCACCTGGCCGACCACCGAACCGACGGCTCCGGAAGCGGCGGCGACCACCAGCGTTTCGCCGGATTGCGGTTGACCGATGTCCATCAGGCCCATGTAAGCGGTCATGCCCGGCATGCCCAATACGCCCAGCGCCATCGACGGGCTCGGCAGCCCGGACGGGATTGGAATGATGTTGCGGCCGTCGCTGATGCTGTGGCTCTGCCAACCGGTGGCGCCGACCACGAGATCACCTTCGTGAAACTTCGGATTGCGCGATTGCTCGACGCGGCTGACAGCGCCGCCGGTCATCACTTCGTCGATTTCCACCGGCGCGGCGTAGGACGGCGCGTCACTCATGCGCCCGCGCATGTAGGGGTCGAGCGACAGGTAAAGGGTCTTGAGCAACACTTCGCCTTCGGCCAGATCCGGCAGCGCGACGCGCTCCAAGCGAAAATTCTCCGGGGTCGGCGCGCCCACCGGGCGGGACACCAGGACGATACGTTGGTTGAGGGTCAATGCTTGCGGCATGTGAGCGTCTCCTTGATCGATGAATTTGGCAGGTATAGGGAGCAGACCCTTGTCGCGGTGCGGCGTTCGATGTTTATTCGGCCTGACCGAGTCGACTTCTTCGCGGGCAAGCCTTGCTCCTACAGGTTTCGCGGTGCTGCTCTTACGGTCAGAGTGCGGCAGAAACAAAAATGCCAGGCGCGATGCCTGGCATTTTTTTGTAGCCCATCCAATACGCGTTGGCGAATCAGAATGGCATTTTCATTCCCGGCGGCAGCTGCATGCCAGCGGTCACGCCGGACATTTTGTCCTGGCTGTTGGCTTCGATCTTGCGCACGGCGTCGTTGACGGCGGCGGCGAATACCGCTTCGAGCATCTCGCGGTCGTCTTCGCTCAGGCCTTCGACCATGCTTGGGTCGATGGTCACGCGCTTGACGTCGTGACGACCGGTCATCAGCACGGTGACCATATCGCCGCCGGCCTTACCGGTGACTTCGGCGTTGGCCAGTTCTTCCTGCATCTTGGCCATTTTTTCCTGCATCTGCTGCGCCTGCTTCATCAGGCCGGCCATGCCACCTTTCATCATGGTAATCACCTCAAAGTACTTGGATAAAAACAGCGCCCGACGTGTGCGGCCAGACGCCTTCAGTTATTAGCCCTGACTGGTCAGGGCTTCGACAGGTTCAATAGTATCGTTGCGGATCACCGCGCCGAACTGCTGCATCATTTGCTGGATGAACGGATCACCGTGGATCGACTCTTCGGCCTCGCGCTGGCGATTGACCCGGCGCCGAGATGCAGCCTGGGCCGGGGTTTCCTGCTCAGGCTTGATCAGCTCCATGCTCAGGGTCAGCGTGCGCCCGTGAAACTGGTTCAACGCGTCGTTCAAGCGCCGCTGCTGGGTCGCGTTGAACAGCGCACTGTGCGCCGGATCGAGGTGCAGCAACCAGTGATCGCCTTCAACCGAGATCAGCGTGCAGTTGGCGGCGATGCTGCCAGTCATGCCGGAGATCGGCAATTTCGGAAACAATTCCAACCATTGCAGGGCCAGACCGGTCGCCGGCATCGCAGCCGGTTCCGGCTCGGGTTCCGGCGCCGGTTCGGCGGTGTGTTCGCTGGCCAGTTCGTCGAGATAGCTGTAAGCCGAGTCGATGTCCGGCTCGATGTAATCCTCGTCCAGCGGCGGCTCGTCATCCAGGTCAACGCCGGGTGTGGCGGCATCGACGTCGGCCACCGACGGCTCGGGGATCGGCGCAGCGGCCCATTCCGGCGCGTCCGGCACTACGCTGTCCGGGGTCGGCAGCGGCATTGGCGGCAATTCGGGTTGTTCGCTGGCCGTTTCCAGCATCGGCTCGGCGGCCGGCTGCTGGACGATTTCAGGTTCGACCGGATCATTCCATGGCAAATCGACCACGGCTTCGGGGGCGACCGCTTCTGCCACGGGCTCGGGCGCAACGGCTGGCGCAACTGGCTGCGGCGCTGCGACCGTCTCAGGCGCAGGCCTGGTTTCAAGCGCAGGCGCTGGTGCAACTGCCGTAGCGGCTACCGGCGCAACAACCGGCGCGGCAGCCACTGAATTTGCGGAATCAACTGTGGCCTGGCTGATCCCCACTGGCTTTAGCGGTTGCCTCGGCGCATCCGCCGTATCCGCCGGCCTGAACGCCAACATGCGCAGCAGGACCATTTCGAAGCCACCACGCGGGTCCGGCGCCAGCGGCAAGTCGCGGCGCCCGATCAGGCCCATCTGGTAATAAAACTGCACGTCTTCGGCCGGCAAGGCCTGCGCCAGTGCGAGCACACGATCTCGGTCGCCATGACCGTTGTCGACGCCTTCGGGCAACGCCTGGGCAATCGCAACGCGGTGCAACACATTGAGAATCTCGGACAGCACACCGTTCCAGTCCGGGCCTTGTTCGGCCAGGTGACGGACGGCTTCGAGCAACGCTTTGGCGTCGCCCTCGATCAATGAATGCAGGACATCAAACACTTGGCCATGATCAAGCGTGCCGAGCATCGCCCGCACGTCGGCGGCCAAGACTTTGCCCTCGCCGAAGGCAATCGCCTGATCGGTCAGGCTCATCGCATCACGCATCGAACCGTCAGCGGCGCGGCCGAGCAGCCACAGCGCGTCGTCCTCGAACGGCACCTGCTCGACGCCCAGCACGTGGGTCAAATGCTCGACGACTCGCTCCGGGGTCATGTTCTTCAGCGAGAACTGCAGGCACCGCGAGAGAATCGTTGCCGGAAGTTTCTGCGGGTCAGTGGTCGCGAGGATGAACTTGACGTAGGGCGGCGGCTCTTCGAGGGTTTTCAGCAGCGCATTGAAGGAATGGCTGGAAAGCATGTGCACTTCGTCGATCAGGTAGACCTTGAAGCGCCCACGGCTTGGCGCGTATTGCACGTTGTCGAGCAGTTCACGCGTGTCCTCGACCTTGGTCCGGCTCGCGGCGTCGATCTCGATCAGGTCGACGAAGCGCCCTTCATCGATCTCGCGGCACACCGAACACTCGCCACACGGCGTCGAAGTGATGCCTGTTTCACAGTTTAAACATTTGGCAATGATTCGCGCGATGGTGGTCTTGCCGACCCCGCGCGTACCGGTAAACAGGTAAGCGTGGTGCAGCCGCTGGCTGTCCAAGGCATTGATCAGAGCCTTGAGCACATGGGTCTGGCCGACCATTTCGCGGAACGAGCGCGGACGCCATTTACGTGCAAGAACCTGATAACTCATCGAAAACCGTCGCCACTGGGAAGCAGAAGCGGCTAATGCTAGCGGAGCAGGCCCGAAATTGCATCCGGCGCGCTCGTCTAATCTGGCTAAGCTGCACTTTGGGGGCCATTTGCGGCTCGGGTTTATCAGTTCCGGAGCGTTTATGCGGTTGGCCCTGGGGGCGTTGTTGTGGATCTGCCTGAACGTTGCCGCCGCCGATACGCCGGTGCGCTACGTGATGGCCGACAGTTGGGCGATGCCGCTGGTGCAACTGGAACACGGCCGCCCAACGCAAGGCATTTTGTATGACGTGATGCTCAGCCTGTCGACTCAGGTCGGCGCGCCGGCAGAGTTTCACGTAGTGCCGCGCGCGCGGGTGCAGAGCGTCATGGAGCACGGCGAGGTCGATGTGCGCTGCTATGCCGCGCAATCGTGGCAGCCAAACCAGTCCGGCGATTACATCTGGAGCATTCCGCTGTTTGTGCAGCGCGACCTGCTGATCAGCCGCCAAGGCCCGCCGATTGCGGTGGTGCCCGCGAACCTGCAAAAACAATCGGTCGGTACGGTGCTCGGTTACATCTATCCGACGCTGCAACCGCTGTTCGACAGCGGCCAGTTGCAACGCGAAGACGCGCGCAGCCAGGAGCAAGTGCTGGAAAAACTCTTGGCTGGCCGCTATCGCTACGCGGTCAGCAATCAATGGACGCTCGACTGGTTCAACCAGCGCCTGTTGCCGGAACGACAACTGCAAGCGGTGGCGCTGCTGCAGGAACAGAATGTCGGCTGCTACGTGCGCAACGACCCGAAAGTGCCGGTGCAGCGCATTTTGCGCACCTTGCTGCGGATGAAGATGTCGGGGGAAATTGACGCCATCATCGGGCTCTACATCGGCGCCGAGCCCCGCGAGCCATAACGCAATCCCCATGTAGGAGTGAGCCTGCTCGCGATAGCGCAATAACATTCGACATTGATGTCGGCTGACACACCGCTATCGCGAGCAGACTCGCTCCTACAGGGAAAAACGCGCACACAAAAAAACACCGCCCTGGAGTTGATCCATGGCAGAGCAGCAAAAATATTCCGGATTGATAAGCACGATAGAGCAACCGTGCGGCGTTATGGAGGCAACCCCATCAGCCACACCCCGGCACACAATGTTCCCGCTGTGGCTGCTTCCTTCCGGATCTGACCAGGTTCACGGGTAATCGTTGCGGGGGGACCGATGGGGTCACCATAACGACGTTCACCTGACGGCGAACGGCGCCATTGTACCTATCTGAGACGAACTTACAACCGTTCGATCCAGATAAAAAAAATGAATCAGGTCAAGGACATGCGCAGGCCTTTAAAAACGCCGGGCGACTTGACCGGGAGCATGGGGACGATCATAGCCGGGTTTCGGGTCAGACCTCGATGCCGTGGTCTTTCAGGAACACCACAAACGCTTCTTCATCCAGCACTTTCAAGCCGAGCTCATTGGCCTTGGCCAGTTTCGAGCCAGCGCCCGGGCCGGCGACCACGCAATGGGTCTTCGCCGACACCGAGCCAGCAACCTTGGCGCCGAGGCTTTCGAGCTTGTCCTTGGCGACGTCGCGGCTCATCAATTCCAGCGAACCGGTCAACACCCAGGTCTGCCCGGCGAGCGGCAAACCTTCGACGACTTTCTTTTCGCTCTTCCAGTGCATGCCGAAATCACGCAGCTGTTTTTCCGCCGCTTCAGCGATCTGCCGATTCCCTTCCACCGCGAAGAAATCGCGCACCGAATTCGCCTGTTTCTCCGGCAACGCCTGACGCATGTCCAGCCAATCAGCGTCGAACACACCTTGCAGCGAACCAAACTTGTCCGCCAGTTTCTGCGCCCCGCCCGGCCCGACCGAAGGAATGTGCAGCTTGTCGAGGAAACCGCCGAGCGTGGTGCTCGCGGAGAACTCGGCGCCTAACTCGCCCTGATCCTGAATCTGCAAACCGTGCGTGAGCAGTTCAGTAATCACCTGCTGGTTATGCGCATCTTCGAAAAAGCTGTGAATCTCGTGCGCCACTTCCAGGCCAACATCCGGCAAGTACGTCAGCACTTGCGGCAACGCTTGTCGAACGCGCTCCAGCGAGCCGAGAGAGCGCGCCAGCACCTTGGCCGTCTCTTCGCCGACATCCGGAATGCCCAGCGCATAGACGAACCGCGCCAAGCTTGGCCGCTTGCTGTCTTCGATGGCGGCGAGCAGCTTCTTGCTCGACAGCTCGGCAAAACCTTCGAGGTCGACAATGTCGTCAAATTTCAGCGCGTACAGATCGGCCGGCGAACTGACCAGACCTTCGTCGACCAACTGCTCAACGCTCTTGTCGCCGAGGCCTTCGATGTCCATCGCGCGGCGCGAGACGAAGTGAATAATCGCTTGTTTCAGTTGCGCGCCACACGCCAGGCGCCCGACGCAGCGGTACACCGCGCCTTCGCTGACGGTCTCGCGACCTTTGCTGCGTTTGACCAGTTGCGTGCGCTCGACGTGCGAGCCGCACACCGGGCATTGTTCCGGGATATGCACCGCGCGGGCATTTTCCGGACGGCGCTCGGTGACCACTTGCACCACTTGCGGAATCACGTCACCGGCACGGCGAATGATCACGGTATCGCCGATCATCAAGCCCAGGCGCGCGACTTCGTCCATGTTGTGCAGCGTCGCGTTGGCCACGGTGACGCCGGCTACTTTAACCGGTTTCAGTCGCGCCACCGGCGTCACCGCGCCAGTGCGCCCGACCTGAAACTCGACGTCGAGCAGCTCGGTGAGTTCTTCCATCGCCGGGAATTTATGGGCGATCGCCCAGCGCGGTTCGCGGGCGCGGAAACCCAACTCGCGCTGCGACGCGATGCTGTTGACCTTGAACACCACGCCATCGATTTCATAACCGAGCGCGTTGCGGCGCTCGCCGATGTCGCGGTAGTAGTCCAGGCATTCGTCGATGCCGTGCGCCAGCTTCAGTTCATGGCTGATCGGCATGCCCCACTTCTGCAACTGCTTGAGATTGCCGATGTGCGTGTCGGCGATATCGGCGGAAATCTGCCCGATACCGTAGCAGCAGAATTCCAGCGGACGGTTGGCGGTGATCTTCGAATCGAGTTGGCGCAAGCTGCCGGCGGCGGCGTTACGCGGGTTGGCGAAGGTCTTGCCGCCGACTTCCAATTGCGAGGCGTTGAGCCGTTCGAAACCGGCTTTGGACATAAACACTTCGCCGCGCACTTCGAGGGTTGCCGGCCAGCCAGTGCCGTGCAGCTTCAGCGGAATATTGCGCACGGTGCGCACGTTGACGCTGATGTCTTCGCCGGTGGTGCCATCGCCGCGCGTGGCGCCGCGCACCAATACGCCGTCCTGATACAACAGGCTGACCGCCAGGCCATCGAGTTTCGGTTCGCAGCTGTATTCCACCGCCGCCCCAGCGTCGAGCAGATCACCGGTGGGCAGGTCGAGGCCTTCGGTCACGCGGCGGTCGAACTCGCGCATGTCGGTTTCTTCGAAGGCGTTGCCGAGGCTGAGCATCGGCACTTCGTGGCGCACTTGAGTGAACGCCGACAAGGCTGCGCTGCCAACGCGCTGGGTCGGCGAGTCGCTGGTGATCAGTTCGGGATTGGCGGCTTCGAGGGCTTTGAGCTCGTGGAACAAGCGGTCGTATTCGGCGTCCGGAATGCTCGGCTCGTCCATCACGTGATAGCGATAGTTGTGCTGATCCAGCTCAGCGCGCAGCTCTAGAATGCGGGTTTTGGCGGCGGTCATGGGTGTTCTCTCATAAAGCAAAAGAGCAGCCGAGGCTGCTCAATCTGTACAAATCATTGTAGGAGCATGGCTTGCCCGCGATGGCGATCTCAAGGACGCCATCGCGAGCAAGCTTTGCTCCTACAGGGTGTGGGAGGCGTGGCGCGATCCACACACGTTGCCAATTTCAGCGTTTCTGGGTCAGGGCGCGACGTTCGAACTCGACGATACGCTGACGGTAATGCTCGATCGTCTGGGCGGTCAGCACGCTGCGCTGGTCGTCTTTCAGTTCGCCGTTAAGCTCCTGCGACAGCTTGCGCGCTGCGGCCACCATCACGTCGAAAGCTTGCTTCGGATGACGCGGGCCCGGCAGACCGAGGAAAAAGCTCACGGCCGGCGTGCTGAAATGGTCGATGTCGTCCAGATCAAAGATGCCCGGCTTGACCGCGTTGGCCATGGAGAACAGCACTTCGCCGTTGCCCGCCATGCTTTCGTGGCGATGGAAAATATCCATCTCGCCGAAACGCAGACCACTTTCGAGAATGTTCTGCAACAGCGCCGGGCCCTTGAAGCCGGCAGCGTCGCGGCAGATCACGCTGATCACCAGCACTTCCTCGGCTTGCGGCTGTTCTTTGTCGCTGACCGCCGGCGACGACTTGGTGTCATCCGGGAAATCGTCGTCGCGGCTGCTGAAGCTCGGGCCGCCGTCCAGATCCAGGCTCAGGTTCATGTCGCCCTGCGAAGGTTCGCCATGGCCACGCTTGCCGCGCTTGGAACCCGATTCACGAGGCTCGCGCGCCGGCATGCTCACCGACGGCAAATCGTGTTCGTCCAGTTGCGGCTCTTTATGCGTGTCCAGCACGCGGGGCGGGCCCAACAGCTCGGCGCTGCTGTCCTCGTCCGGCAGGTTGGACAGACTTCGATCCAGACGGAATTTAAGTTTTCCCTTGCCGCCGCGCATACGGCGCCAGCCATCGAAAAGAATACCGGCAATGACAATGATGCCGATGACGATCAGCCACTCGCGCAGACCGATTTCCATGTAATCCCGTGCCTCTATAAAAAATGCTGAAAAATAAGGGGTTTACACCGTGCAAACCGCTTTAAAACGTGGCGCCAACTCTATGTTCTGACAGGCGTTTTGCCCACGTACACGAAAAATTGACATTAAACTAGCACGACCAACGGCTTCGCAGCTACAAGCTTTAAGCTTCAAGCGCCAAGCCGTTTCACTTACGGCTTATAACTTGAGACTTATCGCTGCGCCGCTAGGCGTCCACCATCGCCATCGCTTCTTCGACATCGACCGCCACCAGACGCGAACAACCCGGTTCATGCATCGTCACCCCCATCAGTTGATCAGCCATTTCCATGGCGATCTTGTTGTGGGTGATGTAGATGAACTGCACCGTCTGCGACATTTCCTTGACCAGTCGTGCGTAGCGTCCAACGTTAGCGTCATCCAGTGGCGCGTCAACTTCGTCGAGCATACAAAACGGCGCCGGATTCAGTTTGAAGATGGCAAATACCAGCGCCAATGCAGTCAGGGCTTTTTCGCCGCCGGAGAGCAAATGGATGGTGCTGTTCTTCTTCCCTGGCGGCCGCGCCATGATTGTCACCCCTGTATCGAGTAGATCTTCGCCCGTCAGTTCCAAGTAGGCGCTGCCGCCACCGAAAACTTTTGGGAAAAGTGCCTGAATTCCGGCATTGATCTGATCAAAGGTATCTTTGAAGCGGTTTCGGGTTTCCTTGTCGATCTTGCGAATCACGTTTTCCAGAGTGTCCAGCGCTTCGACCAGATCGTCGTTCTGCGCGTCCAGATAACGCTTGCGTTCGGATTGCTGGGTGTATTCGTCGATGGCCGCGAGGTTGATCGCACCGAGCCGCGCAATTCGTGCGGCGATGCGCTCCAACTCTTCCTCGGCGTCCTTCTCGTTGGCCTCGGCCACCAGCGTGGCGATCACGCCATGCAAGTCGTAGCCATCCTCCAGCAATTGATCTTCGAGGGTTTTGCGCCGCACCGTCAGGGCCTGCCATTCCATGCGCTGGGTTTCCATCTGCCCGCGAATCAATTGCGATTGCTGCTCGGCCTGATTGCGGCGTTTCTCGGCATCACGCAACTCGCGGTCGGCGTCTTCCATGGCGGCTTGCGCGGTTTTCAGTTCTTCGTCGACGGTCATGCGCTTGTCGAGCAATTCTTCAAGTTTGAGGCGCAGCTCTTCCAGCGGTGCCTCGCCCTCCTCCAGATTCAAACTGAGCTGTTCGCGCTTCTCGGTCAGGCGCTCGGACTGCATCTCCAGACGTTCCAGCGCCTGCCGCGTCGAGTCATGCTGGGCCTTCAGCGAGCCCAGACGCACGGCTAATTGGTGCGCATGATCCTTGTGCTGTCGCGCTTCCTGGCGCACCCGATCAAGGCGTTCGCGCAAGCTGTCGCGCTGAGCCATCAGTAATTCGCGCTGCTCGGTGTCGAGCTCCATCGCGTCGAGCGCTTCCTGCAATTGCAGGCGCGCCTCGCCAATGTTTTCGTGTTCCAGCGCGCGTTGCTCAGCCAGTTCGCCGAGCTCTTCGTCGAGACGCGTGCGGCGCAACGTCAGTTGTTCAGCCTTGGCTTTGCCGGCGGACAGTTGGGCTTTCAATTCGCCTTGCTGGCGTGCTTCGTCCTGTAGCAAACGACGCAAATGTTCGCGACCGTTTTCCTGCTGACGCTGTTGCGCGCGCAGGTTCTGCAATTGTGTCTCGAGGGTTTCGACCGTGGCTTCGCGCTCTTCACGTTCGATGCCCAGATTGTGAATTTCCTGACCACGGGCGATCACGCCGCTTTCCGCTTCACTGGCGCGGCGCACCCGCAGAAAGTGCCGGCTGACCCAATAACCATCGCGGCTGATCAGGCTTTCGCCGTCGGCCAATTGACCGCGCAGGGCCAAGGCCTGATCGAGATTTTCCACCGGTTTGACCTGCCCCAGCCAGGGCGACAGATCAACCGCCGCCTCGACCTTGTCGAGCAGACTGCCGGCCACGCGCACACCATCGGTGGCGGCGCTGAGCAAACGCAAATCGCCTTGGGCAAACCCGGCCAGATCGAAATCGCCGAAGTCGTTGACCAGCACTGCTTGCAGGTCGGCGCCGAGCACGGTTTCCACCGCCAGCTCCCAACCCGCCTCAACGCTCAAGCCGTCGGCCAGGCGCGGACGCTCGGCCAGGTTCTGTTCGCGCAGCCATTCAGCGGTGCCGGTGCCGGGATCGAGCGCGGCTTGCTGCAAGGCTTCCAGCGAGGCCAAACGCCCGTTGAGACGCTGCAAGTCACCTTGCGCGGTTTGTTGCGCGGTCAGTGCTTGCTGCAATTCCTGACGCAGCTGTTCGAGTTTCTCGACTTGCGCCTGTTCACTGGTCTGCAAATCCTCAAGCGTCGCCTCGGACTCCGCGAGCTGCTCGTTAAGCGCCATGATCGCCGCGTCTTCGGGGTCAGCCGAAAGCAGCGCACGCTCCTCGCCGAGACGCTTTTGCCGTTCGGCCAGGCGTTCCATGCTGGTTTCGAGCTGCTGGATGCGCGACTGCTGCACTTCGGACTGGCGGCGCGGTTCGGCGGCGGTGAGGTTGAACGTGTCCCACTGCTCTTGCCAGGCGTGCATGCTGGTTTCGGATTCTTCCAGCGCAGCGGCGGCCTCTTCGGCGGCGGCGCTAGTGACTTCCTGTTCCGGGGTCAGCAGGTCGAGTTCTTCGCCGAGGGTCAGCAGCAACGTGCGGTCGTGGCCCAGGTGCGACTCGGTTTCCAGGCGTGCGCGTTCGGCTTCTTTCAAATCATCCTGCAACTGGCGCAAACGCTGCTGGCCGTGCTGAATACTTTGCTCGACCCGGGCGATGTCGCCGCCGACCGAATAAAAGCGCCCTTGCACCAGATTGAAGCGCTCGGACAGGTCATGGTGACCGTCACGCAGGCGTTCAATTGCGGCGTCGGCGTTGCGTTGTTCGGCGACCAAGGCTTCGAAGGTGATTTCCTGATTGCCGATCACCGCTTCGCGCTGCCCGACCTGCTCGTTCAGCGCCTGCCAGCGCAGCGCCGACAATTGCGCCTTGAGCTGACGCTCCTCACCTTTATATTCCTGATACTTCTTGGCCGACTCGGCCTGGCGGTGCAGGCGTTCGAGTTGGCGTTCGAGCTCGTCGCGCAAGTCGGTCAGGCGCGCGAGGTTTTCGTGGGTGCGGCGGATGCGGTTTTCAGTCTCGCGGCGGCGCTCCTTGTACTTGGAGATGCCGGCCGCTTCTTCAATAAAGTTGCGCAGGTCTTCAGGCTTGGCTTCGATCAGTTTGGAGATCATCCCCTGCTCGATGATCGAGTAGCTGCGCGGGCCGAGGCCGGTGCCGAGGAAGATGTCGGTGATGTCGCGCCGCCGGCATTTGGTGCCGTTGAGGAAGTAACTGTTCTGGCTGTCGCGGGTCACTTTGCGGCGAATGGAAATTTCCGCATAAGCCGCGTATTCGCCGACCAGCGTGCCGTCGGAGTTGTCGAACACCAGTTCGATGCTCGCCTGGCTGACCGGTTTGCGGCTGGTCGAGCCATTGAAGATGACGTCGGTCATCGACTCGCCGCGCAGGTTTTTTGCCGAGCTCTCGCCCATCACCCAACGCACGGCGTCGATGATGTTCGACTTGCCGCAACCATTGGGCCCAACCACTGCCGCCATGTTACTGGGGAAGTTCACCGTGGTCGGGTCGACGAAGGATTTGAACCCCGCCAGTTTGATGCACTTGAGCCGCACGCTTAGGCGACCGTCAGGGCGGAAATCACCAGATCACAGCTGCGCTGGGCATAAGCCGTCAGCACCACACGAATCTGCGGGAAGTCACGGGCGATCACCGCCGCCAGCAAGCGCTCGAACAATTCGAGGAACTCGCTCATCTCGGCTTTGCGCTGTTCCAGTGCAAGAAAATACGCGCGGCTCATGGCCGGCTGCAGATTTTCCACGGTTTCCTGCAAATACGGGTTGTTGGCAAACGGGTACGCGGCGCGCATCACGCTGAAACTGTCGTCAACGAACGTGCGAATGTCCTGGCGCTCGTAACTGGCGCTCAGGCGTTGCTGGATCTGCACGAACGCCGCCAGGTCGGCCTGGACTTGCCAGCCGCTGGCCACGGCGTTGCCGAGCAAGATGTACAACTCGCTCATCAGCGTGCACAGGCTCTGGACCTTGTGCGCGGTGAGTTCGGTGACATGGGCGCCCCGTCGCGGGAGGATCGCGATCAAGTGGCGGCGCTCCAGGATCAGCAAGGCTTCGCGGACCGAACCGCGGCTGACATTGAGTGCCAGCGTGACCTTCTGTTCCTGGATGCGCTCTCCCGGCTTCATTTCGCCGCGAATGATACGTTCGGCGAGGTGGTGAGCAATTTGCTCGGCGAGGCTGTCCGGCGCCTTGAACGTCATGGTTGTCCTTCAAACTCTTCGATCTGCACAAGCGGCGCAGTGTAGCGCAATTGCTATGTCATGGCGGAGTGCCCACCCGGCGGTTTTTGGCACGAAATAAGCAAAAAGCAAGCTGACACGTGAGGGTCAATACTAATGAAACGCGCTGTTGATCGACAAAAGCTGATTTCCTGACCTTTAAGTCAGAAAACCATTGACCGAAAAGTCAGACCTGATAAATTCGGCTCACATCGGTTAACAACAATAATGAGTCTGCGAGGCCATCCGTGATCCAGTTTTTACTCAACCAGGAACTCCGTAGCGAGCACGCCCTGGACCCGAACCTGACCGTGCTCAATTACCTGCGCGACCACGTCGGCAAACCCGGCACCAAAGAAGGCTGCGCCAGCGGTGACTGCGGCGCCTGCACCGTGGTTGTCGGCGAGCTGCAAACGGATGACGCTGGCCGCGAACACATTCGCTATCGCAGCCTCAACTCGTGCCTGACGTTCGTTTCGTCACTGCACGGCAAACAATTGATCAGCGTCGAAGACCTCAAGCACCAGGGCCAATTGCACAGCGTGCAACAAGCCATGGTCGAGTGCCACGGCTCGCAATGCGGCTTCTGCACGCCAGGCTTCGTCATGTCGCTGTTCGCGCTGCAGAAGAACAGCGACGCGCCGGACTCGCACAAGGCCCACGAAGCGCTGGCCGGCAACCTCTGCCGCTGCACCGGCTATCGGCCGATTCTCGAAGCCGCGCAGCAATCGTGCTGCGGCAAGCAACCCGACCAGTTCGATGCGCGCGAGGCCGACACCATCGCCCGCCTCAAAGCCATCGCCCCAACCGACATCGGCGAGCTCAACAGTGGCGACAAGCGTTGCCTGGTGCCGCTGACCGTGGCCGATCTGGCCGACCTCTACGACGCCTATCCGCAAGCCCGCCTGCTGGCCGGCGGCACCGACCTGGCGCTGGAAGTCACGCAATTCCATCGCACCTTGCCGGTGATGATCTACGTCGGCAACGTCGCCGAAATGAAGCGCATCGAGCGTTTCGACGATCGTCTGGAAATCGGCGCCGCCACCGCCCTCTCCGATTGCTACGAAGCGTTGAAAGCGGAATACCCGGACTTCGGCGAATTGCTGCAGCGCTTCGCTTCATTGCAGATTCGCAACCAGGGCACCTTGGGCGGCAACATCGGCAACGCCTCGCCCATCGGTGACTCGCCGCCGCTGCTGATAGCCTTGGGCGCGCAGATCGTCCTGTGCAAGGGCGAAACCCGGCGCACCCTGGCGCTGGAAGACTACTTCATCGATTACCGGGTGACCGCGCGTCAGGAAAGCGAGTTCATCGAAAAGATCATCGTGCCCCGCGCCAGCGCCGAACAACTGTTCCGCGCCTATAAAGTGTCGAAGCGTCTGGACGACGACATTTCCGCAGTCTGCGCCGCGTTCAATCTGCGTTTTGAAAACGGTGTGATCGCCGACGCCCGCGTGGCATTCGGCGGCATGGCGGCGATCCCGAAACGCGCGAAAAACTGCGAAACCGCGCTGCTCGGTGCGCCGTTCAACCACGCCACCATCGAACGTGCATGCACCGCGCTGGCGGAAGATTTCACCCCGCTCTCGGACTTCCGCGCGAGCAAGGAATATCGCCTGCTCAGCGCGCAAAACCTGCTGCGCAAATACTTCATCGAACTGCAAACACCGCACATCGAGACTCGGGTGACCGCTTATGTCTAATCATCACGCTGTAGAGAAGACCCAAGCCGAACTGGCTGAACTGTTCGCCCAGGACCTGACCACCGGCGTCGGCCGCAGCGTCAAGCACGACAGCGCCGCCAAGCACGTGTCCGGTGAAGCGCAGTACATCGACGACCGCCTGGAATTTCCGAACCAGTTGCACGTTTACGCACGCCTGTCGGACCGCGCCCACGCGAGAATCATCAGCATCGACACCGCGCCGTGCTACGCCTTCGAAGGCGTGCGCATCGCCATCACTCACGAAGACGTGCCGGGCCTGAAAGACATCGGCCCGCTGCTGCCGGGCGACCCGTTGCTGGCCATCGACACCGTGGAATTCGTCGGCCAACCGGTGGTTGCGGTGGCGGCGAAAGACCTGGAAACCGCGCGCAAAGCGGCGATGGCCGCGATCATCGAATACGAAGATCTCGAGCCCGTTCTGGACGTGGTTGAAGCCTTGCGAAAACGCCACTTCGTGCTCGACAGCCACACTCACCAGCGCGGCGACTCGGCCGGTGCCTTGGCGACTGCCGAACATCGCATCCAGGGCACGCTGCACATCGGCGGCCAGGAACATTTTTATCTGGAGACGCAAATCTCCTCGGTGATGCCGACCGAAGACGGCGGGATGATCGTTTACTGCTCGACGCAAAACCCTACCGAAGTGCAAAAACTGGTCGCCGAAGTGCTCGACGTGTCGATGAATAAAATCGTCGTCGACATGCGGCGCATGGGCGGCGGTTTTGGCGGCAAGGAAACTCAGGCAGCCAGCCCGGCGTGCCTGTGCGCAGTGATCGCGCACCTCACTGGTCAGCCGACCAAGATGCGCCTGCCGCGCGTCGAAGACATGTTGATGACCGGCAAGCGTCACCCGTTTTACGTCGAATATGACGTTGGCTTCGACAGCACCGGTCGCCTGCACGGCATCGCGCTGGAACTGGCCGGCAACTGCGGCTGTTCGCCGGACTTGTCGGCGTCGATTGTCGACCGCGCGATGTTCCACGCCGACAACTCGTACTACCTCGGCGATGCGACGATCAACGGCCACCGCTGCAAGACCAACACCGCGTCGAACACCGCTTACCGTGGTTTCGGCGGCCCGCAAGGGATGGTGGCGATTGAAGAAGTGATGGACGCGATTGCCCGTCATCTGGCCCTCGATCCACTGGCCGTGCGCAAGGCCAACTACTACGGCAAAACCGAGCGCAACGTCACGCATTACTACCAGACCGTCGAGCACAACATGCTCGAAGAAATGACCGCCGAACTCGAAGAAAGCAGCCAGTACGCCGAGCGTCGCGAAGCGATTCGCCGCTACAACGCCAACAGCCCGATTCTGAAAAAAGGCCTGGCGCTGACCCCGGTCAAATTCGGTATTTCGTTCACCGCGAGTTTCCTCAATCAGGCCGGCGCGCTGATCCACGTTTACACCGACGGCAGCATTCACTTGAACCACGGCGGCACCGAAATGGGCCAGGGTTTGAACACCAAAGTCGCGCAAGTCGTGGCCGAAGTGTTCCAGGTGGAAATGGACCGCGTGCAGATCACCGCAACCAACACCGACAAAGTGCCGAACACCTCGCCGACCGCCGCTTCCAGCGGTGCCGACCTGAACGGTAAAGCCGCGCAGAACGCTGCGGAAATCATCAAGAAACGCCTGGTGGAATTCGCCGCGCGGCAATACAAGGTCAGCGAAGAAGACGTCGAATTCCACAACGGTCATGTGCGGGTTCGCGATCACATTCTGACGTTTGAGGCGCTGATCCAGCAGGCGTATTTCGCGCAGGTTTCGTTGTCCAGTACCGGGTTCTACAAGACCCCGAAAATCTTCTACGACCGCAGTCAGGCGCGGGGTCGGCCGTTCTATTACTACGCGTTCGGCGCGGCGTGCTGTGAAGTGATCGTCGATACCTTGACCGGCGAATACAAAATGCTGCGCACCGATATTCTTCACGACGTCGGCGCTTCGCTGAATCCGTCGATCGATATCGGTCAGGTTGAAGGTGGTTTCATCCAGGGCATGGGGTGGCTGACCATGGAAGAACTGGTGTGGAACAACAAGGGCAAACTGATGACCAACGGCCCGGCGAGCTACAAGATTCCGGCCGTGGCGGACATGCCGCTGGACCTGCGGGTGAAGCTGGTGGAAAACCGCAAAAACCCGGAAGACACGGTGTTCCATTCCAAGGCTGTGGGTGAGCCGCCGTTCATGCTCGGGATTGCTTCGTGGTGCGCAATCAAGGATGCCGTGGCGAGTTTGGGTGACTACAGACATCAGCCGAATATCGATGCGCCGGCGACGCCGGAGCGGGTGTTGTGGGGTTGCGAGCAGATGCGCCAGTTGAAAGCGGCGAAGGCTGTCGAAACCGAAGTTGAGTTGGCTTCGCTCTGATACCGAGGCGCGGCCATCGCGAGCAGGCTCACTCCTACAGGGGAATGCATTCCAAATGTGGGAGTGAGCCCTGCTCGCGATGACGGACTGACAGACAACACAGATGTCGAGGTGAAACATGTACAACTGGATCGACGCCCTCGCCGACTTGCAATCCCAAGGCGAACCCTGCGTGTTGGTGACCATCATCGAAGAGCTCGGCTCGACGCCGCGCAATGCCGGTTCGAAAATGGTTATCAGCGCCAAACAGAGCTTCGACACCATCGGTGGCGGGCATCTGGAATACAAAGCCATGCAGATCGCCCGCGAAATGCTCGCCAGCGGCAAGCAGGACACGCATCTGGAGCGCTTCAGCCTCGGCGCCAGTCTGGGCCAATGCTGCGGCGGCGTGACCGTGTTGCTGTTCGAACCGATGGGCCAGGTCCAGGCGCAAATCGCCGTGTTCGGCGCCGGCCATGTCGGTCGCGCGCTGGTGCCGTTGCTCGCCAGCCTGCCCTGCCGCGTGCGCTGGATCGACTCGCGCGACGCCGAGTTCCCCGAGCAGATCCCCCACGGCGTGCGTAAAATCGTCGCCGAAGAACCGCTCGATGAAATCGACGATTTGCCCGTGGGCAGCTATTGCATCGTCATGACCCACAACCACCAGCTCGACCTCGAACTCACCGCCGCGATCCTCAAGCGCAACGACTTCGCCTACTTCGGCCTGATCGGCTCGAAGACCAAACGCGTCAAGTTCGAACATCGTTTGCGCGACCGCGGTTTTGACAGCGCCGTGCTGCAACGCATGCGCTGCCCGATGGGCATTGGCGAAGTCAAAGGCAAGTTGCCTGTGGAAATCGCCGTCTCCATCGCCGGCGAAATCATCGCCACCTATAACGCGAATTTCGGCCAGCAAAGCGCCAGCGCCGGATCATCGATCGCCAAACTGCTGCCCGTTTCACGCCGCAGCCAAGCCTCTAATTGATAAGCCCAGACACTGAGAAACGACATGCCTCTGACTCGCAAAGCCTACCGTGCCGCCATCCTGCACAGCATCGCCGACCCCGCCGAAGTGGGGATCGAAGCCTCGTATGAGTATTTCGAAGACGGCCTGCTGGTAGTCGATAACGGCCAGATCAGCGCCCTCGGCCACGCCAGCGATTTGCTGCCGACGCTGCCGGCCGATATCGAGATCACTCATTATCAGGACGCGCTGATCACACCAGGCTTCATCGACACGCACATTCACTTCCCGCAAACCGGCATGGTCGGCGCCTACGGCGAGCAGTTGCTCGACTGGCTCAACACCTACACCTTCCCGTGCGAAAGCCAGTTCGGCGACAAGGCCCACGCTGATGAAGTCGCGGATATTTTCGTCAAGGAACTGCTGCGCAACGGCACTACCACCGCGCTGGTGTTCGGCAGCGTGCACCCGCAATCGGTGAACTCGTTTTTCGAAGTCGCCGAGCAACTTGACCTGCGGATGATCGCCGGCAAGGTGATGATGGACCGCAACGCGCCGGACTACCTGACCGACACCGCTGAATCCAGCTATGTCGAGAGCAAGGCGCTGATCGAGCGCTGGCACGGCAAGGGCCGTTTGCACTACGCGGTGACTCCACGTTTCGCCCCGACCAGCACCCCGGAACAACTGACGCTCGCCGGTCAATTGCTCGGCGAATACCCTGATTTGTACATGCAGACGCACATCAGCGAAAACCTGCAGGAAGTCGAGTGGGTCAAGGAGCTGTTTCCGGAGCGCAAGGGTTACCTCGACGTCTACGACCACTATCAGCTGCTCGGCGAGCGCTCGGTGTTCGCCCACGGCGTGCATTTGTGTGATGACGAGTGCGCGCGACTGGCGGAGACGGGCTCGGCGATCGCTTTTTGCCCAACGTCGAACCTGTTTCTCGGCAGCGGTTTGTTCAACTTGCCGATGGCCGAGAAGCACAAGGTCAATGTCGGCCTGGGCACGGACGTTGGCGGCGGCACCAGTTTCTCGCTGCTGCAAACCCTGAACGAAGCGTACAAAGTCATGCAACTGCAAGGCGCGCGGTTGAGCCCGTTCAAATCGCTGTACCTGGCGACCCTCGGCGGCGCGCGTGCGCTGCGTCTGGAAGAGAAAATCGGCACGTTGCAGCCGGGCACTGACGCGGACTTCCTGGTTTTGGATTACAACGCCACACCGCTGCTGAGCTATCGCTTGAAGCAGTCGAAAGACATCGCCGAAACGTTGTTTGTGCTGATGACGCTGGGCGATGACCGGACGGTGCTGCAGACGTACGCGGCAGGGAATCAGGTGCACCAGCGCTGAGGTATTCCCCGACCTGGAGCGTGGGAACGATCTGAAGGTTTTTCAAGGTATAAAAAAATCCCCCGTTGCTCATAGAGCCCGGGGGATTTTTATTGCCTGTCAGATCGCTATCGCGAGCAAGCTCGCTCCCACATTAGATCTGTGTAGTACACAAATCCCTTGTAGGAGTGAGCCTGCTCGCGATCAGCGGAGTCGCGCCTGCCAATGATCTGAGTCGCTCACAAATCCCCTGTGGGAGCCGAGCTTGCTCGCGATGGCCGCGACGCGGTCTGCGTTAGAGCTTGGCAGCCGAACGCCCAGGTTTTTTGGTCTGCAACAAATGCGAGAACACCGCATGCAAATCATCCGACGCGCTTTCTTCGTCGAGGTTGAGTTTGCTGTCGATGTGGTCCATGTGATGCATCATCAAATCCACCGCCAGACCACCGTTGCGCGCTTCAATCGCGTCGATCAACTGCGTGTGCTCGTCATATGAACAATGCGAGCGGTTGCCGCTTTCGTATTGGGCGATGATCAGCGAGGTCTGCGACACCAGGCTGCGCTGGAAACTGATCAGCGGCGCGTTCTTCGCAGCTTCGGCAAGTTTCAAATGGAATTCACCCGATAGCCGGATACCGGCGCCGCGATCGCCACGCGAGAAGCTGTCGCGCTCGTCGTTGACCATCTGCCGCAGCTCGGCAATCTGCTCGGCGGTGGCGTGCTGCACGGCCAGTTCGGTGATCGCGCGCTCGACCAGACGCCGGGCGAGGAACACCTGACGCGCCTCTTCGACGCTCGGGCTCGCGACCACGGCGCCACGGTTTGGCCGCAGCAATACCACGCCCTCATGCGCCAGTCGCGATAACGCGCGGCGAATGATGGTGCGGCTGACCCCGAAAATTTCCCCCAGCGCTTCTTCGCTCAACTTGGTGCCGGGCGCCAGACGCTGTTCGAGGATGGCCTCGAAGATATGCGCGTAGACAATATCGTCCTGGGTACCGCTGCGGCCGGCTTTGCCTGCTCGCGGTTGTTTCTTGAGGGGCTGCAACTGTTCGTTCATGGGCACTCGAGTCGGGAGAACTGCGGCGAATAGACCGTGACTGTAATACGGCACAGTGGGTCGCTGGCAAGTATCGCGTAAAAAACACCGCGATTGTACACAATGGATGGTGGCAACACGACTGTATGGCTGATTGCGGCCACGGCTGTATTGCAACGGTCCGTTACATTTGAGTTTAGGCTTGAACGCGCAATCTGCTGCGTGAACACAAATCTGTAGGAGCGAGGCTTGCCCGCGAAGGCGTCGTGTCATTCAACATTGATATCGACTGGCATGACGCCTTCGCGGGCAAGCCTCGCTCCTACAGGGATCGCGTTGCGCCGGGCATCTTCACTAGAACAAGGAACACCGCTGTCATGAACGACGTCACGCACACTCGCCTGCGCCCATTTGCCGACACTTCGCCGTCGGCCATTGTCGCCGGGTTCATCGCGATGATGACTGGCTACACCAGCTCGCTGGTGCTGATGTTTCAGGCCGGGCAAGCGGCGGGCCTGAGCAGTGGGCAGATTTCTTCGTGGATCTGGGCGATCTCGATCGGCATGGCGGTTTGCTCGATCGGCCTGTCGTTGCGTTATCGCACGCCGATCACCATTGCCTGGTCGACTCCCGGCGCGGCGTTGCTGATCACCAGCCTCGGCGGCGTGAGTTACGGCGAAGCCATCGGCGCGTACATTACCTGCGCGGTGCTGGTGACGATTTGTGGTTTGACCGGCAGCTTCGAACGGCTGGTGAAAAAGATCCCGGCATCACTGGCGGCCGCCCTGCTCGCCGGGATTCTGTTCAAGATCGGCAGCGAGATTTTTGTCGCGGCGCAGCATCGCACGACGTTGGTACTGGCGATGTTCTTCACTTATCTGCTGGTCAAACGCCTGTCGCCGCGTTATGCGGTGCTCGCCGCGCTGTTGATCGGCACGGCGATGTCGGGGTTCATGGGGTTGCTGGATTTCAGCGGGTTTCATCTGGAAGTGGCGACGCCGGTGTGGACCACGCCGCACTTTTCCTTTGCCGCGACCATCAGCATCGGCATCCCGCTGTTTGTGGTGGCGATGACCTCGCAAAACATGCCCGGCATCGCTGTGTTGCGCGCCGACGGTTATAACGTGCCCGCCTCGCCGCTGATCACCACGACCGGGATTGCCTCGTTGCTGCTGGCGCCGTTCGGCTCGCACGGCATCAACCTGGCGGCGATCAGCGCGGCGATCTGCACCGGGCCGCACGCCCATGAGGATCGCAACAAGCGTTATACGGCGGCGGTCTGGTGCGGGATTTTCTACGGGATTGCCGGGGTGTTCGGCGCGACGTTGGCGGCGCTGTTCGCAGCGTTGCCGAAGGAATTAGTGCTGTCGATTGCCGCGCTGGCGCTGTTTGCCTCGATCATGAATGGTTTGAGCATTGCCATGAGTGAGGCGAAGGAACGTGAAGCGGCGCTGATCACTTTTATGGTCACCGCGTCGGGGCTGACGCTGTTTTCCATCGGCTCGGCGTTTTGGGGGATTGTCGCGGGGGTTTTGACGTTGCTGATTTTGAATTGGCGTAAAAGCTGAGGGCCTCTTCGCGGGCAAGCCTCGCTCCTACAGGATCAGCGCCAGCCTTTGTAGGAGCGAGGCTTGCCCGCGAAGACATTTGCGAGAACGCCATTGCAGTCCGAACCCTACACCTGTACCAGCAAATCGCAGGCAAAAAAAAACGGCGACCCGTGGGTCGCCGTTTCTTTTATGACATCAAGCTACCGGATTGATTGGCTTTTCCGGGTACCAGACGTCGAGCAGCGGGCTGACAGTGACTTCAGTCAGTTCGCTGCGGCCCTTGAGCCAGGCTTCAACAGCAGCGCGCTGCTCTTCGGACACCGAGCCACGCTTGATCAGGCAAACCAGACCGAAGTCGTCGCCGCCAACATAACCCAGACCGTTGGCTTCCATGGCTTCTGTCAAGAACGCGTCGAGGAAAGCATCAATGGCTTCATCAGCCAAATCTTCTTTGAAATCCAGGTTCAGCTCGAAACCCAGCTCTTGAAATTCATCGACGCACAGTTTTTTGCGCAGACGCTGGGAACGGTTAGTCGCCATTGGAACAATCCTCATAAGTAATAACGGGCGGCACTTTAGCAGTTTAAGGCGCCAATTACCCGTTCCACGGTAGTGGCCAGGCTACCGTCGGTAAAAAAATAGCCAATCAGGGGGGTTGCGCACGGCACAAGGTGCGTCACCTTGGGGCATAATGCCGACACTTTCATGACCACTGAGGGATTTTATCTTCATGCCCTCGCCTTTTTTCCCCTCGCCTGCAGGGTTTTACTTCATATGATCAAATCTTTGCGTCCACTGTTTTTTGCCAGTCTTCTTCTGCCCCTGGCGCTCCCGGTTTCTGCCGCCCCGATCAACACCGCCCTGTCTCCCAACGTTGAAAAAGCCCTCAAGGCCAGCAAATTGCAGGACAACGCCCTGTCGCTGGTGCTGATCCCGCTCAACGGCCCGGGCACGCCGACGATCTTCAACGCCGATGTTTCGGTCAACCCGGCATCGACCATGAAACTGGTCACCACTTACGCCGCGCTGGAAATGCTCGGCCCCAACCATCAGTGGAAAACCGAGTTTTACACTGACGGCACGCTCAGCGGCGGCATCCTCAACGGCAACCTCTACCTCAAGGGTGGCGGCGATCCGAAACTGAACATGGAAAAACTCTGGCTGCTGATGCGCGACCTGCGCGCCAACGGCGTAACGCAGATTACTGGCGACCTGGTGCTGGATCGCGGCTTCTTCATGCAACCGCAGTTGCCGCAATTCAATGACGACGGCAATGACGAGAACAAGCCGTTCCTGGTCAAACCCGATTCGCTGATGGTCAACCTCAAAGCCCTGCGTTTTGTTGCGCGCAACGACAACGGCAAGGTGCTGGTGTCGGTGGAGCCGCCGATTGCGACGGTGCGCATCGACAATCAGGTCAAGGCCATCAACTCCAAACAATGCACCGGCGGCGTGCGGTACAACCCGGTGACCCAACCGGATGGCAGCGTCAATGTGACGGTGGGCGGGCAGTTGGGCGAAGGCTGCAGTTCGCAGACTTACCTGTCGCTGCTCGATCACGCGACGTACACCGCGGGCGCCGTGCGGGCGATCTGGAAAGAACTGGGCGGCAGCATCCAGGGCCGCGACCGTCTGGCGCCGACGCCTAAAGACGCAAAAGTGTTGGCGCGGGCGTTTTCGCCGGATCTGGCGGAAATCATTCGTGACATCAACAAGTACAGCAACAACACCATGGCGCAGCAGCTGTTTTTGAGCCTCGGCCAGCGCTTTCGCAATGACGCCGACGGTGATGATGCCAAGGCTGCCCAGCGTGTGGTCCGTCAGTGGCTGGCGCAGAAAGGCATCACCGCGCCGCACCTGGTGATGGAGAACGGCTCCGGCCTGTCCCGCGCCGAACGCGTCAGTGCCCGTGAAATGGCCGGCATGCTCCAGGCCGCGTGGCGCAGCCCGTATGCCGCCGAGTTCATCAGCTCGATGCCGATCGCCGGCACCGACGGCACCATGCGCAAACGCCTGAAAACCACGGCCATGCGCGGCGAAGCGCACATCAAGACCGGCACCCTGAACACCGTCCGCGCGATCTCCGGCTACAGCCGCGACGTCAACGGCAACACCTGGGCGGTGGTGGCCATCCTCAACGACAAAGCCCCGTTTGGCGCGTCTTCGGTACTGGACCAAGTGCTGCTGGATCTATATCGCCAGCCAAAAGTGCCAGCCACGGCTTCGGTGCTGTAAAGCACACAAAATGCTGTGGGGGCTGAGTTTGCTTGCGATGGTGGTGTGGCAGTCGACTTGAATATTGGCTGACAGATCGCTATCGCGAGCAAGCTCGGCTCCCACAGGGGTGT